>CAYUJU010000012.1:37610-37915 GCA_964445115.1 uncultured Methylobacillus sp. | reverse complement strand
ATCCATGGTCACTACGCGGTAGCCTTCCATGGCCGCCTGCAAGGCGCAGATCGGGTCGATTTCCGTCACCCACACCTGGGCGGACAGCGCACGCAGCGCCTGGGCAGAGCCCTTGCCCACGTCGCCGTAACCGGCCACCACGGCAATCTTGCCGGCGATCATCACGTCGGTCGCACGCTTGATGCCGTCGACCAGCGACTCGCGGCAGCCATACAGGTTGTCGAACTTGGACTTGGTCACGGAATCGTTGACGTTGATGCCCGGGAATTTCAGTTCGCCGCGCTCGTGCATCTGGTACAGGCGAT
>CAYUJU010000012.1:37376-37600 GCA_964445115.1 uncultured Methylobacillus sp. | reverse complement strand
GTGGTGGTTTCCTCGGTCACGCCCTTGATCTGGGCCAGACGTGTGGAATACCAGGTCGGGTCGGTCTTAAGCTTGGCCTTGATGGCGTTGAACAGGCAGATTTCTTCTTCGCTGCCCGGGTTGGCCAGCAAACTAGCGTCCTTCTCTGCGCGCGCACCGAGGTGCAGCAGCAGGGTCGCGTCGCCGCCATCGTCCAGGATCATGTTGGAATAGCCGCCGTCCTT
>CAYUJU010000012.1:0-37366 GCA_964445115.1 uncultured Methylobacillus sp. | reverse complement strand
ACCCCGGCCTCAATACGGCCCAGGTCGAGCAGGTTGTTGACCAGGCGGGTCATCATGTCCACACCCTGGTTGATCTTCTGGATATAGCTTTTTTGCTGCTCGTTGAGCTCGCCCACCATCTGGAGCATGGTGGAATAGCCGCCGTCCTTCCATTCGAAGATACGGTGGGTGTAGTCCCAGTATTCGTCCAGCGTTTCACCCTTGACGGCGAACACCGGGGTACCGCCTGCCGCGATCGCTGCAGCGGCGTGGTCTTGCGTCGAGAAAATGTTGCAGGACGCCCAGCGCACATCGGCACCGAGATCCTTGAGGGTCTCGATCAGCACGGCGGTCTGGATGGTCATGTGCAGCGAACCGGTAATGCGTGCGCCCTTGAGCGGCTGGGAGGCCGCGTATTCCTCACGAATGGCCATCAGGCCCGGCATTTCGGTTTCCGCGATGGCGATTTCCTTGCGACCCCAGTCGGCAAGGCTCATGTCGGCAATGACGTAATCGTTGAATTCAGCCACAGTATCTCTCCTGGATGTAAGTGGCCGGATAGGGAGGGGTGGCGCTTCGTCCTCACCCGCAGCCCGTGCCCGGCACAGGTTGATCAGGTGAACGCCGTTAGAACCGGCAACGATCATCGCCGGGTACCGAGCCTGGGGAAAAACCTCGCAGCGCTCCTCGGTAAGTTCGCAATTATAAAGTGATTTCCCGGGCGATGTCACGCCCGGGAAAAGATCACCACAAGGTAACGCTGCCCCACAACGCGTTGAGATCGGCGAAATTCCACTTTTCCGGCTC
The DNA here is from genome assembly GCA_964445115.1 of uncultured Methylobacillus sp. Lineage (GTDB taxonomy): Bacteria > Pseudomonadota > Gammaproteobacteria > Burkholderiales > Methylophilaceae > CAIJXJ01. Next base: position 36,580 of record CAYUJU010000012.1, on the reverse strand, counting down.
TTCACGCGCCACGATCTTGTCGCGTGCCAACGGGGATGACAGGTCAATCACTTCCGGTGGAATGCGCAGGTTCGACTTGGTCGAGAAGAACACTTTGACCTTGGGCGTCAGCAGGGATTTCTCGATCTGGTCGATCACCACGCCAATGCGTCCGGACTCGAGGCGAACCAGCGAGCCCACCGGGTAAATGCCCACGCTCTTGACGAAGGCCTGGAACACCACGGGATCGAAATGCCCCTTGCTCCACTCCGCCATCTTGCGCAGGGACTCCGCGGGATCCCAACCGTTCTTGTAGGGGCGGTTGGAGGTGATCGCGTCATACACGTCACACACAGCCCCCATCTTGGCAAACAGGGAGATGTTGTCCTGGTTGAGCTTGTCAGGATAACCGCTGCCGTCCATTTTTTCGTGGTGGTGCAGGCACACGTCCAGCGCCACCTCGTCCACGCCTTGCCCTTCCAACAGCAGCTTGTGGCCCTCGGCCGGGTGGCTTTTGACGATATCGAATTCTTCGTCAGTCAACCGTCCCGGTTTGTTGAGGATCTCCATCGGGATCATCATCTTGCCGATGTCGTGCAGCAGCCCGGCCATGCCGGCCTGGCGCGCCTGGGTTTCGTTCATGCCCAGTTGCCGAGCCAGCGCCACCATCAGGGCGCAGACCGCCACCGAATGCATGTAAGTGTATTCGTCTGCCGTCTTCAAGCGCGCCAGACTGATGATCGCACTTGGGTTGCGATACACCGAGGTCGCGATCTCCTCGACCAGCGGCATCGCGTCAGCCGCATCCAGCGCCTTGCCCATGCGCGCCTCGTTGAACATCGAACTGACCGCCTGCTTGGCCTGGGAGCAGATCTTGGCCGCGCGTTCCATTTCCGCAGCGATCTCGACCCTCTCCACCACCTTGCTCACCGCTTCCGTCAGGACATGCTCGGCCTCGGCCTTGATCTCCTCTTCGGTCTGCTCCGCGATCACACCTTCACCGGCCTCAACATCCAGACCTTTGCTGGTATCGATCCAGACTTCGCGGATGCTACTGGCCAGGATCGTCTTGATATCTTCCGGATTTTCCAGCAGGAATTTACTGCGCCAGAACGGATGGTCCATCCACGACCCGCAGAATTCCTGCAGGAACATCCCCAGACGCAGTTGTTCGACCTTGATGCGCTTCATGCGTGTTTACAGCCCCGCATCCGCCTTGAGTGCCATGGCCTTGTCGGTCGCTTCCCAGGTGAATTCCGGCTCGTCGCGACCGAAGTGACCATACGCGGCCGTCTTGGCATAGATCGGACGCAGCAGGTCCAGCATCTTGACGATGCCCTTGGGACGCAGGTCGAAATGCTTCAGCACCAGCTCGGTCAACTTTTCGTTGGACACCTTGCCTGTGCCGTAGGTCTCAACCATGACGCTGGTCGGACGTGCCACGCCGATGGCATAGGAAATCTGCACCGTGCAACGGGAGGCCAGACCTGCCGCCACGATGTTCTTGGCCACGTAACGACCGGCGTAGGCCGCAGAACGGTCCACCTTGGACGGATCCTTGCCGGAGAACGCGCCGCCGCCGTGCGGGGAACTGCCGCCGTAGGTGTCGACGATGATCTTGCGGCCGGTCAGACCACAGTCGCCCTGCGGGCCGCCGATGACGAAACGGCCGGTCGGGTTGACCAGATACTTGATGTCGCCCTTGATCAGTTCCTTGGGCAGCACCGGCTTGATGATGTCTTCGATCACGGCTTCACGAATCGCCTCCAGCGTCATCTCGGGCGCATGCTGGGTAGACAGCACCACGGTATCGATGGCGAAGGGCTTGCCGTCCACGTAACGCACGGTGACCTGGGATTTCGCGTCCGGGCGCAGCCAGGGCAGGCGGCCATCCTTACGCAGGTGGGATTGGCGCTCCACCAGACGGTGCGCCAGGTAAATCGGCAACGGCATCAGCGAAGGCGTTTCGTCGCAGGCGTAGCCAAACATCAGGCCCTGGTCGCCCGCACCTTGATCCAGCGGATCATCCTCGGCCTTGTCCACGCCTTGGGCGATGTCCGGACTTTGCTTGTCGTAAGCCACCAGCACGGCGCAGCCCTTATAGTCGATACCGTAATCGGTATTGTCGTAGCCGATGCGCTTGATGGTGTCGCGTGCGACCTTGATATAGTCCACATTGGCGGTCGTCGTGATTTCGCCGGCCAGCACCACCAGACCCGTGTTGGTCAGGGTCTCGGCCGCCACGCGGGCGGTCGGGTCCTGCGCCAGGATGGCGTCGAGGATGGCATCGGAAATCTGGTCCGCGACTTTATCGGGATGGCCTTCGGACACGGATTCGGAGGTAAACAGGTAATCGCTCATGAGAAAATGCTTCCGCCTAAATTGAACGCAAAAGATTGATAGAATAACAAATTCCGACGTCCCTAAAAAGCGATTCATGCTCATCCGGCTCCTGAAACTCTATGCACGACTCCCCCTGCCAGTGATCCACGGCATGGGTGTAGTGGCAGGATGGGCAATGTATTTCGGCTCAAGAAAGTTTTCCCGCTGGACCCGCGAAAACCTCCAAGCTTCCGGTTTGACCGATTCTCCGCAAAGCTTCCGACGCCTGCTGGCACGCAATATCGCCGAAACCGGCAAAAGTTCGCTGGAAACGCTCGCCATCTGGTTCCGCCCCTACGCGCAGGCCGTTGGTTGGGTCAGGGACTGCAAAGGGTGGGAGCATGTCGACGCGGCGTTGGCACGCGGAAATGGGCTGATTTTCCTCACCCCGCATCTCGGCTGCTATGAAATCACCTCGCTCTACTACGCGGCACACCACCCGATCAGCGTCCTGTACCGCCCACCCCGCAAAGCCTGGATGGAACCACTGATCAACGCCGGCCGCCACCGCGGCCAAGTGACGCTGGCCCCGACCTCGGTGCAGGGCGTACGCACCTTGCTCAAGGCGCTGAAGCGGGGCGAGGCGGTCGGCATCCTCCCCGACCAGGTACCGGGCAACGCCGAGGGGGAATGGGCGCCGTTTTTCGGCCGCCCGGCCTACACCATGACGCTGGCAGGAAAACTGGCCGAGGCGACCGGGGCTACCGTGCTGATGGCGTTCGGCGAGCGCCTGTCGTGGGGGTGTGGCTACGTCATCCATATCACCCCGCTCGAACAACCGCCGGCACCGGTAACACTCAACCGCGCCATCGAATCACTGGTCAGGCAAAAACCCGAGCAGTATTTCTGGAGCTACCAGCGGCACAAGATTCCTACCGGCGTACAGCCGCCAAACGAGTAAAATAACCCGAACAGCCTTTTGAACCAGACACCATGAATCTCAAGTTTTCCAAAATGCATGGCTTGGGCAACGACTTCGTCGTGATCGATGCCATTCGCCAGTCCGTGCAGCTGACACAGGACCAGATCCGCTTCCTGGCGGATCGCCATTTCGGCATCGGCTGCGACCAGTTGTTGCTGGTCGAACGCCCGACCGTACCCGATGCGGATTTCCGCTACCGGATCTTCAACGCCGATGGCGGCGAAGTGGAACAATGTGGCAACGGCGCGCGCTGTTTCGTGCGTTTCGTGCACGAGCAAGGACTCACTGACAAAAAGGAAATCCGCGTCGAAACGGCGCGCGGCATCATTTTCCCCCGCCTGGAAGACGACGGTGAAGTCACGGTCAACATGGGCGCGCCGCGCTTCGTGCCCGCCGAGATTCCTTTCCAGGCGGAGCAGGCAGCCAGCTACGCACTGCAGGTCGGCGATGTCCAGGTGCAGATCAGTGCATTGTCCATGGGCAACCCGCACGCCGTGCAAGTGGTGACTGACACCGACACCGCACCGGTCGAGGCGCAGGGACCACTGATCGAATCGCACGCCCGTTTCCCGCAACGGGTAAATGCCGGTTTCATGCAGGTTCTGGACGCCCACCACGTCAAGCTGCGCGTCTATGAACGCGGTGCGGGCGAAACGCTGGCCTGCGGCACGGGTGCCTGCGCGGCCGCGGTGAGCGGCATCCGTTCGGGCGAATTGGCCACACCCGTTATGGTGGCCATGCGCGGCGGCGCGCTGCGCATCGACTGGGCAGGCGAAGGCCAGCCGGTTATGATGACCGGGCCCGCAGTCACCGTATTCGAAGGCGAAATTACACTCTAGGAAACAACCACCATGCAACTCACCGAAGACCAGATCACGGAATACCTGCGCAACGATCCGACCTTTTTCGAGCGCAACGCCCATCTGCTGACCGAAATCTACCTGCCCAGCCCGCACGGCAACGGCACGGTATCGCTGGCCGAGCGCCAGCAACTGGCGCAGCGCGACAAGATTCGCGTGCTGGAATCCAAACTGGGCGAGCTGATCCAGTTCGGTGAAGAAAATGATGTGATCAGCGAGAAAGTGCACCGCCTCAGCCTCGGCATTCTCTCGGCACGCAATTTCGAGGCGTTGACCGAGACGGTCGTGGACAACCTGCGTGAGGACTTTCAGGTGCCCCACGTCTCGCTTCGTCTGTGGGCTCGTCCGCAACGCGAAGAAGACTCCGACCGCGAAGAGTTCACCGTCATCGAAGAAGAACTGCGCGTCTGGGCACAGGGTCTGGCAACACCCTACTGCGGCCATCGTGCCGGCCTCGACGTCAGTAGCTGGTTCGGCGAAACCAACGCACCGCTCAAGTCGTTTGCACTGGTCGCACTGCGCGGCGAACAGGTCTTCGGCCTGCTCGCCATGGCCAGCGAAGACGAACAACGCTTCTACCCGGAGATGGGGACGCTTTACCTCAAACGCATCGGCGAACTGGTGAGCGTCGCCCTGCTCAGATATATCCTGTAAGCCTTGGATTATCCCGGCGCCTACCTCGAATACCTCGCCCACGAAAGGGGGCTCAGCCCCCTGACCTGCGAGAACTACGGTCGGGATATCCATACGCTGGTCCAGTTGGCAGAGGACATCCCCCTGCAGGACATCCAACCAGCCCACATCCGCCGCTTCGTCGCCACCCTGCACGGCCGCAACATCGGCGGCAAGAGCATCGCCCGCATGCTATCCGCCTGGCGCGGGTTTTTTCACTTTCTGGGGCAACGCCACCAATTCCCCCAGAACCCTTGCGTGGGCATGCGCGCACCAAAGTCACCCAAAAAGCTCCCGGAAGCGCTCTCGGTCGAACAAACCGTCAAACTGGTCGAAATCGAGGCGGATGACCCGCTGGCATTGCGCGACCGCGCCATCCTGGAACTGTTCTATTCGTCGGGATTGCGCCTGGCAGAACTGGTATCGTTGACCTTGATGGGCGTAGACCTTGCCGAAGGCACCGTCACCGTCACCGGCAAAGGCGCCAAGACGCGCATCGTGCCGCTGGGAAGCCAAGCCATCGCCGCCATCCGGCGCTGGTTACCGGAACGGCAACTTCTCATCAAGGAAAACGAACAGGCGCTGTTCGTGGGAAAGACGGGGCGCGCCCTGACGCCCCGTGCCGTGCAGTCCCGCCTGAAACTCTGGGCGGTGCGTCAAGGGATTGCCGGCAACGTCCATCCCCACATCCTGCGCCACAGCTTCGCGACGCATGTACTGCAATCCAGCGGCGACCTGCGGGCCGTGCAGGAGATGCTGGGGCACGCGAATATCAGCACGACACAGGTCTATACGCACCTGGATTTCCAACACTTGGCCAAGGTGTACGATCAGGCCCATCCACGGGCCCGCAAGAAGTAATGCGGGAATTCAGCTGCCAGAACGCGCAGACCGATCAGGTCCAGATTTCCAGTTCCTGAGAATAATTTACCGGCAACACCAGCAGGGACAAGTCATCGTGGGGTTTCTGCTTGCCGCAATATTCGAGGACGAGGGCTTTCAATCCCTCGAACAACGGCTGCTCAATCGAATGCTCGATCGCCTTGAGAAGCCGTTCACGACCAAAAGCTACCCCTTCATCGTTCTCCGCTTCGGTCAGGCCATCGGTATAAATCACCAATTTGCTGCCGCGCGCGTTCGTTGCCGTCACCATGACAATATCCGAGGGATTGATATCGACGATCGCCAACGCCAGGTTTTTTGAGGGGAAACGTTGCAATACCTGCCGGTCCTGGGACACCAGATAAGCTTCTGGCAAACCAGCATTCCAGACCTTGACCTCGTTGGCCACCGGGTCGCTGCTAACAAACGTGGCTGCACAGAAATGGCCGACCGGGAACACCTGGCGAAGCTTGCGATTGATCTCGACAATAATGTCGGCCAAGGGAAAATCTTTCTTGGTCAGCGCAAAAAAGATATCGGCCACTGGGATAGCGCCCACGGCCGCAGACAGACCGTGTCCGGTAAAGTCGGCCATCATCGCGTAAATCTGCCCTGAAGGGGTGGTGTCGTAGAGGATCAGGTCGCCGGGAAGATGCCCTGCCGACTCTGTCCAGTGTCCCAGACCGGGAATGAACTCCTTCATACGCTGTGTGATGGTGGCGAACACGTGCCGTGCCAGGAAAAGCTCCTCTTCGGTGCGTGCACGATAATCTTCCAGCGACACATAGAGCGAGAGAATCCGTTGCATCGCCCGGATCTTGGCCAACAATACGACACGATTGATGGGCTTGAACAGCACTTCGTCACCACCACTCTCGTAGCATCTCAACATCGATGCTTCATCATTGTAGGCAGTGAGAAAGATGACGGGGACGAAATTCTTGGCAAGCTTCTGGGTAATCGTACGCGCAACCTCGAAGCCATCCATGCGCGGCATTGTGACATCCAGCACCACCATGTCAGGCTCTTCGCGCGAAAACACCTCGAGTGACTCCAGGCCATCCACGGCCTCGCAGACCTCGTAGCCTTCGGAGACAAGAATCAGACGCAACAACTCGCGTGAGGCATTGTTATCTTCGGCGATGAGGATTTTCATCGATCTAAGGTTTCGCAGAGCTGTTGTGGTCGAAATACATCAAAAGAATAGCGCTTTGTGCAGGCTCTCATTCTATGCGGGTATTGGGACCCACACAAATTTTAGCTGAATACCTGATAGAACCAGTCAAGTTTATGGCAGAATATCCGGGTCAGAAATTTCACCAAATCAGTCTTGAGGATTTCATCATGGAACATCAACTGCCTGCTCTGCCCTACGCCAAGGATGCCCTGGCACCGCACATCTCCGTAGAAACCATCGAGTTCCACTACGGCAAGCATCATCAGACTTACGTCACCAACCTGAACAACCTGATCAAGGGCACCGAGTTCGAGAACGCCTCGCTGGAAGACATCGTCAAGAAGTCCTCCGCCGGCATCTACAACAACGCCGCCCAGATCTGGAACCACACCTTTTTCTGGAACAGCATGAAGCCGAACGGCGGCGGTGCTCCGGCCGGCGCGCTGGCGGATGCCATCAATGCCAAGTGGGGTTCTTTCGACGAATTCAAGAAGGCGTTCCAGGCCTCCGCAGTCGGCAACTTCGGTTCCGGCTGGACCTGGCTGGTGAAGAAGGCTGACGGTTCCGTCGACATCGTCAACATGGGCGCCGCTGGCACCCCGCTGACCACGGGTGACAAGGCGCTGCTGACCATCGACGTGTGGGAGCATGCCTATTACATCGACTACCGCAACCTGCGCGCCAAGTTCGTGGAAGTGTTCCTGAACAACCTGGCCAACTGGGATTTCGCTGCCGCGAACTACCAGTAATCGGGAAACTGCAAAGCCGGTCACCCGCCTAAGGTGACCGGCTTTTTATTTTTCCTGTGACTGCTAGAATGCCGTCCATGATCCGTCGCCTGTTCCTGACGTTCGCACTCGCCTTCCTGTTCGGCCTTGGTCAGCAGGGCACTCTGCTGCACGCCATCGCGCACGTCACCGAGCAGCAAAGCTCGCAGGAAAAGCACGTCGGCGGCAATGTCTGCGACAAATGCGTGGTCTATGCCGAACTGGCCGGGGCAATGCCCAGCACGGCCCTGTTCGCTCCTGCCATCGCGACGGGCACGGCATCGTACACCTCGCCCCGCACCACCGCGGTGGTGACCACCCTCCTCCCTTACGCCGCCCGCGCTCCGCCCGTCTTCATCTGAGTTGTGAACTTTTTTCCAACCGGCCGCTGCTGCGGTGGGTTGTTGTTCATTGATTCTTGAGGACATCATCATGTTGCAACAAAAGCTCCCGGCCTTGGCCGTCGCTTTGCTATGCGCTGCTCCCGCACTGGCCACGGCCAACGACGATGCAGAGCTGGAGAAAATCCGCGCCGAGATTCAGCAAATGAAGCAGAGCTATGAAGCGCGTATTCAGTCACTGGAAAGCAAGCTGGAGCAGGCTCAGTCCAGCGCCGGGGCGGCCGAAAAGAGTGCCGCCAAGGCCGAAACAGCGGCCATTGAAGCCTCCACCCGCACGACTTTCTCCGGCAATGCCTTCAATCCTGGCATCTCGCTGATCCTGTCAGGCATTTATGCCAACCGCTCCCAGGATTCGGATTATCACATCACAGGGTTTCAAACCGGCGGTGAAATCGGACCGGGGCTACGCGGTCTGAGCCTGGCAGAATCAGAGTTGGGCATTTACGCCAATATCGATCACTACTTTTACGGCGGCCTGAATCTGGCGCTGGCCCCTGACAATTCTGTCGGGGTCGAGGAGGCCTTCATCCAGACCACCGCACTCCCCGCCGGGCTGACACTAAAAGCTGGACGATTCTTCTCCAGCGTCGGTTATCTGAACGAGCAACACGCCCACACTTGGGACTTCGTGGACAACCCGTTGGCCTATCAGGCATTTCTGGGCGGACAATACGGTGACGATGGCGTGCAGATCAGATGGGTCGCCCCGACCGACCTGTTCATCGAATTGGGAGCCGAAGCCGGACGTGGACGCATCGCCGACACGGAAGGCAAGGACAAGAACGGTGCTGCGATGGGCAGCCTGTTTGCCCATGTCGGCAGCGACATCGGCATCAGCCATAGCTGGCGTGCAGGATTATCCTACCTGCGCACGTCTCCCAGTCATCGGCAGTCGCCGGATCTCGATACGGCCGGGGCGTTCGTCACCAACGAGTTCAGCGGCAACAGCCGTCTGTGGATCGCCGATTTCGTCTGGAAATGGGCGCCCAACGGCAACAGCCATGTCACCAACTTCAAGCTTCAGGGCGAATACCTGCACCGCAGCGAATCGGGCAACCTGACCTATGACGTCGATGGCGCGGCCAATACCGATCGTTATCACGCCAACCAGTCGGGCTGGTACGCTCAGGGCATCTACCAGTTCATGCCGAACTGGCGCGCAGGCTTGCGTTACGAGCGCCTCGACGCTGGCCGTACAGCGTACGCCAGCAACAACGGCAATCTGTTGCTCAGCGACTACAACCCGGATCGCCTGAGTATGATGCTGGACTACAGCCCGAGCGAATACAGCCGTGTCCGCCTGCAACTTGCACGCGACAAATCCCGTGAAGAGGCGACCGACAATCAATTCTTCGTCCAGTACATCATGAGCCTGGGTGCCCACGGCGCCCACAGGTTCTAGGAAAGGCGCCATCATGAAAAAATTATTTTATGTTTTGACCGTTGCACTGGCCCTGAGCGCGCAATCGGCGCAGGCGACTCTCAATGTATTCGCCTGCGAACCGGAATGGGGCTCGCTTACGCAGGAACTGGGGGGGGATAAGGTCTCCGTCTACAACGCGACCCAGGCACTTCAGGATGTGCACCGGGTGCAGGCCAAACCCAGCCTGATCGCCAAGGCACGCAATGCTGATCTGCTGGTCTGCACGGGATTGGAACTGGAGATCGGCTGGCTTCCCATGGTGCTCCGCCAGGCCGGCAATGCGACGATACAACCCGGGAAACCCGGTTACTTCGAAGCAGGCATCCACGTGCCGCGCCTCGAAATCCCGGCGAGGCTGGATCGTGCCGATGGCGACGTACATGCCCTGGGCAACCCCCATATTCAGACTGACCCGCACAATATTGCAAAAGTGGCCGAGGCATTGGCAAAACGCCTGGAAGAAGTCGACCCGGCCAATGCGTCGTTCTACCAGACACGCTATCGATCCTTCGCTCAACGGTGGAACGAGGCGATGCAGCGCTGGGAATCGCAGGCCACAGCGCTCAATGGGGTGGCGATCGTCGAACACCACAAGGGATTCCCTTACCTTATCCACTGGCTCGGACTGGAGGAAGTTGCCACGCTCGAGCCCAAACCCGGAGTGGAGCCCTCCAGCGGCCATCTCACGGAGATCATGACGAAGCTCCAGCAGCGCCCCGCCAGAATGGTCATCCGGGCGGCGTACAACGATGGCCGCGCCTCGGCCTGGCTGGCTGAAAAAACCGGGATCAAGACCGTCGTTCTGCCGTTCACCGTCGGCGGCACAGACCGTGCCACCGATCTGTTCGGCCTGTTTGACGATACGCTTCAACGCCTGCTGGAAGCGGCTCGCTAAACCCGGGGCCTGCGCCGTCAACATGGCATCGTTGACGGCGCCCTTCATTTTTTTACATGAGTATTGATCATGAACCTCGACGCACTTAGCATCGGCATTCTCGGACCCGCCCTGATCGCAGGGTTACTGGTACTTGTCACGCATGTGCCGCTGGGCCAGCAGGTGCTGAAGCGCGGCATCGTCTTCATCGACCTGGCCGTGGCCCAGGTGGCGGCGCTCGGCCTGCTCGCCGCCGACCTGACGGGCTGGGAACCTCAGGGATGGAAAATGCAGATCATCGCCACCTGCTCGGCCCTGCTCGCAGCGCTGCTGCTGACCTGGATGGAGAAGCGCTGGCCGGAGATCCAGGAGGCGTTGATCGGCGCCATGTTCGTGCTTGCGGCCAGTGCAGCACTGATGCTGCTGGCACACAACCCGCATGGCGGCGAACACTTGCAGGAAGTCCTGGCAGGCCAGATTCTGTGGGTCACCTGGAATGACCTGCTGCCGCTGGCACTCCTCACGCTGGTGCTTGGAACCATCTGGTTCAAATACCGTGAAGCGCTGGGACCGGGTGGGTTCTACGTCATCTTTGCCATTGCGGTCACTGCATCGGTACAACTGATCGGCGTATACCTCGTATTTTCCAGCCTGATCCTGCCTGCACTGGCCGTCCGCAAACTGGACGAACGGCATCGCCTGAAGGTCGCCTACCTGATCGGCGCCCTGGCCTACCTCATCGGCCTCGTCGCTTCGGCCCTGTTCGACCTGCCATCAGGTGCTGTCATCGTGTGGTCGCTGGCATTCACCGGGCTGGCAGCGAATATGCGCCGGCGTTATGATTGAAGTCTCTCGTCACTTTATTCCTAGGAAACATCATGGCAAGAATGGTCAATTGCGTAAAACTCGGCCGCGAAGCCGAAGGCATGGACTTCCCTCCCTACCCCGGCCCACTGGGCAAGCGCATTTTCGAGAATGTCTCCAAGGAGGCCTGGGCTGGCTGGCTGAAGCATCAGACCATGCTGGTCAACGAAAATCGTCTCAGTCTGGCAGACCCCAGTGCTCGCAAGTACCTGGCCGAACAGACCGAGGCCTACTTCTTTGGGGCGGGAGCCGCAGCGGTGGAAGGTTACGTACCGCCCAAGGCGTGATCGCTGTCACAAATCTGTCATGAAGTGCGGATAAGCTAGGGCGTTTGACTTTGGCCACCCTGAAAATGACGCCGGAATTCTTTCTCAACCGGGAACTCGGTCTGCTCGCCTTTAACCGCCGTGTACTGGCGCAGGCCGAGGATGAGCGTAATCCCCTGCTGGAACGCCTGAAGTTCCTCTGTATCGTCAGCAGCAATCTGGATGAGTTTTTCGAAGTCCGCGTCGCCGGGCTGATCGACCAGATCGAGCACAACGCCCCGACCACGGGCGCGGATGGCCTGAGCCCGCGTCAGGTCAAGATCCTGGTCAGCAGCGAGGCCCACCAACTGATTGAACGGCAATACCAGATCCTCAACGAGCTGGTGTTGCCGCAACTGGCGGAACAGAATATCCGCTTCCTGCGCCGCACCCATTGGAATCCGGCCCAGCAGGAATGGATCCGCCAGTATTTCTTCCGCGAGCTGATGCCCATCCTGACCCCCATCGGGCTGGATCCGGCGCACCCGTTCCCGCGCATGCTCAACAAGAGCCTCAACTTTGCCGTGGAACTGGAAGGCAAGGATGCCTTCGGCCGCAATTCCGGCATCGCGATCGTACAGGCCCCACGCGCCCTGCCACGCGTCATTCAACTGCCGAAAGAGGTTGCCGGCTGCGAGCATGGCTTCGTGTTTTTGTCTTCCATCCTGCACGCGCATGTCCATGAGCTGTTTTCCGGCATGACGGTCAAGGGGTGCTACCAGTTCCGCGTCACCCGCAACAGTGAGCTGCTGGTTGACGATGAAGAGGCCACCGACCTGCGCAAGGCACTGCAGGGCGAACTGACGCACCGCCAGTACGGCGACGAGGTCCGTCTGGAAGTTGCGGACAGCTGCCCACCCGAGATGACCAGTTTCCTGCTCAGCCAGTTCGGTCTGGCGCAGGAAGACCTGTATCAGGTCAACGGCCCGGTCAACCTGGTGCGCCTGATGCAGGTGCCGGACTGGGTCGATCGTCCTGACCTCAAGTTCATTCCCTACACGCCCAGCATCCCGAAAGAAATTACCAAAGAACCGGATCTGTTCAAGGTGATCCGCAAGGGCGATGTCTTGCTGCACCACCCATTCCAGGCGTTCAATCCGGTCGTCGAGTTCCTCAAGCAGGCGTCCGAGGACCCGAACGTGCTGGCGATCAAGCAGACCATCTACCGCACCAACGCCGACTCCACGCTGATGCATTCGCTGATCGAGGCAGCGCGACGGGGCAAGGAAGTGACCGTGGTGGTGGAACTGATGGCGCGCTTCGACGAAGAAGCCAACATCAACTGGGCGGCCAAGCTGGAAGACGCGGGCGCGCATGTCGTCTACGGCGTGGTCGGCCACAAGACCCACGCCAAGATGGCGATGGTGGTGCGACGCGAAGATGACCGTCTGCGCCGTTACGTCCACCTTTCCACCGGCAACTACCACCAGCGTACCGCACGTCTCTACACCGATTTCGGGCTGCTGACCTGCAACGAGGACATCTGCTCGGACGTCAATGACCTGTTCGCCCAGCTCACCGGCCTCGGCAAGGCCAGCAAGCTCAAGCATCTGTGGCAATCGCCGTTCACCCTGCATCAGCAGCTGGTCAAGGCGATCCAGCGTGAGGCCGAGCACGCCAAGGCCGGCCGCAAGGCCCGTATCGTTGCAAAAATGAACGCCCTGCTCGATCCGGACATCATCAAGGTGCTCTACGAAGCCTCGAACGCTGGCGTCAAGATCGAACTGATCGTGCGCGGGGTCTGTGCCCTGCGTCCCGGTATCACTGGGTTATCGGAAAACATCCGGGTCGTGTCCATCGTCGGCCGCTTCCTGGAACACAGCCGGATTTTCTACTTCTACAACGACAAGGCAGAAGACCTCTACCTGGCCAGTGCGGACTGGATGTATCGCAACTTCTTCCGCCGCATCGAAGCCTGCTTCCCGGTGCTCGACAAAAAACTGAAGAAGCGCGTGTTCAAGGAAGGGCTGGAGACCTATCTGAAGGATACGGCGCAGGCGTGGGAGATGGGCCCGGAGGGCACGTATCAGCGTCGTCCCGCACGTCGCGGCATGGCCTTCAGCGCGCAGACGCAGCTACAGTTGGATTTGGGGCAGGAACCAGGCACGGAAGCCTGATCGAATGTATCGAGGGGGGCCGACCACGTAGCGGTCAATCACCCGATAATCACGGTACCGCTTACTCCAGAACCAGAGAAATCCCGACGTCCTGCCAGTAACCGACTTCCCCCTGCAGGGCCAACTCGGTCAGGGCGTTGTTCGCCAACCAGCCGGCCTCCATCGTCAGCCGGAATCCGTTGCTACGACTCCACGCGAACCGCATGTCGGGAAGCACGCCGTCCTGACGATGGCGGTGCATCAATACCGCCAAACGCAAGGCCATGATCATCGGAATACGATCATCGCTCAGCGGTGGCAACGCCACCTTGGTCATCCCGCGCCGCTGGCACCGCACTAGCAGCGCCAGTACCTGTTGCTCCATGCGCGAGAACCCCGGCATGTCGGCATTTTCGAGAATGTAGGCGGAATGCTTGTGATAACCGCTGTGCGCGATCGAAATACCGATTTCGTGCATGCGCGCAGCCCAGGTGAGGTACTGCTCGGCCTGCGTCGGCTCCATCTCGAGCTTGTGGCTCACCTGTCCCAGCAACTTGAGCGCCAATGTGCGGACTCGCCGCCCTTGCTGTCGGTCGACATGATAGCGGCGCTTGAAACGCTGCACCGTCGCCTCGCGGGTGTCGTGATGCTGCATACGCCCCAGCAACTCGTACAGGACCCCTTCGCGCAGCGCACCGTTGGCTACCGTCATGCGCTCGATGTTCAACTGATCGAAAGCAGCGGACATGATGGCGAAGCCACCCGGAAAGGAGGGAGAGCGCTCGATGGACAAGCCCGGCAGTTGTAATTTCCTGATGTCGCGATTTTTCAGCAATATCGCGCGCAATTTTTGCAATCCATCCCGCGTAATGCTGCCATCGCTCCAGCCGTTGCTCCGCAGAATCTCTCCCAACGCCCTTGCGGTACCGGAAGACCCAACCGCCTCGCCCCAGTTACCAGCGGAAAACCGGCTGCTCAGCGCCTGGATTTCGGTTCTGGCAGCGATTTCCGCGCGCTTGAGATTTTCCTGGGTGATGCGACCGTCGCCGAAGAAGCGCATGCTGTAGCTGACGCAGCCCATGTAGAGGCTTTCCATCTCCTGCGGCTCGACGCCCTCACCAACGATGAATTCCGTCGAGCCACCACCGATATCGATCACCAGGCGCTTTTGATCCGTAAAAGGCAAGCCGTGGCTGACGCCAACGAAAATCATGCGCGCCTCCTCGCGGCCCGCAATGATCTCGATCGGGAATCCAAGCGCCTCTTCTGCCGCCGCAAGCAACTCGGGGGCGTTTCGTGCGACGCGGAAGGTGTTGGTGGCGACCGCCCTTACGGCATGCGGGTCAAGCCCGCGCAGCCGCTCGCCGAAACGTTTCAGACAGGTGAGCGCCCGGTCGATGGAAGCGCCGTCAAGGTGCTTGTCCTTGCCGAGCCCGGCACCCAGACGCACCATGTCGCGCAAGGAATCGTGGAAGACCAGCTGATCATCCACGACGCGCGCCATCTGCAACCTAAAACTGTTGGAGCCGAGGTCTACCGCAGCGATTTCGGAAAAAACGGGGGCAGACTGGCTCAAAAATACCTCGACGGATTACAGGAGTGTTTCTTTCTCGATCTCTTCGACCGAGGTATGGCGCACGTCCTTGCCCTTGACCATGTACACCACGTATTCGGCGATGTTCTTGGCATGGTCGCCGATGCGCTCGATCGCCTTGGCGACAAACAGCACTTCCAGCGACATGGAAATGGTACGCGGATCTTCCAGCATGTAGGTGATCAACTGACGCATCGCACCGCGGAAACGCTCGTCCACCTGCTCGTCCTGACGTGCCACTTCGGCCGTCTTGGACATGTCGAGGCGGGCAAACGCGTCCAGTGACGTGCGCAGCATGTCACGCACCAGCGCGACCATGGTCTTGATCTCGCCGAAACGCGGCGTGAACATGCGGTCGGATTCCAGCTTCTGGGCCACGCGCGCCACCTTGGTCGCCTCGTCGCCGATACGCTCCAGATCGGTAATGGTCTTGACCACCATCATGATCATGCGCAAATCGCCGGCGGCCGGCTGGCGACGCGCGATGATGTGGCTGCAATCCTCGTCGATCGACACTTCCAGCGCGTTGACGCGATGGTCGTTCGCGATCACCTCGTCCGCCAGTTTGACATCGGCATTGACCAGTGCATCCAAGGCCTGGACGATCTGCTGTTCCACCAGCCCGCCCATTTGCAACACCTTGGCACGCACCGACTCCAGCTCGGCATCGTATTGCTTGGAGGTATGTTCCGACATGACTACAGTCCTTTGCGAAAATGATATTGGCAGCGTGTCAGTGTAACGCGCCAATATGACACTTTTGTGTAAGCCTCAGCGCGTGTAGGTCTTGACGCCGTCCGCCGTGCCCAGCAGCAGCACATCGGCCGGACGCGCCGCAAACAGACCATTGGTGACGACACCCACGATCTGGTTGATCTGCGCTTCCATCGCTACCGGATCGACGATGGTCAAGCCATGCACATCAAGAATCACGTTGCCGTTGTCGGTGGTGAAATCCCGCAGTTGCGGCTGGCCGCCCAGTTGGGTCAGTGCGCGCGCCACTTGGCTACGGGCCATCGGCAGCACTTCGACCGGCAGGGGGAACTTGCCCAGTACTGGCACCAGCTTGGATGCATCGCAAATGCAGATGAATTTCTGTGCCACAGCCGCCACGACCTTTTCGCGGGTCAGTGCACCGCCGCCGCCCTTGAGCATGTGGAAGTGCTCGGTGATCTCGTCCGCACCATCCACGTAGATTTCCATGTCGCCGGAACCAACCTGGTTCAGGTCCAGCACTTCAATGCCGTGGTTGCGCAGGCGCTGTGCCGTCGCTTCGGAACTCGCGACTGCGCCGTCGATCTTGTGCTTGACCTTGGCCAGTTCGTCGATGAAGAAGTTGGCAGTGGAGCCGGTACCGACGCCGATGATGCCGCCTTTCACGTATTCCGCCGCAGCCTTGGCGACTTGTTGTTTGAGTTCGTCTTGTGTTGCCATGGTTTATCCCTTCAGAAGAGCGCTTTTCTTTATAATTAGCAAAAATTCAATGATACACGCGCCGTCCACCGATGAAAAACGATTACCTGGAAAAAATCCTGACCGCCCGCGTCTATGACGTAGCCGTCGAAACCCCGCTGGAAGCGCAACCCAACCTGTCGCGCAGGATCGGCAATACTGTGCTGCTCAAGCGCGAAGACATGCAACCGGTGTTCTCATTCAAGCTGCGTGGTGCGTACAACAAAATGGCGCACCTCACCCCCGCCGCGCGCGCGCGCGGCGTCATTTGCGCCTCGGCCGGCAACCATGCACAGGGCGTCGCCCTGTCTGCCCAAAAACTAGGGTGCCGCGCCGTGATCGTGATGCCGACCACCACGCCGCAGATCAAGGTCGACGCGGTGAAGAACCGGGGTGGCGAAGTGGTGCTGGCCGGCGATTCCTATTCCGACGCCTACACCCATGCACTGGAATTGGAGAAGAAGGAGGATCTGACCTTCGTTCACCCCTACGATGACCCGTACGTGATCGCTGGGCAAGGCACCATTGCCATGGAAATCCTGCGCCAGCACCCGGACCCCATCCACGCCATTTTCTGCTGCGTGGGCGGCGGAGGTCTGATCGCCGGCATCGCGGCCTACATCAAGCGCCTGCGTCCGGAAATCAAGGTCATCGGCGTAGAAGCCGTCGATGCCGACGCCATGACCCAGTCACTGGCCCAGGGCCAACGCGTGATGCTGGAGCAGGTCGGGCTGTTTGCCGACGGCGCGGCCGTCAAACAGGTCGGCGAAGAAACCTTCCGCCTGTGCCAGGAATACGTCGATGAAATGATCCTGGTCGACAACGATGCCATCTGCGCCGCGATCAAGGATGTGTTCGAAGATACCCGCTCCATCCTCGAACCCGCCGGCGCACTCGCCGTGGCTGGCGCCAAGGCCTACGCCAAACAGCACAAGCTGCATGGCAAGACGCTGGTGGCCATCGGCAGCGGCGCCAACATGAACTTCGACCGCCTGCGCTTCGTCGCGGAACGCGCCGAAATCGGCGAACAACGTGAAGCGCTGCTGGCCGTGACCATCCCGGAAAAACCGGGCGCGTTCCGGAACTTCTGCAAGCTGCTGGGCAACCGCAACATCACCGAGTTCAACTATCGGTATGCCGATGCCCAGCAAGCACACATTTTTGTTGGAGTGACTACTCACCTTCATGGCGAGTCCCAGCGTATCGTCGAATTGCTGGGGCGTCATGAGCTGCCAGCGCTGGACCTCACCGACAACGAAATGGGGAAGCTGCACCTGCGCCACCTGGTCGGCGGCCACGCACCGCAGGTGGAAAACGAACAGGTCTATCGCTTCGAGTTCCCGGAACGTCCGGGCGCGCTGATGAACTTCCTGGAACACATGAGCGCGGGATGGAACATTTCGCTGTTCCATTACCGCAACCACGGGGCAGATTACGGACGCGTGCTGGTCGGCATTCAGGTAGCCCCGGAAGAGCAGGCCGCCTTCCGCGCCTTCCTCGACAAGCTTGGCTACGCATGGTGGGATGAAACGGCCAACCCGGCCTACAAACTATTTCTTGGCTGAGTCAGCTGGGTAAATCAGTTTGTCGGTATCGAAGCCCAGCGCCTTGGCGCGCTGGAGCAGTCGATCTAGCGTCGCCTGGTCGAGCTTGGGTTCACGCGCCAGTATCCAGAAGTAGGATCGATCCGGCCCACAAATCATGGTGTAGTGCGCCGGATCGTATTCAATGATGTTGTATCCGCCGTAGAACGGGCCAAAGAACGACACTTTCAGGCGCCCCTCGTCGCTCGGCCCGACGAAGACGGCGCGCCCCACCGCCTCCTTCCACTTCGCCCGCGCTGGGTCCCAGCCACGATTCAGGACCCGCACACTGCCGTCCTCATTCATGCTGTAGGTGGCGCTGATCTGAGTGAGGCCACGCTCGAAACTGTGGTCCAGTCGCGCGATTTCATGCCAGACACCGAGATACGGCTTCAATTCGAACGGCTTGACTGGCGTGACGCCCTCGGGCGTACCGCCGTTGCAGGCCGTCAGAAGCAGAGCCCACAACAGGGCAAGCCAGGTGGTATAGCGCTTCATTTCAGCATCTCCAGAATCAATTCCCAGTCACGCGGATCAACCGGCGTGATCGACAGGCGATTGCCGCGTTGCAGAATGCGCAGGTTCGCCAATTCCGGCGTCTCGCGCAATTCTTTCAGGCTCAGGAGACGCGTCTTGCGCACCAACCGCACGTCAACGTTGAACCAGCGCGGGTTCTCGGGCGTCGCCTTGGGGTCATAGTATTTATGGTTGGGGTCGAACTGCAGCCGATCCGGATAGGCCAGTTTGCTGACCCGGGCAATCCCGGCGATGCCGGGTTCGTCGCAGTTGGAGTGGTAGAACAACACGCCATCCCCTACCTGCATCTGGTCGCGCATGAAATTGCGTGCCTGGTAATTACGCACGCCATACCAATCGACCGTCTGGTCGGGAAAGGATGCCAGATCATCAATGGAAACATCCGAAGGCTCGGATTTCATCAGCCAGTAGCGCATGTTTTTATATCCGTCATCATGGGCCCCACTTGTGTTCGCTTCGAGACAAGGCGAAGGTCCGCAGACAGTACAAGTCGTACGGCAAGGACCGCGCAACGCCGTATCGAAGCGAATGCAAGTGGGGAGATGGAGAAGTTCCCTGCGAGTGAAGCCAGACCGGCATCCTGAACCTGCAGAACAGGTGGCGATGGCGGGAGCACATCAGGCATACCCGCAAGCGGGGCACGCACAACAGCACTCGTTTGAGCCACTACCGAGACGCTTGAATATTGGTTCAAGGAATCTATGGTCTGACCAACACCGCAAGGAACAAACCGAAAAAACTGGTGGTTTCAGTTTGCATTCAAGTGAAGACGCGGCGGAGAGCCGAAGACAGTGCATTTAGCACGGCAAGGCTCGACAACACAGTATTCGCTTGAATGCAGACTGAAACTTAGAACAGGTCGTCTTGCTCGGCGAGCTCTCGCTCGATCTGTTCCTGCATGGAGTTGATTCTACGCTTGAAGTCCCCGATGTCAAACCCTCCAGAGCGTGTGGTCAATAGCTCGTGGGCAATATTGAGGGCAGCCATAATCGCAATGCGCTCGACGCCGATGACCTTGCCGCTATCGCGGATCTCGCGCATCTTGCGGTCGAGGTAGGACACGGCCGACATGAGCGCTTCGTATTCATCGTCAGTACAGGAGACGCGGAACTCGCGTCCCATGATGCTGACATCGACCCCTCTCACTTCGCTCATGCGATACCTTCCGGCAGGCTGTCGATCAGCGCTTCGAGACGCTGACCCGCTTCTGCCATGTTTTCCTTGAGTTGCCTGACCTCGTCCTGCGCCTGTGCCAACTCCTGGCGCAATTCGAGGTTGTCCGTGCGCATTTGCCGGCATAGCGCGAGCAATTGCGTCACTTTCTCCTCCAAGGCTTTCAAATCCGATTCCATGGCGTCACTATAATTGGATTTTCCTTGCATGGTCAACTGTTAACAAGAATTTCTGAATGTATTACAACATGTTACTGGCCTATTTGCAGACCCGGGATTAAAATGCTCGCAAGTTGTCAGGTGCCGAAGTCGCGATTCCGTGACCGAGGTGAAACTGGGAAACAGGTGCGTTTTTATAACCAAGCCTGTGCTGCCCCCGCAACGGTAAGCAAGTGTGGGTCATCCATCACAGCCACTGGGCTTCTGCCCGGGAAGGCGATGAATCAAGTCTTGCGAGCCCGGAGACCGGCCTGTCAACCATGTGGAATTACCGCGGGGTGACGGTGTTCGGGCCGGGCGTCTTCTGTCCTGTCCAAGCTCTTCTCCCGGGGTGTTCCTGACACTTCACGTGCATGCGGGGTCGCATGTGCTTCAGGGAGCTTACCTCATAATGAATCATCTGTTTTTGGCCGGATTGATCGGCCTATCCATCGCTTCACTTCCGCTTCACGCCCAGACCAATGTCCATTCGGACAACGTCGTGGTCACCGCCAGTCGTTTCGCCCAATCCCCAGACGCTGTCCTGCGCGACGTCACCGTCATCACGCAGGACGAGATTGAGCGTGCCGGCCAATCCACGCTGACGGAGTTGCTGCAAATGCAGCCCGGGGTTGAGGTCAGCACCAACGGCGGCGCTGGCAAAGCCTCCAATGTTTACCTGCGCGGGACGAATGCCGATCATGTCGTTGTACTGATCGATGGCCTGCGCCTCAACTCCGCCACTGCCGGCACGACCGCGTTTGAACATATCCCACTAGCGCAGATCGAACGCATCGAAATCCTCCGCGGCCCGGCTTCCAGCCTCTACGGCGCCGACGCGATCGGCGGCGTGATCCAGATTTTCACCCGACGCGGTGATGGAAATACATCATTCAATGCCTTTGCGGGAGCGGGAACAGAGCAAACCCGTCGGGCAGAAGCCGGCTTCTCGGTGTCCCGAAACGACACCAGTCTATCGGTGCAACTGGGCCATCAACAGGACAACGGGCTTTCGGCAAAGAATGCGACGGTGGGTGCCGACGCCGACCGCGACCCCTATCGCAACACCTCGCTCTCGACCACACTGTCGCATCGCTTCAACGCCGACCACGACGTGACGTTGCAACTTTTTGCCGCTGACAGTCGCAACGAGTATGACTCTTCATCAAGCACCCTGGCTAACCAGTACCGGATCGCCCATGCTGACAGCCGGCTGATGAGCTACGGTGTGACCAGCCGCAACCGGCTGCTGCCCTGGTGGAACAGCACGTTGCGCATCGGCTCCGGTAAAGACGAATCAAAAAATCTCACCCAGACGGTAGCAGGTGTTACTGCCAGAAGCTGGTTCGAAACCGATCAGTTTCAGGCAACCTGGCAGAACGATCTAACCCTGCCAGTCGGCATACTGACGCTAGCCTACGACAGGCTGGAACAACGGGTCGACAGCAACAACCAGTACACGATGAAGTCGCGTGATAACGACGGCTGGCTGGCAAGTTACCTGGCCGAGGCCGGCGCACATGCGGTGCAGGCCAGCCTGCGCCGGGATGACAATTCCCAGTTTGGCCTGAACACCACAGGAGGCTTGGCCTATGGCTTCCGCTTCACGCCCCATTGGCGGGCTTCCGCCAGCCTCGGCACCGCCTTCAAGGCGCCGACGTTCAACCAGTTGTACTATCCAGGATTCGGCAACGATAACCTGCGTCCGGAAAAATCCTACAACCGCGAAGTCGCGCTACGCTACCGTACCGGCCATGCCAACGCCGGGTTGACGGTGTTCCACAACAAAATCAAGGACATGATTGTCTACGACCCGACCCCGGTCAATTTGAGCAAGGCAGATCTGCTTGGCGCCACGCTGGATGGGGTCTGGTACGTTGGCCGCTGGAAAGCCAGCGGCAACCTGACGGTGCAATCCCCTCGCGATGAAGATACCGACAATCTGCTGCCGCGCCGCAGCCAGCGCCATGGCGCGGTCGGCCTCGCCTACCAGGCACGCGACTGGCGAGCGGGCATTGAGGTGCTGGGCGTCTCACAACGTTACAACAACGCCGCCAACACCAAGCCCATGGGCGGCTACGCGCTGGTCAACCTGACAGCCGAGTACCAGATTGCCGAGGACTGGCAAGTCGAGGCACGTGCCAACAACGTACTCGACAAACGTTACCAGCAGGCCTTTGTCAGCAACACCCCGACCTCGCTGACCTATGAAATGCCGGGTGCCAACCTCTTTATCGGCCTGCGCTGGCAGCCGAAATAACCGCTTAATTAAGTTACAATCGCGACCATCTGCCTATAGGAGAACATCATGACCCTCGATAAACGCACCCAACTCTGGATCGGCCTCGCGCTGATCGCGCTGTTAGCCGTCACCCGCGGCCATCATTTCGCCTCCATCACCCACCTGCCGAGCGCCTCCTGGGCGGTGTTCTTCCTGGCTGGATTCTACCTGCGCCGCGGCTGGATCTTCCTGGCCCTGCTGGCAGAAGCGGCCATCATCGACTTCGCTTCGATCACCTACGGCGGCGTCAGCAGCTTCTGCGTCACGCCGGCCTACGGGTTCCTGTTGCCGGCCTACGGCACGCTCTGGCTGGCTGGCCGCTGGCTTGCCTCACGCTACAGCTTCCACTGGTCTGCCCTGCTGCCGTTCGCGCTGGCCGTGGTGGCTGGTACCACGCTGAGCGAACTGTTCTCCAGCGGCGGCTTCTACTTCTTCGGCGGCCGCTACGTCGACCCGACCATGGCCGAGTTCGGTGTCCGCCTGATGAAGTACTTCCCCAAGATGCTGTCCAGCTTCGCTTTCTGGATCGGCATTGCGACCGCCATCCACGTCGCCTTCGCGCTGGTGCGCGGCCAGCAGCAACGTGACCTGAAGGCGTGAGCGATCAGGAAAAAAACGCGCGTCATGCCGCCCGCATGGCGCGCAAGAAGGCCGTGATCGATGCCGCCATCGACAAGGCGGATCAGGAAAAAGGCCTGTTGCTGGTGCTGACCGGCAACGGCAAAGGCAAAAGCTCTTCGGCCTTCGGCATGGTGGCCCGTGCTCTGGGCTACGGCATGAACGTGGGGGTTGCCCAGTTCATCAAAGGGCGTTCGGATACTGGCGAGGAAGCGTTCTTCAGCAAGCAGCCCGGGGTGGAGTGGCATGTGCTTGGCGAAGGGTTTACCTGGGACACGCAGGACCGCGAACGCGACATCCGCAAAGCCGAAGAAGGCTGGGAAGTCGCCCGCCGCCTGCTGAATGATCCGGCGGTCCACCTCGTCGTGCTCGACGAACTCACTTACACCATGAAGTACGGCTATCTGGACACCCAGCGCATCCTTGCGGACATCGCGGCACGTCCACCGATGCAGCATGTCATCGTGACGGGCCGCGGCGCGCCACAAGGGCTGATCGATGCGGCCGACACCGTGACTGAACTGATGGACGTCAAGCATGCCTGGCGCGCCGGCATCAAGGCGCAGCCCGGCATCGACCTCTGATCGCATCGACCACCACGCTCATGACGACCGCTCCCGCCCGTTGTCCGGCCCTGTTCATTTCCGCCCCGGCATCCAACCAGGGTAAAACCACCATCACGGCAGCATTGGCGCGCCTGCACCGCCGGATGGGGCGCAAGGTGCGGGTGTTCAAGACCGGGCCGGATTTCCTCGACCCAATGATCCTGCGCCAGGCTTCGGGCCAGCCGGTCTACCAACTCGACCTGTGGATGGTCGGCCTGGAGCAGGCGCAACAACTGCTGGCGGAAGCAGCACAAAACGCCGACCTGATTCTGGTCGAAGGCGTCATGGGGCTGTATGACGGCGCCCCCAGCAGCGCCGATCTGGCCCGCGCCTTCGGTATTCCGGTGATGGCCGTGATCGATGGTTCGGCCATGGCGCAAACCTTTGGTGCGGTGGCGCACGGCCTGGCTCATTATCAGGCTGACCTGCCGTTCTCCGGCGTACTGGCCAATCGCGTCGGCAGCGCGCGCCATGCCGAGATGTTGGCTGCCAGCATTCGTGCTCCGCTGCAGTTTTACGGCGCCGTCCTGCGCGACCGCGACATCGAGTTGCCGCATCGCCATCTCGGTCTGCTGCAGGCCGAGGAAATCGCCGACCTCGACGCACGTCTCGATCGCGCCGCCGATGCGCTGCTGGAGACCAAGCTCGTCGCCCTGCCCCCCGCCGTCTCGTTCTCAGCGCCGCCGACGCCGGCGCTCTCGCCGCTGTTGCAGGGGGTGCGCATCGCTGTCGCCCGCGACGCGGCGTTCGGCTTTCTTTACCAGGCCAACCTCGATCTGCTGGAACAGATGGGTGCTCAGCTTCGTTTCTTCTCGCCGCTGACCGATATGACGCTCCCGGAAGCGGACAGCCTGTATTTACCAGGCGGCTACCCGGAACTCCATCTGGCGCCACTGACTGCCAACACCGCGATGCGGGCCGCGATTCACGCCCACCACACGGCGGGCAAACCCATCCTGGCTGAATGCGGCGGCATGCTGTCGCTGCTCGACTCGCTAACCGACCTGCAAGGCCATCGCGCCGCCATGTTCGGCCTGATCGCCGGCGATGCGGTCATGCAGCCACGCCTGACTGCGCTCGCCCTGCAAAGCGCAGCGTTGCCGGAAGGCACTTTGCGCGGCCATACCTACCATCATTCAAAGCTGGAGACGACGCTCGCACCGATCGCACAGGGGGTATGCCCCAACGGCGGCAAGACTGCAGAGGCCGTGTTTCGCATCGGCCGGACGACCGCGTCCTACATTCATTTCTACTTTGCATCCAACCCGCTGGCCGCGGCGCAATTGCTGAAACCATGAGCGATTCGGCAGCCGGTTTCAGCGATGCCGAACGCGCTGCGGTATACCGCGCCATCTCCGAACGGCGCGACATGCGACACTTTCGGCCCGACGCGATCGAGCCGACTTTGCTGCGGCGGCTACTGGAAGCGGCACATCAGGCCCCCAGCGTCGGCCTGATGCAGCCCTGGCGCTTCCTGCGCATTACCGACCCGGCACTGCGCCTGGCGATTCAAGGGCTGGTGGAGGAAGAGCGTCAACGCACCGCAGAGGCGCTCAATACCCGCGCCGAAGAATTTCTGCGCCTCAAGGTCGAGGGCATCCGCGATTGCGGCGAACTGCTGGTGGCTGCGCTGATGGACGGACGGGAACCCCACGTCTTCGGCCGACGCACTCTGCCGGAAATGGACCTTGCCTCGGTGTCCTGTGCCATCCAGAATTTGTGGTTGGCGGCACGCGCTGAAGGGCTGGGCATGGGCTGGGTGTCGATTTTCGACCCGACGGTGCTGGCACGCTTGCTGGTCATGCCGGATGGGGCCAAACCCATCGCCATTTTGTGCCTGGGCCACGTGGAAGCGTTCTACCCTGCCCCGATGCTGGCGCTGGAAGGATGGGCCCAACCGCGACCACTGGAAGAACTGACGTTCGCCAACACGTGGGGATGCCAAGCTTGAGCGCACAACGCATCATCTGCCTGACCACGGAAACCACCGAAGTCCTATACCTGCTGGGTGAGGAGGACCGCATCGCGGGGATTTCCGGCTATACCACCCGCCCGGCGCGGGCGCGGCGCGAAAAACCCAAGGTCGCCGCCTTCACCAGCGCCAAGATCGACAAGATTCTCGAACTGCAGCCAGACCTGGTGCTGGGGTTTTCCACCCTGCAGGCCGACATCGCCGCCGAGTTGATACGGGGTGGTATCGAAGTCCATGTGTTCAACCAGCGCTCGGTCGCTGACATCCTGCGCATGATCACCACCTTGGGCGCCTTGGTCGATGCTCGTGACAAAGCAGCCGCCCTGATTGCGGAGCTGACTGCCACCCTGGAACGCGTGCGCGAAACGGCCTCCTATCTACCACGTCGTCCACGCGTCTATTTCGAGGAATGGGATGCGCCGATGATCAGCGGCATCCGCTGGGTATCGGAGTTGATCGAAATCGCCGGCGGTTCGGACTGTTTCGCCGAACTCTCCAGCCAGCCCGCCGCCAAGGACCGTATCCTGACGAGCAGCGATCAGGTCATCGAACGTGCACCCGACATCATCATCGGCTCCTGGTGCGGCAAGAAGTTCCAGCCGGAACAAGTCATCGCCCGCCCAGGCTGGGACCGGATTCCGGCCGTCCGCGAGGGCATGGTCTTCGAAATCAAATCTGCAGACATCCTGCAACCCGGCCCCTCCGCCATCACGCACGGGCTGAAACAATTGCAACAGATCATCCAGCAATGGGGAGCACGCCAGACATGCAGAAAACATTGGGATTAAGCCTGGTGCTGGGCGGCGCACGCTCAGGCAAAAGCCGATACGCCGAGCAACTGGCCATGGAAAGCGGACTGCCGGTCACCTATATTGCCACCGCCCAGGTTTACGACAACGAGTTTGCGCAGCGCATCGCCTACCACCGGGAGCGGCGGCCCACCGAGTGGCAATTGGTCGAGGAACCGTTTTTTCTGGCAGACACCCTGAAACAACAGGCCGCACCAGACCGCTGCCTGCTGGTGGACTGCCTCACCCTGTGGCTGGCGCAATGGATCTGCGAAGATTGTCATCCGCCGCAAGGACGTCGCTGGGAAGACGAGCGTCAGGCCGTGCTCGACCTGCTCCCAACCCTGCCTGGCCGCATCCTCCTGGTCAGCAACGAGGTCGGCATGGGTATCGTGCCGCTGGGGGAGATCAACCGCCGCTTTCAGGACGAGCAAGGACGGTTGAATCAATCGGTCGCGGCCATCGCCGACACGGCGGTATTCATGGCAGCCGGGCTGCCGCTCTGGCTGAAACGATAAGCTACTTGGCAGCGTGGCCGGCGGGGGCGACGTAGGCCGCCCGCGCTGCCCGCACCACCTCCTGATGGGCGGCCGCCCACGCGATCATCGGCTGTATGCTGTCAAAGAATGACACCCCCAGCGGGGTCAGCGCATAGTCGACCCGCGGCGGCACCGTGGGATACACCGTTCGCGCGGCTATCCCGTCCCGTTCCAGATTCCTCAGGGTCTGCGCCAGCATGCGTGGCGAGATATCGGCGATGCGTTTCTTGAGTTCGCTGAAGCGCAGCGTCCCCGCCGTCAGTTCATACAGGATCAGCACTGTCCAGCGGTCGCTCAACCGGTCCAGCACGTCGCGGATGGGGCAACGCTCCGCAATCGAAGTCTGCTGTTTATGCAATGTCATGATGTCTCCCCCTCACGATCACCATGGTTACTGTGCAGTAACCTGGTAATCATTCGCGCCCTTCTTCCCTCGTAAATTTCCATTAGTATTATATCGGAACTGTTTTCCTGTTTAATATCTTAAGGAGCATTTCCATGTCAGCCCACACCACCCAACCTCTTCTGGTCACCGGCGCTTCCGGGCACTTGGGCCGCAGCGTACTCACGCACCTACTGGAAACTGTACGCATCCCCGCCAGTCAGTTGATCGCCACCACGCGCAACGTCGCTGCGCTAGCCGATGTTGCGGCGCGCGGCGTGACTGTTCGACCCGCTGACTTTGACGACCCGGCCACCCTGCCAGCAGCGTTTGCCGGGGCAAAACGGCTGCTGCTGATCAGCACCGACGTGCTCGGCATCCCCGGCCGCCGCCTGCAACAGCACCAACAGGCCATTCAGGCCGCGGTAAAAGCAGGCGTTGAACACATCGTCTACACCTCGCTGCCGGACGCAGAACATGCCAACACGCTGATTGCGCCGGACCATGCAGGCACGGAACGGCTGCTCGCCGACGGCCCGCTCAGCTGGACCATCCTGCGCAACAACTGGTACTTCGAGAATCTGTTCTTATCCCTGCCACACGTGCTGGCGAGCGGCCAATGGGTGACCGCGTCAGGCGAAGGCCGCATCGCCCATATCGCGCGCGACGATATTGGCCGTGCCGCTGCTGCCGTACTGGCCTCGAACGACAGCGGCAGGCAAACCTACACCCTGACGGGTGCCGAGTCGTTTTCCACGGCGGAAATTGCCCAACTGGTAGGAGAGATCGCCGGCCGCAAGATCGAGGTCATCCACGTGCCGGACACCGCGCTGATTCAGGGTCTGACGCAGGCTGGACTGCCGGAAGGCCTGGCCGCTGTCATTGCGTCGTTTGATACCAATATCCGCAATGGCGGCCTGGCCACCATCACCGCTGACTATGCGGCACTCACCGGCCAACAACCACAACGCTACCCCGACTGGCTGGCACAAAACCGCACGCTGATCGCCGCTTAGCCTTCAAGCAACGGAGTCAACCGCGTCCAATCCAGATGCGCCTCCAGCGCATCGGCCAGCCGGTCCAACTCGGCATCGCGCAAGGCCATGTAATCGAACGGGCGGGCCTCTTGCAGGCCCGCCCATTTCAGCAGCGCAGCGCACGCCTCGGCATGGTCGAACAACCCATGCAAGTAAGTGCCTGATATCAACTCATCATCAGACAGAACGCCTTCAGGGCCGGAGGGAAGCTGTATCAAGGGATGCCGCAATGCCGGGCCGTGCGTCACGCCCATGTGAATCTCGTAGCCGGTAATGGCTACGTCGCCGAGCAACAGTCGCCCGCGAACATTCTGCAACTGCTTTTCAGCTTCCAGCGTAGTTTCCATCTCCAGCAACCCCAGACCCGGCTGACTAGCCGGGCGCCCTTCCAGCCCCAGCGGGTCGTGCAGCATCTTCCCCAACATCTGGAACCCGCCGCAGATGCCAAGCAATTTGCCGCCGTAGCGCAGGTGCCGCTGGATGGCTGAGTCCCAGCCCTGTGCACGCAGGAATTCGAGATCGGCACACACGCTCTTGCTGCCAGGAAGGATGATCAGGTCAGCCGGCGGAATCGGCTCATTCGCGCCGATGAAGCGAAAATCGACCTGCGGATGCAGGCGCAAGGCATCGAAATCGGTGTGGTTGCTGATGCGCGGCAACACCGGCGCGATGACGCGCAGTTTTCCTGCCGTGTCATCCGTCGTGGCTTGGCGCGGCACGGCATCCTCCGCTTCGATATGCAGGCCGTGCAGGTAGGGCAGCACGCCCAGCACCGGTTTGCCGGTTTCCTGCTCCAGCCAGTCCAGCCCCGGCTGCAGTAAGGCGATATCGCCACGAAAACGGTTGATGACAAAGCCGACAATGCGCGCCTGTTCCGATTCCGACAATAATGCCAGCGTGCCGACGATGTGGGCGAACACCCCGCCACGATCGATATCGGCCACCAGCAGCACGGGGATATCCACACGCTCGGCAAAGCCCATGTTGGCAATGTCGTTGGCACGCAGGTTGATTTCCGCCGGGCTGCCGGCGCCTTCGACGATCAGGCATTCGTATTGGGCAGCCAGGCGTTGCCAGGATTCCAGCACGACCTGCATCGCCGTCGATTTGTAGTCGTGATAGGCCTGCGCATCGAGATTGAAGCGGGCCTTGCCGTGGATGATGACCTGCGCCCCCTGATCCGTCGTTGGCTTCAGCAGCACCGGGTTCATGTCGGTATGCGGGAGCAAGCCACAGGCCTGCGCCTGCACCGCCTGTGCCCGACCGATCTCACCGCCGTCCTCGGTCACGGCGGAATTCAGCGCCATGTTCTGCGGCTTGAACGGCGCGACCCGCAGGCCCCTGCGGTACAATACCCGGCATAATCCAGCAGCCACGGTACTTTTACCTGCATCGGACGTCGTGCCCTGAATCATCAATGCTTTCATACGCCCATTATCCCACAGCCCCCTTGCTTGTCGTGGCGGCCCTTCTGCTGGATCACTGGCTGGGTGAACCGCGCTGCCGGCATCCGCTGGTCGGGTTCGGGCGACTGGCCGCTCGACTGGAGTCCGGCGCGCGCCGACACCGCTTGACCGGCCTTCTGGCCTGGGCGATAGCCGTCCTGCCGCCGGTCATCCTGCTTGCCTGGCTGCTCACCTGGCTGCTCGGCCACCTGCCGACACCGCTCGCCTGGGCGGTCGAAGCGCTAGTGCTGTACTTCGCCATCGGCGCCCGCAGCCTCGTCCAGCATGCCGACGCGGTGTTCCGCCCCTTGCAGGCCGGTGATCTGGACGCAGCACGCGATCGCGTCAGCCACATGGTCAGCCGCGACACCCGTGCGCTGGACGAAACCGGCATCGCCCGTGCCACGGTCGAATCCGTGCTGGAAAACGGCGCGGACGCGATCTTCGGCGCGATTTTCTGGTTCATGCTGCTGGGCGCACCGGGGGCGCTGCTGTACCGTCTCGCCAACACGCTGGATGCCATGTGGGGCTACCGCAACGACCGTTTTCTACACTTCGGCTGGGCCGCCGCGCGCATCGACGACCTGCTCAACCTGATCCCATCGCGCCTCACCGCGCTGAGCTACTGCCTGTGCGGCAACCTGCGACAGGGCTGGCAGTGCTGGCGCGCGCAAGCTCCCACCTGGTACAGCCCCAACGCGGGCCCGGTGATGGCCGCCGGCGCTGGGGCACTGCAACTCAGCCTCGGGGGAGCAGCTTCTTATCATGGCAGCCCCAAAGTCAGACCATCGCTAGGGATAGGCGAAGCGCCTGACGCACAAGCCATTCCACGCGCTTGCGGTCTGGTGCAGCGCGCCATGCTGATCTGGGCAGCCGCGCTGCTGGCAGGAGGGTGGCTGTATGCTTGAACACGGCGGCAACCTGATCGCGGCATCTCGCCATTACGGCATCCCGCTTGCCGACTGGCTCGACCTATCCACAGGCATCAACCCCGTGTGGTACCCGGTACCGCCGATCCCGCCGCACGCATGGCAACGCCTTCCGCAGGCGGACGATGGTCTGCGCGAAGCAGCGGCCAACTATTACGGATCGCCACGACTCCTGCCCTGCGCCGGCACCCAGGCCGTGCTGCAAGTGCTGCCGAAGCTGCGCGCGCCCTGCCGCGTTGCGATCCCCACACCGACTTACGCCGAGCACCCCAAGGCTTGGGAGGCTGCCGGGCACACGGTCATCCGCTTCGACCCTGCCGATGCCAACGATCATGTGGCGCAGACCGACGTGCTGCTGTTGTGTCACCCCAACAACCCGACGGGCCAACGCTACGATCGCGACACACTGGAGCGCTGGCTGGCTGAGTTGACCAACCGGGGTGGCTGGCTGATCGTGGATGAGGCGTTTCTGGATTCAGCACCGGCAGAGAGCCTCACTCCCCTCGCGGGGCAGCCGGGCCTGATTATCCTGCGGTCTCTGGGCAAGTTCTTTGGCCTGGCGGGCGCACGGGTCGGGTTCATGCTGGCCTGGCAAGCCTTGCTCGACGATGCGGAAGAATTACTGGGCCCTTGGCCGATCAGCGGCCCGGCGCGCTACGCCGCGACTTGCGCACTGCAAGATCAGGGCTGGCAGATCGCCACCCAGCAACGGCTGGCGCAAGATTCGGCGCGGCTGGCGGCCATGCTGCAGACATACGGCCTCTCCCCCGCCAATGGCACCGCGCTGTACCAATGGGTCCTCACCGAGCACGCGGCAACACTGCACGACCAACTGGCCCAGCAAGGCATCCTGACCCGGCTGTTTCGCGCACCCTCCAGCCTGAGATTCGGGCTGCCCGCCACGGAAGACGAATGGCAACGGCTCAACGCCGCCCTCCGCGCTATCGATTGACGAACCCGACCGAGGGCAATCCTTCGGTAAATTGCAGCAAGGTGACCCCGGCGAAATCGAGGTGGAAACGGAACACTTCGGTCAACGGCAGCCCCAGCACTTCCGCCAGCAATGCCCGAATCACCCCCGCATGCGTCACCACCACCACCGTCTCGCCGGAATGGCGCGCCCGCAACTCCTGCAAAACTTCCGTCACCCGGCGGTGCAGTTCGACGTAGGCTTCCCCGCCGGGCGGTGCAATGCGAATGTAATCGCCGCCCCAGCGGTCCAGTTGTTCGCGGGGGATGTCGTCCCAGGCCTGCATTTCCCAAGCACCGAAATCGAGCTCCATCAACCGGGCGTCATGCCGCGCAGGCCCCAGCTTCAGGCTGGCGGCCAACTTGGCCGCGCGCGATAACGGGCTGCTGTAGGTCGCAACCGGGGTGACGTGGGCGATCTTGTGACGTACTTTTTCCGCCTCGTCGAAAAACGTGGCGGCAACGTCCACGTCCGACTGGCCGTAGCAAACGCCGGAAGGAACTGCCGGGGTGGTATGGCGGATCAGATAGAGCTGCATGCCAGCACGCCCAGATAGAACGCCAATTCGCACAATTGCTGCATCGCGCCCAGCGTATCACCGGTATATCCGCCCAGTCGCCGCCGCAACCTGGCAGAGAACCACAGCCAGACCAATACCACCGGCCCCAACGCCCAAAGACAGGAGATCGGCAACAGCATCAGCGCGATCCCCACAGGCCATGCGGCGAACAGCAAGGCACCGCCACCGATGGGCTGGGCAACCGCCTTGACCTTACCGGTTTCGCGCACGTATTCCTGGGTATGCATCACCAACACTGCCGCAAAACGGCTCAGCGTGTGCCCGGCCACCAGCACGGCAGGTATCAGGGCAGCCGACAACGACCCCAGCGTAGCGTATTTGGTCAGCAACGCCATCACCAACGCGATCGCGCCATAACTGCCTATCCGCGAATCCTTCATGATGGTGAGCACTTGCTCTTTGCTCCACCCACCGCCCAGGCCGTCTGCCGTATCAGCCAACCCGTCTTCATGAAACGCGCCGGTTAGCCACAGCGTTGCAACCATGCTGGCGATCACCGCCATGTGCGGCGGCAATTTGAGATCGACCAGCCAGAACACCCCCGCAGCGATCGCCCCCACCAGCAGGCCGACCAGCGGAAAATAGCGCACCGCATGCCGCAGATCCGCTTCGTCACTGCCCGCCCAACGCGTGCAGGGCAGTCGCGTCAGAAACGTCAGCGCTGTGAAAAACAGCCGAAGCTCGCCGCGCATCAATCCTCGCGCCCACTCACACCAGCCGATTCGAACGAGGCCATGTCGTTGAGAAAATTCACCGCGGCCTGCACGATGGGATAAGCCATGGCAGCACCCGTGCCCTCGCCCAAGCGCATCCCGAGGTCGAGCAAGGGCTGAGCGTGCAGCTCCGCCAGCAGCCGCGCGTGGCCGGCCTCGCCAGAGCGGTGCGCAAATACGGAATATTCCAGAATCGCCGGCTGCATGCGTGCTGCCACCAGCAAGGCCGTGGTCGCGATAAAACCATCAATCAGCAGCAAGGCACCATGCTCAGCGGCACCAAGCATGGCGCCCGTCATCATCGCGATTTCGAACCCACCGAAGGTCGTCAGCGTGCGCAACGGATCGGCCGGGTAACGGCCATGTTTTTCCAGCGCCTGCGCGATCACCGCCGCCTTGCGGCGCACACCGACATCATCCAGCCCGGTGCCACGCCCCACGCAGTCGGCGGGGTCAAGCTGGCACAGCACGCTCATGATCGCCGCCGCGCTGGAGGTGTTGCCGATGCCCATTTCCCCAAAACCAAGTACGTTGCTGCCGGCCGCCACCTCGGCTGCCGCCAGCTCGCGCCCATTGCGGATCGCGTCTGCACACTGGGCCGCCGTCATGGCCGGCTGATGCAGGAAATTAGCGGTACCCGCGCCGACCTTCGCGGCGATCAATCCCGGCTGGTCGGCCAGATCGCACGCCACGCCGGCATCCACCACCCGAAGCGCAATCCCGTGCTGCCTAGCAAACACGTTGATCGCCGCGCCACCCGCGAGAAAATTCAGCACCATCTGGTACGTCACTTCCTGCGGATAAGGACTCACCCCCTCCGCCACGATCCCGTGGTCACCCGCGAACACCAGGATCACGGGACGGTGCAACGCCGGCTGCGCGGACTGCTGTACCACACCGATCTTGAGCGCCAACGTTTCGAGCAGCCCCAGAGCGCCTAGCGGCTTGGTTTTGCCGTCCACCTTGGCACGCAATGCAACCAACATGTGTTGATCAGGATGACGAACATGAATATTTGTATCGGGCACCATACCTAAAACCGGAGAATCTGGATAACCCGGCTATGATAAGGTCAGCGACCGATTTGCCCAACGGAATTCGGGAAACACTACAAGCGATTCAAATTTCGCTTCTCAAACATGCCGTTTTTGCTATAATCCCGCCTT
The DNA here is from genome assembly GCA_964445115.1 of uncultured Methylobacillus sp. Lineage (GTDB taxonomy): Bacteria > Pseudomonadota > Gammaproteobacteria > Burkholderiales > Methylophilaceae > CAIJXJ01. The sequence continues at coordinate 2,415 of CAYUJU010000012.1, read as the reverse complement.
CTTCGCGTTCGGCAACGGACAAGAAGTCGTGGCCAGGTAGCTCAGTTGGTAGAGCAGCGGATTGAAAATCCGCGTGTCGACGGTTCGATTCCGCCCCTGGCCACCAGCATACAAACGGCTCCCATCACGGGGGGCCGTTTTCACTTCCAGAGCCATCAAACAGCGTTGCGAAGAGAACGGCGACATGCATGCTGAATGCGGCAGATCGAGCGCTTTACCAAGCCAAGGAATCAGGCCGCAACCGTGTAGTCACTGCAACGCAGCAACCTGCTCGCTCCCCATGCGCCAGCGCCAGTTTCCTTTGAAAAGCGGGCATTTACGTTTTCTTCATCACCAATCGCTGATATATTAGCGGTCCTACCGGAACCCTTAAAAGCACCATGATTGGTTACATAGACATCGAAGCGGCCGAACTGCAAAAACTCATGGCGGCGCAAGCCATCCTGCTAGTGGACGTACGCAACGACGACGAAGTCGCGAGAGGGATGATCCCCGGCGCCCGTCACATTCCACTGCACCTGATTCCCCTCAAGGTGGAAGAACTCGGCGGCGAACAGCCACTCGTGTTCTACTGCCACAGCGGCATGCGCTCAGCACAAGCCGGCGCCTTCATGTCCAGCAAGGGGCGCGGTAACATCTACAACCTGCACGGCGGCATCTTGGCCTGGGGCAAGGCCGATCTGCCGATCGTGCCAAAAAACTGAGGAGATTCAAGAATGGAATTCGATAAAGACCTGGATGCGCGCGGCCTGAATTGCCCGCTGCCGATCCTGCGCGTGAAGAAATCGCTGGCGGAGATGACTGGCGGCCAAGTCCTGCGCGCCGTATGCACCGACTCCGGCTCGGTCAAGGACTTCCAAGCGTTCTGCCGTCAGACCGGGAACGACCTGCTAGATTCGAGCGAAGCCAACGGCGAGTTCACCTTTTTCATCAAGAAAAAGGCCTGATCGATGAAGAAACTCGCCATTATCGCGTCCAAGGGCACGCTTGACTGGGCTTATCCACCGTTCATCCTCGCCTCGACGGCCGCCGCACTGGATTACGAAGTACAGATTTTCTTCACTTTCTACGGCCTGACGCTCCTGAAGAAGGAAATCGACGCCCAGATCAGCCCACTGGGCAATCCGGCCATGCCGATGCCTGTTCCCATGCCCAATCTGATGCAGATGTTGCCAGGCATGGAAAGCATGGCGACCATGATGATGAAGCAGAAGATGAAGGACAAGGGCGTGGCCTCGCTGCCCGAGTTGCGTGACCTGTGTCAGGAAGCCGGCGTGAAGATGATCGCCTGCCAGATGACGGTCGACCTGTTCGACTTCAAGAAGGAAGATTTCATCGAAGGCATCGAATTTGGCGGCGCGGCCACCTTCTTCGAATTTGCCGGTGAAGCAGACGTCAGCTTGTTCATCTAAGCGTTTCGTTCAACTGCACCATAAAAAAACGGCCTCCACTGGAGGCCGTTTTTGATTGCCGTCGACTACCTTATTTCAACCGTGCCAACTGCGCCTGCAGCTTTTCCAGCGTCGCGACGAACCCAGCCAGACGCTCCTTCTCCTGCGCCACTACAGCGGCCGGTGCACGCGCCACGAAGCTCTCGTTCGACAGCTTGCCGTTGGCCTTGGCGATCTCACCTTCCAGGCGCGCAACTTCCTTGCCCAGACGCTCCTTCTCGGCGGCCACGTCGACCTCGATCTTGAGCATCAAACGCATGTCGCCAACCACGGCGACCGGCGCATCGGCTTCCGGCAGTTCGCCGACCACTTCGACTTCGGCCAGCTTGGCCAGCGCCTTGAGATAAGGGGCAAACCCTGTCAGTTCGGCAACACCGGCCGCAATCAGGGGAACGCGGGTCGCCGGGGAGACACCCATCTCGCCGCGCAGGCTGCGGCAGGCGTCCACCGCCGCCTTGAGTGTCGCCACCCAGGCTTCCGCCGCTTCGTCGATCTTTTCCGGCTGCGCCTTGGGGTACGGACGCACCATGATGGTGTCAGCCTTCTGGTTGGTGAATTCCGATACGGTCTGCCACAGTTCTTCGGTGATGAACGGGATCACCGGGTGCGCCAGACGGAGCACGGTTTCCAGCACGCGCAACAGGGTACGACGCGTCGCACGCTTCTGCGCATCGGTACCGTTCTGCAGTTGCACCTTGGCAATTTCCAGATACCAGTCGCAGTACTCGTCCCACACGAACTTATAGATCGCCTGGGCCACGAAGTCGAAGCGATATTCGGCAAAGCTCTTCTCGACCTCAGCCTCGGTGCGCTGCAACAGGCTGACGATCCAGCGGTCGGCTTGCGAGAAATCGAGGTAACCATCCGGCCCGCAATCCTTGTTGCACGGATCCATCCCGCAGTCATGACGTGTTCCATCTTCCTGCTGGCAGTTCATCAGCACGAAACGGGTCGCGTTCCACAG
>CAYUJU010000011.1:0-64034 GCA_964445115.1 uncultured Methylobacillus sp. | reverse complement strand
GAACTGCTCAAGGATCCCCCCGCGGGCGAGGAGCAGGCCCTGCTGGAACTGATCACCGACCGCGTGCCGCCCGGGGTCGATCCGGCCGCCTACGTCAAGGCCGCCTTCCTGGCCGATGTGGCCCGCGGCAAGGCTGCCTGCCCGCTGATCGACCGCAAGCGTGCCACCTTCCTCTTGGGCACCATGCTCGGCGGCTACAACATCCAGCCGCTGATCGAGCTTTTGGACGACCCCGCCGTGGCCGAGGAGGCCGTCAAGGCCCTCTCCGGCACCCTGCTGGTGTACGACGCCTTCCGCGACGTGGAAGACAAGGCCAAGGCGGGCAACCCCCATGCTCAGAAGGTCATGCACGCCTGGGCCGAGGCCGAGTGGTTCAATAGCCGCCCGGCCTTGCCCGAGGAAATCACCGTCACCGTATTCAAGGTGCCGGGCGAGACCAATACCGACGACCTCTCCCCGGCCACCGAGGCCTGGAGCCGCCCGGACATCCCCCTGCACGCCAAGGCCATGCTGGTCAGCAAGATGCCCGGCGGGCTCGCCACCATCGAGCAGCTCAAGACCAAGGGCCATCCCATCGCCTATGTCGGTGATGTGGTCGGCACCGGCTCCAGCCGCAAGTCGGCCATCAACTCGGTGCTCTGGCACATGGGTGAGGACATCCCCTTTGTGCCGAACAAGCGCACCGGCGGGGTGATCCTGGGCGGCAAGATCGCGCCGATCTTCTTCAACACCGCCGAGGATTCCGGCGCGCTGCCGATCGAGGTGGACGTGTCCGCCATGGAGACCGGCGATGTGATCATCGTGCGCCCGTATGCGGGTGAGGTGCTGAAGAACGGCGCGGTCATCGCCCGCTTCGACTTCAAGCCGACCACCCTGGCGGATGAGGTGCGGGCCGGGGGGCGCATCCCGCTCATCATCGGCCGCGCCCTGACCGACCGCGCCCGTGCCGCGCTGGGTCTGCCTCCCTCCGACGTGTTCGTGCGTCCGCTCGCGCCGAAGGACACCGGCAAGGGCTTTACCCTGGCGCAGAAGATCGTCGGCCGCGCCTGCGGCGTTGCGGGCGTGCGCCCGGGCACCTACTGCGAGCCGCGCATGACCACCGTCGGCTCCCAGGACACCACCGGCGCCATGACCCGTGACGAGCTGACCGAACTGGCCTGCCTGGGATTCTCGGCTGACCTCGTCATGCAGTCCTTCTGCCACACCGCGGCCTATCCGAAGCCGGTGGACATCAAGCTGCAGCACACCCTGCCGGAGTTCATCCAGACCCGCGGCGGGGTGTCGCTGCGCCCGGGGGATGGGGTGATCCACTCCTGGCTCAACCGCATGATCCTGCCGGATACCGTCGGCACCGGTGGCGACTCGCATACCCGTTTCCCCATCGGTATTTCCTTCCCGGCTGGCTCCGGGTTGGTGGCGTTCGCCGCCGCCATGGGCGCCATGCCGCTGGACATGCCGGAATCCGTGCTGGTGCGCTTCAAGGGCACCATGCAGCCCGGCATCACCCTGCGCGATCTGGTGAATGCGATCCCGTACGCCGCGATTCAAAAGGGCGAACTGACCGTGGGCAAGACGGGCAAGAAGAACGTGTTCAACGGTCGTATCCTGGAAATCGAAGGCTTGCCTGATTTGAAGGTCGAGCAGGCCTTTGAATTTGCCGATGCCTCGGCTGAACGTTCGGCCAACGGCTGTACCGTGCGCCTGAACAAGGAGCCCGTGATCGAGTTCCTCAACTCCAACATTGCGTTGATGGAAAAGATGATCGCCGACGGCTATCAGGATGCCCGCACGCTGCAGCGCCGTATCGACGCCATGCGTGGCTGGCTGGCCAGCCCGGACCTGCTGGAGCCGGATGCCGATGCCGAATACGCCTACGTGCTGGAGATCGACCTCAACGAGATCAAGGAACCGCTGGTGGCCTGCCCCAACGACCCGGACGACATCAAGCCGTTGTCGGCTGTGGTGGGTGACAAGATCGACGAAGTGTTCATCGGCAGTTGCATGACCAATATCGGCCACTACCGCGCTGCGGCCAAGGTGCTGGACGATGCCGGCCTGATCCCGACCCGCTTGTGGATCGCACCGCCGACCCGCATGGACGAAGCCGAGCTGCGCGAAGAGGGCGCTTATGCCGTGTTCGGCAAGGCCGGTGCGCGTACCGAAGTGCCGGGCTGCTCGCTGTGCATGGGCAACCAGGCACGCGTGGCGGATGCCGCGACGGTGTTCTCCACCAGCACCCGCAACTTCGACAACCGCATGGGCAAGGATGCTCGCGTGTACCTCGGTTCTGCCGAACTCGCGGCAGTCTGCGCCCGCCTCGGCAAGATGCCGACGCCGGAGGAATACCTGGCGATGGTGGGGGACAAGTTGAGCAAGAATGCTGCGGACGTGTATCGCTATCTCAACTTCGACCAGATGCCGGAATACACGAAAAAGGTAATTCCGATTTCCGAGATCGGGCTGGGTATGTAACCCACCGGGCGGGGAGGAACGAAAAAGGGCGTGCCTGCTGGCACGCCCTTTTTTACGCTGTTAATACGGGAAATCGCTTACTGGTGATATCCCTCGAACAGGACATCGACCTCATGCTGGTAGCGCCGCAACACCATGCTGCGCTTGAGCTTGAGCGTGGGCGTGAGCAGACTGTTTTCGATAGTCCACGGTTCGCTCAGCAGCGCAATGCGGCGTATCTTGGCATAACCGGGAAAGGCTTTCAGCTGCTGCGCGACACGTGCCAGGGCAAACGCCTTCGCCTGCGGATGATGCAGGCCGGAGGCCCAGCCGGGCGGGAGATCGCGCTCCTTCAAGGCTTCGCTCCAGCGTTCGCGGTTGACCACGGCCAGCAGGCCGAGGAAGGGTTTGCCTTCACCGACGACCATGACTTGCTCGAACAGGGGATCGTTGAGAATGGCTGCTTCCATGTCGACCGGGGGGATTTTTTCGCCGTTGTTCAGGACGATGATTTCCTTGATGCGCCCGGTGATGGTAATGCGCCCTCGTGCGTCGATGGAGGCGATATCCCCGGTATTCAGCCAGCCGTCGTCAGACAGGATGGCACGTGTCGCCTCGGGGTTGTTCCAGTAACCCAGCATGATGTTCGGACCACGCGCCAGCAGGGCGTCGTGTTCCCCCAGTTTGACCTCGACACCGGGGAGGGGATTGCCGATGCTGGAGGGCAGGTTGTCCTCGACCCGATTCACGCCGATCACCGGGCTGGTCTCGGTCAGGCCGTAGCCCTGGATGATGGGCAGTCCGAGGCCGATGAAGGTGCGGGCGATGTCCGGTGACAGGGCGGCGCCGCCCGACACCGACAGTCGTAGCCGCCCGCCCAGGCGCGCCATCAGCTTGTCCGCAATCAGTGGCTTGAGCAGCAGCCACAGCAGATGGGTAGGGTTCCAGTAGCCACGATGCTGCGCACGTTCGAAGCGGCTGTACCCGACCTGGATGGCGAATTCGAATAGCCATCGGGTGAAGCGAGGTCCCTTGTCGAGCTTGCTTCTGAGGCCGGCCTGAATACGCTCGAAGATGCGCGGCACCGTGACGAGGATGGTCGGTCGCATCCTTGCCAGATCCTCCTGTAGCTGCTGGAACGATCGGGCGTAGGCCACGGTTGCTCCCGCCATGACCGGCAGGTAGTACCCAGCCAGCCTTTCCAGGCAATGAGACAGGGGAAGGAAGGAGAGAAACAGGTCGTCCTGGTAGACGTTAAAGGTCAGGAGTGCACCGTGCGCATTGCTAAGCAGGTTGTGATGGCTCAGCATCACGCCTTTCGATTTTCCGGTGGTGCCGGAGGTGTAGACGATGGTCGCCAGCGCATGGGTGTCGGTGACGACATGGCGAAATTCGTCGGCCTCCTCGGGCAGCCATTCGTCCAGGCCGCGCAAGCGGGCATCGTCATCACCTTCTGGCGGTGTCCTTACCGTGACGATGCGTTGGAGTGAGGCCAGATCGCGGCAGGCTTCGTGCAGCGGGTGCCAGTGCTCCGCACTGTCGATCAGCAGCAGTTTCGCGCCGGAATCCTGCAGTACGTGTGCGACATTTTCCGGGCGATCCGAGGTGTAGAGCGGCACCGTGACCAGCCCCAACCCCAGCGCTGCCTGGTCGAATATGACCCAGTTCGGACAGTTCTTGAGCATGATCGCCACCCGGTCACCGGGCGCGAATCCTTCGTGCGCCAGCGCTGCCTGCCAACGGGTGATTTCCTCCATCACCTGCGACCAGGTCAGTTCGCGCCAGTCGCACAGGTGATCATCAAAATAGCGGTAGGCGACGGTGTCCGGTGAGCGCTTCGTGCGCTCATGCATGAGCCCATCCAGCGTGATGGCGATTTCAGGGAGGATCAGATCGCGTGATTTATGTTTGGTCATGGGGGACAGGAGAACAGGTGTGCATGTGGTTCCGGATCGATGGATGTTAACGCTGGTGGCTGCAACGTGGGTACTGCACTCCCGAACACTGACTTGTCATGGTGGAAATCCCGTAGGATGATGCATCTGATTCTAAATTGAATGGCAGGTTATTGAAACAGGGCGCTCATGATAATCATGAGCGCAATTTGCTGATTTTCTCACTGTTGGCGTGTCAGCAGGCTGCCGCACAATGGCACCGAACTCACAACACACCGTGTTACAGGGTTCAACACAATATAAACCGAAAGGAGACTCACTATGTGGACCAAGCCTGAAGTGACCGAAATGCGTTTCGGCTTCGAAGTGACCATGTACGTCTGCAACCGCTAAGTTGCTGCGTATCGAAGGCCGCCACGCGCGGCCTTCTTGCTCCTCTTATTAAAGACTTTGATATCCTGATACTGGCGTAATTTTCACGGGTGACATAGAGATGCATATTCATGTTTTAGGCGCAGGTGCTGGCGGCGGGTTTCCGCAGTGGAACTGCAATTGCCACAACTGCGATGGCCTGCGAAAGGGCACCATCAAGGCCCGTGCCCGGACCCAGTCTTCCATTTGCGTCAGCGGCGATGGCGTTAACTGGGTGCTGTTCAACGCGTCGCCTGATGTGCTGAAGCAAATTCAGGAGTTCGGCCCGCTGCAGCCCGGTCGTGCGCTGCGCGACACTGGCATCGTCGGCATCGTGCTGATTGACGCCCAGATTGACCATACCACGGGTCTGCTGATGCTGCGCGAAGGTTCGGTCAAACGCGAAATCTACTGCACTGACGTGGTGAAGGGCGATCTCACCACCGGCAACCCGCTGCTCAATATCCTGGGCCACTATTGCGGCGTCAACCACCATCCAGTGGTGACGGATGGCAAGACCAGTTTCGAAATCCCCGGGGCGGCTAATCTGAAATTCACGGCGGTCGCGCTCAAGAGCGCTGCGCCGCCATATTCTCCGCACCGCAACGATCCACATCCCGGTGACACCATCGGCGTGCTGGTGGAAGACACCAAGAATGGCAAGAAGCTGTTCTACGCGCCCGGTCTGGGCGAGATCGAACCCCACCTGCCACCGCTGATGGCGCAGGCGGATTGCATCATGGTGGACGGGACCTTCTGGACCAACACGGAGATGAAGGATCTCGGCCTGATGGACAAGACAGCGCGTGACATCGGTCACCTGCCGCAATCCGGCCCGGGCGGCATGATCGAGGAGCTGTCGAAGTTCCCCAAGGCCCGCCGCGTGCTGATTCACATCAACAATACCAATCCCATTCTGAACGAGGAATCCTCGGAACGTCGCGAACTGGAAGCAAGCGGCATCGAGGTGTCCTATGACGGCATGGATATCATTCTCTAAACGGAGCAAAACATGAGCGAAAAACTGCAACCCTGGAGCCGTGAAGAATTCGAACAAAAGCTGCGTGAGCGTGGCCGTGGATATCACATCTATCATCCGTTCCACGTGCTGATGTACGAAGGCAAGCTGACCAAGGAACAGTTGCAATGCTGGGTGGCTAACCGTTTCTACTACCAGATCGCTATTCCCATCAAGGATGCGGCCATTCTTTCCAACTGTCCGGATCGCGAAGTCCGTCGTGGCTGGATCCAACGTATTTTCGACCATGATGGCAGCGGCCACATCAACGAAGGCGGTGAAGGTGGGATCGAAGCGTGGATCCAGCTGGGTGAGGCCGTCGGCATGACCCGCGAGGACGTGACTTCCCTCAAGCTGGTGTCGCCTGCAGCACGCTTTGCCGTGGATGCCTATATCAATTTCGCGCGTCAGCGTCCGTGGCAGGAGGCCGTGTGTTCTTCCCTGACGGAGCTGTTTGCCCCGCATATTCACCAGCAGCGTATCGACGCCTGGCCGGAAAAATATCCCTGGATCAAACCGGAAGGCATGCAATACTTCAAGAATCGCCTGACCCAGGCACGCCGGGATGTGAAGCAAGGGCTGGACATCACGCTGGACTATTTCAGCCAGTCGCGTGAAATGCAGGAACGCGCTTGCGAAATCCTGCAGTTCAAACTGGACGTGCTGTGGGCACTGGCCGATGCCATCATGCTGCAGTGCTGCGATGTGAAAATCGAGGGTGGAACCCAGTATGTCCGACAAGATCAAGTCTGATCAGGTCTTCGGCCTGGCCAAGCACTACCGGTTCCAGTGGGAGGAAGCGCAGGGCGGTTACGTCCTGCTGTTTCCGGAAGGCATGATCAAGCTGAACGGCGGGGCCGGCGAGGTGATCAAGCGCGTCGACGGCCAGCGCACCGTGGCAGAGATCGTGGCCGATTGCAAGGCCGCCTTCCCCGAAGTGCCAGATCTGGAGGGCGACGTGCTCTCCATGCTGGCGCTGGCGCATGAAAAAGCCTGGATCGCTCTGAAGAATTAGGAGACACAATGGCTCAAAACAACGGTGCCGTACTTAACCATCCGCCCAAACCGTTCTGGTTGCTGGCGGAGATTACCTATCGTTGCCCGCTGCATTGTGCGTTCTGCTACAACCCGACGGACTATGCCACGCACACGCAGAACGAGCTCAATACCGAGCAATGGATCAAGGTATTGCGCGATGCGCGCAAGCTGGGGGCGCTGCAACTGGGGATTTCCGGTGGTGAGCCGCTGCTGCGGGATGATATCGAGGAAATCGTGGCCGAAGCGGGCAGCCTGGGTTACTACTCCAATCTCATCACGTCTGGCGTCGGCCTGACCGAGAAGCGCATCGCCGAGTTCAAGCGCGGCGGGCTGGACCACATCCAGCTCTCCATGCACGACATCACCAAGGACATCAACAACTTCATCACGGATACCAACACCTTCGAACTCAAGAAGAAGGTGGCGGCCATGATCAAGGAGTATGACTATCCGATGGTGTTGAACGTGGTGATCCACCGCTACAACATCGAGCATATCGGTGAGATCCTGGAGATGGCCGAAGCGATTGGAGCGGATTTCGTGGAGCTGGCCAACACCCAGTATTATGGCTGGTCGCTGCTCAACCGTGCGCAGCTGATGCCAACGCGCGAGCAGCTGGAAAAAGCCGAGGTGATTACCAACAAGTTCCGTGACCGTGTCGGCAACAAGATGAAGGTGTTCTTCGTCGTGCCCGATTACTATTCCGACCGCCCCAAGAAGTGCATGAACGGTTGGGGGGAAGTGTTCATGATCGTCACCGCCAACGGCGACGTGCTGCCATGCCACTCCGCGCGTTCACTGCCGGGCCTGGAATTCCCCAACGTCCGTGACAAGGGGCTGGAGTGGGCCTGGAACGAGTCGCCGACGTTCAACAAGTATCGCGGTGACGACTGGATGAAAGAGCCTTGCCGTACCTGCCCGGAAAAAGAGAAGGATCTGGGCGGCTGCCGTTGCCAGACCTATCTGCTGACGGGCGATGCCGAAGGGGCAGACCCGGTGTGTTCGAAATCCCCGACCCACCAGATCATCTTGGATGCGATTGAAGAAGCGAAAAACCCGCAGATCGCGTCCCGTCCCATCCTGTTCCGCAACGACAAGAACTCGCGCAGCATCGTTGACGGCGAACTCAAGGACATTCTCGCACCGTTCCACGCAAAACCCTGATTGATGAAGCAACTCAAAGCCACGGAGGCACTTTGCCCCGTGGCTTTTTTATTGGCTATCCTTGTCCGAAGCCCGGGATTGATGCCGCGTGGTCGCGCTCAGGATGCCGCGCAGGATATTCACTTCTTCCTGCTGCAGGCCGGCGCGGGCGTACAAACGGCGCAGCCGCTGCATGAGCCGTTTGGGGTGCGCCCTGTCGAAAAAACCGATGGTGGTAAGCGTCTGTTCCAGATGGTTGAAATAGCCTTCGATGTCATCCAGTGTCGCCGGCTTTGCCTGACGGTAAGGATTCTGGCTCGGTGCCGGCGTCGGACTGCCGAGCGCTGCCATGCGGACCTCGTAGGCCATGATCTGTACCGCGGCGGCGAGGTTGAGCGAGGAGAATGCCGGATTGGCCGGGATGTGGACCAACTGCTGGCATAGCATGAGTTCCTCGTTCGACAGGCCATAAGTTTCGTTACCGAAGACCAGGGCAATTTCGCCGGGTTCCGAGCTGGCTAGAGAGGCCGCTTTTCGTGGCGCCATGGCGGCGAGGGAGAGTTCCCGTGGTCTTGCGGTCATGCCGATCGCGAGGTGACAGCCGGAAAGCGCTTCTGCCAGCGTATTCGTGATGACGGCCTGTTCGAGAATGTCGGTTGCCCCGGCGGAGAGGGTCTCAGCCTCGGGGTCAGGGAAACGGGTTGGCGTGACCAGTCGCAGGTCGCTCAGCCCCATGGTTTTCATGGCACGTGCCGTAGCACCGATGTTGCCCGGGTGCCAGGTGCGGCAAAGTACGATACGGATGCGGGAGAGCGGGTTCAAGGTGTATGCCGGCAAACAAAAACGTCATTTTACGGACTTCATGTCCTGCCGTGGTGTCGATTGCCATCGAGCGTGCGAGCGCATTAGCGGCTAAAATAGCGCCTCTTAGAAGCCATAAGTCAGTAGAACTTTCATGCTGAGAATCACTGAAATCAAACTCCCGCTGGACCATGCGCCGGAGGCCATCGAGGCCGCGCTGCTGAAGAAGCTTGGGGTTCCCCAAAGCGAACTGGTGGAATTCACCATCTTCAAACGCGGTGTAGATGCCCGCAAATCGCACGCGATCTTGCTGGCTTATTCGCTGGATGTGACCCTGAAGAATGAGGCGCGGGTGCTGGCGAAGTTCAAGAATGACCCGCATGTGAAGCCCGCTCCCGATACCAGTTACCATTTTGTTGCGCAGGCCCCTGCCAACCTGAAGCATAGGCCGGTGGTGGTCGGCTTCGGCCCGGCCGGGATTTTTGCTGCGCTGATTCTCGCGCAATCCGGATTCAAGCCACTGGTGCTGGAGCGCGGCAAGGCCGTGCGCGAACGTACCAAGGATACCTGGGGGCTGTGGCGCAAGAGCAAGCTCAATCCGGAGTCCAACGTGCAGTTCGGCGAGGGCGGGGCGGGGACGTTTTCCGATGGCAAACTCTACAGCCAGATCAAGGATCCCAGGCATCTGGGCCGCAAGGTGCTGACAGAGTTCGTCAAGGCGGGCGCGCCGGAAGAAATCCTGTACGTCAGCCATCCGCACATCGGCACGTTCCGACTGGTCGGCATGGTGGAACAGATGCGACAGACCATCATCGGGTTGGGTGGGGAAATCCGCTTCGAGAGCAAGGTCGAAGACATCGAGATTGCCGATGGTGAGGTGCAGGCGGTGGTGCTGCAAACTGGCGAGCGTATTCCGACGAACCATGTGGTGCTGGCGGTTGGCCACAGTGCGCGCGACACTTTTGAGATGATCCATCGCAAAGGCATCTATATCGAAGCCAAGCCATTCTCCATCGGTTTTCGCATCGAGCATCCGCAATCGCTGATCGATCACGCCCGCTATGGCAACAACGCGCAGCACCCGATCCTGGGGGCGGCCGATTACAAGCTGGTGCACCATGCCAGCAACGGACGCGCCGTGTATAGCTTCTGCATGTGTCCCGGCGGCACAGTGGTTGCTGCGGCATCGGAACCCAATCGTGTGGTGACCAACGGCATGAGCCAGTACTCGCGCAACGAGCGTAACGCCAACGCCGGCATTGTGGTGGGTATCACGCCGGAACAGGATTATCCGGGTGGACCGCTCGCTGGCATGGAACTGCAGCGACAGCTCGAAAGCAACGCCTTTGTGCTGGGGGGCAGCAATTACCAGGCACCGGGGCAGTTGATCGGCGATTTTCTGGCCAACCGTCCTTCCACGCAGTTGGGGGAAGTTCAGCCTTCCTACACCCCGGGAGTGCATCTGACCAATCTGGATTCGGCCTTGCCGGAATTCGCCATCACTGCCATTCGTGAAGCGATTCCTCAGTTTGCCAAGCAGATCAAGGGATTCGATCTGGCGGATGGGGTGCTGACCGGCGTCGAAACCCGTACCTCTTCACCGATCCGCATCAAGCGTGACGACGAGAGCCTGCAAAGTATCAACACCAAGGGTCTTTACCCGACGGGAGAGGGGGCTGGCTACGCCGGCGGCATCCTGTCTGCCGGGGTGGATGGCATACGCGTGGCCGAAGCCGTGGCCTTGAACATGGCCAAGGCAGGTTAACGCATGGATCGTCAAACCCGCATCGCGGTTGTCCTGGCGGGGCTCGCAGCGCTGGCGCCGTTCGCCATCGATACTTATTTGCCAGCCTTTCCAGCCATGGCACAGGACTTGGGTGGCACTTCCCTCAGCATGCAGCAGAGCCTGACGCTGTACCTGTTGCCGTACGCCTTGATGACGCTATTCCATGGGGCGATTTCCGATGCCATTGGCCGTCTCGCGACGATTCGCTGGGGGTTGCTGGTGTTTGCTTTCGCCTCCATCGGTTGCGCGCTGGCACCGAACGTTGAAACCCTTTGGTTTTTCCGGATTCTGCAGGGCCTTTCTGGCGGTGCGGGTAACGTGGTGTCGCGCGCCATGGTGCGTGATCTGTTCGAGGGCGTGGCAGCACAACGTGTAATGGCTCAGGTGCAGATGATCTTTGGCTTGGCACCGGCCGTCGCGCCGGTGGTGGGTGGTCTGCTGCTGGGCATCCACTGGCAGGCGATTTTCGTGTTTCTGTGTCTTTACGCGCTGTTGGCGTTGCTGGCGGCCTATCGGTACCTGCCGGAAACCATGCCGGTGGAAAAGCGCGTGCCACTGTCCCCGACACAAGTACTGGCGGGGTATCGCCAGGTGTTCGGTGATATTGAGTTCGATCGATTGGTCGTCGCTTTCGGCGCCAATTTCGCGGGATTTTTCCTGTACGTACTGGCGGCCCCGGTGTTCCTGATTGAGCATCTCGGTCTCAACGAACACCAGTTCGGTTGGATGTTTGTTCCCACGGTGATGGGGATGATTAGCGGTTCCTGGCTGGCACGTCGCGCCGCAGGAAAACTGGAAAATGCCAGGCTGGTGCGCATCGCCTACGGCTGGATGGGCATGGCGGTCGCCATCAATCTTGCGGTTTGCCTGTGGTTGCCGACGAGCGTGCTGGGGAATATTTTGCCCATCGCGTTGTTCAATATCGGCATGGCGTTTGCCATGCCTGTGCTGTCACTTGCGGCCCTGGACAGGCATCCTCGCATCCGCGGAACGGCAGCCTCGGCACAAGCCTTTGTCCAGATGCTGCTTTCTACCGTTTCGGCCGGGCTGTTGATCCCTCTGTTGTGGGATCGGCCGCTTGGCCTTGCCATCGGCATGGCGGGATACTGGGCGATTGGTCTGGTTTGTGCCCGTGCTTCTGGCGTCTGGCGGGGTGTAAAACCCTAGGCCGCCGAATTTGCTTTGCGCAATAAAAAAGGAGGCCTGAGCCTCCTTTTTCGTTTGAGTGACGCGTTACTCTACGAGCAGGCCGCGCTTGCCCTTAACACCGTTGTTGGCGTCTGCGTCAGGCAGGGCATCCTTCTTGGCGGTAATGGTCGGCCACACCTTGGCGAGGCGGGCGTTCAGCTCAATGTATTCCTGCTGGTCCGCAGGGACGTCATCTTCAGCAAAAATCGCTTCTGCCGGGCACTCGGCGACACACAGCGTGCAGTCAATGCACTCGTCCGGATCGATGGCGAGGAAGTTCGGGCCTTCCACGAAGCAGTCGACCGGGCAGACGTCCACACAGTCGGTGTACTTACATTGAATGCAGTTCTCAGTTACGACGTAGGTCATTTCGTCAGCTCCAATTTCTTAAACGGGACAATTCTATCATTTATTGAATCATGCCTGCACCAACGGTCATGTTGGTGAAGTCGTCGATTACGATGAAACCGCCAGTGGCGCGGTTGTCAGCGTAGGCGTCACAGGCAATCGGCTTGAGCAGCTTGAGGCTGACTTTGCCGATTTCGTTCATCTTCAGGTCTTCCGGCGCGGCGATGTGTTCCAGCGTGTTGACGTCAACACGCTCGGCGAGGCCGGTGACCATCGCCTTGACGGTCGACGTGGCATGCTTGATCAGGTATTTCTTGCCGGGCTGCATCGGGGTCTCGTGCATCCAGCACAGCATGGCGCTGATTTCTTTTTCCACGCGCGGCTGATTGTCGGTGTGCACGATCATGTCGCCACGAGAGATGTCGCGCTCGTCTTCCAGCGTCAGGGTGACGGACATAGGGGCGAAGGCTTCCTGCAGGTTGCCCTCCCAAGTCACGATTTCCTTGACCTTGCTGGTGAGGCCGGAGGGCAGCACGGTAATCGCGTCGCCGACCTTGACCGAGCCGGACTCGATGCGGCCCATGTAGCCGCGGAAGTCGTGCAGTTCTTCGGTTTGCGGACGGGAGACGTATTGCACCGGGAAGCGGAAATCCTCGGCATTGATCTTGCCAGTGACCGGTGCGGTTTCCAGCTTGTCCAGCAGGGTCGGGCCGTTATACCAAGGCATGTGGTTGCCGCGCTCCACCACCATGTCGCCTTCCAGTGCGGAAATCGGGATGAAGGTGACATCGCCGCCAGCGAAGCCGAGCTTGCTGTAGAAGTCGCTGAAATCCTGACGGATCTTGTCGTAGGTCTCTTCGGCATA
The DNA here is from genome assembly GCA_964445115.1 of uncultured Methylobacillus sp. Classification (GTDB taxonomy): domain Bacteria; phylum Pseudomonadota; class Gammaproteobacteria; order Burkholderiales; family Methylophilaceae; genus CAIJXJ01. Next base: position 51,090 of record CAYUJU010000011.1, on the reverse strand, counting down.
GTCGACCAGATCCATCTTGTTGATGGCGACCACGATGTGCGGAATGCCCAGCAAACGGGATATGTAGGCATGGCGGCGGGATTGCGTCAGCACGCCCTTGCGCGCATCAATCAGGATGATGGCGAGGTGCGCGGTCGAGGCCCCGGTCACCATGTTGCGGGTGTACTGCTCGTGCCCTGGTGTGTCGGCGATGATGAACTTGCGCTTGGGCGTGGCGAAGTAGCGGTAGGCCACGTCGATGGTGATGCCTTGCTCGCGCTCGGCCTGGAGGCCATCGGTCAGCAGAGCCAAATGGGCGCCCTTGGCGCCTTTCTTGTCTTCCACGCTCTTGGCAGCGTCCAGCTGGTCTTCGAACACGCCTTTGGTGTCGACCAGCAGGCGGCCGATCAGGGTGGACTTGCCGTCATCTACACTGCCTGCGGTAGTGAAGCGCAGCAGCTCGGTTTCAACGGCGTCGAACAGGGTTTTGTCGATGGTGCTCATCAGAAGTAACCTTCCTTCTTCTTGTCTTCCATGGAGTTGCTGCCATGGTCGATGATGCGGGTTTCGCGTTCGGAGCGTGTAGCGACCGCCGATTCGGCAACGATTTCCTCAATGGTCGTGGCGTCGGAGTACACAGCGCCAGTACAGGGTGAACAACCCAGTGTACGGAAACGACACATGACGTTTTCCGGTACTTCGCCTTCCTTCAGATTGGCGGGATCGTCGCCGGGAATCAGCATGCCGCCGCGCTTCACCATCGGACGCTCGGCTGCGTAATACAGCGGGACGATCGGAATGTTCTCGAGCTTGATGTATTGCCAGACGTCCATTTCCGTCCAGTTGGAAATGGGGAACACGCGGATGGATTCGCCCTCATGCACGCGGCAGTTGTACAAGTCCCACAATTCGGGGCGCTGGCTCTTCGGGTCCCACTGACCAAATTCGTCGCGGAAGGAGAAAATGCGCTCCTTGGCGCGGGAGCGTTCCTCGTCACGGCGAGCGCCACCCATGGCGGCATCGTAACCGCCGGCTTCCAGCGCATCCAGCAGCGCCTTGGTCTTGAGCGCACCGCAGCAGCGGGCAACACCCAACTTCAGCGGGTGCGCGCCTTGCGCGATCGCCTCCTCGTTGCGGTGCACGATCAGCTTGGCGCCCACTTCCTTGGCGTACCAATCGCGGAACTCGTACATTTCCTTGAACTTGTAGCCGGTGTCGACATGCAGCAGCGGGAACGGCAGCGGGCCGGGGGCGAAAGCCTTGCGCGCCAGGTGCAGCATGACGCTGGAATCCTTGCCGACGGAATACAGCATGACCGGGTTGCGGAACTCGGCCACCACTTCACGCATGATGTGGATGGATTCGGCTTCCAGGGTTTGCAGATGGGTGAGTGTTTTCTTGTCCATGTCAGATCTTCTTTACGTGCAGGCCGCATTCCTTGCCTGATTCGTCTTCCCACCACCAGCGGCCGGCGCGGATGTCCTCGCCGACAGCGATGCTGCGCGTGCAGGGTGCGCAGCCAATGCTGGGGTAGTGCTTGTCGTGGAGCGCATTATACGGCACGCCGTTGCTGCGGACGTACTCCCAGACTTCCTTTTCCGTCCAGTCCGCCAGCGGGTTGAATTTCTCCAGTCCGTGATCGGCGTCATGTTCCTGCACCGGCATGTTGGCACGGGTGACGGCTTGCTGACGGCGCATGCCGGTGATCCAAGCAGCCTTGCCGGCGAGGGCACGCTTGAGCGGCTCAACCTTGCGGATACCGCAGCAAGCCTTGCGCAGGTCAACGCTTTGGTAGAACGCGTTGATGCCATTGGCTTCGACATATTGCTGAAGCGCGTCTGCCTGAGGATAGTAGACGTTAAGGGAGACTTTTTGCCCGTAGGTTTCCTGTACCTTGGCCAGCAGGTCGTAGGTTTCCGGATTCAGGCGGCCGGTATCCAACGAGAAGATGCTGATGCCGGGGGCATGCTTTGCGATCAGGTCGGTCAGGACCATGTCTTCCGCGCCCAGGCTACTGGCAAAGGTGGCCGGGGTGAACTCGTCCTGGATGCGTTCCAGCAGCACCGCCGCAGCGGCAATTTTGGCTTCTAGCGTCATGTCGTTAGTCCACCTGGTCTTCGTGTGTGGCTTGCGCTTTGGCAGCATGGGCTTCATGGTGTCCGACGCGCGGATATCGACGCCAGACTGGCAGCGGGTTGTCCACGGCGCCTTGATAAGGGTCGGAGAAGTCACGGAAGCTGGCCAAGGCGTCTTCGGCGGAGCGGTCTGCACGCAGGGCATAGGCATCGAAGCCACAGCGTTTCATGAAATACAGCTGGTCGCGCAGGACATCGCCGATGGCGCGCAACTCGTTCTTGTAGCCGTACTTGGTGCGCAGCAGCGTGGCCAGCGAGAAGCCGCGACCATCGACGAAGCGCGGGAAGTGGATCGCGATGACCGGCAACTGGTTGAGGTCGTCAACGCTGGCGACCAGGTCTTCAAGGCGCTCAAAGCTTTCGATCCACAAGCCAATCTCACCCTGGGCAGCACGGGCGCTCAATTCGGCCTTGCGTGCCTGCCAAAGGGTCAGGGGCAGCAGGACCTTGCCGGAGGCCGGGATCACCGCATTGGCCAGTTGTTCAGGGGTGGCGGCGGGTTCGCCGGTGACCTTGAAGATCACCACCTTGCCTGCCTGTTTGCGGACAGTGTCTTCAGCTGGTGCGGGCAGGGTGACCAGCGTCCATTCGTCGTTGACAATGCCCGTATGCTTGATCAGGTTGGACATTACGCGGCCTCCTTTGCGTAGACGTTGGCCTTGAACGGCGCGACCCCGATGCGGCGAACGGTATCGATGAAGCGTTCTTCATCGGTGCGGTTGGCGATGTAGGTTTCAATCAGTTTGCGGATCACCTCCGGCACTTTTCCAGCCTCGAACGAAGGGCCGATGACGGTGCCAATGCTGGCGTCGCTGCCTTGCTTGCCGCCGATGGTGATCTGGTACCACTCCGAACCGTCCTTGTCGACGCCGAGCACGCCGATATGGCCGACGTGCTGATGCCCGCAGGAATTCATGCAGCCGGAAATGTTCAATTCCAGATCGCCGATGTCGTGCAGGTAATCGAGGTTGTCGAACGCTTCCTGAATGGCTTGTGCGATCGGGATGCTCTTGGCATTGGCCAGCGAGCAGAAATCGCCGCCGGGGCAGCAGATGATGTCGGTCAGCAGGCCGACGTTGGGAGTCGCCAGGCCGTGGGCCCGTGCGGTCTCCCAGACGGCGTAAAGGTCCGATAGCTTGATGTCGGCAAGGATGATGTTCTGTTCGTGCGACACGCGCAGTTCGCCGAAGGAATAGGCCTCGGCGAGATCCGCCATGACATCCATCTGGTCCGCTGTCGCGTCACCTGGCGCAATACCGGTTTTCTTCAGGGATAGCGTGACGGCACGATATCCCGGTACCTTGTGGCCATGCACGTTGCGTTTGGCCCAAGCGGCAAAGGCCGGGTTGGCGGCCACGGCGGCATCAAAGCTGGCGTCATGGGTCGGCAGCTTGGCGTGACGGCTCGTGGCAAAGAAGCTCGCAACGCGGTCGTATTCGGCCTGCGTGATCGTGCTGGGGCCGTCCTTGTGGCGCGCCCAGTCCTCCTCGACCTGGCGGGTGAATTCTTCTGCGCCGAGTGCCTTGACCAGGATCTTAATGCGGGCCTTGTAGGCATTGTCGCGGCGGCCGTAGATGTTATAGACGCGCAGGATGGACTCGCAGTAGGAAAGGGCGTGCTGCCATTCCAGATGCTCGCGGATCACGGTGCCGAGGATGGGGGTGCGCCCCAAGCCGCCACCGACCCAGACACGGATGGCCAGTTTGCCATCGGCATCCAGATACGCCTCCAGGCCGATGTCGTGAGCCTGCACCAGCGCGCGATCCTGCTTCGATCCACTGACGGCCAGCTTGAACTTGCGTGGCAGCCCGGCGAATTCCGGGTGGAAGCTGCTCCACTGGCGCATGATCTCGATCAGCGGGCGCGGGTCCACGATTTCATCCGGGGCGATGCCAGCGAACTGGTCGGAGGTGATGGCGCGGATACAGCTGCCGGAAGTCTGGACGGCGTGCATCTGCACCGTGGCCAGCTCGGCCAGGATATCGGGCGTGTCTTCCAGCTTGGGCCAGTTTAGCTGAAAGTTCTGGCGCGTACTGAAGTGGCCGTAGCCCTTGTCGTAGCGGCGGGAAATGTCAGCGAGCTTGCGCATCTGGCGCGCATTCATCAGGCCATAGGGCACGGCGATGCGCATCATGGGCGCGTGGCGCTGGATGTAAAGCCCGTTCTGCAGGCGCAGGGGGCGGAATTCATCATCGGTGAGTTCACCCGCCAGGTAGCGACGGGTCTGGTCGCGGTACTGGGCGACGCGTTCGTCGATGATGCGTTGGTCGATGTCGTCGTAGATATACATAGCTTAGTGGTCCAAGTTATTTGCTGCCGGCGAGACGCTTGTCCAGCCAGTGCTTGAGTAGGGCGATGCTTAACAGGACAGCCAGTCCCAGCACCTGGGGGAGTTCGGGGAAGGCCAGTTTTTGTCCAACGTAGACGAGGATCAGCGCCAGCAGATTGCGTACCCACTGCTCGCTGAATTTGGTGGTCATGTGGCTGCCGATCCAGATGCCGGGGATGGAGCCGAGCAGCAGCTTGCCAAGCAGGCCGTAATCGACGGTGCCGAGGCTGGCATGGCCGAGGCCGGCGACCAGCGTCAGCGGCACGGCGTGGGCCACGTCGCTCCCCACGATCTTGTTGACGGAAATCTTGGGGTACAGAATGAGCAGGGCGGTTACGCCGAGCGCCCCCGCGCCGACGGAAGTCAGCGTGACCAGGAAGCCCAATATCAGACCGAGCAGCACCGTGGCGGCCGGCACGTATCGGTGCGGCACCAGATGCTCGTTCTTGTTGAGGCGCATCAGTTCGTGCCGGAACAGCACGGAGACCGAGGTCAGCAGCAGCGCGACTCCCAGCCAGAATTTGATTCCCTGAACGACCGTGCCGGAAGCCGTGCCGATCTGATGCAGGAACACGGTCGTCAATGCGGCTGCCGGCAGGCTACCGGCAGCCAGCCAGCCCACGATGCGCCAGTCGATATTGCCCAGCTTGCCGTGCGCTAAGATGCCCACGGACTTGGTGATCGAGGCATACAGCAGGTCCGTGCCGACCGCGACGGCGGCCTTCACATTGAACAGTAGCAGCAGGATGGGCGTCATCAGCGAACCGCCGCCCACGCCTGTCACACCGACCAGCCAGCCGACGGCAAATCCTGCGATCACATAACCGTAATCCATGGCGTTTTCAGAGAGTTTCGAGAGGCTCGCACTATACCAGCCCATGTGATGCGGTAAAAATACTATGTTATTCTAGATCTAGAATTATCAGTTATAAAGATATGGGAATTTCTCTATGAAGCTGCACCAACTCCGTTACATCCGTGAAGTCGCCCGCCAGCATCTGAATGTGTCGGCGGCGGCCGAAGCCTTGCACACCTCGCAACCGGGCGTGAGCAAGCAGATCCAGCTGCTGGAGGAGGAGCTGAATCTGCTGATTTTTCAGCGCAACGGCAAACGGCTGGTCGGTGTGACGGAGCCGGGCGCGGCCATCCTGAAAATGGCGGAACGGGTCCTGCACGAGATGGAAAACATCAAGCGCGTGGGCGATGAGTTCAGTCATGAGGATACGGGCGATCTGGTCATCGCAGCGACCCACACCCAGGCACGTTATCGCTTGCCGGCCGCAGTCAAGGGCTTTATGGAAGCTTTCCCCAAGGTGCATCTGGCGATCCATCAGGGCAACCCGACGCAGGTGTCGGAGCAGGTGATCCGTGGCGAAGCCGACATTGGTCTGGCGACCGAAGCAATTAGTAGTTTCCGCGAGTTGGTGACGCTGCCGTGCTATCAATGGAATCGTTGCGTGGTGGTGCCGCTGGGCCATCCGCTGATCGATGATGCGCCACTGACGCTGGAAAAAATCGCACGCTACCCGGTCGTGACCTACGACTTTTCCTTCGCTGGCGGTAGCATGGTGAATCGGGTGTTTTCGGAACATGGCCTGCAGCTCAACGTGGCACTGACCGCCATTGACTCCGACGTGATCAAGACTTACGTGGAGTTGGGTATGGGGGTGGGCCTGCTGGCCCAGATGGCCTACAACCCGGAGCGTGACCGCAACCTGGTCATGCTGGATGCGTCCCATCTCTTCCCGGCCAGCACCACCTATCTGGGCATCCGCCGTGATGCCTACCTGCGGGGCTACCAGTACGCTTTCATCCAGACCATCGCCCCGCATCTGGATCGTGCAGCGGTGGACGCCGCGTTCCGCCACGGGGAATAGTGCCGGGGAGGGCTCGTCTGGCTAGCCTTTTTTCTTGCTGCCCAGCACTTCGGCCATGATGGAAATGTCGCGCGGACGGCGCTGGCCGCGCATGTAAACCACGTAATACATCCCGGCGACCAGCACGGAGCCGCCAAAAATGTTGCCCAGCGTGACGGCGACGAGGTTGCTGACAAAGCCTTGCAGGTTCAGATGCGCCATGGCTTCCGGTGCGATGCCGGCGACTGCCAGGATTTCCGGGTCCATGCCGGCCACCATCCCCAGCGGAATGAAGAACATGTTGGCGACGCTATGCTCCAGGCCCATGTTCACGAACGCCGCGATCGGGAAGACGATGCAGAAGATGCGGTCGACGACCGAGCGGGCCGCAAAGCAGAGCCATACTGCCAGGCAGACCAGCGCGTTGCAGAGGATGCCCTTGAAGAAGGCTTCGGTGAACGTCAGGTTGGTCTTGGCAACTGCCGTTTTCAGCGCCTGCACGCCCACGTTCAGATCGACGGATTGCAGGAACCCGGCCAGATAGGCGAGCCCGACCATGGCGAGGCAACCGATCAGGTTGGTCAGATAGACCCAGAACCAGTTACGCATGAGTTCGCTGGTGCGGACTTTGCCCTGCGCCCAAGCCATCGCGATCAGGTTGTTGCCGGTGAACATCTCGGCGCTGGCGACGATGACGAGTACCAGCCCCAGGCTGAAGAAGATCGCGGCAACCATGCGCGGCAAGCCTTGCGCCATGACCGTCAGGAAATTCATCGCCCCGAATGAGATGAAAGCGCCGGCCATGATGCCCAGTCCGAGCATCGGCACCAGCGCCATGCGCGCCTTGGCGACGCCTACGGTCTCGACGCGATACGCCATTTCAGTTGGCGTGTAGGCGTCCAGGGAACCATCTTGAATACTATCTGACATAGTGTAATGTGCCTCTTGAGGTGATAATTTCAGGCGCGATTATACAGATGCCCGCATCCAGGATGCCCGTGCGAAAGGATTTCAACACATGACGAACAAACCCCTGCTGGCCTGGCTGCTGCTTTGGGCATTGCCGGCGTTTGCCGTAAGCCCGTTGCCGCCGGTCGATCCGGAGACACCGCTTTACGTGGTCAAGGTGGAGCCGGGCGTCACGCACGAGGACGTGGTCGAAAGCCTCAAGAGCGCGGCGGCCAGCAAGAACTTCGTCAGCCCGGCGATGTTTCCCATCGGCAAGCATATCCAGGAACGCGGTTTGCCATTGCAGGGCATCATTGAGGTGCATTCCTACTGCAGCTTGGGCATCGGGGCGGAGATCCTGATGGAAAGTCCGGAGTTCGCCGTCTTCGCGCCTTGCCGTTACGCCATCTACGAAAAACAGGGCCAGTTGTACATCGCGCTGGACCGGCCGACTTACGCTTTGCGCCACGTCAAGGGCCACAGCGCGAAGGCAGAAGAAGCGGCGAAGCAGATGGAGGAAACCCTCATCTGGATCCTGGACAAGGCCCGCAGGGGCGAGATCTGACGCGCAGCTTGAACGACTGACGTGCTCGAACACAATCCGCACCGCTCGCCGATGCTCCGCTGGCTGCTCGCCGGTGTGGGCCTGCTGGCACTCGTACTCGGCATCGTCGGGATCTTCGTCCCGGTGCTGCCCACCACGCCTTTCATCCTGCTGGCAGCCGTTTGCTTTGCGCGCAGTTCGGAGCGCTTTCATCGCTGGTTGCTGGACCACCACCTCAGTGGGCCGCTGATCCGGGAGTGGGCTTTGCATCGCAGCATTCCCAGAAAGATCAAGCGCTTTGCCTACCTGTTGATGGTCTTGTCGTTCGGCAGTTCCATCCTCATCGTGCCGGCGCTATGGCTCAAGGGCCTGCTGGCGGTACTGGGGATCGTGCTCGCTGCGGTGCTGTGGCGTTTTCCCAGCCGATAGGCTGTTACGCTTCCAACAGTTCGTGGATTTCCAGCCAGCGCAGTTCCGCGGCGTCGATGTCATCCGACAACTCGGCCTGACGTTTTTGCAGACTTTCCAGCAGCGCACGATCCGGGTTGGTATACAGCGCGGGGTCGCCCAGCCGGGTTTCCAGCTGGGTTTTTTCGCTTTGCCAGGCCGCCAGGTTTTTTTCCAGTTTCTCGAGTTCCTTCAATAGCGGGCGGCGTTGCGCCAGCTTCTCCTGACGCGATTTCTCCTCGGCGGCGCGGGCCTCCTTGCGCTGCGATTTGGCCGCATCCGGAGCGGTCTCCGTCACGCGGCTTTCGGCCAGCCAGTTGGCGTAGTCGTCCAGATCGCCGTCGAAAATCTTGCATCCCTTATCCGCCACCAGATAGAGCGTGTCGGCGGTTGTGCGTAACAAATGGCGATCATGTGAGACGAGGACGACGGCGGCGTCGGTTTCCTGCAGCGCCAGCGTCAGGGCTTCGCGCATTTCCAGATCCAGGTGGTTGGTTGGTTCGTCGAGCAGCAGCAAGTTGGGGCGCTGCCAGATCAACAATGCCAGCGCGAGGCGCGATTTTTCGCCACCGGAAAACGATTTACACGGGGCCGTGACCATATCGCCACGGAAGTCGAACCCGCCCAGGTAATTGCGATGTTCCTGCTCGCGGGTTTGCGGGTCCAGCCGCAGCATGTGCTGCAGAGGAGATTCGTCAGGGCGCAGGGCTTCCAGCTGGTGTTGGGCGAAATAACCGATGGTGAGGCCCTTGCCCTCGCGGCGGGTACCGGAGAGGGGCGGCAGGACGCCAGCCAGCAACTTGACCAGCGTGGACTTGCCTGCGCCGTTAGGACCGAGCAGGGCGATGCGCTCGCCTGGGCGCAGCATGAAGTTGATACCGGAGATCATGGGGGTGTCGCTGTAACCCACGGCGGCATCCCGCAGTTCCAGCAGCGTATCTGGCATGGCGACCGGTTCACGGAAGGTGAAACTAAAGGGCGTGTCCACATGGGCGGCGGCGACTTCTTCCATGCGCGCCAGCGCCTTGATACGGCTTTGTGCCTGACGTGCCTTGGTGGCCTGCGCGCGAAAACGGTCGATATAGGTGCGCAGGTGCGCCATTTCGCGCTGCTGTTTCTCGAACATGGCTTGCTGCAGCGCGAGATGTTCGGCGCGCGTGCGTTCGAAGGTGCTGTAGTTGCCGGTGTAGAGTTTGAGCGCCTGCTGGTCGAAGTGCAGGATGTGATCGGTGACGGCATCGAGGAAATCGCGGTCGTGCGAGATCAGCAGCAGCGTGCCGGGGTAGCGCTTGAGCCAGGTTTCCAGCCACAGCACCGCATCGAGGTCGAGGTGGTTGGTCGGCTCATCCAGCAGCAGCAGGTCGGAGCGGCACATCAGCGCCCGCGCCAGATTCAGGCGCACGCGCCAGCCGCCCGAGAATTCCGCCACAGGGCGGGTGAAGTCCGCGTCGCTGAAGCCCAGCCCGGAGAGCAGGCTGGCTGCCTTGGCGCGAGAGGCGTAGCCGTCGATCTCGGCGTAGCGCCCGTGCAGCAGGCCGATGCGCTCGCCTTCGTGGGCGGCCTCGGCGGCGGCGATATCGCGCTCCACCTCACGCAGTTCCACGTCGCCATCCAGTACGAAATCCAGTGCTGCGTCCGGCAGGGCCGGTGTGTCTTGTCCAACGTGGCCCATCACCCAGCTGGCAGGGATTTCGAGGTCGCCGCGCTCCTGATGGAATTCTCCGCGTAATAGCGCGAAAAACGAGGACTTGCCGCAGCCGTTTGCGCCGATCAGGCCGATTTTCCAACCGGGGTGCAGCTGCAGGCTGGCCCCTTCGATCAGCGGGTCGCCGCTACGGCCATAGGTGAGGTCACGCAAAAGGATCATGGGGTTGCTTACAGGGTAAAATAGGCCGACATTCTAACAGGCCGCATCGCAGTGAATTACAACGACATCATCAAGGAAGTGGGGCGTGGCAAGGACGGGGCGACCGACCTTGACGAGCCGACGGCGCAGACCCTCTACACCGCCATGCTGGATGGGCAAGTGCCGGAACTCGAACTCGGCGCCTTGCTGGTGGCTTTCCGCATCAAGGGCGAGTCCGAGGCGGAAATGCGTGGTTTCTACCACGCCATGCAATCTCGCATCGCCCGCTTGACCCCGCCGGCCGGCCGGCCGAGGCCGGTGATACTGCCCACCCACAATGGTGCGCGTCGGCAGGGCAATCTGACGCCCTTGCTCGCCTTGTTGTTGCAGAAGATGGGTGTGCCGGTGCTGGTGCACGGTGTGCGACGGGATCCCAAGCGCGTGACCAGCGCCGAAGTGCTTGCCGTGTTGGGCATCGACGCGGTGGAGTCCATCGCCGATGCACAGGCTGGGCTGGATGCGGGTCAGATCGTGTTCTTGCCAGAGGACGTGCTGTCACCGGGGTTGGACTGCCTGCTGCAATTGCGCTGGCGGCTGGGGGTGCGTAATAGTACCCACACGCTGGCCAAGCTGGCTGATCCGTTCGACAACGCATCGGTACGGGTGGTGAGCGTGTCGCACCCGGATTATCTGGGGCGGATGGGTTCATTTTTCCGTGACACGGGTGCCCATGGCCTGCTGCTACGCGGCACCGAGGGCGAGGTCTATGCCAACCCCAAGCGTTGCCCACGCATCACCTGGTTCAATGCCGGGCGTGAACAGGTGCTGGTGGAAGCCGAAGAAGGCGTGATCCCAGCTGTGCCGCCACTACCTGAGGGCATGGACGCCTCCGTCACCGCTGCATGGATCCAGCGTGCTATGGCCGGCGAAGTGGCCGTGCCGAAGCCCATTCTTACCCAGCTTGCCTGTTGCCTGGTGGCTGCAGGCGTCTCTGCGGACATGACGCAAGCGACCGCGCGTGTCGAACACATCATTCATGGACACTGACCCTCAAGGAAACCTGAGATGACCGAACCCCTCCTGATCGCCAAAAGCCAACAACCTCTGTACCTGCTGCCGCGTATGGCCAACCGTCACGGCTTGATTGCCGGCGCTACCGGTACCGGCAAGACCGTGACCCTGCAATCACTAGCCGAGCAGTTTTCGCGTATCGGCGTGCCGGTGTTCATGGCGGACGTGAAGGGCGACCTGTCCGGCATGAGCCAGACCGGCGGTGGCAACGCCAAGATCGAAGCGCGGGTGCAGGAACTTGGGCTGGAAGGCTTCGCCTATGCGGATAACCCCGTGGTGTTCTGGGATGCGTTCGGCAAGAAAGGCCATCCGGTCCGCGCGACGGTGTCTGACATGGGACCGCTGCTGTTGGCGCGCATGCTCAACCTGAACGAAACGCAGGCGGGTGTACTCACGGCGGTGTTCAAGATCGCCGATGACAACGGCATGCTGCTGCTGGATCTCAAGGACCTGCGCGCCATGCTGCAGCACGCGGCGGAGAACGCAGCCCAATTCACCACCGAATACGGCAACATTTCGACCGCCAGCGTCGGTGCCATCCAGCGCGGCTTGCTGCAATTGGAACACGAAGGAGGCGACCAGCTGTTCGGCGAGCCCATGCTCAATTTCGAGGATCTGCTGCAGACCGATGCCAAAGGTCGCGGCGTCATCAACATCCTGTCGGCGGAAACCCTGTACAACTCGCCGCGCGCCTATGCCACGCTGCTGCTGTGGCTGCTGTCGGAACTGTTCGAAAACCTGCCCGAAGTGGGCGATATGGATAAACCCAAGCTGGTGTTTTTCTTCGACGAGGCCCACTTGCTGTTCAATGACGCGCCGGATGCGCTGTTGACCAAGATCGAACAGGTCGTGCGCCTGATCCGCTCCAAGGGAGTCGGGGTGTATTTCGTCAGCCAGAATCCGCTGGATATCCCGGACGTGGTGCTGGGGCAGCTCGGCAACCGGGTGCAGCATGCGCTGCGCGCTTTCACGCCGCGTGACCAGAAAGCGGTGAAATCGGCTGCCGAAACCTTCCGCCCGAATCCAGAGGTCGATGTTGAAGCGGCGATCACGGAGTTGGGCGTGGGCGAAGCGCTGGTGTCGCTGCTGGATGAAAAGGGTCGTCCGACGCCGGTGGAACGCGCCTTCATTTGCCCGCCGGGCAGTCGACTGGGGCCGGCCACGGACGCCGAAAGGCAGCAGACCATCCAGGGCTCGCTGTTGTATGGCCATTACGAAAAGCAGATCGATCGCGAATCGGCTTATGAAATCCTCAAGGGACGTGCGGCACAGTCGGCCGAACAGGCCCCCACCACCGCAGGAGGGGAAGAGGATCGCGGTTTCGACTGGGGCGGTCTGCTGGGCGGCAGTACCGGCCCGCGCGGCGGTCATCATGAAGGGGCGCTGGAAGCCGTGGTCAAGAGCGCCGCGCGCACCATCGGCTCCGAACTCGGCCGGCAGGTGATCCGCGGTGTGCTGGGCTCGCTCCTGGGCGGCAAGCGCTGACAATGGAGGAGTCCTTCCGGCAGTGCCCCAAGTGCGGGCACGTGTTGCCGCAGGCCACGCCGGCGAGTGCGCAATGCTCGGCCTGCGGGATTTATTTCTTCAAGTGGGGTCAGGTGCCGGCGGTGCGTGAGACGCACGAGCAGGAAGCGCCCCCTTCGTGGCGAGAGCGCCTGCTGTCTCCCATGCCGGCAATGGATTCCCTGTCTTTTTACGGTCGCAGCCTCGCACTGGCCTTGCTGGCGTGGTGGAGCTGGTCGCTGGTGCGAGCGGATTACCGCGACGGCGAAATGTTCGATTCCTTCATGCACAACATCCTGCTGCCTATCCATGAGGCCGGGCATGTGTTTCTGATGCCTTTCGGCGAGTTCATGACCATCTTGGGCGGCAGCCTGTTCCAACTGGCACTGCCGCTCGGTATCGCCATCGCCTTTGCCGTGCGCAACCGTGACAACTTTGCCGCGGCGCTGGGCATCTGGTGGACTTCAGTCAGCCTGCTCGACCTGTCGCCCTACATCTACGATTCCCTGCATCCCCGACTCACGATGCTGGGCGGCCACACCGGCGAGGATGGCCCGCACGACTGGATCTACCTGCTGGATGTGTTCAGGCAGTTGCACCGTGCGCAAGCCTGGGGAGCTGCCGCACACGCGATCGGGAGCGTATGTGTCGTGATCGCCATCGTCTGGGCTACTGCTGTCTTGTGGCGACAGAAAGCGATGTTGCATGACCAAGTCTGAGCGCAAGCCACCTGCCGCGCCAGCGGAGCCATCTCGATCAGAGCCTGCGCGACCGGAATCAGCGCGCCTGCATCCTCGCAACCGGCACGCAGGCAAATACGATTTCGATGTACTGACGGCGGTGTGTCCCACGTTGACGCGATTCGTTCGCCCCAACCCGTATGGGGAGCGTTCCATCGATTTCGCCGATCCCAAGGCGGTGAAAGCGCTTAACCGCGCGCTGTTGCAGTGCCATTACGGCATCGCTGACTGGGACATTCCCGCCGGCTACCTGTGCCCGCCCATTCCCGGGCGAGCCGATTACCTCCATGGGCTAGCGGATCTGCTAATGCAATCCAATGCCGGCCGTTTGCCGCGAGGTGAGAGTGTGCATGTGCTGGATATCGGGACCGGCGCCAACCTGGTCTACCCCCTGGTCGGGCATGCCGAGTATCAGTGGCAGTTTGCCGCGGTCGATATCGACCCGTTGGCGCTCGACAACGCCCGGCGCATCCTCACGGCCAACCCCCATGCGGCGGCAGCCATCGAGTTGCGTCTGCAGACGGAGGCCAACGCGATCTTTCACGGGGTGGTCGAATCGGAGGAGCGTTTTGATCTGACCCTCTGCAATCCGCCTTTCCACGCCTCGCTGGAAACCGCGCAGGCCGGCACCCGACGCAAATGGAACAATCTGGGAAAATCTACCCGTAATAGCGCATCACCCAGATTGAATTTCGGCGGGCAGGGCGCTGAGTTGGTCTGCCCCGGTGGGGAGGCGGCGTTCATCGCACGCATGGCCGAAGAAAGTCGTGCCTTTGCCCAGCAATGTTTCTGGTTTACCACCCTGGTGTCCAAGGCAGATCATCTGCCGGGCGTGCTGCGTAAGTTGCGTCAATGCGGCGCACGGCAGGTCCGCACCATCGACATGGCACAGGGGCAGAAGCAAAGTCGTTTCGTCGCCTGGACGTTCTTGAGCAAGACGCAGCAACAAGACTGGCGCGCGGCGCGCTGGACTGACCTCGCTGCATAAGGAAGCACGATGCAAAGCAAAAAGCACAGTTTCATGGAAAGCATGACCAACACGGTGATCGGCTATGTCGTCGCCGTCGCCAGTCAGTTGGTGATTTTTCCCATGTTCGACATCCACATCCAAATCCAGGACAACCTGCTCATCGGCATCTGGTTTACTGCCATTTCGCTGACGCGCGGATATCTGGTGCGACGCTGGTTCGCCCGGCGCACCGACGAAGATGAGCCGCCCCCTGCCGGACACGGCGAGCCAGCCTCGCACAAGGTGACGCCATGACCCATGCGCCGATGATCGAATCGACGATGGTCGAATGGCAGGAAGCGGGCCTCCAGAAGTCTGCCCAATGGCGATCCGAGGCCGGTGTTGTGCCTCCCAAGCGGGTGGTCTGGGCAGATGACAGCATGAATGCAGACACCGCCTACCGGCTGGCTTGCGAAGGTACGGCTATCTTGTGGGGTGGAGACTTTCAGAACGCACGGCAGTTACTGCAGGCCATGGCCAGGCGGCTGGATAAATCGGGCAAGAAAAAGCTGGAAACATCCATGGGCACGCCCGCGGATGCTTTTCACCGTCATCGTATGCGCCAAGGCCAGCGCGCCCAGATTCTGGGCAAATTGCTGGTGCCGCTGATGGCCGATTTCTGCATCCCGCTGCGTCGCGCACCAGAAGTGCGTGAGGCTTGCATCGAGGCCTGGGGCGAATTGGGTGAGCATTCTTCCGTCGTTTCGTTACGCGAATTGCTAGGGCTGATCGGCGCCCATGAGTGGCGCAAGAAAGGCGTGCCCATCCCGGCCCTGAACGACCGCATCCACCCGCATTACGGCGTATTCTCGCCGGTGCGTGGTGAATATGTCGATCTGGTCGCTCAGGCACCGTTGCCCTTGCTGGAACTGGCCTTCGACATTGGCACCGGCACCGGCGTGCTGGCCGCATTACTGGCCAAGCGCGGCGTCAGGCAAGTGGTCGCGACCGATCAGGATCCCCGTGCGCTGACTTGTGCCCGCGAGAACATCGCGCGGCTCGGGCTGGAAGGGCAAGTCGAGGTGGTGCAGGCTGATCTGTTTCCCGAGGGACGTGCCCCTTTGATCGTCTGCAACCCGCCCTGGCTGCCAGCCAAACCCAGTTCACCGCTGGAATACGCCGTGTACGACCCCGATAGCCGCATGCTGCGCGGCTTTCTTGGCGGATTGGCCGAACACCTCACGCCAGAAGGCGAGGGCTGGCTGATTATCTCGGATTTTGCCGAACACCTGGGTTTGCGGACTCGTGATCAGCTGATGGAATGGATCTCTGCGGCTGGTTTACGTGTGATAGGCAAACTGGATACGCGGCCGCATCACCCCAAGGCTGCCGACCGCGACGATCCGTTGCATGCGGCACGGGTGCTTGAAGTTTCTTCGTTGTGGCGGCTTGCCAATGATCATTGAAGATCATGACCGCTGATGGGATGGCGCCCCCCTTGCTGTAGGCTTTGGCGTTGTAGAAACCGTGGTACGTCCCCTATTTATTTTTTTTAGGTCTCTTATTCTATGGACATTACTGATCTTGCAGGCTTGAGCGAACCACTAAAGCGACTTATTGAGGTCATCTCTGACGGTCTTGGAAACGTTTCCAAGCCATACCTTATTCGGAAGACTGCTGATGCGAAGGCATATGAAATCAAGGTCATTGCCGAAGCCATGGCTGAAAGTAAAAAGCTCTTAACGCATACGGAGTATGAGGATGGCAAGGTAAAGGTTCTCGCCCCAGACGCGCCACCTGAAGGTTTTCCCTCGCTCCCCCATAGAGTGGCGGCACGAATTCAATACAAGGAACAGCGAGAGCAGCAAAACGTCGAGGCTATTTGCGCAAATGCGGCCGAAGAACTACATAAAGAAACTTCAGTTCCTGACGAAAAGCCCGAGCCAGAATGGGTCTCGCGCTTCTTTGAAATTTCATCAGGAATAACTTCTGAAGAACTTCAGTATCTTTGGGGGCGTATTCTTGCCGGCGAAATCAAGCACCCAGGTTCGTTTTCGCTGCGTACGCTAGATGTGCTTCGTAACCTTTCCAAGAGAGAAGCCGAAAATTTCGTCAAGCTTGGGAACTACATTCTTCGCTCTGGCGAGAAGGCCTTCTACATTGACCCGAAGGCCTACATTTTCAAAAAAGATGGCGCCCCTACTTTCCTTGACATTCTTGCATTGAAAGATGCAGGACTCATATTTGAATCCGACCTTGAATTCTCCTTCAATGCGGTCAGTGCTGGCGAGATGAGTCACTTTCTTTACGGCCCCCTAATCCTTATGTTTGAGCGAGAAAAGGACACACCAAAACTGGCAAGTGTGGTTGGCCTATTAACTCGCGTGGGAATTGAGTTGCTACAACTCCTGACCGTCCAGCCAGACATGGAATATGTCGAATTCGTTGGGAAACGATTCAATGCGGATGGTGTGAAGTTCGCTTGGGCACCAATCGTCGGAGTTGTCGGCGACCGAGTCCACTTCGGAGTCAAGACATATGTCGGACAGCAATAAATGTGGGCAGGCACCACATAAATGCATAAATGGGGTCGGACACGATTAGTGCCCGCCTATGGATCAAAATTATTCAGGGACAGACCACGTTTTGTGTCTGCCAATCTCTTCATACACTCATTCTGGGTCCAGATCGGCGCCATTCGGCCATGTGAGCGCACCGAGTTCAATCTGGACCTGGTTGAAAATCGCGTCATCCTTGAGGGCTGGCGTAGACGCCAGCCTCCCGACTGGCCACGAGGCGGGACATGTCGATGGTGCCGCCGGTGCAGGTGACGGCAAGGCGGTGGCCGGGAAGCACGCTCACTGACCGTATCCGCCATCGCGCTGCGGCAACTACTCCTGCGGCGTGATGCGCTTGGGGAACTGTCTCGATTGGCATAGATTCCAAATCCAACATGTTGTATCGGCAAACAAAAGGGCCGCCTGATTTCTCGGGCAGCCCATTCAATCAATACGATCCCGGCGCGTTACTGAAACACCAGAATCTCACCCTTGCCATCGTTGGCCAAGTCGCCTGCATAGCGTTGTACGCGATTTTTGTTGATCGCGGCAAACTTGCTTGGCAGGGGCTTGAACGACTTGAACATCAGGCTGAGGAAGGGCAGGGTGTGGCTGCCGCAGTCCTGCAGTGTGGCGTGCATCGTCGGTGTGCTGAATAGCAGCAGCGTGCCGCGGCGCATGCCATAGCCGATGTAGTCGCCCACGGAGCCCATGACGCCGATGGTGCCGGCCAGCATGCGTGAGGCACAGTACGCACCGACGTTGCCTTCGATCAGGATGATGCCGCGGCGCATCTGGTCGCCGGCCCGGTCGCCTGCGTTGCCGGTGATCAGCACGGTGCCGCCCTTCATGCCTTTTCTGTCGCCAGGAATCGCTGCGGCCAGAAAGTCGCCGACGTTGCCGTTCACCTTGAGCAGGCCGCCGGCCATGCCGCTGGCAGCAAACGCATCGGCGTTGCCGTTGAGCGTGATCTCGCCCTTGCGCATCTGGAAGGCGAGGTAGGAACCTGCGTTACCGTTCACGGTAATGGTGCCTTCCTTCATGCCGCGGCCGATGAAATCGAGCTTGCCGTTGGCGTTGTTGATCACGAGGTTGCCGGTGTCGTGACCGTCGATGTCGAACAGGCTGTCGACGCGCAGTTTGCGGTTGCCGCTCAGCAGTTCGATGGCCTCGATCTCGGCGATAGATTTTCCCGACAGATGATCCGGCGTCAGCGGCGCCATGTCGATACGTTGTGCCGGGGCGTCAGGCTTGAGGGTGAGGGTCAAGGCGCTCATGCCGCTGCTCCCATGATTTCGCGTAGTTTGAAGTGGAACTGGCCGAGCTTGCCGCCGTAGTTACCAGCGGAAATGCGCTTGATGCCGTTTTGCGCGCCCAGTTCGCAGGCTGCCTGGATACCGACACGCATAGCCTTGTTAATGTCGTCGGCGGTGAGGCCGTCGATCACGATCTCCATCACGGATTCGATTTCCGGCGACAGGTCGGTCTTGGTGATGCCCTTGAGGGTCGGGCAGAAGGCATCGTTGGTGGATGCGATCAAGGCCTTGTACTTGGAGCCGACTTTGGAGCCGGATCGCACGACGCCGCCGGGGAACGGCATGATCACGTTGGGGATCTTCTTCATGGCTTCGATGGCGGCCTCGCAAGCGGCCAGCGCCTGAGGCTGCGATTCGGCCAGGATCAGGAAGTTGCCGCCGCCAACCGAGCGTATCATGCCGGTGGTTTCTTCCGTCATGAATTCGCCATCCATGACCGGCACACGCCAGTAGCGCTTGCCGCCGAACTGCTTGGAAATCTGGAAGCCGTCGCCGAAGAAACGCAGGTTCTTGCCCAGGTTGATGCGGGTGATTTCCGGGTAGCCTTCGTCGATGCCGGAGAACGCTGCCGTGGTCGGGCAGGTAAGGATACATTGCCCCATGCGGGTTTCCAGCTGCTTCATCAGCACCGCGCTGCTCATCGCGAACAGAAGCACGGACACGCCAGGGCGGCCGTCTGGGGTTTCAGACGGGTCGAGTTCACGCTCGATGCCGGCTTCCACGCCGCAGGCGATTACGGAGGTCGCGAAACCGGTCATCGCGGCCGCAGCGGTGTTAGCCCACTTGTGGTTCTGTGCGGTGATGATGACGCGGGTGCCGCGCATGCCAAAGGCTTCGGCAAAGGTGTCGTCAATAGTGACGCCGTTGATAATCATGCTAGTTTCTCCCTGCGGCCTTGGCACGCCTGAACCTGTACGTGGCCACGGCCATCATCGGCGATATGCTGGTCGGTCACCTTCACGTGGTCCATCTTGACCGTGTGGTAGGTGTCGTAATACTTGGCGATTTCCTTCTCGATGGCGCGGTCGAACTCCGGCTTGACCACGTGCGTGGCTCCCCAGGTGACCTTGACCACGGAACCATCCTTGACCACCAGTTCGCCATCCTTGAACACGTAGTCCGGCTTGGCGAACATCTTTTCTCGATCCGGATTGTCGGTGTAGACCGTAATGTCGGCCGCCGCACCCACGCCCAGATGGCCGCGGTCATGCAGGCCGACCAGCTTGGCGGCGCCGGCGCGCGTCATGATGGCGATTTCGTAAAGGCTGTATTCGCGATCGATACTGCCTAGCGTGCTCATGGCCTGGGCATCCGGGCTGATGCGGGATAGCATCTCGTTGCGGAACGTCTTGTCCGTCAGTAGTCGGATCAGGTGCGGATAGCTGGTGAACGGCGCTCCGTTCGGGTGATCGGTGGTGAGGAAAATGCGCCACGGGTCATCGACCAGCAGGAAGATTTCCAGGCCGATCGCCCACTGCAGCGCATTGACGAAATTCTGGTCCTTGTACCTGAACGGCACCACGCCGCAGCCGGCATCGCACTCGATGTCCATGCATACCCACTTGTTCGGATGGGCGTGGCCTGCGTTGCGGAACTGCGACATGTTGTCGCCGGAAGCGGTGACGGTCTGACCGAACAGGATCTGGCCGACGTCGGCGGAGATGTGCTTGTGCTTGTTGATCGCCTCGGCGATACGGGCCGCGCCGGAGGAGAACTTGCGGTCGCCTTCCGTGCCGTAGCTGTGAAACTGGATGTGCGTCAGGTGCAGCGGATAGCCATCGACACCGGCGATCGTATTCAGCGTGGTTTCGACGTTGCCCGGCACGCCCAGGTTGTTGCCGTGCACGTGCAGCGGATGTGGTACGCCGAGTTCGTGGACGGCGCGCGACAGGCGCTGCAGCACTTCACGCGGTGTGACCTGATAGTGCGAGTTTTTCTCGTCCAGATCCAGCATGCGCTGGTTGAACTTGAACGCGTTGATGCCGCCTGCATTCACCACCTTGATACCCATGGCCTGCGTGGCATGGAGGGTCCAGGCCACATAATCGTTGATGGCGTTCTGGTCCTTGTTCGCGGCCATCATGCGCAGCAGCAGATCGTCGCTACCCAGCATGGCGTAACCACCCTTGTCGATGATGGGCGTGTCGCCCATTTCCAGGTGGGCCTGACGTGCGTTCATCGGCAGCACGGCTGGCTCGAAGCCGGCGGTGTAGCCCATTTCTGCGTAACGATATCCCGTGGTCAGGGTGGATGGGACCGCATGGCCGCATCCAGCCTTGGTCAATTCGGTATGGTCAACCGGGTCGCCTCGATGATCTTCCGGCAACAAGGTGCGCGCGATGTTGACCTTGCCGCCGCCGATATGCGTGTGCATATCAATGGCACCGGCCATCACGACCTTGCCCTTGAGGTTGTACTCCTGGTCAATACGTTCGTCATCACGGACGCGCTCGATGATGCGGCCGTCGCGGACGTAAATGTCCATGACCTTGCCGTCGATGCCATGCGCCGGATCGTAAACAGTACCGCCGGTCAGTTTGATGAGCATGATTCGGGATTCCTTGAAAACTTACAGCGCTTGTTCGATGGCGGTGAGCACAGCATTCAGGCTGGGCAGGGAGCTGTTGCGCAACTGATCGATCGGCAGCGACACCACGTTGTCAGAGCGGAAATACACCCCGTTGTGATCCACGCCGGGAGTTCCGACGGGGATGAACACAGCCGGTTCGTTTTCCAGCTTCATGTCGGCCTGTCCGAATACTACGGTCGGCACCGATGTGGCAGGCGGCGTGCGATCCGGACTGAACGATGAAATCCAGAACAGCGCATCGGCTTCACCGCTGGCAAGCAGCTTGTCTGTGGCGAAGTGGTAAGGGTCATATTCCGGATGGCCACTGGCGTAAGACGTGCGTACCGGGTAACCAGAAATCCAGGCGCTGACCTGGTTGGCGTTCATTTCGCCATCGGTACCACCCAGGGGCAGGCCAGAGGCACGGGTGGTCAGATTCAGGGTCTTCACCAGCTCGGTGATGTTCTGCACGGTCAACTCGGCATGCGGAATATCGAGCGCACCGGTCGCCCAGGCGACAACGCTGTACTTGGCGGCTTTCAGGCGGTCTGCCAATTGCTGCAGGGTGGCGATGGGCAATCCGGCGATCTCCTTCGCCACGATCCGCTTGCCATTGATCAGTGCGCGCAGGGCGGCGATCACCTCCGGCAGGCGGTCGAGGTCGCAGGGCAACACGTCCGGCTGGCGGCCATCCGGAGCTACGCCGGCGCGGGTGTCGATATTTCTGCCGCCGAGGTATACCACCTCGCGTGTCGAGGTGTCCTGGCCGAACATGGATTCCTTGTTCCAGATCTGGCGCTCGAAGAAGCGGGGATAGACGCTGACCACATCGGTCCCGACGATAAGCAGCAGATCCACTCGATTGCGGACTTCCGTCAGGGTGCAGGTCTGCCAGCCGGAATTCTGGATGACCTGCAAGTTGCGCATGAAGCCGCGCGAATTCATGTGGTCAATGGTGGCGCCGGCACGGTCCGCCAGGCTCATCACGGCGCGCATGCCCTGTACTTCGGTGCCCAGCCCGCCGATCAATGGTGTCTTGGCGTTGCCGAGTATCCTGGCTGCACTGGCGACGGCCTCCGTGAGACTAACCTCCTTACCGTTAACGCGCGGGGAAGGGGTATGAGGCTTGCGACCGAAAAAAGTCACGCTTTTCTGGCAGCCGTTCTGTGTCACGTTCAATTGACCGCTGACGTCACGTGCGACCGTGAGGTCGTCACATAACAGGCCGCAGAAGGGACAGGTCACCGTTTCCATGGTGCCTGCTTGTGCAAAATTATCCATCGGAGATATCACCCCAGTATTTTGATTTTGGTACGGCGACTGCAAAAGCGATCGCGTTCGGGCGGGGTTGCAAGGGGAGAGCCGTGCAGTGACGCGGTTCTTCAGGCTCCGAACGCTCAGGGCATTATCTGGCGAATGAAATGGAGCGTCAAGACGCGTCAGGCAGGATGTTTGTCGCATGATGACCACGGTGAAATGGCGGTTTTTCGCGGCTGGTTACGTTTTAAATCTCCGCTTGCTCGGATAAAATCGCCACTTTGATCACACGTTCGAATGGAACTCCTATGGCGGGTAGTCAGGTTCATCAAGTCAGGGTCGCCACGACCGCACGCCTGCACATGGGGTTTCTCGACATGCACGGTGGTCTCGGGCGTCGCTTCGGCAGCATCGGTCTGTCGTTGGAAGCGCCAGCGACCCGTTTGACGGCGATCCCTGCCAACGATTTCAGTGCAGTGGGCCCGGGCGGGCCGCGCGCCGTCGCCAGTGCACGTCTGTTTGCGGAACATTTTGGCCATTTGCTAGGCGTTCATCTCTGCTTAGAGGAAACGATTCCCGAGCATGCAGGCCTGGGGTCGGGGACGCAGATGGCGCTTGCCGTGGGAGTGGCCCTTGCGAAACTTTACGAGCTTCCGATCACGCTGGACGAAATCGCGGCGAGTGCCGAACGAGGCGCTCGCTCGGGTATCGGCATCGGGGCATTTTCCCAAGGGGGTCTGCTGGTCGATGGCGGGCGTGGCGCCGATACCCGGGTGCCGCCGGTGATCGCCCGTATGCCGTTTCCCGAAGCATGGCGCGTGCTGCTGATTTTCGATCATGCCCAGCAGGGCGTGCATGGGTCGCAGGAACTCGAAGCCTTCCGTGCATTGCCCGAGTTCCCTGCTGACCATGCGGCGGAGTTGTGCCGGCGTGTCCTGATGCAGGCCTTGCCCGCCGTGGCAGAAAACAATCTCGCCCTGTTCGGCGAGGCAATCCATGCCATCCAATGTCGTGTCGGTGACCATTTTGCGCCGGCCCAGGGAGGCGGTCGCTACACGAGTCGTACGGTCGGTCACGTCCTGGAATGGCTACGCAGTGAGGGAGTGACCTGCGTCGGGCAAAGTTCGTGGGGACCTACGGGTTTCGCTGTGCTGGAGAGCGAAGCCGCGGCGCGGCGGATGCAGGAGGCGCTGGAGCTGCGCTACCTGGGATATCCCGGATTGCGCTTTGCCGTGACCAAGGCACGTAATCATGGCAGCGAAGTTCATGTAATATGTGAAGATAATATCGTCGGCACCGTGTGCGCCACGAACTAACCAGATAGTCTCAATTGATCAAAAGGGTGAAAACATGAGTGCGGAAAAGCCATACGTCCTACATTTCATTACGCCGGCCAAGAACGCCAGCCCGTTCGATGTGAACATGGCTTACGATGCCGGCTACGATGCGATTGCGCCGTATACCAACGTGCAGCTGAGTGAAGTGACCGGGTTGGTGCAGGACGCCATTTTCTCGCGCGGCCCCCGTGGCGTCTGGCGCACCGGCATGCTGATCGGAGGTCGCGATATCGACCTGGCGATGGACATGCTGGAAACGGCCAAGAAGTCCATGATTCCTCCCTTCGAGATTTCCGTGTTCGCCGACCCGTCCGGCGCGTTCACGACGGCGGGTGCGATGATGGCAGTGGTTGAGCGTTCCCTGAAGCGCAATTTTGGCGGCGACCTGTCCGGCCGCAAGGTCAGCATTTTCGGTGGTACCGGCCCGGTCGGCGGATGTACTGCTGTCATTGCAGCCAAGTACGGTGCGACGGTTGAACTGGTGGCGCACCGCGCGATTGCCGATGTGAAGGAAAAAGCTGAGGCTTACAACAAGCGTTACGGCACCAACATTTCCTACGTCGATGGCAGCACTGACGAGCTGAAGCAAAAGGTATTGAACAGCGCCGACGTGGCGCTGTGCTGTGCCGCTGCAGGTGTGCGCGTGCTGACGCAGGCACAGATTGCCGCATCCCCGACCCTGAAGGTGGTGGCCGATGTGAACGCCGTGCCGCCAACCGGCGCGGAAGGCGTGGGTGTGATGGCCGATGGCGTGCTGATCGAAGGCACCAAGGTGTATGGCCACGGTGCGCTGGCGATCGGTAACGTGAAGTATCAAGTGCAGCAGAACCTGTTCAAGCAAATGCTGGAAGGTCAGGCACACGTTTATCTGGACTTCCTGTCGGCCTTTGAGCTTGCACGCAGGGATCTCGGCTAAGCGCCTCCTGATCGCCGCCGTCAGCGCTCGCCCGTACGTGCGGGCCGCTGCGGCAGCTGGCTATGAAGTGATCGCGGCGGATGTCTTCGGAGACGAGGACACCCGCCGCGATGCGTTTGAGCTGGTCCAACTGGCTTACGGGCGATATGGATTCGACGCTGACGACGTTCGACGGCAGTTGCTGCCGAAGCTGCAGGGAAGCAAGGTGGCGTTCGTGTTCGGTAGCGGTTTCGAACAGGAACCGTCGCTGATCGACGAAATTGCCGCGACGGCGCCGGTCAGCGGAAATGCTGCTGCCGTTGTGTGCGCAGTCAAATCTCCCGCAAGGTTTTTCAGTACGCTGGAAGCGTTGCACATTCCTTTTCCTGCTTGGTCTACCCAGCCGGTCGACGGCTGGCTGTGCAAGGCCGAGGGCGGTTCTGGTGGAACGCACGTCCGCCTCCACTCCGCCGGTGAGGCAGGGTATTTCCAGCAGCCCGTCCCTGGACACCCCTATGCCATGCTGTTTCTCGCCGATGGCCGGAATGCCGTCGAAATCGGCGTACATACCCAGATCTTGGCGCCGACATCCATCATGCCGTTTCGCTATGGAGGGGCTGTCAGTCAGGCTACGCTTCCAGCGTCTGTAAGGGCGGGTATGTTGCGGGCTGCGCAAGCATTGACGCGCGCATTTGGCCTGCGAGGCCTGAACAGCCTGGATTGCATGGTCGAAGGCGATGCGTGGTGGGTGCTGGAAATCAACCCTCGCCTCAGCGCCAGCTTTGGGTTGTACGATATCGCAGCTGATGGTGCCCGATTGTTCGAAGCACACATGCGCGCCTGCGCAGGTCATTTATCCTGGCAGTCAGAACCTGAACCCGCGCGGGCACATTTGATATACTACGCCGACAAGGATCTCACCGTTCCACCCCGCATGGCGTGGCCGGACTGGGTGTTTGACGTTCCCCCCGCGGGGGCAGTTGTCAAACGCGGAGACCCCTTGTGCAGCATCGTTGCTGCTGGCGGCACGGCGGAAGAAGCGGCGTCAAAGGCCGCCTCCTGTGCCAGTTGGTTGATTACATTACTCTCTTAAAAAGAATATTTTCCGGGAAGACATCATGAGCGAAAGCAACCTCGATACCAGCAACTGGCCCAGCGTCAACACGCTGACAGCGCCTTTGGTCGCCAGTCTGGTGGCCAATGCCAAAAGCCTGCGACTGGGGGTGGAAACCCATCCTACGGGCGCCACGATCGTCGATGCCGGCATCAATTTCCCGGGTGGGCTCGAAGCCGGTCGGCTGATTACCGAAATCTGCATGGGTGGGCTGGGTCGCGTGTCGCTGCAAGCCAACCCGTCCTTCGCTCACTGGCCGTGGCAATTGTCCGTGCACTCCTGTAATCCGATCCTGGCATGCCTTGGCAGCCAGTACGCGGGCTGGAGTCTGGCGCATGAAAAATTCTTTTCGCTGGGTTCCGGCCCGGGGCGTGCAATGGCCGGGCGCGAAGAGCTTTACAAGGAACTGAATTACAAAGATCAGTCTGATTCTGCCGTCCTGGTGCTGGAAAGTGACAAGGTGCCGCCGCAGGAGGTCATCGAAAAAGTGGCGCGTGATACCGGTCTGTCCGCCGATAAACTGACTTTCGTGCTGACCCCGACACGTAGCCTGGCAGGAGCAGTGCAAATCGTCGGGCGTGTGCTGGAAGTGGCCATGCACAAGATCCACACGCTGCATTTTCCGCTGGAGCACGTCGTTGACGGCATGGCCAGCGCACCGGTGCCACCGCCATCTCCTGACTTCCTGACCGGCATGGGGCGTACTAACGACGCCATCCTGTTCGGTGGTCACGCCCATGTGTTCGTGCTGGGCAGCGACGATGCAGCCGCCAAGCTGGCCAAAGAATTGCCTAGCAGCGCGTCGCGTGACTATGGTCGCCCCTTCGCCGAGGTGTTTAAGGCGGTGAACATGGACTTCTACAAGATCGACCCGATGCTGTTCAGCCCGGCGGCAGTGACCGTGACCGCAGTGGCGTCCGGCAAGAGCTTTACCGGCGGAAAACTGGATGCCGCGCTGCTCGATCAGTCTTTCGGCTATACCGCGTAATTGAATCGCCGCATTCCCGTCTTCACCGACGACCCCGGCTGGCACGGCAAACGCCTCAGGGAGGCCTTTGCCGCGCACGGCTGGGAGGCGGTATTTCTCTCCCTCAAGTCCTGCAGCCTCGATCTGGTCGCCGGCACACCTGGCGTGACAATTCCCGGCTTCGAGCAAGGGCTGCCCCAGGGCGTGTTCGTGCGGGGGGTTCCTGGCGGAACCCTGCAACAGGTCATTGCCCGGTTGGATATTCTGCACGCCCTCAAGATGCTCGGGGTCATGGTCTACAACGATGCACGTGCCATCGAACGTACCGTCGACAAGGCGATGACCAGCTTTCTGCTGCACCATCACGGCGTCGCGACACCCCCGACCTGGGTGTGCGAGTCTCGCGAGCATGCCCAGGCCGTGATCCTGCGTGAAACCATGGCTGGACGTCCTGTGGTCATCAAGCCGTTGTTCGGCTCGCAGGGGCAGGGGGTTCGGCGTCTCGATGCCGGATCGCCGTTTCCGGTGCCGATGGAGGCGCATGTCGACGGCTTGTATTATCTGCAGAGCTATATCGATAGTGGCGAAGGGGCATGGCACGATCATCGCGTATTCATCATTGAAGGCAAGCCAGTAGGCGCGATGATTCGCCATGGCAGTTCCTGGGTGAATAATGTCGCACAGGGCGGGCGTTGCGAGTTGCTGCCCGCGACTGGCGAGGTGGCTGACCTCGCGCTTGCAGCCTCGGCGGCTGTTGGCACCGATTACTGTGGTGTCGATATTATCCGAGATCGTAGCGGCCGGCTCTACGTGCTGGAAGTCAACAGTATTCCCGCCTGGAAGGGCTTGCAGGGCGTGGTGGATGTCGATGTCGCTGAGTTGCTGGTGAAGGATTTTCTGCAAAAGCTCCCGCCATCCCGCGGCGTGGTGGCGGCCGTATCATGACGGATATTGTCGAGGCGCGCTCGCGGGCGCTGGCGGACGCCTTCAAGTGGGCCTGCTTGTCCGAACTGGAGGCGATCAAGCCTGGTAACGTGCATCTCTTTTCCGATGGCCACGGCATGGTGGTCGAGGATTTTGTGAAGAGCGCGGATGCGGCCTCGCGTGTGATCGCGCAGCCGGGGTTGACGGTCGGTGAGCGTATCTATGCGGCGGTCGGCAGCACTTGGGATGCTGTCGGTTGCAACACCAATCTCGGTATATTGCTCCTGTGTGCCCCGATGGTGCACGCGGCACTGACTGGCGGAGGCGAGCGCCTGCGTGAAGAACTGGCTTCGGTGCTGGCCCAGCTGACCGTGGCGGATGCCGAGGCGACCTTCCGTGCAATTGCCAAGGCCTCGCCGGCGGGCCTGGGGCATAGTGCCAATTACGATGTGCATGCGCAAGCCAGCGTGAGTTTGCTGCATGCTATGCGCGAGGCCCAGGATCGGGACCGCATTGCCTGGCAATACGCCCATGATTTTTCTGATGTTCTGGATTTCGGACTCACCCGTTATCGTGAGCTTTTCGAGCGTTGGGAGCGCCCGGCGTGGGCGACTACCGGGGTCTATCTGGGCTTTCTCGCTCGACAGCCGGACACCCACATCGTGCGCAAGCAGGGGGTGGCCGTCGCTGTGGCGGTAAGAGACGAGGCCGTGATACATGAGCTGGAAACGATCGGGTTGGAGAATCCGAAGCTTTATCAGCGCAACCTGCTGGATTTTGATGAAAATCTTAAGGCGCGTGGTATTAATCCCGGGACAAGCGCCGATTTGACCGTGGCCACTCTGTTTGCTCATGCCATCGAGAAAACGGTGCGGTAAAAAAGATGACTGGATTCATCGGCTCGTAGTAATATCCGGCTTCTGTGATGTTCAAACATATGCACACCGGATTGTTTATCTAGAAATCTCTAAGGAGGAAGAACATGGCAAGTTTGCTGGAACAATTGAAGAGCGTGACCACCATCGTGGCGGACACGGGTGACGTCGGCGCGATCCGTGCCGTCAAGCCGCAGGATGCGACCACCAACCCGTCTCTGGTGCTGAAGGCCAGCGCACTGCCCGAGTATGCTCCGCTGATCGACGATGCGATCGCCTATGCCAAGGCCCAAGGTGGCGACAAGGCTGCCCAGATTGAAAACGCTGCTGACAAGCTGGCCGTTTCCATCGGCCTGGAAATCCTGAAGGTCGTGCCGGGCAAGATCTCCACCGAGGTGGATGCACGCCTGTCCTTCGACAAGGACGCGATGCTGGCCAAGGCTCGCAAGCTGATGAAGCTGTACAACGACGCCGGCGTGAAGAACGACCGCGTGCTGATCAAGCTGGCCTCCACCTGGGAAGGTATCCAGGCAGGCGAACAGCTGGAAAAGGAAGGCATCAACTGTAACCTGACCCTGCTGTTCAGCTTCGCCCAGGCACGTGCCTGTGCCGAAGCCGGCGTGTTCCTGATTTCCCCGTTCGTGGGTCGTATCCTGGACTGGTACAAAGCCAAGGAACAACGTGATTTCGGCGCTGACGAAGATCCGGGCGTGGTGTCTGTGCGTGGTATCTACAAGTACTACAAGGAACACGGCTACAAGACCGTTGTGATGGGGGCATCTTTCCGTAACGTGGGTGAAATCATGGCGCTGGCCGGTTGCGACCGCCTGACCATTGCCCCGACGCTGCTGGAAGAACTTGCTTCCGTCGAAGGTCACCTGACCCGCCACCTGGTGGACAACGGTGCTACCAAGGAGCGTCCGGCTCGTCTGACCGAATCCGAGTTCCGTCTGCAGCACAATGCTGATGCGATGGCGACCGAGAAGCTGGCAGAAGGCATCCGCGGCTTCATCGTGGACCAGGACAAACTGGAAAAAATGCTGGGCGACAAGCTCTAATCCAGCTAGTGCATCGCGCAACGCCGCCCGGGAACGGGTGGCGTTGACAACCACTATTTCCGCTATAGAATGCTAGCTCTTGCATTCGCCACAACAACAAGCTCACTTCGGAGGATGTCATCGTGTCAAAGCCGTTGATTCAAGTAGCACTGGATTCCCTGGATTACGATCAGACGCTGGCGCTCGCGCGTCAGGCTGCACCGTATGTTGACATCATCGAAATCGGCACCCCCTGCCTGAAGGTCAATGGCCTGGCACTGGTGAAGGCGATGAAGGCACAACACCCGGACAAGCTGCTGTTCGTCGACCTGAAGACCATGGACGCCGGCTACTACGAAGCCGAGCCGTTCTTCAAGGCGGGTGCAGACATCACCACCGTGCTGGGTACTGCTGACATGGGTACGATCAAGGGCGTGGTGGACGTGGCCAAGGCTTACGGCAAGCAAGCCCAGGTCGATCTGATCAACGTCCGTGACAAGGCTGCGGTCGCAGCCAAGGCGGCGGAGATCGGCGCACACATTATCGGCATTCACACAGGTATCGACCAGCAACTGGCTGGCCAGACGCCGTTTGCCGATCTGGCGGCCCTGGTGTCGCAAGGCCTTTCAGTCAAGGTTTCCGTGGCTGGCGGCATTAAGCAATCTACCGTGCAGCAAGTGGTCAAGGCTGGCCCGAGCATCGTGGTCGTCGGTGGTGCTATCACCGGCAGCCCGGCACCGGGTACCGCCGCACGCGAGATCCGTGAGCTGGTCGACGCAGCCTGAGACAGGTTGTCGTCATCGGTAGCTTAAATAGATATAATTTCGTTTTTTTAACCTGGTAGTAATATTCATCAATCGGAGGAAGTATCATGGCATTGACTCAAATGGCACTGGATTCACTGGATTTCGACGCAACCGTTGCGCTGGCAGAAAAGGTTGCTCCGCACGTTGACATCCTGGAAATCGGTACCCCCTGCATCAAGCACAACGGTATCAAGCTGCTGCAAACCCTGCGCGCCAAGTTCCCGAACAACAAGATCCTGGTTGACCTGAAGACCATGGACGCTGGCGAATACGAAGCTACTCCGTTCTACGCAGCTGGCGCAGACATCTGCACCGTGCTGGGTACCGCTGACCTGGGCACCATCAAGGGTGTGATCAAGGCTGCTAACGGCTACGGCAAGCAAGCTCAAGTTGACCTGATCAACGTGGCTGACAAGGCTACTCGCACCAAGGAAGTCGTTGCTCTGGGCGCACACATCATCGGCGTGCACACTGGCCTGGACCAACAAGCTGCTGGCCAAACCCCGTTCGCTGACCTGGGCCTGATCCAGTCCCTGAACACCGGTGTGACCATCTCCGTCGCTGGCGGCGTGAAGGCTGCAACCGTGAAGCAAGTGAAGGACGCTGGCGCTGGCATCATCGTGGCTGGTGCTGCGATCTACGGTGCTGCTGATCCTGCTGCTGCTGCTGCTGAGATCACCGCTCTGGCACACTAAGCTTAACGCTTAGACGCAAGACAAAATCCACCATCTCGGTTCAGCATTGATCCGATTTGGTGGATTTCTTATTTTTCAGGGTTGTGATGGGCCATTTGCGGTCCATGCCAACATGATTTCATAAGGGGTATTAACATGCATCAGGAACTGATCCTCAACAAGATTAATAGCGTGCTGGAAGCGACCGATGACGGTCTCGTCCAGAAGATCGTCAGCGAAGTCGACAAGGCTAATCGTATTTTCATTACCGGCGCAGGTCGTTCCGGTCTCGTTTCCCGTTTCTTCGCGATGCGCCTGATGCACAGCGGTTACAAGGTGTACATGGTTGGCGAAATCGTGACGCCGAGCATCCAGGCCAGTGACCTGTTCATCGTGATTTCCGGTTCTGGTGGCACTGAAACCCTGTTGCCGCTGGTCAAGAAGGCTAAGTCCATGGGCGCACGCATTGCCGTCGTTTCCATGAAGGGTACTTCCCCGATGGCCGACATGGCGGATCTGGTTTGCCAGATCGGCGCAGGCAACGAAAACAGCTTCGGTATCGTCAAGGGCATGCCGATGGGCACCGTCTTTGAACTGTCCACGCTGGTGTTCCTGGAAGCCATTGTGTCCTACATCGTGCACGAGAAGGGCTTGACCGAAGAGGGGATGCGCGCGCTGCACGCAAACCTGGAATAATCAGTCGGTTAGTCCGAAAAGGGAGTCGCTTGAATGGCGCCTCCCTTTTTTATTGCCTGTGAATGCAGCACGGTGACGTAGGTGTCTTGACAGTTAACTTAACGGATGATTGGGGTGATGCAAAAAACGGGGCATGAGGGTACACTGAAGCTTTAGAGTATTGAAAATACGATTGGAGGAGCATGATGGGAAGTTCAAGTTCTTACACTGCCAAGCAGAATCTTGTGCGACAAAGCCAAGCGAATGCCGATTCCACGGTAACGACGTATACCGGCAAGCAAAACCTGATACGCCACAGCCAGGCCGCCTCGGATTCCAAAGCCACCACTTACACCAATCGTGTCAACGTTTCCCGTCTGTCCGGTATCAACGCTGACGCCTTTGTTCGGAATGCCAGCCTGCTGGCGCGTTTGGGCGGCGAAATGGTGCTGGAGTCGTACGTGCGCTATTTCTATGGCAAGGCCCTGCAATCCCCGGTGACGAATCGCCTTTTTGACGCGCCGGACGCCATTTCGATGGAAAACCGTATCCAGAAGCAGATTTCCTATCTCAAGGCTGCTTTGGGTGGTATGGATGATGGCAAGATCGACATGGCGGCAAGTAATGCGTACCTGTCCGGTTTGGGCGTTTCCAATGAGCAGTTCAATGGTGTGGTCGACGCCATCACGGCGACTTTGCGCAGCCAGAACGTGCAGCCGGAAGTGATCGAGGAAGTGGTCCTTTTCTGTGACCGGATGCGTGGCAATATCGTCCGCTAACGGGCGTGGGCAGGGCCAGAAAATATTTTCGTGACACGACGATATTGTCTGGTGGGCTGATATAATGCCCAAAATTTTTTCAGGGCCCGGGTTTCAAAAGAATCCGGGCGTTAACTTAGTTATCTCTAGGAGAATGATATGCCTGTTATTGATCGGGTTCTGGTAGGTGAAGCGCTGGTTATTGATAATCGTCCGGATGGTAGCGGTCTCGACCTGCTGAACGTGGCGCACATCGACCTGATTATTGGGCCGCGTGGCAGTGCCGCTGAAGAGGCATTCTGCCGCACGCTGACCGATCAGAAGGAAGGCGTGAACGGCCTGCTGGCCGTGGTTGCTCCGAATATGATGACCAAGCCGGCTACCGTGATGTTCAACAAGGTGACGATCAAGAATGGCCGCCAGGCCGTTCAGATGTTCGGGCCGGCACAGCGTGGCGTTTCCATGGCCGTGATGGATTGCGTTGCCGATGGCACCATCCCGCTGGAAGAGGCTGAAGACGTGTTCATCTGCGTGGGCGTGTTCATCGACCACAAGGCTGATATCGACGAGCGTATTCAGGAGTGGAATTACCAAGCGACCAAGCAGGCACTGAAGAACGCCATCGCGCGTGAGCCGAAGGCTGCTGATGTCGTGAAGAACTACAAGTCTTCCGCACACCCGTTCGCTGCCAAGAACTAAGCAAACTGTTCTCAATGTTCCGTCCTACGCTCAGGCAAAGGACGGATGTGCTTCGGCAGGTGTGAATGCGCTTGCCGGAAGTTAAAAAGGGACTGAATCAATGTCTATTCTAGATAAGATTTTAAGTTTGTTTGGTGGCGGTGAGAGTGCTGTGTCGAGTTCCAGCACGCCGGACCGTGCAGCGGGTGGTCGTGTTATCGACCGCGTGCTGGTTGGTGAGGCGCTGGTGATCGACAATCGTCCCGATGGAAGCGGTCTCGATCTGCTGAACGTGGCGCACATCGATCTGATCATCGGCCCGCGCGGCAGTGCGGCGGAGCGTGCCTTCACCCGTACGCTGACAACCCAGCGCAAGGGCGTCAATGGCCTGCTGGCTGTGGTTGCACCGAACATGATGACCAAGCCATCGACCGTGATGTTCAACAAGGTTACCATTCGCAACGGCAAGCAGGCCGTGCAGATGTTTGGCCCGGCACAGCGCGGCGTTTCGATGGCCGTGATGGATTGCGTGGCGGACGGTACGATCCCTGCCGAAGAGGCGGATGACATCTTTATTTGCGTGGGCGTGTTCATCGACCACAAGGCAGACATGGATGACCGTATCCAGGAATGGAACTACCGCGCGACCAAGCAGGCGATCAAGAGTGCTGTGGCACGTGAGCCCAAGGCGGCTGATGTGGTCCGGAAGTACAAGGACCCCATGAACGCCCACCCGTTCCAAGCCAAGTAACTCGTTGTGATTGATAAAAAAGCCCCGCTTTCGGGGCTTTTTTATTGGGTGTCACAGGCGCTACGCACCTGTCTGGAGGCGTTCGATATCCGGTCGCGTGACGTGCCCATCGTGGAGCGCGCTGGCGATCAGAACCCCGGCGATTTGCATGTCGGCAAGTGTCCGCAGGTCGTCGATAGTTCTGACGCCGCCAGCCGCGATGAGTTGTCGTGCGGATACGCGGTTTTTGAGTGATTGCAGCGTCGCCATGTCTGGGCCGCTTTCGCTGCCGACTCTGGCGAGCGTCATGGCAATCACGGTGGCGGGCCAGAGGCTTGCATCCTCGAAAATCTCCGGTGGCCCGATGGGGCCAGTCAATGCGTAGTCGAGTGACAGGATAGTCGTTGCCACATCGGGGTGCTGGCGTAGCGCGTGTAATTGCGCGGTCGAGGACAGGTTTTCGCTGCCGATGACGTGCCGAATTCCCATGCCGTGCCACCTGTCCACTGCCGCGGGAGTACAGCAACCGGCATCCAGCCAGATTTCGAGTTCGGGATGGTGCATGCGGATGTCATGGACGATCTGGAGATGCGGTTCGCCGCAACGGATCGCGTCCAGGTCGGCGATGTAGAGCCTATTGAACGGGTATAATTCGAGCAGCGCACGCACGACCTCGAGCGGTGCGCTGGTCCCCGGGCAAAGTCCGGATTCGATGGGTCGATAGTGCTGGCGGTCGCCGCGCCGGGCGCGTACGACTTGTCCTTGCATCAGGTCGATGACCGGAATAATGTCCACGTGAAAATCTTTGTGTGTGAATACGTAACGGGTGGCGGATTATACCGCGAGCCGTTACCACCCTCGCTGGCCAGAGAAGGCGGGATGATGCTGAAGGCATTGCTGGCTGATCTGACGGCCATGCCGGAAGTCGAGGTAGTGACGACACGGGATGCCAGGCTGCCCTCCGGGCTCGATGGCGCCGAAATCGTGTGGATAGGCCCCGAGGCGGAAGTCTGGGCGGTGTGGGCGTCATGCATTCAGGCCTGTGATGCGGTCTGGCTGGTCGCCCCCGAAACCGATGGCATTCTGGAAAAACTCAGCCGCATGGTGGTGTCGCAGGACAAGGCTCTGGTCGGGTGTGCACCAGACGTTGTTGCGTTGGCGGCATCCAAATCAAACACCAGCGCGGCGCTCCTCTCTGCAGGGGTCCAGGCTGTCCCGACGTGGCGTGCGGTCGAGGAGGCGCTGGCGTCCTCGGCGGGGCCGTGGGTGATCAAGCCCGATGATGGGGCTGGGTGCGAGGACACCACCTACTGTTCGGATGCGCGCGAGATGCAACTTGCGTTCGAGCGAGTGGCGCTGCGTCGCAGTATGGTCATCCAACCTTTTTTGCCTGGTATCCCCGCCAGCCTTTCGATGCTTTGCCGAAATGGACGCGCATGGCTGCTCAGCGCCAATCGACAGGATGTGCGGCTTACCGGACATGCATTCGTGTATCACGGTGGCGAGTTGAATGGCATGGCGCAGCATTGGCATGCGTTCGAGGCCCTTGCCGGGCAGATTGCGCATGCATTGCCCGGA
Organism: uncultured Methylobacillus sp.; assembly: GCA_964445115.1. Classification (GTDB taxonomy): domain Bacteria; phylum Pseudomonadota; class Gammaproteobacteria; order Burkholderiales; family Methylophilaceae; genus CAIJXJ01. Next base: position 15,995 of record CAYUJU010000011.1, on the reverse strand, counting down.
TTGGCTGGCTATGTGGGGGTCGACGTGATTGTCGAGGATGCCGGGCCAGTGACGGTGCTGGAAATCAATCCCCGTCTGACCACCTCCTATACGGCCATGCGTGCCGCGACGGGCGTGAATCCGGCGCGTCTCGTTCTGGACCTGCTTTATAATGACCACTTTATTTTGCCCGGCACACTACAGCGTCATGTCGTCCGGGTATCCCTGAACGAGACCACGCCATCCTGACTGACCTATGACTGCAGAACGCATACCTGACGAAGCCTTATACGTCCTGGGCTGGGACCTGGGGGGGGCTCACGTCAAGGCGGTGTTGCTCGATGCCTCGGGCGTTGCGGTCGAGGCGATTCAGGTGGCTTGCCCATTGTGGCAGGGGCTGGACCGTTTGCGGGATGCCGTGGATCAGATCTGGGATGCCTTGCCCTACAGCGCAGCGTTTCACGCGGTGACCATGACGGGCGAACTCGCCGATATTTTCAGTAGTCGGGAGGAGGGGGTCGTCGCGCTCTCGACGTTCATGGAGGAGCGTTTCGGCACTGAGTCGGTGTGTTTTTATGCCGGGATACACGGGTTTATCACGGCCCCGCAGGTGCGCCAGCATGCGGCGGATATTGCCTCGGCCAACTGGCGCGCCAGCGCCGCATTTCTTGCCGGGGTCTGCGGAGACGCCTTGTTGCTGGACGTGGGGAGCACGACGTCGGACTTGATGCTGCTGTATCAGGGGGCGGTCGCTTCGCCTGCGTGTGGCGATGCAGAGCGCATGCAACGGGATGAACTGGTGTATACCGGCGTGGTGCGTACCCCGCTCATGGCAATTGCCAGCCGCGTACCGTTTCAGGGGGGATGGCAGGGGGTGGCCGCAGAGGTGTTCGCGACTGCGGCGGATGTCTATCGCCTGACAGGGGATCTCGAGGACGTGCACGATATGGCAGGAACGGCCGACGGTGCCGGGAAGACGATGGAAGCGAGTGCGCGTCGGCTGGCCCGGATGGTGGGATGCGATCTGGACGATGCTGGGCTGGAGGATTGGATTCAACTGGCCAGCACGTTCAAGTCGCGTCAGTTGCGAACCTTGCAGGAGGCTGCTGAACGTGCGCTTTCCAGAGGGCTGTTGCCGAAGGGGGCGCCGTTGATCGGAGCCGGCGCAGGGCGTTTTCTGGTGCAGGCGTTGGCACGACAAATGGACAGGCCTTATCAGGATGCTGCACAGTGGGTGCAGGCCGTGCCTGAGGCGCATGGTTGGGCGGTGGTCTGTCTGCCGGCCTATGCCGTGGCGCGGCTCTCCATGGAACAGGCGGGGCTGCTCGTATGATCACGGAACTGCCTTACACCCAGGACAGTGCCCGACTGTTTGCTCGTGTGGCGCATGATCCTTGGGCCATTTTTCTGGATGGCGGACAGACGGGAAGTGCGGATAGTCGTTATGACGTGATCGCTGCCCGTCCGTTCGTGACCGTGGTGACGCAGGAGGGTGTCACGACAATTGAGGGGGCGGAAGGCCGCCAGGAAAGTGCAGCAGATCCTTTCCTGCTGTTGAAGCAGTTGATGCAACGCTATCCCGATCGTTTGGCGCATGAGCTGCCCTTTACCGGCGGTGCCATGGGCTATTTCGCCTATGACCTGGCGCGCTGCATCGAGACCTTGCCAGCGCGCGCCGAGGATGCCGAGCATTTGCCGCAGATGGCGGTTGGCCTGTACGACTGGGCGGTCGTGATCGATCATCAGGCCAGGAAGGCCTGGCTGGTCGGGCAGGGGCATGACCCCGCCACTGCGCAACAGTGGGAATCATTGATTGCCGCTTTCAGTCGACCCGGAACGGAGGTCGATGCAGACTTTCGGGTGACGTCGACAGTTCGCTCCAATCTGGATTTTCCGGCCTACGCGGTCGCGTTCAAACAGGTGCAGGCCTATATTCAGGCTGGGGATTGTTATCAGGTGAATCTGGCCCAGCGCTTTTCTGCCGAGGCCAGCGGTGATGGGTGGACGGCCTATACCGCTCTGCGCAAGATCAGCCCCGCGCCCTTTGGCGCGTACCTGCACTTGCCACAGGCGGACATTCTGTCGGCATCGCCCGAACGTTTTCTGCGGGTGCAGAATGGCACAGTCGAGACCAAGCCGATCAAGGGGACACGGCCACGTGCGGTCGATCCGGTCGAGGATAAAGCGCATGCGGAGGACTTGTTGCGGAGCCCCAAGGACCGTGCCGAGAACCTGATGATCGTCGACCTGCTGCGCAACGATATTGGCAAGAACTGTGCGGTCGGGTCGGTCAAGGTCGATCGTCTGTTCGATCTGGAAAGCTTTGCCAACGTCCACCACATGGTCAGCACGGTCAGCGGTCGTCTGGCGCCAGGGCACGATGCCATCGACTTGCTGCGGGGATGCTTCCCCGGCGGGTCGATTACCGGTGCCCCCAAGCTGCGCGCGATGGAAATCATCGAGGAACTGGAACCGCATAGGCGCGGGATTTACTGTGGCGCCATCGGGTACCTCGGCTTCAACGGCAATATGGATACCAATATCGCCATCCGAACCGCCGTGTTCGCGAACGGTCAAATCCGGTTCTGGGCTGGAGGTGGACTGGTGGCGGATTCCGAAGTGGACAAGGAATACCGTGAGACGCTGGACAAGGCTTCCAGCATGATGCAGTTGATGGAGAGATTCCGTGTGGGTGCTTAAGCTGGGCGGCAGCTTGCTGGGGCAGCCGGAACTCAAGTCCTGGTTGACCATGCTGGCGGGCAACAGCGATGGTCGGGTGCTTATCGTGCCGGGCGGCGGTGTGTTTGCCGATGCCGTACGCGACGCGCAAGGGATGGCGGGCTACGACGATGCCGCTGCGCACCGCATGGCCCTGCTGGCCATGGAACAGTTCGGCCTGGTGATGAAATCGCTGCAGCCGGATCTGGCGACAGTGGCATCCGAACTGGAGATCGCGGAGCGATCCTGGCAACACCGGGCGATGATCTGGATGCCCAGCGCCATGGTGCTGGCCGACGAAGCGATTCCCATGAACTGGAGCGTGACGTCGGACAGTTTGGCAGCATGGCTGGCGGCGAAGCTCGGCGCGGACCGGTTGGTCCTGGTCAAACAGGTGGATGCCGGGCGCGTTCCGGTCTCCGAATTGGTGGCCGAGGGTGTGCTGGATGAGGCGTTCGAGTCGTTCGCTACACGGTTGGCATGCCCGATCGATGTGGTGGATAAGGCTTCATGGCAGACCTTTGCTTCGGCCCTCGCCGCGAACCCCATCCCGTGCCGGATGAAATAACTGGAGGAGAGGCAGCATGGAACCCGCAACCCACGAACGTGTGTATTTCGAATCTGAAATTCTGGCCCGGCTACAGGCGGAACTGCCGCACTGGTATCTGGAAGACGGATGGCTCCGACGCAAATATAAAACCAGCGGCTGGAAGGCGACATTGATGGTGGTCAACACCGTCGGGCATCTGGCCGAGGCGGCCTGGCATCACCCGGACTTGACCGTGTCTTACGCGTTCGTGATCGTGAAACTGGTCACGCACTCGGCCAAGGGGGTGACCGACAAGGATTTTGCGCTGGCCCGGAAGATCGAGGACGTGATCCAGTGGCAGCCGGCCAAAGAGGGGGGCGCACTGGAAGGAACGCCCAATGATGATGTGCGCTTCAAATACCTGAAGTACGATTAGCGCCGAATCCAATCGGGTTGACGGCTACGTCTGGGAGCTTTCGGACGAGGGCTGTTCCCCCGGCTGATAATGGCGCCAGGTGTTGCGGCCGGCCTGTTTGGCTTGGTACATCGCCTCGTCGGCGTGTTTGATCAATGTGGCCGGGTCGGTGCCATGCGCCGGGTACAGGCTGATGCCGATGCTGGCGCCAAGTTGCAGGAGCAGACCATCAATCTCAAAGGGCGCTACCATGCGTTCCAGGATGTTTTCTGCAAGATGTTCCACGGCATCGGTGCCATGCAACTCGGTAATCACGATGGTGAATTCGTCTCCGCCGCGCCGCGCGACCGTATCGACTTCGCGCAACTGTTCGCGCAGCCGTGTGGCCACCGCCTGCAGTACCTTGTCGCCCATGGCATGGCCATAGGTGTCATTAATCGGTTTGAAACGGTCAAGGTCGAGGAACAGGATGCCGAGCTGGTAGCTTCCGCGATGCGCGCGCGCGATTTCCTGACGCAGGCGGTCCTCGAACAGCAGTCGGTTTGGCAGATGTGTCAGGGGGTCGTGATAGGCGAGTTCTGCCAGTTGCGCTTCGTTCTTGCGTTGTTGGGTGATGTCCTTGATGGTGACGATCGTGACGGCGATATCATCCATTAACACCTGACTGCTCTCGCTTTCGGCGAGAAAGTGATTGCCGTCTGCCCGGACGCCATGCAATTCCCCGTACTGGTCTCGCAACAGCTCACCCAGTCGGTGTCCGCGCATGGTGGCGGCAGAGCGGCCGAACAGATGCTCTGCCATGCGGTTGGCCTTCATGATCTGTTGCTCGGGTCCGATCACCAGCACCCCTGTCTGTACTTTGTCGATGATGTTGTCCAGCAGGCCATGGCTACGGCTCATGACGCGCATACGCTGCAGATAGAGCAGGATCGCGCCGAAAAAGTTGAGCAGGGCCAGTACGAAAGCTCCTCCCTGAAACAAGCGGATCTGGCCCGCTTCCTTCTGTGTCATTTGCTCCAACTCGGTCGTCAGCTGGTTCATCAGGTCAAGCAGTTGCAGGTTGTGTGCCGCTGCATAGCCCAGCGCCGGCTGGAGTGTGGCATCGAAGTTGTCGGCATCCGCTGCCAGTACTTGGTGAATATGGAGGTGGTAGGGTGTCCAGATGCGCTGTGCCTGTTTTACCAACCGTTGTGCATTGCTTTCGGCCACCGGCGGCAGGAAAATCGGCTGGTTGTCCCCGCCCAACGTGCCATGCCCATTTTCAAAGCCCAGCAGTGTGGTGTGGAATAACTCCTGCGTCAGGTCGAGTTCGCGCAGATGCTCTGTGATGTCGGATTGCTTGGCGTGGGCGTGTTCCAGTTGTAGTAGCGCCTTGGTCATTCGTTGCGATAGCATGCGTTGGCGACCGGCCAGGTTGATGCTGACGGCCTGCTGTTCGATCTTCGACGATAGCCAGAAATTGAGAGCGAGCGCCGCAAAATCGAACACCAGGAACAGCACGATTGCCGTGATGGCAATGTGCGTGTTGCGACGCAGTTTTTTCAGCATCAAGGTATGCATTGCTTCCCGGCCCTCGGCTCAGGCCTCGCGCTTCTCGAATCGCCCGAAGTGCAGCATGACGGTGGGCAGAATCAGCAGATTCAGGATGGTGGAGGTGACCAATCCGCCGACGATGATCGTCGCCATCGGCCCCTCGATTTCACGCCCGGGTTGTCCGCTGCCCGCAGCCAGCGGCAATAGACCCAATGCGGTGACCAGCGCCGTCATCAGGATGGAAGGCAGCCGCTCGGACGCGCCGCGTATGGCGGTGTCCAGATTCCAGACCATGTTCTCTTCGTCAACCAGGTGCTGATAATGCGAAACCAGCATGATGGAGTTACGTAGGGTAATCCCGAACAGCGTGACGAAGCCGACCAGCGACCCCAGCGAGATCCATCCCCCGGTGAAGAGGGCAGCCAGCACGCCGCCGATCAGGGCGAACGGCAGGTTGGCGAAGGTCAGCAGCAGGTTGCGCAAGCGGCCGAAAGCGATATAGAGCATCAGGAAAATGCCAACGCAGGCCAGCAGCGAATGGACGATGAGGTCCTCACGGGATTGGGCCTGTGCTTCAGCCTCACCGGTGAACGTCAGGAAAGTACCGGGCGTGAGGCGTACGTTTTCGCGCAGGCGTTGTTTGACTTCGCGTGCGAAGCTCTCGATATCGCGTCCCTGGACATTGCAGGTCACCGTCTGGATGCGTTTGGCCCCGGCATGCAGGATCTTGGAACGACCGTTTTCCTGCGTGATATCCGCGAGATCCTTGAGACGCACGATCTTGCCATCCGGGTTCTTGAGCGGCAGTTCGCCGATTTCCCGTAGGTCGTCACGCACATCGCGGGTAAACATCACGTTGACGCTGATGACCCGGTTGCCCTGATAGACCTGTGCCGCTTGAACCCCCTCGAAGGCCGCCTGGATGTTTTCCAGCACGTCTACCGGCATCATGCCCCATTGCGCCAGCCGCTCCGGCAACAGACGGATGCTGAGCTTGGGCGTACCCGGCGGGGACTGTACCTGGACATCGGTCGCCCCCGGGACGCTGCCCAGCACGCCGGCAATGGACATGGCATTGCGGTCCAGCGCATCTAGGTCGTCGCTGTGGATGTTGATCACCATGGCGGCGGTATAACCGGAGATCGTTTCCTCGATGCGCTCCGTCAGGAAAGTGTTGATCGCGAAATTGACGCCTGGGAAGCTGACGCCGTTTTCCCCGGACAGGGTTTCCCGGATTTCACGCAGGATGCGGCTTTGCTCTTCACCCGACAGCGTACCGATTTCCACCTCGAACTCACTGTAGTGGGTGCCGAACGTGTCCGCGCCATTCTGGGCACGCCCGACCCACTGGGTCACGGACTGGACACCCTTGATGGCGGAGATTGCTTCGGACACACGGCTGCCGATGCGCAGCGACTCTTTTTCGGAGGTTCCCGGCACCGCGGTCATGTGCAGGATGTAGTGGCCCTCGTGCAGATTGGGGATGAACTGGCTTTTGAACAGGGGCAGGATGCCGAGCCCGAGCGAAATCAGCACTACGGTCACGGCAATGGTTGCCTTGTAATGTCGCTCGATCGCGTGCAGCCAGCGGCTGTAGCCACGCTTCATCACCCGGATCAGCGGCGGGTCCTCGCTGTCGAGGCGGGCGTTGGCAAACATGAGGTAACACAGGGCAGGTGTCAGGGTCAGCGCGACCACCAGAGAGGCCATGATGGCGCTGATGTAGGCGTACCCCAGTGGCGCGAACAGCTTGCCGGCAACGCCCGACAAGGTCAGCAGAGGCATGAACACCATGGCGACGATGATGGTGGCGTATACCACGGAACTGCGGACTTCCATGGACGCGTCGAACACGACCTGCCGTGCTGGAAGAGGAGAGGCGAGGAGGCGGTTCTCGCGCAGACGTCGGAAAATGTTTTCCGTGTCGATAATCGCATCGTCGACGACCTCGCCCAGCGCGATGGCCAGCCCCCCCAGGACCATGATGTTGAGGCCGATGCCGAAATGGTTGAGCATGATGATGGCCGTCAGCAGCGACAGGGGGATCGCCGTCGCGGAAATGAACGCGGTTCTGACATTGAACAGGAACAGGAACAGCACCGCGATTACCAGCACCGAGCCGATCAGGATGTCGGTCTTGACGCCGTCGATGGCGGTTTCGATGAAATTCGCGGGGCGGAACAGGCGTGGGTGGAGTTCGACCTGTTCCGTGATCAGGGCTGGCTCCAGTTCGTGCATCGCCTTTTCCACGGCTTCGGTTACGGCCTTGGTGTTGGCGCCCAACTGGCCTTGCACGGAAAGGTAGATGCCGGATTTGCCATTGATGGCAGCTGCGCTGATCGAGGGCGCTGGACCTTCGATGACTTGCCCGATGTCGGCCACCCGGACGGTCTGGCCGTGCCGATGCAACAGCGGCATCTGCGCCAGTTGCGTGGCCGTTTGCATCTGGCCTTCGCTGTTGATCAGGATGCGCTGGTTGTTGTTCTCGATGTAGCCCGCCCCGCGCACGCCCGTGGCACGGCTCACGGCGGCCAGCACTTCCTGCAGCGACAGGTTGTACTGCACCAGCCGGTCGGGCGTCACTTGAATCTGCAGTTGCCGTACGTCGCCGCCAAAAACATTGACGTCGGCCACGCCCGGCACCGCCATCAGGTGGGGGCGCACTTTCCAGTCCACCAGTCCGCGCAGTTCCATCAGCGTGCGGGTTTCGGAGGTCAGCCCCAGCCCCAGCACGGTGCTGGCTGAAGAGGCGAGCGGCGTGATGTTGGGCGTAATTCCTCTGGGCAACTGGTTGCTCAGGGTGGCGAGACGTTCCGCCGCGACCTGGCGGTTGCGGTAGATATCCGTGCCTTCGTGGAAGATCACGGTCACGATCGATAACCCCGGGATCGACTGCGAGCGCATGGTGTCGACCCCGACGATGCCCGATAGCGAGTTTTCGATGGGCTGCGTGACCAGGACTTCGACCAGTTCCGCCGACAGGCCGGGCGACTCGGTCTGGATCACCACCTGTGTCGGCGAAAACTCCGGAAACACGTCCAGATTGGCACGGGTCAGGGTGTAGAGTCCGTATACCACCACCAGGCTCGCCAGACCGACGATTACCCCGTGGAAACGGACAGAGAAGCGTACCAGGGCCGACATCATGATGCGTGGCCTCCTGAACCGAGGGCTGTACTCATCTCAGTCCTCGTTTTCATTTTTGATCTGGTACTTGAACTCTTCGGAGAGCAGCAGTTGCGCGCCGCTGGTCACGACTTCGTCGCCCGCCTTGAGGCCGGCGGCGTTGAACCAGCCTTCGCCGGACTCGACCTCGGTGCTGACCTGGGTGCGCACGAACTTATCTTCCCCTGCCTTGTGGTAGGCCCAGGCCTTGTTGCCAAACCACACGACCGCCGTATGCGGCACGATGACACCCGGTGTTGCCTTGTCCTGTGCAGGCAGACGGACCGTGACGCGCATGCCGGCACGCAGGTTGTTGGCCGCGGCGGTGTAGAAGAACGTCTTGCCCTGAATGGTCGTGTCGGTCAGCGGTGAAGGCGAAACATAGCTTGCAGCAATCGGCTTGTCCTGCGAGCCGGTCGGCACGATCATCAGAGGCGTGCCGGCATTCGGTGTCGGGGTGTTGAAGGGTAGCGTGACCTGTACCAGCACTTCCTCATAATGCAGCAGGCGTTGCAGCGACTCGCTGCCGGACTGCGTCGCGCGTTTGGTCAGGACCTCACCCCACTGCTGACGCATGGCATCCCGAATGCTGGCGGCTGCGGTCTCGGCGGCCGCCAGTCTGGCTTCGTCCGATTTCATGGCCGCTTCCGCCACCGCCACGGCACGGTCGGACACGTTGCGGTTGTCGCGGTTAAGCTGCTGCAGGCGCTGGAACTCCTGCCGGCTGTTGGCGATGGATGCGCGCACGACGTTGGCATCGGCCAGTGCCGCCAGATAGCGGGTCCGCATTTCTACCAGTGTGTCGATACTGACGACCGCCCCGAAGGAATTCACACCGGACTGGTGTGCGGTGCCCGACAGCGTTGTGGTCGTAATCCCGCTCTGGCGTTGCGATGCCACGCTCAGGGTGATGGTCGGTGCGCCATTTTCGGTCGCGACATGGGAGGGGGTATCGATTTCTTCCTCGCTTTCCCCCATGGCCGCCTCGTACTCATCCTTGCCATAAAAGACCAGCACCCAGAACAGGACGATGATGATCAGAGTCTGCAGGGCGATGATGATCGCGGTTTTACGGTTCATGAGGCGATTTCCTTGGTTTCCGGATTCTCGGGCAGAACACTGCCGTCAATCGGTTTCTGAATGGCGTCTTCCAGCATCCCCAGCGCACGCAGTACGCGCGTTCTGGCGGCCTGCAAACCTTGCTCGACGACCAGAGACTCCAGTTTGGCCCCCGTCATTTCGAGACGATCAATCAGACCCGCCTCAAACTGTCTTGCGGTTTGTGATGCGCGCTGCTGTTGTGCCGTCAGCAGGCGTGCCGCTTTGGCCTCTTCGTCCAGTGCAGCCAGGTAGCTTGCACGTGCTTTGTCCAAGTCACCCAGGACGCGCATCTGTAATTCATCGAACTTCCTTGCCTCGACTTCACGCTGCGCAGCTGCCTCGGCAATCGGGCCTTCGTTGCGGTTTAGCAAGGCAAGAATAGTGGAGAAACCCAGCGACCAGCGATTGTCGTTCTGGTCGAAAGCGTAGCCCGGTGCCAATGAAATGTCGGGAATCTGCTTGGCGATTTCCAGTTTGAGCTTCGCCTCGCTGGCGGCGTAGCGGGCCAGTGCCGCACGCACATCCAGCCGGTTGAGCAGGGCGGCACGTTGCAAGTCCGCCTCGGGCATCGCGCCGCCAGCCGGGACGATCGGTGCCAACGTGACGCCATTCATGGCTTCGGCGGGCAGGCCGGCCGCTTCCGCCAGTTGGGCGAGCAGGTGCGGAATGCGCCCCTGTTCGGCGGCAAGTGCCTGCACGGCTTTCTGGTGGTTCAGTCGAGCATTGTTGAGGTCGATATCCGATACCATGCCAACATCCAGGCGCTTTTCCAGCATGTCCACGATCTGCTGGCGCAAGTCGACCTCACGTGACAGCAACTGCGCCTGCTGCACCGACGTTTGGTAGTCCAACAACTGCTGACGTAGTCCGCTGCGAAGATTCCAGACAGACTGCCCGATGTCGATGCGTGCTGCCTCGCTCAGGTTTGTCGCGCGCGCGATGCGCGCCTCTCGTTTGCCACCGGTCTCGATGGTGAAATCCAGTGCTAGACCCAGCGTCCAGGGTGACACCCCACCATCGGTCTTGCTGTGGTGCTCGGCTTGGGAGGAAAAGCCGGGGTTGGGGCGTTGGGCGGCGATTCTTTCTGCCGCTTGTGAAGCACGCCACTGTGCGCGTGCCACTTCCAGTTGCGGATGATAATGTACGGTCGCCAGGGTCAATTCCTGCAATCCCCACGCCTTGATGGGAAACTGATTCTGCGGATATCCTTGCGACACCATGCTGGCCTGCAATTCCGGGCTTTGCAGGCTGCGCTCCCGGAATTCCGCGAGCGATTGGGCCGGCTCGATCGGTTTGGCTTCATAGGTCTGCGTGGCGCACGCTGTTAACAGCAGCGTGACAGCCAGCAGGCTCGCACGGCTTGAAATCTTGGATCTGGACATGATGGGCGAGTTTACAGGCAGCATGCGTGCCCGGCAATTGCGGGCATGCTGTCGATAGGAGGCAATATGGCAACAATCGAAATCAAACAGGCGCATCAGCTCGGGGGTGCGGCAGCGCGCTCCGCAGTAGAGACTGTTGCGGCGAAATTACGCGCCGACCTGAACGCGAGCTACCAGTGGCAGGGCGATCGGCTCGCGTTCGAGTGTCCCGGCGCGAAGGGCAGTATCGATGTGTGCGATGACGCGGTGCAGGTTTCGGTCGATCTGGGGTGGCTGCTCAAGCCGATGCGGGGGCGGATCGAGGCATCAATCCGCCAATACCTGGACGAAGGGCTGGCCTGAGGGGCTAAACGGAATGGGCGCCGACGGCGTCCAACGCGTCTTTCAGTGTTTCCTCGGAAAGCGCGTTGATGTTTTCCGCCAGCAGATCCGCCGCCTCGACAGCGCTTACCGGCAGGTCGTGGCTGTCCAGCTCCGCGATCAATACGGCGGCGGCTCCTGCCACCATCAGGACCGCCTGACGCTCCCGCATGAGCAGTTCGAGTTCGGAGCGAAGCAGGGCAACTTCTTCAGCATTGATCGTGTGTGGCATGGTGATTTTCCTTAAAGTGTCGCGTTTCATCTTCCTACCGCCATCGCGCCTTTGTCAATCACGAGGGTGTAGTGGTTTTCCGGCGCTCGCGACTCGGTTACAATGGAGGGATTTCGCATACCAGAGGCAGCGCCGAGGCGCGCCTGAATTTTAACCACGCGAAAGTGGCGGAATTGGTAGACGCACTGGATTTAGGTTCCAGCGCCGCAAGGCGTGAGAGTTCGAGTCTCTCCTTTCGCACCAGAAATCTTGATTAAGGATGAAGCAGATGCAAGCAACCGTTGAAACCCTGAGCAACCTTGAGCGTCGCATGACGGTCGCTGTTCCCCTGAAGCCGCTGGAAGAGGAGATCAACCAGCGCCTGGTCAAACTGTCCAAGACTGCCAAGCTGCAAGGCTTTCGTCCTGGCAAGGTGCCGCTGAATCTGGTCCAGAAGAACTACGGCGCGCAAGTGCGTGACGAAGTGTTCTCCAACGCGGTCGAAACCAGCTTCTCCGATGCCGTCGAGCAAAACAAGCTGCGCGTCGCCGGCTACCCGAACATCGAGCATAAGCCGTTCGTCGAAGCTGCCGAAAGCCTGGAGTACATCGCGACGTTCGAAGTTTTCCCGGAAGTGGAAATCGGTGATCTGTCCGGCGTCGCCATCCAGCGTTCCAAGGTCAGCGTGACGGAAAAGGAAGTCGACAAGACTCTGGACGTGCTGCGCAAGCAACGCGCCACCTTCGATCCGGTCAAGCGTGCCGCCAAGAAGGGTGACCGCGTCAACGTGGCCTTCCGTGCGGAAATCGACGGCCAGGAAGTGGAAAGCACCAACGGCCATGGCATCGATCTGATTCTGGGTGAAGATGGTCGTATTGCCGAATTCGACGACAACATCATCGGCGCCAAGGCCGGTGCCGTCCAGAAATTCGACATCACCTACGGCGAAGACAATCCGAGCCCGCAATTGGCCGGCAAGACCGTGTCCTACGAAGTGACCGTCAACAGCGTTTCCCAGATCAAGCTCCCGGAAGTTGACGCGGAATTCGCGAAGCATCTGGGCATCGATGACGGTGACGTGGAAAAAATGCGCGCCGACATCAAGGAAAGCCTGGAGCAGGAAGTTTCCAAGCGTGTGAAGTCCACGCTTAAGGAGCAAGTGTTCCAAGCATTGCTGGGCGCCGTGACAGTGGATTTGCCGAAGGCTCTGGTTTCCATGGAAATCGGTCGACTGATGCAGGCAGTACAAGCCGACCTGCAGCGTCGCGGTACCGACATGAGCACCGTGCAACTGCAGCCGGGCATGTTCGAAGAGCAGGCCAAGCGCAATGTCGGTCTGCGCGTGATCCTGGGTGAACTGATCAACAAGAACTCCCTGCAGGCGAATGCCGACCAGGTGCGCGAGATGGTCAACGAGTTCTCCAAGAGCTTCGAACATCCGGAAGAAGTGGTGCGCTGGTACTACGCCGATCCGGCACGACTGGACGAGCCGTTCAGCCTGGCGACCGAAGAAAACGTCGTGGCCTGGGTGCTCGAACGTGCCAAGGTGACCGACAAGAAGGTTGCGTTTGACGAACTGATGGGGAACAAGGCCTGATGAGCATGCAAAGCAGCTGGGAGCCGCAAGGGCTCGGATACATTCCGATGGTGATCGAGCAGAGCGGTCGTGGGGAGCGTTCCTACGACATCTACTCGCGCCTGCTCAAGGAGCGTGTCGTGTTTCTGGTCGGGCCCGTCAACGACATGACGGCCAACCTCGTGGTCGCCCAGTTGCTGTTCCTCGAAGCCGAGAATCCGGACAAGGACATTTCGCTCTATATCAACTCGCCGGGCGGCTCCGTGACGGCAGGTATGGCGATCTATGACACCATGCAGTTTATCAAGCCGGATGTCAGTACGCTGTGTATCGGCCAGGCGGCCAGCATGGGCGCGTTGTTGCTGACGGCGGGGGCCAAGGGCAAGCGTTTCTGCCTGCCCAACTCGCGTGTCATGATCCACCAGCCGCTGGGCGGGTTCCAGGGCCAGGCATCGGATATCGAAATCCATGCCAAGGAAATCCTGTTCCTGCGCGAGCGCCTGAACCAGATTCTGGCTTCGCATACCGGCCAGAACATCGAGGCAATCGAGCGCGATACCGATCGCGACAATTTCATGAGCGCCGAGCGGTCGGTGGAATATGGCCTGGTTGACCGGGTCATTGCCAGCCGCAAGGATGCCGCATAAGATAGACCAAGTAATATTGACCGAGAGACACCATGACCAGTAAGACGGAAGGCGAGAAGCTGCTGTATTGCTCTTTCTGCGGAAAAAGCCAGCACGAAGTCAAAAAGCTCATCGCCGGCCCTTCCGTGTTCATCTGTGATGAATGCGTGGACCTTTGCAATGACATCATCCGCGAAGAAGTCCAGGGGGAGGGGGCGCTTGGTGCCCGTGGCAGCGAACTGCCCACCCCCAAGGAAATCTGCGAGATCCTCGACCAGTACGTGATCGGCCAGACAGCCGCCAAGCGTATCCTGGCCGTTGCGGTCTATAACCATTACAAGCGTCTGGAACAGTCTGGCCAGAAGGATGATGTTGAGATATCCAAGACCAACATTCTGCTGATCGGCCCGACTGGCTCCGGCAAGACCCTGCTGGCGCAGACGCTGGCACGTCTGCTGGACGTGCCATTCGTGATGGCGGATGCGACCACGCTGACCGAAGCCGGTTACGTGGGCGAAGACGTCGAAAATATCATGCAGAAGCTGTTGCAGAAGTGCGACTACGAGGTCGAGAAGGCGCAGCGCGGCATCGTCTACATTGACGAAATCGACAAGATTTCCCGCAAGTCCGACAATCCCTCCATCACCCGTGACGTGTCGGGTGAGGGCGTGCAGCAGGCGCTGCTCAAGCTGATCGAGGGCACGGTGGCTTCGGTGCCCCCGCAGGGCGGCCGCAAGCATCCGAACCAGGATTTCGTCCAACTCGACACCACCAACATCCTGTTTATTTGTGGCGGTGCGTTCGATGGCCTGGAAAAGGTTATCCAGCGTCGATCAGAGAAGGGCGGCATCGGTTTCGGCGCCGAGGTGAAGAGCAAGGACGACAACCGCGCGGTGGGCGAGATTCTGCGTGAAGTCGAGCCGGAAGATCTGATCAAGTTCGGCCTGATCCCGGAATTCGTCGGCCGTCTGCCGGCGATCGCCACGCTGGAGTCGCTGGATGAGGCTGCGCTGATGGAAATCCTGGTACAGCCGAAGAACGCGCTGACCAAGCAGTATTCCAAGCTGTTCAAGATGGAAGGCGTGGAACTGGAGTTCCGTGAAGCAGCCCTGAAACTGGTCGCGAAGAAGGCGCTGGAACGCAAGACCGGTGCACGCGGTTTGCGGTCCATTCTGGAGCATTCCCTGATCGACATCATGTTCGATCTGCCTTCCCTGAAGAGCCTGGAGAAGGTGGTGGTCGACGAGGGCGTGGTTCGTGGCGACACCCCGCCGTTGCTGATTTACTCTGATGAACAGAAGCGTGCCGAATCCGCAGGCTGATTGCTGCTCGGCAACGCGTTAAGTTTACATCCCGGGCCTTGAAATGGCTCGGGATGCCCCTATCTAGGTTGTGTTGGTCCGGCGCGTTGCCGGGCTGGAATGGTCGATAGTACCTTTCCCTCTCCATCGAGGTTCTCAATGACTGAAATTTCGTCCTCCGTGATCGATTCCGACAACGACCTGATGCCGTTGTTGCCACTGCGCGACGTGGTGGTGTACCCGCATCTGGTCATCCCGTTGTTCGTCGGTCGAGCCAAGTCCGTCAAGGCGCTTGAAGTGGCTTCTGAGCAGAACAAGCAGATTCTGCTGGTCGCGCAGAAGTCTCCAAACAAAGATGAGCCGGAAGCAGGAGACCTTTACGAGATCGGGACCATCGCAACCGTCTTGCAGATGTTGAAGTTGCCCGATGGTACTGTGAAGGTGCTCGTCGAAGGGGTACATCGTGCCCGCGTGGTCGAATTTTCAGAAACTGGCGAGTATCTTGCCGCCCGCGTAGAAAAAATCGAATCGGCACAGGGGGATGACAACGAAATCCAGGCCCTGATGCGCACCGTCTTCACGCAATTCGACCAATACGTCAAATTGCACAAGAAGATTCCCCCGGAAATTCTGACCTCGCTGGCCACGATTGACGATGGTGGCCGTCTCGCGGATACCATCACCGCACATCTCTCTTTGAAACTCGAGGAAAAGCAGCAAATTCTCGAGATGATCGATATCGCCAAACGGCTCGAACATCTGCTCGGCGTGCTGGAAGCCGAGATCGATATCCTGCAGGTGGAAAAGCGCATCCGCGGTCGCGTGAAGCGCCAGATGGAGAAGAGCCAGCGTGAGTACTACCTGAACGAACAGGTCAAGGCGATCCAGAAGGAACTCGGCGACGTCGACGAAAGCGGTGACCTGGAAGAACTCGACAAGCGCATCAAGGCGGCGCGCATGTCCAAGGAAGCCCAGAAGAAGGCCTGGGCCGACTTCGGGTCCGATCCGGAATGGAAGCAGGCGTTTGCCGATTCGCACAAAGATGGGGTCATTGTCGACCAGAGCAAGCTCAAGAGCCAGAACCTCGCGGCCACCGACT
>CAYUJU010000010.1:0-67012 GCA_964445115.1 uncultured Methylobacillus sp. | reverse complement strand
GTTGTATTACGCCGCCAACTGGAGGCGAGTGGAACCGGCCTGAACCACAGCGTAGAGGGGGGGGCGAAGGGTAGTCCCTGTGGACGCCGTGTTCGCCGAAGCGCAGGATTTGGATTTTTGATTTTAGGAGCAAGCCATGACCATCAATCGTGCTATCCGCATCATTGCGGGTTTTTTCATCCTGCTGTCGCTTACGCTGGCGCATCTCAACGGCCAGGCTGATCTGTCGCGTCTGTCCTGGCTGTGGTTCACTGCCTTCGTCGGGCTCAACCTGTTCCAGAGCGGCTTTACCCAGTTCTGCCCGATGGACAAGATCCTCAAGCGTTGTGGTCTGAAAGACGCCTGAAACAGGCTATTGCTTGCTGCATCGTCCTGACCTGAACCGCCTCGGCCTTTGGCTGCTGGGGCTGATGTGCCTGCTGCCCTTTTTGAGCGCGCATCACCAGCTGCCGATTCCCAGTTTCTACGGTGAACTTGCCGCTGCCTGGCTGGGGCTGGCAGCAACCGTCGCCCTGCTCTCGCCCGGGGCATGGCAGCCCTTCCAGTTGCCCCGCATCGCCCTGTTGCCGCTGGGCCTGGTCGGCCTGATCATGCTGCAATACTTAACCGGAAATATCATCCATCCCCAGCAGGCGCAGTTGGGCATGCTGTACCTGTTGTGGGCCATGCTGCTGATGGCGCTGGCCCACTACCTGCGGCAACGGCTGGGGTGGGAGCGTTTCGTCGGACTGCTGGCTTGGGGTCTGTTGGCAGGCGGCGTGCTGAGCGTGCTGGTGACGGTATGCCAACTGGCGGGATGGCAAGGCGCGTGGCTCGTGCCACGGCGCGTGGCCCAGGCTTACGGTAACCTCGGGCAGGCCAATCATTTTGCCGATTACCTCGCGCTGGCGTTGGGGTCGCTGATCTACCTCGACGCAAAGAAGCGCTTGCCGGTGGCCCTGACCGTGTTGCTGGCCGCGGCCTTCCTTGCCATGCTCGCCCTCTCGGGGTCGCGCAGCTCCTGGCTGTATCTGTTGGCATTCGTATTGGCGAGCCTGTGGGTGTCGCGCCGAGGTGGTCGACGTCACCTCATGCTTCTCAGTGTGGCGATGTTACCTGCGTTCTGGCTGGTACAGCAGGCGGTGCTGTGGGTGACCTCACTGGCTGGTGCGTCAGGAATGCAGACCCCGACCGAGCGCCTGTTCCAGGAAGTGACTGGCACGACGGTACGTCTTCAACTATGGCAGCAGGCCTGGCAGATGTTTCTTGGAGCGCCCTGGCTGGGTGTGGGGTTCGGTCAATTCGACTGGAACAGCTTCGTCCTCATCGAGCGCATGCCGGCGTTGACGATCGAACCGGCCGAGCATGCGCACAACCTGCTGCTGCATCTGCTGGCCGAGATGGGCGTGCTGGCTGGCATGCTGATGCTGGGGTTTATCGGACTGTGGCTAGTCGGGCTGCTGCGCGGGGATCGGACCCCGGAACGCTGGTGGGTGCTGGCACTGTTGATGGTGTTGGGTATCCACAGTCTGCTGGAATATCCGCTTTGGTACACTTATTTTCTCGGTGTTGCCGCCCTGCTGCTGGGGGCGGGCGATGAGCATCCATTGCGCCTGGAACTCCAGCGGGTCGGACGTCTGGCACTGGTGGCCATGCTGCTGTTGGGCAGCATTGGGCTGGTCAGTCTGACGCAGTCCTATGCCCAACTGGAACACTGGATGCAGCGCGGCCTGCGCGGTGAAGTGCGGGATGCACAGTTGCCGGAGATCACGCGTGACCTGATGCAGGTGCACCGGGAATCCCTGCTGTCTTCTTATGTCGAACTCGTGCTGGCGGCGTCGGTCGAACCCACCCCTGAGCAATTGGAGGACAAGTTGATCCTGAGCGAGGCGGCGATGCGTTTCTCGCCGATTCGTCGTGTGGTGTACCGGCATGTGCTGTTGTTGGCCTTGAAAGGTGAGCAGGAGGCGGCGCTGGTACAATTGCGCCGTGCGATGCGGGCGTATCCGCGGGATGTGTCGGGTTTCGAAAAGGAATTGCGCGTGCTGGCCGAGAAAACTCCCGGCCGCTACGAATTTTTGTTGAACGAAGTCGCCGCCAAGGCGAAGGAGTGAGTGGTATGAAATTTGTCATGGATAACCTGTTGCTGGTGGTGCTGGCCGTGGCCTCCGGTCTCTGGCTGCTGGTGCCGATGCTGAAGCGCGGTACTTCTGGTGTTGCGGATGTATCGCCGACCGAGGCCGTGCTGCTGATCAACCGTGAGCATGCGACCGTGCTGGACGTGCGTAATCCGGGCGAGTTTGCGGCTGGCCACATTACTGACGCCATCAATATCCCGCTGGGCGAACTGGAGTCTCGCCTGGGAGAATTGGCCAAATACAAGGACAAGACCCTCTTGGTGAATTGCCAGGGCGGCGTGCGCTCCACCAGCGCCTGCGGCATCCTGACCAAGGCCGGGTTCAGCCGCCTGCACAACCTGCAAGGCGGGGTGAACGCCTGGGTACAGGCCAAGCTGCCGGTGATCAAGGAGTCGTGATGGCCAAAGTGCTGATGTACGCGACTGCCGTCTGCCCTTATTGCGTGAACGCAGAGCGGCTGTTGAAGAGCAAGGGTGTGGCAGAGATCGAGAAGGTGCGCGTCGACCTCGACCCGCAGCAGCGGGAAGAGATGATGCGCAAGAGTGGTCGACGCACCGTGCCGCAGATCTGGATCGGGGATCGCCACGTGGGTGGTTGTGACGATCTGTACGCGCTGGATCGGGCTGGTCAGCTTGATGCGCTACTGGCTGGCTGATCCGGGTTAAATCCGGTTAGAATAGGGGTTTTACCCACCTTATTAATTCGGGATTCATCATGGCAGAAGAGCAGCAGGCAGCAGCACAAGAGCAAAACCAGCAACCGGTTTTCACGATCGAAAAGATCTACATCAAGGACGCTTCCCTCGAAGTGCCCAACGCGCCGCACGTCTTTCTGCAGCAGGAAGCACCGCAAGTCGGTATCGAGCTGAGCAACGCTGGTCGTGCGATCGGTGATGGCGTGTTCGAAGTCGAAATCACCGTGACCGTGACTTCCAAGGCCGAGGAAAACGTGGTGTTCCTGGTCGAAGTCGCACAAGCCGGTATTTTCCAGATTCGCAACGTTCCGAACGAGAACCTCGAAGCCATTCTGGGCATCACTTGCCCGAACATCCTGTTCCCGTACGCTCGCGAAGCGGTGTCCGACTTGGTGACGCGTGCAGGTTTCCCGGCCGTGCTGCTCAACCCGATCAACTTCGAGGCGCTGTTCGCCCAACAGAAGCAGCAACAAGCCCAGCAGCAGGCTGAGCAAGCTGGTGCGACCACTCACTAAGTGGTTGTGTGTTCTGCCGGCGCTTCTGTCGCCGGCAGCGGCTTGGGCATTGGAGTACCGTTCGGTCTCCGTGCCCAAGGCCATCCTTTACGACGCGCCTTCCGCGCAAGCCAAGAAACTTTACATCGTCACCCAGTCCTATCCGGTCGAGGTGATCGTCAATCTCGGCGAATGGATCAAGGTGCGCGACAGCCGTGGCGAACTGGCCTGGGCTGAAGCCAAGGTCTTGTCCACTAAGCGGTCCGTGCTGGTGACGACGGCGCTGGCCGAGGTGCGCGAATCAGCGGATGAAGCGTCACGTCTGGTGTTTCGCGCCGAGAAGGATGTGGCGCTGGAATTGATCGAGACGTCTTCCAACGGCTGGGCCAAGGTGCGCCACCGTGACGGATTGACCGGGTTTGTCCAAATTTCCAAGGTGTGGGGATTATGAAAATTGCCGTTCTTGGCGCAGGGGCCTGGGGAACTGCGCTGGCCATTCATCTGGCGCGACGCCATCCGGTGACGCTCTGGGCACGCAACCCGGAACATGTCGAGACCATGCGCCGTACGCGGTCCAACCAGAAGCTGCTGGGCGAGTATCCGTTCCCGGATACGCTGCAACTGGAATCCGACCTGCACAAGACGCTGCAGTCGGCCGAACTGATCCTGTCCGTTGTGCCGACCTCGGGCGTGCGCGCCATGATGCGCGAAATCAAGGCGTTGCGCGTGCAGGCACCTGTGGTGTGGGCCAACAAGGGGCTGGAGCGCGATACTGCGCTGTTGCTGCATGAACTGGCCGAGGAAGAACTGCCGTTCGGCCAGACCTGGGGCATCCTGTCCGGGCCTAGTTTTGCCAGCGATCTGGCCAAGGGCTTGCCGACGGCGATGACACTAGCCTCCACCGATGCCGATTTTGCGCAGGAAGCCGCGCTGGCCATGCATGCCGGCAACGTGCGCGTGTATTCCAGCCAGGATGTGGTCGGGGTGGCGGTTGGCGGCGCGCTCAAGAACGTGATGGCGATTGCCGCCGGCATCTGCGATGGCATGGGCTTCGGCGCGAACGCGCGTGCGGCGCTGATTACGCGCGGTCTGGCCGAGATTACGCGTTTTGGCCTGGCTGTCGGTGGCCGCGGGCAGACTTTCATGGGGCTGGCCGGTGCCGGCGACCTGGTGCTGACCTGTACCGGCGATTCCTCGCGTAATCGCACCGTCGGCTTGCGCTTGGCGCAGGGCGAGACCCTGGACCAGATCATCACTTCGCTCGGTCATGTGGCCGAAGGGGTGCATACCACGCGCGAAGTCCACAACCGTGCGCGCCAACTCGGCGTCGAGATGCCGATTACGCACGAAGTGAACCGCGTGCTGTCAGAAGGGCTTTCGCCGCGCGAGGCGGTCGAGAACCTGCTCAGCCGGGAACCGCGGGCAGAGTAGCCGCTAGCTTCCTTCCCCGAACCCGTTTTGCCGCCAGGCCTCGTAAACCATTACGGCGGCGGCGTTGGACAGATTCAGGCTGCGGCTATGCGGTAGCATGGGCAGGCGGATGCGACGATCCGCAGCGAAAGTCTCCAGCAATTCGCTGGGTAGTCCCCGGGATTCCGGGCCGAACACGAACACATCTCCGGGTTGGTAGGCGATCCGGTCGTAACGCGAACTGCCTTTGGTGGTGGCTGCAAATACCCGGCGACCCGCCAGTTTCGCCATGCAGGACTCCCAGTTGGCATGCACCTGCAGAGAGGCGTATTCGTGATAATCCAGTCCTGCTCGCTTGAGTTGCTTGTCTTCCAGTGCAAAACCCAGCGGTTCGACCAGATGCAGTTGCGAACCGGTGTTGGCGCACAGTCGGATGATGTTGCCGGTATTTGGGGGAATCTCCGGCTGGTAGAGCACGATCTCGAACATATTCAGGTTGATTAATTTAAATTCGGTCAATAAGATACACGTAATTTGTGAGAAAAAACAATAACTTTTGAGTCAATATGGCGCGTCCGGAAAAAATTAGGCTGGGTGAGATTCTGGTACAGCAGGGACTGTTGTCGCCGGAACAGTTGACGCAGGCGCTGCAGGAGCAGCAGCGCACGGGGCGTAAGCTGGGGCGCGTCTTCATCGAAAGCGGCTTTGTTACCGAGGTCCAGATTTCCGAGGCGCTGGCGCGCCAGTTGCAGATCCCCTTTATCGACCTGAAGCATTTCAATGCCTCGCCCGAGACGGTGCGTAAGCTGCCGGAAGCGCAGGCGCGACGTTTCCGCGCGGTGGTGCTGGAAGATCGCGGCGATACTTTCCTGATCGGCATGGCCGATCCGACGGACCTGTTCGCCTATGACGAAATCGCCCGCATCCTGCGCAAGGAAATCACGCTGGCGGTGGTCACGGAAAGTTACGTGCTGCAGATCATCGACCGCACCTATCGACGCACCGAGGAAATTTCCTCCCTGGTGCAGGAACTGGGGCAGGACCTGGGCGAGAATGCGGTCGACTTCGCGCAACTGGGGCTGACGGCAAACGTCGAAGAAGCGCCGGTCGTCAAACTGCTGCAGACGATTTTTGAAGACGCGGTGCAGGTGCGGGCGTCGGATATTCATATCGAGCCGCAGGAGACCAAGCTGCAGATCCGTTTCCGTATCGACGGGGTGCTGCACCTGCAGACCGAGGCCGACAGCAAGATCGCTACCGCGCTGGTGTTGCGCCTCAAACTGATGTCCGGTCTGGATATTTCGGAAAAACGCTTGCCGCAGGACGGCCGTTTCGCCATCAAGGTACGGCAGCAGCCGGTCGATGTGCGTATCTCCAGTATGCCGACCCAATATGGCGAGTCGGTGGTCATGCGCTTGCTGATCCAGAATGCCGGCGGGTTCTCGCTCGACAGGCTTGGGATGCCGCCCGACATGCTGGAGCGCTTCCGCAAACTGATTCATCGCCCCAGCGGCATGGTGCTGGTCACCGGCCCGACCGGTTCCGGCAAGACGACGACGCTGTATGCCGCCCTGTCCGAACTGAACAAGCTTTCCAACAAGATTCTCACCGTGGAAGACCCGGTGGAATATCGCCTGCCCGGCATCAACCAGGTGCAGGTCAATGAAAAAATCGATCTCGATTTCTCGCGCGTGCTGCGCTCGGCGCTGCGGCAAGACCCGGATATCGTGTTGGTCGGCGAAATGCGCGATCAGGAGACCGCGCAAATCGGTCTGCGCGCGGCGATGACCGGTCACCTGGTGTTGTCCACGCTGCACACCAACGACGCGGTGACCTCCCCGATCCGCCTGATTGACATGGGGGCGCCGCGCTATATGGTGGCGATGTCGCTGCTGGCGGTCGTGGCGCAGCGTCTGGTGCGCCTGGTGTGCGAAAGCTGCGCGCAGCCCTATACGCTGCTGCCGTTCGAGCGTGAATGGCTGCGGCTGGAACTCGGCGATGCGGTGGACCAGCAGGCCTATGCACGCGGGGCTGGCTGCAGTCATTGCAACGGCACGGGCTACCAGGGCCGGCTCGGGGTGTACGAACTGCTCGAGATGACGACAGAGTTGACCGAGGCCGCAAATCATCATGACCCCAACCATTTCGTGAAGGTGGCGCGGCAGCACATGGCCGGGGCTACGATGCGCAAGCACGCGGTTGATCTCGTGCTGGCCAAGCGAACGACGGTGGCAGAGGCCATGCGTATCAGCAACCAGTTTGAAGACTAGCGGCGCAGGCCATGCCCTTCTTCGCTTATTCCGGACGTAACGCCAGCGGGGCGTTGGTCAAGGGCGTGCTGGAAAGCGCCGATATGGGCGCGGCGGCGAGCCAGTTGTTCAGCACCGGCATTACCCCGGTCGACATTCAGCCCGCTGTCGCGCCGGAAAAAACCAATGAGGACGGCATCGACTGGTTCGGCGAAAAGGTCACGCATTTTGATGTGATGATGTTCAGCCGGCAGATGCACACCTTGCTCAAGGCCGGGATCCCTATCATGAGCGCGCTGGGCGGTTTGCAGGCCTCCACACCGAGCAAGGCCTTTTCTGATGTCGTGCGTCAGTTGCGCGAAAGTCTGGACAGTGGCCGCGAGCTTTCCGCCGCGATGCAGCAGCATCCCAAGGTGTTCAATTCGTTTTACGTCAGCATGGTGCGGGTGGGCGAATCGACCGGCTTGCTGGAAGACGTGTTCATGCGGCTATACGGCCACATGGAATTCGAGAAGTTCATGCGCGAGCAGATACGTGCGGCGCTGCGCTACCCGACGTTTGTGATCGGGGTGATGCTGGTGGCCATCGTGGTGATCAATATTTTCGTGATCCCGGCGTTCGCCAAGGTGTTCAAGGGGTTCAACGCCGAGTTACCGTTGTTGACCCGCATTCTGGTGGGGGTGTCCGACTTCTTCCTCGCCTGGTGGCCGATGATGTTGCTGGCGGTAGTCGTAACCGTGTTCGGGGTCCGGCAGTGGATTGGGACAAGCGATGGGCGTTACAAGTGGGACCGGTTCAAGCTGCGCATCCCGATCGCCGGTAAGATCGTGCACAAGGCGACCATGGCCCGTTTCGCCCGTGGCTTCGCGCTGGCGGCGCGCAGTGGCGTACCTATCGTCCAGGGGATGACGCTAGTGGCGCAGACAGTCGACAACGATTACGTGGCCGAGAAGGTCGAGCAGATGCGTTCCGGCATCGAGCGTGGGGAAAGTATCCTGCGGACCGCGCAGAACAGTGGGGTGTTCAACCCCATGGTGCTGCAGATGATTGCGGTGGGCGAAGAATCCGGCATGTTGGATGACATGATGCAGGAGATCGCGGACATGTATCAGCAGGAGGTCGAGTACGAGATCAAGACCCTGGGATCGCAGATCGAGCCTATCCTGATCGTGCTGCTGGGGATTCTGGTGCTGATCCTGGCCCTGGGCGTGTTCCTGCCGATCTGGGATCTGGGTCGGGTGGCGTTCAAGAAGTAGGCGCGCATGGGAAAGACAAGGGCTGTGCGTCAACGTGGCATGACCTGGCTGGAATTCGGGCTGGTGGCTGTGCTGCTTGCCGTGATGGCCGTGATGTTGATGCATCGCCTGCGTGATTATCAAGAACTCGCCGAACGCGCCGATATGGAGTACACGGCGAATCTGTTCAAAAGCGCGCTGAAAGTGCGGATCGCGACACTGATGACGGAAGAGCGTATGCTCGAAAGTGCCAGCTTGGTGTGCGAAAACCCGGTGCGCTGGCTGGAGACGCCACCGGGTAACTATCATGGCGAGGTGAGTGGGGCCGACATTGATCGTGTGCCACCGGGGCGATGGTATTTTGATCCCGCGCGGTGTGTCACGGGCTATGTCGCCCGGTTCGGGTATCGGCTGGCGCCAGATAGCGAAGGCAAGGCGCGGGTGCGGTATCATGTGCGTCCCGCTGCGGTCGATGGGGTCGGATTTCGGTTGGGCCTGGTGTTCGAGCCGCTCGAACCTTACCAGTGGCAGTGATTGCGTGATGCAGTGAAGAATTTTTAGAGGGCTGATGATGAAACGACAAACAGGTTTTACCTTGATCGAGCTGGTGGTGGTGATCACCATCCTCGGCATTCTGGCGGCATTCGCACTGCCGCGTTTTGCCGAGTTGCAGGTGCGGGCGCGCATCGCCGCCATGAACGGTGCGCTGGCATCGCTCAAATCTGCCGCAGCGCTGGCGCACTCCGTGCAGCTGACACAAGGTGCAGCGGCCGGTGCTGCCATCAGCATGGAAGGGGCGACCATCAACATGACCAATGGATATCCGAATGCGACCCTGGCGGACATTGGTGTGGCGGCCGGGCTGGTCGATCCGGCGAATACCACGGTTGCGTTGCAGGGCTTCTTTATTCCGGCGCCTATCGCGCCGGGAACGCTGACTGTGCAATCGAATTCGACGAACACGGCTTGTGTGATTACCTATACCCAGCCAGCCGGGCCGAACCTAGCCCCTACCTTCAACAGTGCGGGCTTGACGCCAGATAACTGTCAGTAGCGGCTGGCACACGGATTGCTGGGATTAGAATGTTCCGAATTAGAGTCTGATTTTTTAAGGAGAAGTGGAAATGCAAGCTCAAAAAGGTTTTACCCTGATCGAACTGGTGGTCGTGATCGTCATTCTGGGCATTCTGGCGGCGACTGCCCTGCCACGTTTTGTGGATTTCCGTAGCGATGCGCAGAACGCCGCGATTCAGGGTGTGGCCGGTGCGATCGCTTCAGGATCTTCGATCAACTTTGCCCAGGAAAGCGTGAATCCTGCCAGCGGGATCCCGGTCGCCAATTGTAATCAGGCAGGTGCATTGCTCCAGGGCGGGCTGCCGACGGGTTACAGCTTGACGGCTGCTGCCATCGCAGTCGGTGCTACGGTTGACTGTACCGTGACCGGCCCGAACGGTACGACAGCAACTGCTCCGGTGATCGGCGTTAACTAAATCACACAGAGTTTCCTGCGGTGCCTTTGCCGCAGGAAACCGTGGCGGCACGGTCTTGTTGGTCACAAGAAGGGGGCTTCGCCCGAGGGGAAGTCACTTGCCGAATCGCTCCCCTGCCGGTCCCGGCGCTGCCGAGGAGTCCGGCTTTACGCTGGTCGAACTGATTGCCGTCATGGTGGTCATCGGGATCCTGGCCGTGGTGGCCATGCCGCGCATCTTCGATTCGCGTGGTTTCCAGTCCCGTGGGTTTCATGATGTCACCATGGGGGCGTTGCGGCTGGCGCAGAAGCACGCGATTGCCGAGCGCCGCGCCGTGTGTGTGGCGTTTGCCGCGAACGCGGTGTCGCTGACCATGCGCAGCGCCGCGAACGATACGGCCTGCGCGTACGCAGTGGGGGCCGGTGAGGTCGGGCTGGGGCCGGGCGGAGCGCCTTACCGGATCGAGTCGCAGGGGGGCGTGGGCTATGCGGCCTTGCCGTCCAATTTCTTTTTCATGCCCTCCGGCGCTGCCAGTGTCGCATCGGTGATTCAACTGCCCGGCGAGACCCCGATCAACGTCGAGGCCGAGACCGGCTACGTGCATTCGCCATGAGGCCGATCATGCGTCAAGCTGGCCTGACCCTGGTCGAGATGGTGGTGTTCATCGTCATCGTCAGTGTGGCACTGGCGGGTGTGATTCTGGTACTGAACCAATCGGTGCGCGGCAGTGCCGACCCGATGATCCGCAAGCAGGCCCTGTCCATCGCCGAATCGCTGCTGACCGAGATCCTGCAACAACCTTTCACTTACTGCGACCTGCAGGATGCCAACGTCGAGACGGCGACGAGTACGGCCGGTTGCACGGGGGGCTTGGCTGCGTCACAGGATATCGGGGGTGGCGTGACCGGCTCGGCGCTGGCGGGCCCGATGCCCAATACGGAGGCGCGCGGCAGCGTGACAGACCCCTTTGACAACGTGGCGGACTATGGCGGCTGGAGTATGAACAACGTGGCGGACATCACGGGGGCGAACGTCATGCCCGGTTACAACGCGAGCGTGAGGATCACCCGCGCAGGCGGCGCGGCGCCCTTTGCCGGCATCCCGGCTGATGCGGCGCTACGCGTCGAGGTGACGGTGTCCGCCGGGCGTGAAAGTGTGACGTTGGTGGGACATCGCTTGCGCTATGCGCCGAATCTCTGACATGCGTGACGAAATTCTGACGGCCCGCGCGCGTGGATTCACGCTGATCGAGGCGTTGGTGGTGATCATGGTGACCGGGATTGTGGCGGCCGGTGTCGCCATTTTCATGCGAGGTACCGTGCAAAGTTATTTCGATACTGCCCGACGTGCCGAATTGAGCGATATTGCCGACACCGCGGCGCGGCGGGTGGCGCGCGATGTTCAGTCGGCACTGCCGAACAGCGTGCGGGTGAGTGGATCCGCGTTTCTGGAATTAGTCCCGATCCGCGCAGCAGGGCGTTACCGGATGGAGAAGGGCGTATCTGCTGCGGATGATCCGCTGGATTTCAGCGATCCCGCCGACGGCGCCTTCGACGTGCTGGGGCCGGCAGTCAGTGTCGCCAATGGCGATGCCATCGTCATTTTTAACATGGGCCAACCGGGAGCGGATGTGTATGAGGGCAGCAGTCGTCGCAATGCCGCCACGCCGTTCGGTACGGTGACGCATGTGACCTATAGCCCCGGCGGAACCCAGTTTCCGTTTGCCTCCCCCGGCGCGCGCTTCCAGGTGGTCAATACGGCGGTCAGTTATGCGTGTGACCTCGCCAACGGCCGCTTGTGGCGCTATTCGCGCTATGCCATCCAGGCGGTGCAGCCGGCCAGCCTCGTCGACCTGGATAACCTGGACCCGGTGGAGAAGTCGCTGGTGGCTTCCAACCTGACCGCCTGCAGTTTTGCCTACACCGGCGGTACGCTAGAGCGCAATGGCCTGGTCCTCATGCAACTCGCCATCACGGAGCAAGGCGAGACGGTCAACCTCCAACATCAGATCGGGGTGGTGAACACGCCATGAGCCGACTTCTTGACCGCATGCAGACAGGGTTTACCATGATCTCCGCGATTTTTATCGTGGTGGTGCTGGCTGCCCTCGGGGCGTTTATCGCGAATATTTCATCGACCCAGCAGGTGGCGTCCGCACAGGATGTGCAGGGCGTGCGGGCCTACCAGGCGGCGCAGAGCGGCATCGAATGGGGGGTGTATCAGGTGCTTGACCCGGCCAACGCCACGGTGGCCGCCATGGTGCCTCCCTATGGCACAGGCGCGCAGCCGTGGCCGAATATGCCGGCCTGCCCGGCCAGCCCAACCAGCCTGACCATCGAAGGGTTTGATGTCAGCGTGACTTGCACCGCCTCCGCCACCTATAACGAAAATGGCAGCGTACGATCAATCGTCGTCTATAGCCTGGCCGCGACGGCTAGTCTGGGCGCGGTAGGTTCGCCCGGAAGGGTGGAGCGACAGCTGCAGGCGACCGTCAGCAAGTGCCGGTCAACCGAAGGCGTTGCGCCGGGATTTTCCTGTAGCTAGGAGGGCGTTAAGTGAACATGCGAGCGATAATGGGCCTTGGGTTGGGGGGCTGGTTACTGGCAGGTGGCCTGTGGCTGATGTCGCTGTCGGCGCAAGCCGCGACCTACACCAGCGCCTCCGAACCGTTCAATTGGGTCGATGCCAGCACCCATACGCAGGTGGGGCATAACACAACGCCCTACAAGTTCAGCAACACGGGCGGATGTGGGTCGAATGCGCCGGTGCTTGATGATAGTTTGAGTGACAACATTCCGATCGGCTTTACCTTCAATTACGGCGGTACGAATTTCACGCAGGTGCGCATCATGACCAATGGTCGCCTGCAGTTCAACAACAACACGACCTGTGGTTACGGCAGCCCGGTGACCCAGTTGCCCTACCCCGACGCGGGGCTGAACTACAGCATGCGCATCTACGGCAACGATCTGGACCCGACTGCGCGGTCCGATGTGCCGAGTTACAACACGACCTGTCTCAATCGTACTTCCTGCTATGTCAGTTACGCCACCATCGGTACCGCTCCCAACCGCCGCTTTGTCGTGACCTGGTTTCATGTGCCGGAATGGACCGCGACCTCTACCGCCAGCGGGAGTTACGACCTGCAGATCATCCTGGAGGAAGGGGGCGATTTCGTCTACCAGTTCGGGAATGATGTGCCGGGGCCGGGCAATGTGAATGCCCAGGTCGGCTGGCAAGTGGATAGTGCGGATTACGAAGTGCCGCAGGTCGGTTTTCCCGCCATTAACAGCGCCATCCGTTTCTCGATCCCGCGGCCGGTGGCGGAATACCGGATGGAGCAGGCGGCCTGGAACGGAACAGCCGGCGAAGTGCTCGACACCAGTGGCAACAACCGTCATGGCGTGCGGGTGGGGAGTGCGCAGACGATCGCAGGAGGCTATATCTGTCGCGGGGCGGATATTCCCGGCAATTCAAGTCTGGGTAACCTGGATGCAATCAATACCGGTTTGAACATGCCAGCCGTGACGGGTGGTGCGGGGACCATCAGTTTTTGGTATAAGCCGGCCAATTGGGCGAGTAACGGTAACCAGGACGCACAATTGCTGGACGCCTCGACTGCCAGTCCGAACTGGTTTTTCCTGACCAAGCGGCGGATCAGCAATTCCACCGTCCGGCTACGATTCGTGGTCCGGGATAGCGCCGGGAATGACAGGGTTGCCGAAACGGGTAATCTTGGCAATGGTGTGCTTTCGGCTTCGGGATGGGTACATATTGCCGTCAGTTGGAACTTCAACGCGCTGGCAGCAAGCAATGCAGATCATTTGCGCATTTACGTCAACGGGGCGCAAAGCGTGCAGACTGCGTTCACAACCTCAGGCGGACTGGCGGCAGGCATCGGTACGCTGTATCTCGGTGACAACGGCAGCGGGAATGTCGGCGTCAGCGGGACGGCGAGGTCCGCCGACGGGGTGCTGGATGATGTGCGCATCTACAATTTCGAAGGGGGTGTCGGGCTGGTGCAGCGTGACAAAAATATCACCGGCGGTTGCCCTGCGCTTGATCATGTGCGCATCGAGCACGATGGCAGTGGACGGACGTGTGCTGCCGAAATGCTGACGGTGAAGGCGTGTGCCACTTCGGCATGTACGACCTACTACACCGATGGCGAGGTCAGTGGGAATGTGACCTGGGCCGGTACGCCTGGCGGTAGCCTCCCCTTCACCATTCCCGCCAACACTGGCGGGCAGATCAAACTCAATCTGGCCGTGGCGACGGCACAAACGATAACGCTTGGGACCAGCGGCGTGACGCCCGTGCCATCGGTGGCCAGCCAGTGTCTGAATGTCAGCACCAACACCCTGAGTTGCAGCCTGCCATTTGCGGCGTCTTCTTCCTGCTTCGATGCGGTGGAGGTCGGGCAGGCTGCCGCTACCCCCATTTTCACCAAGCTATCTGCGACGGCATTTTCGCTTGATGTGCGGGCAATCCCCTCGGGAGCTGTGCCAGCCGGATATACCGGTACGGTAGAGGTGTCGCTGGTCAACCCCGCGGCGGCGAGCGGCAACTGTGCGGACACCAATCCCGGTTTGAATGCGGTGGCGACCTACACCTTCACCGAAGCGGATAACAATCGCAAGACATTCAATTTCAATTACCCGAACGCGGCGAAAAACGTCAAAGTCAGAATCCGTGATACCGCCATCAGCACGCCGGCCTGTTCCACGGACAACTTTGCCATCCGCCCTGTCGGATTGACCGTCACCTCGTCCGCCAGCGCAGATGTGACGGGAAGCAGCGCAACAGCTACCCCAGCCATCAGAGCCGGTACCGCATTTACGCTAAGCGCCGCAGCGGGGGTGGCTGGTTATGATGGTACTCCCCTGATCGACACGGGGCTGATGGACGCGCACCCAGGCGCAGTAGCGACAGGCGGGCTTACGGGCGCTTTCAGCGCCGCCAATCCATCTACCGGCATCGCCGTCGGCAATGGTTTTAGTTATAGCGAGGTGGGTTATTTCAGGCTGCGGGCCAACAGCGTGACCGACGACAGTTTTACCTCGGTGGACCAGCCCAACGATTGTACGAATGACCTGTCCAATGCGCTGGTAGGTGGAAAGTACGGGTGCAAGTTTGGCAATGCCAGTGCGACAGCTTATGTTGGCCGCTTTATTCCTGACCGTTTTTCTACCGTGGTGACGCAGGGCTGCGCCGCGGGGGCTTACACGTATTCCGGTCAACCTTTCTCTGTGATGGTGACAGCGCTGAACAGCGCGGGTAATCCTACCTTGAATTATGATGGGGCCGCTGCGCCCGTGATGGCCAAGGGGGTCACCCTGACGGATGCCAACGTGCTGGGGGGGGGCGGTTTTGGCGGCTCGAATGCTGTGGGGAGTGGTGCGTTCGTCTCTGGGGTCGCCAACGTGACGCCGACCTATACCTTCACCAACCAGAAAACGGTGCCGGGCATGATCAAACTTCGTGCTACCGAGTCTGCAGGCGGCGACGGCGTCACGTCTTCCGGTGGAGTTGAAGGCGTGGCATCGCTGCGCAGCGGTCGGTTGAGCCTGCGCAGCAACACGGGTTCAGAACTGATGCGATTGAACTTGCCGCTGGAGGCGCAGTACTGGCAGGAGGGGGGCAATGCCGCGATTACCACGGATGACTACTGGACGACGAATGTGTCCGACAGTTGCACGGCGATTCCCCTAGCGGCGCTGACGCTCAACAATTACAGGGGAGGCTTGGCGGCAGGTGAGACGCTGCCGGCGATTGGCGCAAATTTTGTCCAGGGGCGTGGCACGCTTTGGTTATCCGCACCGGGGATGGGTAATAGCGGGAGTGTCGACGTTACGGTCGGTAATGCGGCAGCCGGTGTTCCCTGGCTGGGAACGAATCCGACGGCCCGCGCGACCTTCGGGTTGCGCAAGACGCCGCTCATCTACCTGCGTGAGAATTATTAGTTCTTGTGCCAAAGAATCAATTTTGTAACAATAAGTTAATTGTTTTTTTTAAACTGCTTTGTAAAAAAATAACCCGGCATGCAATTATTCTGGCAACGCAAAAGGAAAGGTTGGACCGCTCTCAGGATGACGAGCGAGGGCGCCTGTCAGGTGCATGTCGAGCGGCGCAACGGCGGCAAGCCGCTGGTGACAGGGTGGTCTTGTGTGAAGCATGCTGCCGGTGAGCCGCAGGAGGCGGATCGGAAATCCATGCGGCAGCAACGTGCCGTAGCCTTGCTGGAGCGCAACGAATACCAAATGTTCCAGGTGGAGGCGTTGACCGTGCCGCGGGAAGAGTGGCGGCAGGCGGTGCGCTGGAGCATCAAGGATATGCTGGATTATCCGGTGGCCAACGCGACTGTCGATGTGCTTGAGATTCCGGCCGATGGCAGTAATCCTACCCGTCCGCGCTTCATGCTGGCAGTCGCTGCGCGCCATGAGGCGGTACGTCGCCGGATCGAGCGCTATATCGAACAAACCCCCATGGGGCTGGAAGCGATCGATATTCCCGAAATCGCGCAGCGCAACCTGGCGGCCCTGCTGGAGCAGGAAGGGCGGGGGCTGGCGATGCTGACTTTCTGTGCCGAGGGCGGCCTGCTGACCCTGACGGGCGGCGGCGAGTTGTACCATGCACGCCAGATCGACGTCTCGGTCGACCAGCTGCAAAACCCGGATGTCGATCGTCGCCACCACGTCTATGAACGGGTGGCGCTCGATCTGCAGCGCTCGCTGGACAATTTCGAGCGACAGTTTCCCTATCTCGCGGTGGGGCGCCTGGTGGTGGCGCCTTTTCCGGCGCGCGACGAATTTCTCGCCTACTTGCGCAGCTATCTGTATTTGCAGGTCGAGTCGTTTGAGTTGGCCGATCTGTTCGATCTGACCGATGTTCCCGAACTGCTGGACCTGTCGCAGCAGCCGGCCGCCCTGCATATGCTGGGGGCAGCGCTCAGGGAGGATGCGGCGCGATGAGTCAGCAGATCAACCTGCTCGATCCGCAACTGGTCAAGCCCAGGATGTGGCTGAATGCCGTGGCGCTGCTCGTCCTGATCGGCGTGGTCGCGGCGGGCATGCTGGCCTACGCTGCCTGGGCCGGGCAGCGGCTCAAGCAACTGGAACGTGAGCAGCAGGCCGTGGCGGGCCAGTTGGCCGCCGTCAGGGCGCAACTCGATCAGGCGGTGCAGGCACGTGCCCCGCGTGCGCCGAGCAAGGCGCTGGAAGAAGAGTTGGCCCGTGCCCAGGCGACGCTCACGCATCAGCAGGAAATTCTGGCGTTTCTCGAGGGCGACGGCGTCGGTCGAACCCAAGGCTATTTCACCTATCTGCAAGCGTTCGCGCGCAAGCGCGTGCCGGGGTTGTGGCTGACCGGTTTTACACTTGAAGCGGGGTCTGGCAGGCTGACCATCGAGGGCAAGGCCATGCAGCCGGAACTGGTCCCGCAGTACATCGCCTTGCTGGGCGAGGAGCCGCTGTTCAGCGGCCGTCAGTTTTCCGCCTTGCAGATGGAGTCGCAGAAGCCTCTGCCGGGCAAGGAGGCCGCCGCATCGGCCTCCGCGACGGGAGCTTTTGATTTCAAGCTGCAAGCGATGGAATCACAGACATCTTCTGGCACGGCAGCGGCGGAGGTGCGCCCATGAAGCAGTATTGGGACGCTCTCGCCGGACGTTTCGCGGCGCTCAGTCCGCGCGAGCGCTGGATGATCCTGGCCGCTGGTCTCGTCGTGGTGGCGGCCGTGCTGAATACCTTGGTGGTGGAGCCGGTCGTCCGGAGAGTCGCCGCCGTGCAATCCACGTTGACGGCAGATCGGATGAGTCTTGCCACGCTGCAGCAACAGCTGCAGATGCTGCAACAGGCGCCGTTGCCGGATCCCGACCTGCAGAATCGTCAGCGACTGGAATCGGCGCTTGAGGCGCTGCAGCAGGCCAATGCCTCACTGGCCGGGCTGGAAAAGAAACTGATCCGGCCGGAGAAAATGCCGGGGATGCTTGAGGATATCCTGCGCAAGCATGGGCAATTGAAACTGGTGTCGTTGAAGACGCTGCCTGTCAGCGAGGTAGCCACTTCGGAGGCGCGTGCATCCGAAGAGCCGAAAGCCACCAAACCTGCGAGCGGCGGCGTGTATCGCCATGGTGTCGAGTTGAAGATCAGCGGTCGTTATCTGGACCTGATGCAGTATTTGCAGGCACTGGAACAACTCTCCTGGCACGTGTTGTGGGGCGGCGCCAGCCTGGCTGCCGACGCCGGGGGGCAGTCCACGTTGACCGTGACCATTTATACCTTGAGTCTGGACAAGGTATGGTTGAGCATTTGATCGGGTTACAATCGGGGCTAATGATCAAGCGACTGACCCATGCACTGGTCCTGATGTTGACGCTGGTGGCTGGCGTGGCCCAGGCCGAGGTGTTGCAGGACCCTACCCAGCCCTACGGTGAAGCCCGGCAGGCGGGGGCTCCGGCTGCCTATGCCGGGCCGGTGCTGCAATCCGTCATGCTGTCCTCCGGCCGCAAGATCGCGGTGATCAGCGGTGAAATGGTGCCACTAGGGGGCAAGTATCAGGACGCGACTTTGGTGCGCCTGAATGATTGGGAAGCGGTCCTGCGCGCAGAGGATGGCACGCTGCAGACCCTGCGCATGCACCCAGGGGTCGAGAAAACGCTGCGCAAGCCGGCTCTGGCAAAGCCGGGCGCGAAAACGAATGCCAGGAATACGAGGTAAGGTAGAGATGCGATTCCCCTCCCTGATGATGACATTGGCGCTAGCCGGGTGTGCGGGCGTCAATCCGCCTCAGGATAAAACCACACTGCATCGGATCAATGACGAGTTGCGGCAGTCCGCTGAGACTAGACCAGCCGCTGCAACAGTGCCGGAAACGGTGACAAGTTCTCTGCTGCCGCCGCTCCGGGTGCCGTTGCCCAAGGCGAGTGCCAAGCAGCTGGAACAGCGTTTCGACCTGGTGATCAACGATGCACCCGTGAATCAGGTGTTCATGGGGATCGTTTCGGGCACGCGTTACAGCATGCTTGTGCATCCGGACGTCAAGGGGACAGTGTCCGTGAACCTGAAGGACGTGACCGTGCTGGAGGCGCTGGAGTCGCTGCGCGAACTCTACGGCTACGAATACAAGGTCGACGGCAACCGTATTTACGTGCTGAAACCCGGGCTGCAGGCCAAGATCTACAAGGTGAACTACATCGTCGGCCAGCGGCGCGGGCGCAGCGA
Organism: uncultured Methylobacillus sp.; assembly: GCA_964445115.1. Lineage (GTDB taxonomy): Bacteria > Pseudomonadota > Gammaproteobacteria > Burkholderiales > Methylophilaceae > CAIJXJ01. The sequence goes on along the minus strand of CAYUJU010000010.1, from coordinate 48,126 downwards.
CATCGCCGTGACTTCCGGCGCCTCGGGCGAATCCGCCTCCGGGACGACCTCGATCACGGGGTCGAGAACCTCTTCCCAGTCTCAGGCCAGTTCGGTGGCCTCCAGCCAGCGCGCTGACTTCTGGGGGGAAATCGAGGACGCGGTGCGGACGGCGCTCAATTGCAAGATCCCCAACCAGACAGCGGCCAGCACCGGCACGACGGCGTTCAATCCCAGTATGGCCGGTATGGCGGGCGGACGTATCCCGATGACGCTGAACGAGCCGCAGTTCGGCTCACGCGAACGCGGTGCAGACGGCTGTGCCGAGGGGCGCAGCGTGCTGGTCAACCAGATGACTGGCGCAATTTTCGTGCGCGGCATGCCCGAGGAGTTGCGTACCGTGGAACACCTGCTGCGGGCGATGCAGGTGAGTATCGACAAGCAGGTCATCCTCGAAGCCAAGATCATCGACGTGGAGCTCAATTCCGGCGCGCAGCAGGGGATCAACTGGGCGGCCTTCCAACGCGGGGTGCACCGTGCCTCGGTCGGTGCGGATACGACCACCATCACTGAGCCAGGCAGCAACGGTGGTGCACTCGTCGCCGACTCCACGCTGGGCGGTGTGCTGGGAACCGGCCTGATCGGCGCCACTGGATCGGCGTTTTCGGCTGGCCTAGGCATTGCCCTGCAGTTGCGCAATTTCTCTGCACTGCTCAATTTCCTGCAGACACAGGGGACGGTGAACGTGCTGTCCAGCCCGCGCATCTCCACCATCAACAACCAGAAGGCCGTGCTCAAGGTCGGCCGTGATGAGCAGTACGTCACCGGGTTCGAGAGCAACAGCAGTTCCACGACCACGACGGGCGGCACGGTAACCAACCAGCCGACGCCGATTTACTCGACTTTCTTCTCCGGCATTTCGCTGGACGTGACGCCGCAGATCGACGACGAGGACAACATCACCCTGCACGTGCATCCACTGGTGAGCGAGGTTACCGAGGTCGAGAAGAAGACCATCAACAATCTCACCCTGCCGTTCGCGTCCAACAAGATCAGCGAAACCGACAGCGTGGTGAAGGTGCGTGATGGCCAGATCGTCGTGATCGGGGGCTTGATGACGGACAGCTATATCGATAACCGTTCCAAGGTCCCCACGGTCGGCGATGTGCCGGGTGCCGGTGCACTCTTCCGCAAGGGCGGCCAGGCCTCGAGCAAGCGAGAGCTGGTGATCATGATCAAGCCGACCGTGGTGCACGGGGACGGCACGTGGTCTGATGAAATCTCGGCGACCCAGCGCCGCATCGAAGCGATGGATGTGGACGTTTCCACGTCAGGAACGCGCTAACCATGTATCTGGAACATTTCGGGCTGCGGGAATTTCCCTTCAGCATCACCCCGGATACGACCTTTTTCTTCTCCTCGTCCGGGTATCAGGAGGCACTGAACACCCTGCTGATCGCGGCCCGCACCGGCGAAGGCTTCATCAAGATCACGGGCGAAGTCGGCACCGGCAAGACCCTGCTCTGCCGCAAGTTCATGAGCACGCTGGGCCCGGAATTCAAGATCGCCTACATTCCCAATCCTAACCTGGAATCGCAAGCACTGATGATGGCGCTTGCGGAAGAACTGGGCATCGAAGTCGACCCAACCATGGGGCAGCACCACCTGTTGAAGTCACTGAACCAGACCCTGCTGGAATACTCGGGAGAGGGCAAGCGTGTGCTGGTCTGCCTCGACGAGGCGCAGGCGATGCCACTGGAGACGATGGAGTCGCTGCGGCTGCTGACCAATCTTGAAACCGAGAAAGCCAAACTGCTGCAGGTGGTGATTTTTGGCCAGCCGGAACTGGATCAAAAACTCGACCATCCTTCCATCCGTCAACTCAAGCAGCGGATTACCTTCGATTATCGACTCAATGCGCTGACGCATGACGAATTGCATTTCTACCTGAATCACCGACTGGTGGTGGCGGGCTATCAGGGGGGGCGCATGTTCAGTCGCGGCGCGCTGGCGGAAATTCGCCGTCGTACCAAGGGCATTCCCAGGTTGGTCAACATCCTGGCGCATAAGGCGCTGCTGGCGGCTTTCGGTAAGGGGCGTCAGATGATCTCGCGCGCCGATGTAGCCGCTGCTGCTCGTGATACGGGTGCCACAAGAGCTCCCGCGTCGCGGCGGATTGGCATCGCGGTGGCGATTGTTGCGGCGCTGTTGGGCGTGGCGGCTGTCGTCGGTGCGATGGCCTATTACGGGAAGTTGCCATGAGCCTGATCAATCAGATGTTGAAAGACCTGGAGCAGCGCAATGCCGCCGCCGACAGAACGGCACCTCTTGCTGGTGAGGTGCGGGCTGTTGCCGAGATGGGACGGGAAAGTGCGTTCCCGAAGTGGGCGCTAGTGCTGGCCTTGGGCGTGGTCCTGATGATGTTGGCAGGTGCAGCCTGGTGGTGGGGCACGCGCGCCGAGCGCTCGCCGCAGTTGCAGACAACCCAGCCGCAAAGTACCCAAGTGCAGGTTGCTGCCCCGGCCGTTGTGGCGCCCACTCCTGCGCCCGAACCAGGCGGTTACGTGCCGCCGCCTGCGGTGGCCGAAGTGCCTGCAGTTCCCGCAGCCGCTGAGGCTGCTCCGGCGGCAGAAAAGAGACTCACGGGGTTGGACATGACCATCTCATCCGTGCCGGAGCGGCGTTTGGAGCCGAAATCACGTCGTGCTTCCGAGCCACAGCAGGCTGCCCCGCCTGCAAGCTTGCCGCCGGATGTTGAAGCGGCACCCAAGCCAAGGCAGAGCGTGGGTCCGGCGGGAGGCCCGTCCCGTCCATTGAAAACGGTCAGCGCCTCGCAACAGGCAGAAAACACCTATCGGCAGGCGGTCACCGCCCTGCAGCAGGGCCGCGTCGCGGAAGCGCAGGACCTGCTGCGCAAAGTGCTCGACACCAATCCCCGCCACACGGATGCGCGACAGATGCTGGTTGGTTTGCTGGTCGATGCGCGGCATCATCCCGAGGCGACGGCGCTGCTGCAGGATGGACTTGTGCTTGCGCCAGAACAGAGCACGTTCCGCATAACGCTGGCACGTATTCAGGTAGAGTCGGGGGATCTCGCCACAGGGGTGGCGACGCTGGAACAAGGGCTGAAGTCAGGGGCAGCGGACCCGGAATATCAGGGATTCTATGCGGCGTTGCTGCAACGTCAGGGTCGTCACGACGAGGCCGTGCAGCACTACCTGACAGCCTTGAATGCCGACCCGGCCATGCCGACCTGGCTGGTGGGGGTTGGCATCTCCCTGGAGCAGATCGGCAAGCATCAGGACGCCCTGGCGGCGTTCCAGCGCGCGCGCGATACGGGGCAACTCACGCCGCAATTGACGCGTTTTGTCGACCAGCGTCTGGCGGAATTGAAGCAGCCGTAACCTTTATCTTCTCGACGCGCGCTCAATCCCGTAGCGTGCGTGCCACGACCCAGCAATCCACCCGCGCCGCGCCGGCTTGCCGCACCGTGCGGGCCAGCGCATCCAGGCTGGCGCCAGTGGTCATCACGTCATCCACCAGTGCGACATGGCGCCCGGAAAGCGGAGCCGTACAAGTGAAGGCTCCCTTGAGGTTGGTGCGGCGCTGTGCCAGCGGTAGCCCGGCCTGCGAGGGCGTGTTGCGCGTGCGTTGGCAGGCTTGCATCATGACGGGCAGATTCAGGCGCTGGCCGACAACCCGTGCAATTTCGCTGGCCTGGTTGAATCCCCGTTCACGCAGGCGCAAGGGATGTAGTGGCATCGGGATCAGTAGATCAGGCAACGGCATCGCGTCAAGATGATCAGCCAACAATGCCCCAGCCAGGCGTGAGGCGGCCAGCAGGTTGCCGTATTTGTGGCGACGCAGCAAGGCGTCGAAGGGGTAGGCGTATTGCAACACCGCACGTGTCGCGTCAAAGGCAGGCGGTTTTTTCAGGCAGGCGCCACACGTCGCACCGTCAGCGGTCGGCAGGGCGCATACCGGGCAGCAGGGATTGTCCAGCCAAGGTAGGTCGTGCCGGCATGCGGTACAGAGTGGCAGGTGTGAGGCACGGTCGCCGCACAGCAGGCATTGTTGCGGGAACAAGGCCTGATTAAAAAATGATCGAATGTCAATCAATTGCGGCACCTTGCGTTGACAGACTATAATTCCGCTTTGTCATTCAGGGTATGGAGGCCACATTATGCCAGCGAAAACCATTACCGCCGCCGAGCAACGGCGCGCCGCCAAGATTTTTACCCAGCTTTCCATCCTCGCCACCATGCTGATGCCACTGATCATTCCGATGCTGCTGTGGATCGCTGCCTCCATCTTCGTACACGCTTCGATTGCACATCACCCCAACCAGCGGGTGCGCGATTATCTGTATCCCGCCGGTTATCGGTTCTACGGCCTCACCGGTTCGCTGGTGGTCGTGCTGAATTTCAGCCCGCAGATGTCGAACTGGGTGCCGGGCGTGCTCAATTTTGGCCCATTACACTTGCCGATGTTCTGGCCGGCTGTGTGGGGGATCAGTCTGCTGGTGATCCTGCCACTGGGCATTCGTGACATCTTGCGCGCCAACAAGGAAAACTGGCAGGACATGACTGTTGAGGTAGAACATGCTTGAAACCACTATTGAATTCGTGAAACCCGCTACGCCGAAGCAGGAGGTGAATCGCTGGAGCGTGGCCGAGATTGCGGCATTGTTCGAATTGCCGTTCAGCGACCTGATCTTCCGGGCGCAGTCTGTCCACCGCCAGCATTTCGATCCCAACGCGGTGCAGGTTAGCACCCTGCTGTCGATCAAGACCGGCGGCTGCTCTGAGGATTGCGGCTATTGTCCGCAGTCGGCCCGCTACCACACGGGTGTGGAAAACGAAGACCTGCTGCAACTGGACGAAGTGGTTGCTGCTGCTCGTGCCGCGAAGGAAAACGGCGCCTCGCGCTTCTGTATGGGTGCGGCTTGGCGTGGTCCCAAGCAGCGCGATCTGGAGCCGGTGCTGAAGATGATCGAGGAAGTGAAGGCGCTGGGCCTCGAAACTTGCGCCACGCTGGGCATGCTGAAGGAAGGGCAAGCCGAACAGCTGAAGGAAGCCGGCCTCGATTACTACAACCACAATCTCGACACGGCGCCGGAATTTTACGGTGAGGTGATCTCCACCCGCACCTACCAGGATCGTCTGGAAACGCTGGATCGCGTGCGCGATGTGGGCATCAACGTTTGCTGTGGCGGCATTGTTGGCATGGGCGAGTCCCGCAACCAGCGTGCTGGTCTGTTAGCGCAACTGGCCAACATGGAACAACCGCCCGAGAGCGTGCCGATCAACCTGCTGACCCAGGTCGAAGGGACGCCGTTGGACGGCACCGAGGAACTCGATCCGTTCGAGTTCGTCCGCACTATTGCGGCTGCACGGATTACCATGCCGGAAAGCTATGTGCGCCTGTCCGCTGGTCGTGAGCGCATGACCGATGAGCTGCAGGCCCTGTGTTTCCTTGCTGGCGCCAATTCGATTTTCTACGGCGAGAAGCTCCTCACCACCGGCAACCCGGATGTCAGCCGTGATCAGGCGCTGTTTGCCAAGCTCGGCATCAAGCCGGAACAACGTTAAGGAATCTGCGTGACATCGCCCTGGTCCGACCTGAGGGCTGAGTTGACGCAGCGTGAGTCGGAAGGCCTCCTGCGCCGCCGCCGGCTGGTCGATGGTATGCAGCAGCCTGTGATGCAGGTGGATGGTGCCGAGGTGCTGTCGTTCTGCAGTAACGACTACCTCGGGCTGGCGGCGGATCCGCGCCTGATCGCTGCCATGCAGGAGACTGCGGCTTCGGCAGGCGCCGGCAGCGGTGCCTCGCACCTCATTACCGGCCATCACCGTATGCACCAGATGCTGGAACAGGCGCTGGCGGCGTTCGTTGGCCTGCCTGCCGCACTGACTTTCTCTACCGGCTACATGGCTAACCTCGCGGTGGTCACGGCCCTGGTTGGCCGCCATGATGCGATATTCGCCGACAAACTCAATCATGCCTCCCTGAACGATGCGGCCGTGCTGTCGCGTGCATCGCTTAATCGCTACGCCCATCAGGATCTGGAGGCGTTGGAACAGATGTTGGCCGCAAGCAGTGCCAAGCGAAAGTTAGTGCTCGCTGATGCGGTCTTCAGTATGGACGGCGATCTGGCGCCCGTGCCGGCGCTGCTCGCCCTCTGCGAACGCTACGATGCCTGGCTGATGCTGGATGATGCGCACGGCTTCGGCGTGCTGGGGCAACACGGTCGTGGCGTGCTGGAACACTTCGGCGTCAGCAGCTCTCGCATCATTTACATGGCAACCCTGGGCAAGGCGGCCGGCGTTGCCGGAGCCTTCGTGGCAGGTGATCCGGTCATGATCGATTACCTGCTGCAGAAAGCGCGTCCTTACATTTACACCACCGCTACGCCGCCTGCACTGGCGGGCGCGCTGCTGGCGGCGCTCCCCATCATCGAGCAGGAGCATGCGCGGCGCGAACAACTGCAATCCCTGATCGCAGCACTGAAAAGCGGGTTGCGTCTGCAGCGCTGGCAGCTTGCCGCCTCAGATACGCCAATCCAGCCCTTGATCGTCGGGAGTAACGAGGCGGCGCTGCGCGTGAGCGAGATCCTGCGTGAGCAAGGCATTCTGGTGCCGGCGATTCGCCCTCCCACCGTCCCACAGGGCACGGCACGGCTTCGCATTTCGCTTTCCGCGGCACATCGGCACGAGCACATCGCACGCCTGATTGCTGCCTTACAAGCCGCAGAAAAAATAGTGGTGGCATGACGTTACATGTCGACATCACCGGCCACGGGCCGGATATGGTGTTCCTGCACGGATGGGGCATGCACGGGGGGGTATGGCGCGGGGTGTGCGACGCCCTGGCAGAGGATTACCGCCTGCATCTGATCGATTTGCCGGGCATGGGGCACAGTCCGGCCTGTCAGCCCTATACCTTGTCCCGTATCGCGGAAGTCGTTGCACGGCACGTGCCACCGCAGTCTATCCTGGCAGGCTGGTCATTCGGCGGCGAGGTGGCCATGCGGCTCGCGCTGGACTTTCCTGAGCGCGTGCAACGGCTGGTGCTGATCGGCAGCACACCCTGCTTCGTCAATCAACATGATTGGCACCATGGTGTGGCTCCAGAAGTCTTTCGAAACTTCGCCGAGCAGGTGGCGGCGGACTATCATCCCAGCATGTCACGGTTCCTCGGCCTGCAAGCCTTTGGTGGGGAGTCCTCGCGTCAGCAGATGCGCGCGTTGCAGGAGCAGTTTGCTTCCCGCCCGGCCCCGGCGCCGCACGTGATGCTGGCAGCGCTGGAAGTGCTGCTGGACACAGATTTGCGCGCGGCTTGTACCGGGTTGCATCTGCCCGTCCAGTTGATCCACGGCAATCGCGACACGCTGGCGCCCATCGCCGCGGCGCGCTGGATGGCGCAACACTTGCCGGACGCGCAATTGCATGAAATTCCTGGCGCTTCGCATGCGCCCTTTCTCTCCCACCCGGCGGCCTTTGTTGCCGCCATCAGGAACCCTAGCCATGCAGGATGAATACCTGATCGACAAGGCACGGGTACGTGCAAGTTTCGACCGTGCCGCGGCCAGCTACGATGCGGCGGCCATCCTGCAGAAGGAGGTGCGGGCGCGCATGCTGTCACGGCTTGATTACATCAACCTGAAGCCGCGCATGATACTGGATGCCGGGTCCGGCACGGGCCACGCGACACGCAGTCTGGCAGAGCGCTACCCCGATAGTCGCGTGGTCGCACTGGATATCGCCTTGGGCATGCTGCGCCACGCCTCGTCGGCCCAGCCATGGTGGAAAAAGTGGCTGGGTACTCCTCGGCACGCGATTTGTGCCGATATTGAGCAACTGCCGTTGGCCGACCAAAGCCTGGACTTTGTCTGGTCCAGCCTGGCCATCCAGTGGTGCAACGATCTGGATCGGACCTTCGCCGGCCTGTCGCGCGCACTGCGTCCTGAAGGACTCCTGATGTTCAGCACTTTCGGTCCCGATACGCTCAAGGAGTTACGTGTCGCCTCCTCAGCCGATCCGGCACACGTGCACGTCAGCCGTTTCATCGATATGCATGACATCGGCGACGCGCTGGTGCGCAACGGCTTCACGGCCCCAGTATTGGATGTGGAGCATTTTGTCCTGACTTATGACGATGTGCTCGGCGTCATGCGCGACCTGCAGGCGATCGGTGCGCGAAATGCCGCCCAGGGTCGTCGGCGCGGGCTGGAAGGCAAGGGATTTCTGAAACAGATGACTGAGAATTACGAGCAGTTCCGGCAAGATGGCAAATTGCCGGCGACCTTTGAAGTGGTCTACGGACATGCCTGGAAATCACCGCAGTCGGAGCTTCCCGCAGGCGTCAGTCCGGTCAGCTTTCATCGATGAGTGCCGGATACTTCGTGACCGGCACCGACACCGGTGTCGGCAAGACCCTGATTTCCTCTGCGCTGGTCTACGGGTTCGCCCAGCGTGGCTTCCGCTCGGCAGGGATGAAACCTGTCGCAGCGGGATGTCAGCTTGAAGCTGGTGTCTGGATGTCGGACGACGTCAACTCTCTGCGTACGGCGTCCAACGTCGAATTGCCGCTGTCCCTCGTGAATCCTTATGCGTTCCAGCCGCCAGTCGCGCCGCATGTCGCGGCGGCATGGGCTGGGCAACGTATCGAAATGTCCCGCATTACAACGGCCTTTGCCGAGGCGAGTGCTTTGGTCGACAGGCTTGTCGTGGAGGGCGTTGGCGGGTTTCGGGTTCCCCTGAACGCGCGTGAAGACACGGCGGATCTGGCCGTGGCCCTTGGGTTGCCAGTCGTGTTGGTGGTGGGGATGCGCCTCGGTTGCCTCAGCCACGCCTTGCTTACTGCCGAGGCGATACGCACGCGCGGCTTGACGATTGCGGGATGGGTCGCGAATCATGTCGAACCTGGCATGGCCGCGTCTGCAGAAAACGTGTCGGCACTGCGTGAGCGCCTGGAGGCGCCGCTCATCGCAGAAGTCAGTTTTAGCGCGATTGCTGACTATCGGGTAGTGGCTAGTCTGCTGGACTATGGTAGATTGTGCGAAAACAACTAGAATCTTGCGTCTGCGGGCGTATTCAAGTCTCGAATTCGTTGTACGATAACAAAAAATATTTCCTCAAGGTGGAGTCAAGATGGAAATCCTGGAAAAGCTTATACAGAATTTCAATTTGAAGAAGCAGTTCCTGATCCTTTCGATGCTGGAGGGGGTTGGGTTTATCGTGGTGTACTTCGATAACTCGCTCCCGGTCATTGCCACATTTCTGGTTCTGAACGTGATTACCGCGCTGTGGTTCGGTTTTCGTTCTGCCAAGAGAGCCGAAGCGATTGCCCGCAACCTCATGACCATCGCTAGCGGCGATCTCTCCAAGAGGTTCGGGCTGGCGGGCAAGGATGATTTTTCCTGGATGGCCTATGAGTCGGACCGTGCCCGCAAGGGGGTCGCGACGCTGATTCAGGGCGTAACCCAGACCTCGGGTGAACTGGGGCGGTCGGCCGATGACATGAGCGCGATCGCGTTGCGTACCAAGGAAGCGATCGCCAGCCAGGGGGACCACACCGCACAGATCGCTGGCAGCATCATGCAATTGGCCGGACAGGTGAAGGACGTCTCGGCGCAAGCCAACCGTGTCGCCTCCTCTGCCAAGAGCGCCAACTCTGCCGCGGTCGGCGGCAGCAAGGTTGTCGGCGAAACCATCCGCTCGCTGGATACCATTTCGAATGATGTGCAGGGGATCGCCGAGTCCATCACTTCGCTGCAGGACGAAATCAACAAGATCAGTTCCGTGATGCAGGTGATTCGCGACATTTCCGAGCAGACCAATCTGTTGGCCCTGAACGCCGCGATTGAGGCAGCGCGTGCCGGTGAAGCCGGTCGCGGCTTCGCGGTGGTGGCGGACGAGGTCCGTAACCTGTCGCAGCGTACCAGCAAGTCCACGGAAGAAATCACCCAGATCATCACCAGTCTGCAGAACAAGTCTCAGCAGGTAGCCCGTACGGTGCAGGAGAAACAGCAGGACGCGAACGCGGCAGCTGGCAGCGCCAAGATGGCCGAAGATGCCCTGAATGGTATCGTAGGGGCTGTGCAGGAGATCGTGTCGATGTCCGATACGATCGCGACACTCGCGACCCAGCAGGAAGCAGCGACCGGCGGAATTACTGAAGCCGTGACCTACATCGAAGGCCTGTCGCGTCAGAATGCAGAGGAGGCAAATGCGTTCCACGGCATGTCGCAGCATCTGTCGCAGAAGGCAGCGGCCCTGAACGAAATGGTGTCGAAGTTCACCGTTTGAGGCGGAACCAGCATCGCAAAGAGGCCTGCCTGAGTGCAGGCTTCTTTAGTTAGGGCCGTGTGAACGCGACAAGAAGGTGCTGAATCAGGTAAACTGTTGGTCAACGTCGTGCGTTAGTATCATTTTCAACATCGTAAGGAGAGTATTCATGCGTAATATCACTCTTGGACTGATCGCCGCTCTGGCATTCGCCAGCGTCACGGCCCAAGCCGATCAGGCTTCCGCCCAGAAGCTGGCTGACAAGTATGCAGTCATTGCAAAGAACATCGACAAGACCTCCGCTGGTCTCTCCGCTGACGATGGCAAGGCATTTTTCAACCGCGAACTGACCATCCGCGGCAAGCAGGTGGCATGTGCTTCCTGCCACACCACCAACCCGGCTCAGGCTGGCAAGCACGCTGTGACCGGCAAGGCGATTCAACCGCTGGCACCTTCTGCCAACGCCAAGCGCTTCTCCAACCTGGACAAGGTGGAAAAGAACTTCGAGAAGCACTGCCTGGACATTATCGGTCGTGACTGTACCGCTCAGGAAAAGGGTAACTTCATTGCTTACCTGCTGACCGTCAAGTAAGACGATTCAGGACGTAAAAAAGCCCGGGATTCCCGGGCTTTTTTATTGTGCGCTGCAGCCTGAAGCTGTTTGGCGTCAGGCGGCCTGAACCGGAATCTCGTGGCGCTTGTTGACGATACGGTTGAGCGCATCAACGTACACCAGTTCCGGTGCGAACTTTTCCAGTTCGATTTCGTTGTAGGTGGCGTAGGTGGCGATGATCAGGATGTCGCCCGGTGCGGCCTTGCGGGCAGCGGCGCCATTGACCGAGATAATGCCTGAGTTACGCTCGGCACGAATCGCATACGTGGTGAAACGCTCGCCATTGTTGACGTTGTAAATCTCTATCTGCTGATATTCGCGAATGTCCGCGGCGTCCAGCAGGTTCTCGTCGATGGCGCAGGAACCCTCGTAGTCCAGCTCGGAATGCGTCACGCGCACCCGGTGCAGCTTGGATTTGAGCATGGTTCTTTGCATGGGCTATCTGCCTGATTCGTAAGAAAAGGGGGGCATTATAATGCCTGGGGTCACGCAGTGCAAAATTCGATGTTGTCGATCAGCCGCGTCGATCCCAGTCGAGCAGCCCCGAGGACGACCAGTTTGTCTTCTTCGGGCATCGGTGCAAACAGCGTCGTCGCACTGCGCACGGCAATATAGTCGACGATCCACCCCAACTGCGTCAGGTATTGCGTGGTTTGCCTCTCGATGGCATCGAAATCGCGACTTCCCTGTTGCACCGCCATTACAACCTGCTGCAGCGCGCGATACAGGCGCGGTGCCTCAAGACGCTGTGCAGGTTTGAGGTAGCCGTTACGCGAACTCATGGCGAGGCCATCGGTTTCGCGAACGGTTTCGCCTGCCAGCATCTCGATCGGCATGTTCAGCTGCGACACCATTTCGCGCAGGATGAACAGTTGCTGGAAATCCTTGCTGCCGAAACAGGCCACTTGCGGTTGCACGATGTGGAATAGCTTGGCGACCACCGTACACACCCCCCTGAAATGCCCCGGGCGGTGCGCGCCACAGAGTTCGCTGGCGATGGAGGAGGGCTCGATCTGGATGGTTTGCGGCGTCGGGTACAAGTCTGCCTCGGTGGGCGTGAACAGGATGTCCGCCTCCGCTTCGGCCAGTTTCTCGCAGTCGGTCTGCAGGGTGCGCGGATAGTTTGCCAAATCTTCGTTGGGGCCGAACTGTAGGGGGTTGACGAAAATGCTCACGACGACCGTGTCGGCATGTGCCTTCGCCATGCGGACCAGTGAGAGGTGTCCGGCATGCAGATTGCCCATGGTGGGCACGAAGGCGATACGGCCGGCCCGCGCAAGGCGCTGCCGCAGTTCGGGGATGTGGGTGATGATCTCCATCAGAAACAGTGCTCCGGCGCGGGGAATGTTTTTGCCTTGACCGCTTCAACGTAGTGCCGAATGGCTTCCTGCGCGCTGTTGGTGTCCGACATGAAGTTGCGGGCAAATCGTGGGGTTTTGCCGGGGTAGACGCCCAGCATGTCGTGCAGAACCAAAACCTGCCCGCTGCAATCAGGACCGGCACCGATGCCGATGGTCGGGATACGCAGGGCAGAGGTGATGTCGGCCGCTAGGGCAGCGGGGACCATTTCCAGCACGAGCATGGTGATGCCCGCCTGTTGCAATGCCAGCGCATCCTGAAGGATGCGCTGCGCGCTTTCTGCATCGCGTCCCTGGACCTTGAAGCCGCCCAGTTCGTGTACGGATTGGGGGGTAAAGCCGAGGTGACCACAGACAGGGATGTCGTGGCCGACCAGATGGCGCACGACTTCGAGTTTGGCGCCTTCCAGCTTGACCATATGCGCCCCTGCCTCGATCAGCAGGCGGGCATTCTCCAGCGCCATCGCTGTGGTCTGGTCGCTGCCGTACGGCAGGTCGGTCACGATCATGGTGTGGTCGGCGCCGCGGGCCACGCAACGCGTGTGGTAGCGCATGTCGTCCATGCTGACTTGCAGCGTATCGCGCGCACCCTGCAACACCATGCCGAGCGAGTCACCGACCAGCAGAACATCGACGCCGGCCGTTTCGCAGAGTGAGGCAAAGCTGGCGTCGTAGCAGGTCAGTACGGCAATAGGGGCATGGTTGCCCGGCAGGTTGCGAAAGGACTCCGGCGTCATCCGTCCAGCCTCGGATTGAAATACTCGCGACGGCTACGCATGCCGGCAACGCGGGAGATCAGCAGTTCCAGCGCGGCATCGTCCGAGGCGCAGTCCAGGTTCTCGTTATTGACGATGAGGACTGGCGAGGTGTCGTAGTGGTGGAAATACTCGCCGTAGGCCTCTGCCAGTTGCCGCAGGTACTCGCGCGAGATAGTCTGTTCATAGCTGATGTTGCGCTGTTCCACGCGCTTCAGCAGGGCGTCCACAGGAGTCTGCAGGTAGATCACCAGGTCGGGCGCAGTGATCTGCAACTGCAGGTGCTGGTATATCTGGCGGTATAGCGCAAACTCGTCGTCATTCAGGGTCAGGCGTGCGAACAGCGGGTCTTTCTCCAGGAAAAAGTCGGCGATGGTCGCGCCGCCAAACAGATCCCGCTGCGTCAGTTCGCGTACCTGCTCGGTCCGCTGAAACAGGAAAAACAACTGCGTTGGCAGGGCGTAGCGCGAAGCGTCCTGATAGAACTTGGGCAGGAATGGATTGGCGCTGGCATTTTCCAACAACAGCGTTGCAGGAAAGCGGTCGGCCAGTTTTTTTGCCAGCGTCGTCTTGCCGCAACCGATCGGGCCTTCGATGACGATGTAGGGATACTTGTCGGTCAGTGTCATGCTGAAATTTTCTCTACGCCCTGATTGAGGCAGCTCGTCGCCAGATCGTCCACGCGGCCTTGTCCTGGGATGTGCAGTGCGGGTGCAATCTCGGCGAGCGGCAACAGCACGAAGCCGCGGCTGTGCATGCGTGGGTGCGGCAGTGTCAGTTCCGGGGTATGCATGGAGAGGTCATCATAAAGCAAAAGGTCGAGATCCAGCACGCGCGGGGCGTTCGGGAACGGGCGTTCGCGGCCGTGGGCGGTTTCCAGCGCCAATAGCGAGCGCAGCAAGAGCAGCGGCGCGAGATCGGTAGTGATTTCGGCGACAGCATTGATGAAGTCCGGTTGGTTATCATAGCCCACGGGGGCGGTACGATAGAGCGAGGATGCCCGCAATAGCCTTACCCCGGGCATGTCACCGATTTCGGCGAGCGCTCGACGAACCTGCTGTTGTGGATCCTGCAGGTTGCTGCCGAGGGCGATGAACGCCCGGTGACTCATGCCGGGTTGGCCGCTGGCTTGCGGCGACGACGACGTTTCTTGGCGGGTTCGGTGTTGGGCAGCAGCATCGTCTCACGCGTGGCGGTGTCGGCCTGCGCGAAACGATCCCACCACTCCGCGACTTCCATCGGCAATTCGCCCGACTGGCAGCGCAGCAGCAGAAAATCGTATCCGGCACGGAAGCGCGGGTTCTCCAGCAGGCGGAAAGGACGCTGGCCGGCACGTTGCTCGAAACGCGGTTGCAGTGTCCAGATTTCCTTCATCACGATGCTGAAACGCTTGGTGATGGCGAGTTTTTCTGCCTGGATGTCGGATACGTCATGCATCGCCTGGATCAGCGCTGGCAGCGGTTTTTCACCCTTGGACTTGTACTGTTGCCAGGTGGCCAGCACTTCGTGCCATAGCAGGGTCGCGAACAAGAACGCCGGTGAGACGGGCTTGTCTTCCTGTACGCGCTCGTCCGTATTTTCCAGCGCCAGTGTGACGAATCGTTCTCCCATCGGTTGTTCCAGCACGACGTCCAGCATGGGCAGCAGCCCGTGATGCAAGCCGTGGGCGCGAAGCGCGTGGGCGCTTTCAATGGCGTGGCCGGAAAGAAACAGTTTGAGCATCTCGTCGAACAGGCGCGCCGGGGGCACGTCTTCGAGCAGGTCGGCCATGCGCGGAATGGGGGCCTCGGTGGCCGGGTGCAGTTTCAGCCCGAGTTTGGCGGAGAGGCGCACGGCGCGCAGCATGCGCACGGGGTCCTCGCGGTAGCGAGTCTCCGGGTCGCCGATCATGCGTAGCACGCCGTCCTTGATGTCCCTGAGGCCGTGGTGGTAATCCCACACTTCTTCCGTGTGCGGGTCGTAGTACAGGGCGTTGGCGGTGAAGTCGCGGCGTAACGCATCCTCCTCCTGAGAGCCGAACACATTGTCGCGTAGGATACGGCCACTATCAGCGATCTCCGCATCGCCTTCTTCAGATGACAGATGGCTGCCGCGAAACGTGGTGACTTCAATGGTTTCTGCGCCGAACATGACGTGCACGATGCGAAAACGCCGGCCGATGATGCGGGAGCGGCGGAAAATGCGATGTACCTGCTCCGGCGTCGCATTGGTCGCGATGTCGAAGTCCTTGGGGGTGCGCTTCAGCAGCAGGTCGCGCACCGCGCCACCGACGATGAAGGCGGAGAATCCGGCCTTGTGCAATTCCTGCACCGTTTTCATGGCGGCGTGACTGACTTGCTTGCGATCAATGCCGTGGGCACGCCGCGGAAAGCGCTCTGCCTCGTGAGGGATATGTGGGACAGGCTTTTTCTTGCCTTTGAAAACGGTCTGCAGGAATTTTTTGATCATGGGTCCAACGGGGCCTGAGGGTGAGGCGCTAAGTTGGCGGATTATAACGCAAAGCCGGCCGCGAGGGCCGGCTTTGCGAACTGCAGCAGCTTGTAATTACAGGTTCCAGCCGTAGGCGATACCGATGGAGTCCTGATACATCTT
The DNA here is from genome assembly GCA_964445115.1 of uncultured Methylobacillus sp. Classification (GTDB taxonomy): domain Bacteria; phylum Pseudomonadota; class Gammaproteobacteria; order Burkholderiales; family Methylophilaceae; genus CAIJXJ01. The sequence continues at coordinate 32,540 of CAYUJU010000010.1, read as the reverse complement.
GAGATTGGCTTCGCCACCGCCAAAGCCCGGTGGAATAGAGTTTGCACCGTTAACTTCGTTCTCAAACGCATGCATGTAGGCGAGGGACAGTTCTGCCTTGTTCGGCAACACCCAGGTTGCCCCGAGCGTGATGTGGTCTTGCACCACACCGGGGGCGATGACGTTGAACAGCGTATCCGATTTGCGGATCGGTTGGGTGGTGTGGTTGTAGCCCGCGCGGAGGGTCAACGTGTCGCTATAGGCGTAGCTGGCGCCAAGTTTGAAGGCAGTGACATCTTTCCAGCCAAATCCGGCACCACCATCGTTCCCCAGCAGCGCAGTTCCAAAATTGGGAAGTAGTGTGTTGCCAACAGAATCTACGTCGCTGTAGTTGATGCGCTGGACATCAGCTGCCAGCGTCAGGTCAGGCGTTGCCTTGACCGCGATACCAACGCCGTAGGTTTCCGGAATGTCGAAATCACCTTGTTCGGCAAACAGGCCGCGGTACTTGTCGAACTCGGTCATCCAGGTGCGGCTTTGGTAGGTGGCGCCTAACGTGACAGCCTGATTGATCTTGCCGGTCCAGCCCAGATGTAGGCCGGCGCCGTAGGAGTGGTCATAGCCACGATTGGTCAGATTGCTGGGGTCCGAACTCGCGCCAAATCGAAAATTATTGATGCCTTTGATTTCAAAACGTTGATAGGCCAAATTGAGCGACGCGCCGAAGGTGTGGTTTTCGGACGCTTTCCAGGTGACGGTCGGTGCGACAAATAGCTGGGCCAAATCCATGCGTGTACGTCCGGTGAAAAACGCAGGGTTGTTGAACAGCGGAACGCCATTTTTATAGTCGGTATTCATCCCTCCGTTGCCATACACCGAGACACCCAAAGTGACATCAGGGCTGATCTGGCGGTTATAACCAAATTCGGGAATGAAGAAATTCTTGGAGTCATTTGCGCTGTATGTCGTACTGTTCGCCCCGGCCAAAATCTCAGATTCTCGAATTGGTCGGAACCAGGTTACACCGGCGTCGATGCGGTCGCCGATCAGGCCCATACCGGCTGGGTTGGTGGCGGCGGCGAGCGCGTCCTGAGGCAGGGCGATCCCAACGCCTCCCATGCCCTGGGATTTGACGCCGTAGCCGTGGGCAAAATAACCGTCGGTGGCGTAGGCGCTCAACGGCAGGGAGAGCGTGGCGACAAGCAAGGATAAGTGACGAATGTGCATGATCAATATGACAAAAAAGTGAATCAGGCGCGCACTATAACAGGGCTCGTGAGTGAATAAAAATGATTGTTGATGCTATTGATATAACATTCGGCAATATTGGCGGCGTGTTGGGGGCGAACATGGACGCGATGCGTTGACCCGCATCCGTGCGGAGTGGGAAGATGGCGCAATGTTGCCGACCTTGTTGTTTCATGAAGGAACCTTGTGGGAGGGATGATGGGTGTCCTGTTGTTGCTGGTGGTGATTGTCGCGGTGGTGGCCGGGGTCGTGCTGTGGGTGCGTCGCGACCCGCCCGAAGCGCATGCCGGTTTTGCCAGGACGGAATCCGACAATTCCGCCGATGCGATGTACGAGCAAGGCATGGCGTTTCGTCGCGGGGATGACCTGGAGCTCGATTTCGATGCCGCCCGGCGCCTGTTCAGGCGCGCTGCCGAGATGAATCATGCACAGGCGCAGTTTGAGTATGGTGTCATGCTGGATCGGGGGCTGGGTGGAGATCAGGATCCGGTTAAGGGGGTGCGCTGGATCGAGCACGCCGCCAAGAACGGCTGTAACGATGCCAGGTTGTTTATCGGCAAGCGCTATCTGGCGGGTGAAGGGGTGCCGCGTAATCCAGAACGCGCCGAACTGTATCTCCGTGGGGCGGCCGATGCTGGCTTGGCCGAGGCGCAGGCCGTGTTGGGGGGGCTCTATCTGGATGCGGAAGCGCCATTGGCTGACCCGGTCAAGGCCGCCGCATGGCTGGGCAAGGCGGTATCCCAACGGTATCCCGCTGCCTTTTTCTCGCTCAGTGAGTTGTATGAGCGTGGCGTGGGTGTGACCAAAGATATCAAGAAAGCGGATGAGTTACTGCTTCAAGCGGCTGATTTCGGCGATCCCAAGGCGCAACTCAAGATCGCGAAATATTATCTCACCGGTGCCTTCGGTCATGCGTTTCCTCAGGATTTCCGGGCCGCGCTAGACTGGTTCAAGCGTGCCTCGGCACATGGAATGGCTGAAGCCGAATACGAAGTGGGCTTGCGTTACGAACGGAATGAGGGGGTCGACAAGCCGGATATGGTGCATGCGGCCGCTTCCTACCTTAAAGCTGCTGAAATGGGCTATGCACCAGCACAGAATCGAATCGCACAGGTTTACCTGTATGGCCAGGGGGTTAACCAGAACCTGCGTGAGGCGCGGCGCTGGTTTGCAGCAGCGGCGGCGCAAGGGCACGTGGAGGCCGCCAAGCAATCTCTGAAGTTGCAAAGTGCCGTGTCGGATGACGTGGTGATCGGGCATGTGGACGGCGCCGCACAGTCGGATAATACGACCGACTGGAAAGGCTAAGCGTTGTCCTCAGTCTTTGATGTGGGTGCTGTGCGCCCCGAGTCGCCGCTGATCGGGATTTTTGATTCCGGGGTGGGGGGCATTTCTGTGCTGCGCCATATCCGGACCGAGTTGCCCAGACAGAACCTGCTGTACTGTGCAGATTCCCTGCACACGCCTTATGGCAGTAAAACACCTGAACAGATTCGGCAACGTTCTATGCGCCTGACGGAGTTTTTGTTGGAGCAGGGAGCAAGCGCCATCGTGGTGGCCTGCAATACTGCGACGGCAGCGGCGGTTAGCGCGCTGCGAGCAAGCTTTTCGGTACCGATTATCGGCATGGAACCAGCCGTCAAGCCCGCGGTGGCCGCGACCCGGAACGGTGTGGTCGGTGTAATGGCCACCGTGGGGACGCTGAAAAGTGCCCAGTTTGCGGCCTTGCTAGAAAACTACGGCAAGGGCGTGCAGGTGGTGACGCAAGCTTGTCATGGTCTGGTGGAATGCGTCGAGCGTGGTGCGCTAGACGCGCCTGCTACGCGTGATCTGGTACTGAAGTACGTTGAACCCTTGTTGGCGCAGGGGGCGGATACCATCGTACTGGGGTGCACGCATTACCCGTTTGTTCGTCCTTTGATTGAGCGTGCAGTCGGACCCGATGTCGCCATTATCGATACGGGAGCTGCGGTGGCACGGCAATTGCGACGCAGGCTGGAGGCCCACGGGTTACTGGGCGAAACCGCCGGGCCGGCGGAGTTCTGGACGAGTGGTAACCCGGCAGAGGCGCAATCGGTCATGTCGATGCTGTGGGGGCAGCCGGTGGAGGTGCAGCAGTTGCCGGATTGGGCGAAATAAAAAAGCGGGCAATGCCCGCTTTTTTATCGCTGCTGGTCCGGATGGGCGGTCAGTGATGCTTGACGACCTCGCCCGGTTTCAGCCGGTATTTGGTGCCACAGTAGGGACACAACACCGAACCGGTTGCTGCGACATCCAGGAATACACGAGGGTGGGAGCACCACAGTGCCGACTCGCTGGTCGGGCAGTGCAGCGGCAAATCCTTTGCGGTGACTTCGACTTCGCGGGGTTCCTTGGACATCACGTTCTCCTTAGACCAGCGTCAGCCAGCCCATGTGCTGTGCAGACTTGCCCGTCACGACATCGAAATACTTGGACTGCAGCTTTTCGGTCACGGGGCCGCGTTTGCCGGCGCCGATGGCGCGATTATCCAGTTCGCGGATCGGCGTCACTTCTGCTGCGGTGCCTGTGAAGAACGCTTCATCCGCAGAGTAGACCTCGTCGCGGGTGATGCGTTTTTCGATCACCTGCAGGCCCATTTCCGTCGCGAGTTGCACGATGGTGTCGCGGGTGATGCCTTCCAGTGCGCTGGTCAGGTCCGGTGTATACAGCTTGCCGTTACGCACGATGAACACGTTCTCGCCGGAACCTTCGGCGACGAAACCGTCCACGTCCAGCAGCAGGGCTTCGTCGTAACCGTCGGCCGCGGCTTCCTGGTGCGCCAGAATGGAGTTCATGTAGTTGCCGTTGGCCTTGGCCTTGCACATCGTGATGTTGACGTGGTGGCGAGAGAAGGAAGAGGTCTTCACGCGGATGCCGTTTTCCAGCGCTTCCTTGCCCAGATAGGCGCCCCATGGCCATGCCGCCACGATAATGTGGGTCGACAGGGTCTTGGCGGAAATGCCCATGGCTTCGGCACCGTAGAATGCCATCGGGCGCAGGTAGCCGGATTCCAACTTATTCTCGCGCACGGCAGCCTTTTGCGCTTCTATGATGGTTGCCTTGTCGAACGGCATCTTCATGCCCAGGATGTGGGCGGAACGGAACAGGCGGTCGGTATGCTCTTTCAAACGGAAGATGGCGGTGCCCTTCTCGGTCCTATAAGCGCGTACGCCCTCGAAAACGCCCATGCCGTAGTGCAGGGTGTGGGTCAGGACGTGGGTGGTGGCTTCACGCCAAGGCACCATTTTGCCGTCATACCAGATCAGACCGTCGCGGTCGGCCATCGTGTTGGCCATAGCCATCTTGTTTCTCCGAAGCTCAAAAGTGAATAATTATAGACGTATCATTCCACTATTGCACAGGACGGGAACTGGAAATGGCGCGCATTCTGATGGTCGGCACGGCAACGCTGGATCTGGTGTTCGAACTCGATCATGTACCCGCTGCCGATGAGGAAATGCGGGCGCGTTCCCTGCGCACCTGTCGTGGCGGCAATGCCGCCAATTCTGCGGTCGTGCTCGCCGGGCTGGGGCACGAGGTTGAGTTCCTCGGCGTGCTGGCCAAAGCGCCGGAAACTGCCGTGATCGAAAACGATTTCCGGATACACGGCGTCGATTTTTCGCGCTGTCCGAGATTGCCCGGACGGGCACCGACTTCCAGCATCTATCTGTCCGGCATGAGTCGCAGCATTGTGCACTATCGTGATCTGCCGGAATTGCGGCGTTCGGATTTTGATGTGATCGATCCAGCGGGCTACGACTGGATTCATTTCGAGGGGCGCAATGTCTCTGCATTGGCGGCGATGATGGCGGCGGTGCGTCAGCGTTCGCCAGCCGGTCGGATTTCTCTGGAACTGGAGAAGCCAAGGGAGGGGATTGCCTCGTGTTATACGTTTGCCAACCTGTTGTTGTGTTCGCGCGGTTTTGTCGAGCATCATGAGTTTGCAGGGCCGCAAGACTTTTTCGAGGGGTTTGGGTGCCACCATGCTGAACTGGTGGTTGCGTGGGGCGAGCAAGGCGCCTACGGGCGAGACCGCTCAGGCACTGGTTGCCACGCGACCGCCCATCCGCCAGTGCGTGTGATTGATACCCTTGGTGCGGGGGGGATACCTTTAATGCGGGCATGATTCACGCTCTGACTTCGGGGCAGACGTTGCCAGCAGCGATGGAACAGGCCAACCGCCTTGCCGGTGCCAAATGCGGGGTGTTCGGCTTCGGCTTCGATTTCGGAAAAAATGACAAATAGGTGTTGCGAAATTACAACACAGTCGCACCGAAATGGCGTGGCAGTGCAATATGCCTTTTGCAATGATGGGCAAATCAAGTAGAATCCATTCAAAGATATTTTTGTCCTGATTAACTTTAACGGAGATTCAACATGAAAAAGATCGTACTGGCTGCCCTGGTAGCCGCTGCTTTCGCCCCGTCCTTTGCAATGGCTGAAGCTGGTGATTTCGTGGTGCGCGTGCGTGCCGTCAACATCAACCCGGATGAAGACAGCAAGCTGGGTGCAACCGTGAACACTAACGTCGGCGCTGGCACGATGTCTCAGGGTGCTGAGCTGGCTGTAGATAGCAATACCATTCCAGAAATCGATTTCTCCTACTACATCACCAAGAACATTGCGGCTGAGTTGATTCTGGCCACTGGTACCCGTCACGACGTGAAGGTGAAGGGTGACGCTGGTGCGGCAGTTGGCAATCAAGGCTTGGGTTCCGTGAATCTGCTGCCGCCGACGCTGACCATTCAGTGGCACTTCAATCCGGATCAAATGATCGATCCCTATGTGGGCGCTGGTGTGAACTACACTCGTTTTATGGACAAGAGTCTGACCTTTAGTTCTGGTGCTGCAGTTGCTGGACTGCCTATTAAGGTTGACACCAATAGTTTCGGTATGGCGCTGCAAGCTGGCGTCGACATCAATTTGAAGGATGGCTGGCTGATTAACGCTGATGTGAAGAAGGTGTGGATTGACACCGATGTTAAGGCGAATATCGGTGGTTGGAAGAAGATTGATAGCCTCGATATCGATCCGTGGGTCTTCGGTCTGGGCGTTGGCAAGAAGTTCTAACTCAAGCCCGCGTTTGACTCGGCAATTATCGTGATTGCCATGCCCCCTTCTCCGGATTGCCGGGAAGGGGGTTTTTATTTGGTGCTTTGGGGTGCGATGGGCTGATGCGTGATTTCGCTGTGCTGCTGTTGGCGTTTTGTCTCTGCGGGTGTGTGCGGCAGTCGTCCGACACGCCTGCCTTTGTCGGTGTGCCGCTGCAGGCGGGTGCGCTGGATGGGCGTTTCAATTTGACCGATCATCATGGTCAGCCACGCCGGTTGCAGGATTTTCGGGGCAAGGTGGTCGCGATCTTTTTCGGGTACACCCATTGTCCGGACGTTTGTCCGACGGCGCTGGCTGATATGGCGCGAGGGGTGAAACTGATGGGGGAGGCGGGGCGTCAGGTGCAGGTGCTGTTCGTCACGCTGGACCCCGAGCGTGATCGACAGGAGGTGCTGGCACAATACGTGCCGGCGTTTGATCCGGCATTTTTGGGGTTGTATGCAAGCCCGGAGGTGACGGCGGAAACTGCTGCGCGATTCAAGGTGTACTACAAGAAGGTGGAGTCCTCGGGGCGTAGTCGATACACCATCGACCACACGGCGGGGGTGACCGTGTTCGACAAGCAGGGGGTGCCCCGGATTTACCTGAATCATGGCCAGAAACCGGCGGATATTGCGCATGATTTAGGCATTTTGGTGGCCGAGTAAAAATGCCACGAATAAATTCGGGTTTTTAATCAAGACAGACTTGTCGCATTACGGGTTGCGGAATATACTTCGGCATGGGGTGCGACATTTCGTCGCGTGTTATGATGTTGCACCACGACTTTTTGGTATAAACGGGAGGTAACAATGGCTACGGCGAGCGTTGTGACGAGCGAGCAATATAACTACGATATTGTCCGTAAGTTCACTATCATGACCCTGGTATGGGGCGCAGTGGGGATGCTGGTGGGGGTGTATATCGCTTCCGAACTGGCGTTTCCGTTCCTTAATTTCGATATTCCGTACATCACGTTCGGTCGTCTGCGTCCGGTGCATACCGGTGCCGTGATTTTCGGTTTCGGTGGTAGCGCGCTGTTCGCCACCTCCTACTATGTGGTGCAACGTACCTGTCAGACCCGTTTGTGGGGCAATGGTCTGGCGAACTTCACGTTCTGGGGTTGGCAAGCCGTGATCGTGCTGGCCGCGCTTGGCGACGTGATGGGGCATTCCCAAGGTCGTGAATACGCCGAAATGGAATGGCCGATCGACCTGCTGATCGAAGTGGTGTGGGTGGCTTACCTGGCCATCTTCGTCGGCACCCTGATGAACCGCAAGCAGCCACACATCTACGTGGCCAACTGGTTCTACCTCTCCTTTATTCTCGCGACCGCGCTGCTGCATACCTTCAATAATCTGGCGGTGCCGATTGACCTGTTCTCCATCAAGTCCTACAGCCTGTTCTCCGGCGCTCAGGATGCGATGACGCAGTGGTGGTATGGGCACAATGCAGTGGGCTTCTTCCTGACTGCAGCCTTCTTGGGCATGATGTACTACTTCGTGCCGAAGCAGGCTGGCAGGCCGGTGTATTCCTACCGTCTGTCCATCGTGCACTTCTGGGCCCTGTCTTTCATGTACATGTGGGCCGGTGCGCACCACCTGCACTGGACCGCGATTCCTGACTGGACATCTACGCTGGCTGCGACCTTCTCCATCATGCTGCTGCTGCCGTCCTGGGGCGGTATGATCAACGGCATCATGACCCTGTCCGGTGCATGGGACAAGCTGCGCACCGACCCGATCATGCGTTTCCTGATCGTGGCCTTGTCGTTCTACGGCATGTCCACCTTCGAAGGTCCGATGATGTCACTGAAGGACGTGAACGCGCTGTCTCACTACACGGACTGGACCGTGGGCCACGTGCACTCCGGTGCGCTGGGCTGGGTGGCGATGATTTCCTTCGGTTCCCTGTACCACCTGATCCCGCGTCTGTGGAATACACAGGTTTACAGCCTGCGCTTGATCAATGTGCACTTCTGGCTGGCTACGATCGGCGTGCTGCTGTACATCACCGCGATGTGGATCTCCGGCATCATGCAGGGTCTGATGTGGCGTGCATTCGATGACTTTGGCAACCTGCAGTACTCGTTTGCTGAATCCGTGGCTGCAATGCATCCGTTCTACGCGATGCGTGCACTGGGTGGCGCATTCTTCCTGACCGGTATGGTGTTGATGTGCTACAACATGTACAAGACCATCAAGCAGGGCAATACCGAAGCGACCAACGTCGCAACGGCTGCTGCTTAACCGGCGATTGGAATACGGGAGCTATAAATGAAACACGATAAAATTGAACGTAACGCTGGTTGGCTGCTGGTGCTGACCATGCTGGCCATCAGTGCCGGCGGTCTCGTGGAGGTCGTGCCACTGTTCTTCATCAAGGATACGGTGGAAGTCGTCAAGACGGCCGATGGCAAGGACATGGTGCGTCCTTACACCCCACTGGAACAGCGCGGTCGCGATATCTACATCCGTGAAGGTTGTTACCTGTGCCACTCGCAGATGATTCGTCCTTTCCGTGACGAGGCCCTGCGTTATGGCCATTACTCTCTGGCGGCCGAGTCGAAGTATGACCATCCGTTCCAGTGGGGTTCCAAGCGTACGGGGCCTGACCTGGCGCGCGTGGGCGGCAAGTACTCCAATGACTGGCACGTCCAGCACTTGGTTGCTCCGCGTTCCATGGTGCCGGAATCGGTGATGCCGAACTATCCGTGGCTGCTGTCCACCAAGCTGGATACCTCCGATCTGACGTTGCGTCTGAAGGCGCTGCGTACGACCGGTGTGCCTTACTCCATGAGCCAGGCCGAGTATGACCGCAACGTGCAACAGTTCGGTGAAGAGGTCGCCAAGACCCTGCACATCCCGGATGCCGAGAAGAACCTGGTCGCTCAAGCGCAAGCAGGCAATTACGACAACAACAAGGATGACGTCACAGAAATGGACGCTCTGGTTGCATATCTGCAAGTGCTGGGCACGATGGTCGACTTCAAGCAGTTCGACGACGACTATTTCGCCAAATTCCGCTAAGGAACCCGGTCAATGGAATGGCTCTTGTGGTTTACCAAGTTTGAAAATACCAAGCCGCTGGCATTGGTGATTTTCTTCAGCGTGTTCTGCGGCATCCTCTACTACCTTTACGGTAATGGGAAGCGCGGTCAGCGGTTGGAGGAGCACAAGAACATTCCACTCCTGGATGAGGATAAATAAGGAAGCACAATCATGACTCAGGATAAAGCTAAATCCGTTGTAACTACCGGGCACGTGTGGGATGAAACCCTGCAGGAGCTCACTAATCCGCTGCCGATGTGGTGGGTGTGGACGTTCTACATCACCGTCGTGTTCTCGATCATCTACTGGATCATGTATCCGGCATGGCCGATCGGTCACGATTACACCAAGGGCGTGGGTAACACCATTACTTACACGGCCAAGAAGGTGGATGGCTCCGAAGAGCAGAAGACCACGCACTGGAACATGCGTTCCAAACTGATGGCCGAGATGAACGCGCACAATGCCGAACAGAAGCAATGGTTCGACAAGGTGGCGGCTGCGCCGTACGACGCGGTTTCCAAGGATGCCGAGTTGATGCAGTTCGTGAATTCTGCCGGCGCGACGCTGTTCAAGGATAACTGCGCACCTTGTCACCAGGCTGGTGGCGTGGGTAAGGTGACTTTCTCCCCGAACCTGACTGACGACATCTGGATGTATGGCGGCACCTACGACAAGATCAACGAAACGTTGATGAACGGTCGCAATGGCGTGATGCCGGCGTTCAAGGGTGTACTGCCGGACGAAAAGATCACTCAGGTGGCCAACTATGTCCTGAGTCTGTCTGGCGAGCCGCATGACGCGGCGGCTGCCGAAGCTGGCAAGGCCGTGTTTGAAACCGAAGGCGGATGCGCCGTGTGTCACGGTCCGGATGCCAAGGGGATCCAGGCCATGGGTTCTGCCAACCTGACTGACAAGAGCTGGCTGTGGGCTAACGTTCCGGCGCACACCGACGCGGCCGGCAAGGTGGCTGAAGTTCAGAAGATCGTGTCCGAGGGCATGAGCCGTGGCAAGATGCCGGCATGGGCAGGTCGTCTGAAGTCTGAACAGATCAAGGTGCTGACCCTGTACGTCCACGATACGCTGGGTGGCGGGCAGTAAGTTGTCCCTGAAGTAAGGCGGTAATTCATCAAAGGCCCACGCACTTGTCGTGGGCCTTTGTCTTTGGCGTGACGTCAGTCCTTGCGCCAATTTCAGTCAAAAGCGTAGTTTCGTGAATTGCTGAAATGGTCTCGCAAGAGCGTCATGCGTTATCCTGTCGTTTTACCAATGTAGAGTCACGAATAGCATGTCCGAGCACAACATTGACCCCTCCATGCTGTACCAGAAACATATCCCGATCCACACGCGATCGGTCAAGGGCAAGTTCCGCAACTTCAAGACCGCCGTGTTGGTCGTGGCGTTTGCAGTATATTTCCTGCTGCCTTGGCTGCCCTGGGAACGCGTCAGCGCAGCCAACCAGGCGGTGATGTTCGATCTGGTAAGCAAGCGGTTTTTCATCTTTGATCTCGTGTCGTATCCACAGGATATCTTCTGGATGTCCATGCTGCTGTTCCTGGCAGCGGCGCTGCTGTTCTTCGTGACTGGACTGGTTGGTCGGGCGTGGTGTGGCTATTTCTGTTTCCAGACGATCTGGTCAGACCTGTTCATCATGATCGAACACTGGATTCAGGGGGAACGTCCGGCCCGTTTGCGCTTGCGCAAGCAGCCGTGGAATGTGGAAAAGACCCTGAAAATCGGCGGTTCGCACTTCCTGATGATCCTGATTTCATTTTGGACCGGGTTCACGTTTGCCGCCTATTTCACATATGCACCGCAGTTGTTGCTGGACTTTTTTACCGGCCAGGCTGCATATGCTGCTTATTTCACGGTCTTGATCCTGACGCTGACGACCTATTTCTGCGGCGGTATCGCACGCGAACAGATTTGCCTGCATTTCTGCCCGTACGCGCGCTTCCAGAGCGTGATGTACGAAAAGGATACGTTGTACGTCAACTATGACGCGCGCCGAGGGGAAGGGGCTGCTGGTCGTACGATCACCAAGGCCGGACTGAAGACGCGAGAAGAGCGGCAGGCGCAAGGACATGGCGATTGCGTCGACTGCGGCTTTTGCGTACAGGTGTGCCCGACCGGGATCGACATTCGCAAGGGGACGCAGTATCAGTGTATTTCCTGCGGGCTGTGTATTGATGCCTGCAACAACATCATGGATTCGGTAGGCTATCCGCAAGGATTGATCCGCTACGATTCGGATGCCAACTTGCACAGTGATCAACCGAAAACGCCGCAGCTACACTGGAAGAATCCTAAGGTCATGGGTTACGGACTGGCACTTGTGGTTGCACTTGGCTGGCTTGGCTGGGGTCTCACACATCGGACCTCGGTTGAGGTGCGGGTGCAGCAGGTCCGGCAGCCATTGTTCGTGGAGTTGTCAGACGAAAGGATCCGCAACCGCTATCAAATCCACATCGTCAACAAGACGGAACACGAGGAGCACTTCAGCATCGAAGTGAAGGGCGTCCCTGCCTCGGCGCTCGACCTCGGACCGTTACCGGAAATTCGAGTGCGACCCGGCAAGGATCTGAACCTGAACGCGAAAGTCGACCTTGAGCATGAATTGGCAGAACATCAACATGAGCTCGAGTTCGTCGTTACACCACTGTCGAATCCGGCGGAACAGGTGGTGCGCAAGGTGAACTTCTCCGCCAAGAAAGAGGGACATTGAGATGCTGGAATTGACGACGACCGAAACCCTGTTCGGCGGATTGCTGGCCGTGGCGGGTTTGTTCATGCTCGCGCGCCGCGTAGGGTTGTCTCATTACTGGAGCGGCATTCTGGGCGGGGCGTTACCGTTCATGGCCTATCTCGGATACAGCATGGTGCACTGGCAGGGGGGTGACATGCTGGCGATCCATCTGGCGGTGTTCATGGCGACTGCGGCCGTGCTGGGAATTTTTGGTGCGGTGCGTCAGGGGGGGCGGGGGAAGATGCACTGGGCACCCAAGGCGATCGCGATATTCTTCGGATTGCTGGTGGTATTCAACGCCATCCTGTTGTCGGTCTCCAGCCATGGTCTGCCGGACAAATTCTCCAGCTGGTTCCTGCCCAACCCGGAGAACCAGCGCCTGCACACGGCGTTTCCTGGCGTGATTCCGCATGATCGCAACAAGCTATACGAGCAGCACATGAAGCGGGTGGAAGAGCAGCGCAATCTGGGCTGGAAGGTTGAGATCGACGGGCTGGAAGGCATGCGCAGCGGCACGGAAGTTGCGGTGAAGATGCGGGTGCGTGATGCTGAGGGGCAGGAGGTCGTCGCGGATCAGGTGGAACTGATCGTCTGGCGCATGGCGAACAGCAAGGACGACCAGCACTTGATGCTGAAGCCGGAAGCCGACGGTCTGTACGGTACGACACTGACGTTGCCAAACCCCGGCCGCTGGTTGCTCAAGGTCAACGTGACGCGTGGCGAAGATGTGTTCCAGATGAACCGTTCGCTGTTCGTGGATGAACCAGAACCCCAAAAGTAAGGCCGTGGAAGACAACTGTTTTCATTGCGGCTTGCCGGTGCCCGCCGGCAGCCGGTTTCGCGTGCGGGTGCTGGGCGAGGAGCATGACTTGTGCTGCCCAGGCTGTCAGGCCGTGGCTGAGTCCATCGTCCACAACGGTCTGGAAGATTATTACCGCTACCGTACCGAACTTCCGAAAACGGCGGATGCACTTGTCCCGGACGAACTGCGCAAGCTGGATCTGTACGACCACTCCGAGGTGCAGAAAAGCTTTGTTTCGACTTCGCCCGATCATCTCAAGCAGGCCTCGCTCATTCTCGAAGGGATTACCTGTGCGGCTTGCATCTGGCTGAACGAGCGCCATCTGGCGCAATTGCCCGGGGTGCATCAAGTTTCCGTGAATTATGCCTCGCATCGGGCGCGCGTGACCTGGGACGACAGCCGCATCAAGCTGTCGTCCATTCTGGCCGAAATCCGCAAGTTGGGCTATCAGGCGCACCCGTTCAACGCGCAGCAACAGGAAGAACTGCGACAGGCCAGACGCAAGCTCGATATCCGCCGCATGGCCGTGGCCGGGATCTCGATGGGACAGGTCATGATGCTGGGCGTGGCGCTGTACGCCGGGGCCGCGACGGGCATGGACCACGCCACGGTACAGCTGATGCGCTGGTTCAGCCTGTTGATGACGGTGCCTGCCGTGCTTTATGCGGCTATTCCCTTCTACCAGTCCGCCTGGCGTGCGATGAAGCGCGGGCAACTCAACATGGATTTCCCGATCTCGCTCGGGGTACTGACCGGATTTGTCGGCAGTGTCTGGACCACCTGGCTGGGGGATGGGGTGGTGTACTACGACACCATCAGCATGCTGGTGTTCTTCCTGCTGGCGACACGCTTTCTGGAGCGCAATGCCCGGGAGAAATCGGTCGAAGCCGCGGAAAACCTGCTGCGTCTGGTGCCGGCGATGGCCAACCGCATCGGCAAGGACGAGGCGCTGGCACTGGTTCCTGTGCACGAGCTGACCACGGAAGACGTGATCCTGGCCAAGCCGGGCGAGACCATCGCCGCCGACGGGATCGTGGTGCAGGGCGAAAGCAGTGCCGACGAATCGCTGCTGACCGGTGAGAGCCGGCCCTTACCCAAGAGGCCCGGTGATCTGGTGTATGCCGGCAGCGTCAACTACGAAAGCCCGTTGCGTATCCGCGTGACCGGGGTGGGGGAAGACACCGTGTTGGCCGGGATTGCGCGGCTGCTGGACCGAGCCCAGGCACAGAAACCGAGACTGTCCCAAGTCGCAGATCGTATCGCGGAATATTTCACTTATGCCTTGCTGGTGTTCGTGGCGATCGTGGCGTGGGTATGGTGGCGAGTCGACAGCAATCGTGTCTTCGAGATTACGCTGGCCGTGCTGGTCGTCAGTTGTCCCTGTGCCTTGTCCCTTGCCGCCCCGGCGGCCTTCGCCGCGGCAGGCTCGCATCTGGTCAAGCGCGGCGTGCTGCTGACGCGTGGCCATGCCTTAGAAACGCTCGCCAAGGTCACGCATTTCGTGTTCGACAAGACCGGCACCCTTACCCTGGGCAAGCCAGCACTGTTGCAGACTATCCCCTTCGCTAGCCACAACGAGGCACGTTGCCTGTTGCTTGCAGCAAGCCTGGAGCAGGCCTCGGAGCATCCGCTGGCGCAAAGTTTCCTGCAGGCAGTGGATCGGCAGCATCTATTGCCCGTGACGTTCAGCGAGAACGTGCCTGGGAAGGGCGTGGCCGGGACGGTGGAGGGGCGGCGCTACAGCATTGGCAGTACCGCGTTGAATCCTGCGCTGACTCCAGCGTGCAAACTGGACCGGGAGCTTCCGCAAGGAGCTTCCGTGGTCTGGTTGTGCGACGAGCAGCAAGTGCTGGCGGCTTTTGTGCTGGCCGATACCCCGCGTGCGCAAGCCGCGGAGATGGTGTCCATGCTCAGGAAGCGTGGCATGCGTGTCAGCATCATGAGTGGTGACGCCGTGGATGCCGTGGCCTACCACGCACGTGCCCTCGGAGTGGACGACTGGCACGCCGGTTTGACGCCAGAAGGCAAGCTGGCCGCACTGCGTGCCCTCCAGGACCGCGGGGAAGTGGTGGCCATGGTTGGCGACGGAATCAACGATGCCCCGGTGCTGGCGGGTGCCCAAGTGTCAATCGCTATGGGGAGCGGCACCCAGATGGCGCGGACGACGGGGGATGTGGTGCTGTTGACTGAGAGCTTGCTGGAAATCGACCACGCCGTGGCGACCAGCCGTTTCGGCCTCAGTATCATTCGCCAGAACTTTGCCTGGGCACTGGGCTACAACTTGCTGGTATTGCCGTTTGCGGCAACCGGGTATATCTCGCCCTGGTTGGCGGCTCTGGGCATGTCGGCCAGTTCGCTGGTCGTGGTACTGAACGCGTTGCGCTTGCGCTAGCCAGATGCAGGCGCAAAAAAGCCGGGGTAGTCCCCGGCTTTTTATTTTTAATACGTGTGGGTGAAGACTCAGGCTTCTGGCGCGCTGCCGTAAGCGTTCTCGCTTGCTTCCCCTTCCTGCACCAGGAACACGATCATCACGATCCAGCCGATCACCGGAATGATCCACAGCAGTTGCCACCAGCCGCTGCGATTGGTGTCGTGCAGCCGACGCGCGCCTGCGGCCAGTGAGGGCAGCAGCGTGCCCAGCGAAAACACCAGGGAAAGGCCGGCGCTGACGATGTTCAGCACCAGCGACACCAGGAAGCAGAACAGGAAAAACCACCAGTACTCCGGACGCTTGGCGCGGCCGTTGAAATCGACATACTTGGAAAAACAGACTTTGATCGCATCCCCGAAATTCATTGTTATCTCCCTCTGAGTGGTTTGGAATGATTGCAGCGAAGCAATATTAGCACGGGCGCAGCGTGCTGCCTCAGATCAGGTGCAAGGTGCGGGAAAGCGTTTTCAGGGTGGTTTTGGCCTGTTCATACTCCGGGCATAGTTTTGCCACCCAGGCCCAGAACTGCGGGCTGTGGTTCATTTCCTTGAGGTGGGCGAGTTCGTGGGCGACCACGTAATGGATGACGTGAGGGGGGGCCTGCACCAGGCGCCAATGCAGCCGGATTTCTCCGCGCGAATTGCAGCTGCCCCAGCGGGTTTTGGCGTTGGATAAATACACGGGAGGCGTCGGCACACCGAGTTTGGCTGCCAGAAGTTCGATGCGCCGGGTGAAATCGCTGCGAGCCTCCTTGGCATACCATAACGCAACCTTGCGTTTGACGGCGGCAAGGTCGGCAGGGTCCGGCTGCGCCACTACCAGTTCGGTACCGTCGAGGGTGGGGGTACGATTGCGTGCGTCCTGGCGCAGGGTCAGGCGGATGTCGTTGCCCAGGTACTGGAGCGTGGCGCCGTCACACCATGCGAACGCCGGCGGCTGTTCCTGCCATTCGCTCAGTTTGCGCAGGATCCAGTCGACTTTGTCTTGCAGCAATTTGTCCAGCGTGGACTGTGGTACGCGCCGCGGCGTGTGTACGGTGAGGCCGTTGGCATCGATGCGCAGGCCGATGGTACGGCGTTTGGCGCTGACCTTGAGCTGGTAGGGAATGCGCACGCCGCTGTGGGTGTGCAGGTGGTGCTGGCTCACAGGGTCGCGAGCCGCGGCATTTCCGCTTCGATCCAGGCCTCGACTTGCCGGTTCAACTCCTCGGCCTTCATGCCGGCCGCCTCGATGGGGTGGCCGACACTGACCGTGATGATGCCGGGCTGCTTCAGCAGACTGTTCTTGCGCCAGAATTCGCCGGCGTTGTGCGCCACCGGCAGGACGGTCGCCCCGGTGTGCGTGGCCAGCCATGCGCCGCCGATGTGATACTTGCCGCGCTGCCCCGGTGCGATGCGCGTGCCTTCGGGAAACACGACCACCGACAGGCCCATGGCCAAGCGCTCCTGCCCCTGGGCTACTAGTTGCTTGAGCGCTTCACGCCCAGCCGAGCGGTCGATGGCGATAGCCTTCAGCGCCCACAAGGCCCAGCCGAAGAATGGCAACAGCAACAGGGAGCGCTTCAGCACCCAGATTTGCGGCGGAAAGATAGCCTGGAAGGCGATGGTCTCCCATGCCGACTGGTGCTTGGCCAGAATGACGCAGGGGTGGGCGGGAATGTGTTCCCGGCCGATGACACGGAAGCGCAGGCCGCAGGTAATGCCCAACCACCACATGACGAAGCGTGCCCAACCGGCGACGATGTGGGAGCGCCGGGGTGCCGACATGGGAATCAGCAGCAGGGCGAGCAGGGCAAACGGGATCACCATGATCCACATGCCCAGATTGAAGAGGAGTGAGCGCAGGCGCGTCATGCTTTGTCGTCGATGATGCGTTGCGCGGCTTCCATCAGGTCGGCGCAGAGCCAGGTACCTTCCGGAAGATTGCCTTCTGCCAGGGTTTTTTCGCCCTTGCCGGTGCGGACCAGGATCGGCTGGGCTCCCAGGCTCATTCCAGCCTGCAGGTCGCGTAGGGAGTCGCCCACGCTGGGGACACCCTCCAGACCGGTGCTGAACCGGCGGGAAATTTCTTCCAGCATGCCGGGCTTGGGCTTGCGGCAGTTGCAGTGCGAGTCGGCGGTGTGCGGGCAGTAGAACAGGGCGTCGATGCGGCCACCGAACTGGGCGAGCGCCCGGTGCATCTTGTCGTGGATGGCGTTGAGCGTGGCCATGTCGAACAGGCCGCGTTCAATGCCGGACTGGTTGGTGGCCAGCGCGACGCGAAACCCCGCCTGGTTGAGCATGGCGATCGCTTCCAGACTCCCGGGAATGGGGATCCATTCTTCCGGGCTCTTGATGAACTGGGCGGAGTCGTAATTGATGACGCCGTCCCGGTCCAGAATGACGAGTTTCATGATGTCGCGCGCTTCCCGATCAGGCGGCCAGCTTGGAAAGGTCTGCCACGCGGTTCATCGCCTGATGCAGCGTGGCCAGCAGGCCGAGGCGGTTGGCACGCAGGGCCGGGTCTTCGGCGTTGACCATCACGTCGTCGAAGAAGGCGTCCACGGGCGCCTTGAGCGCGGCCAGCGCCTTCAGCGAAGCCGTGTAGTCGCCCTGGGTGAAGGCGGCATCGGCCTGCGGCGCGACTTGGGTGAGCGCCTCGTTCAGTGCCTTTTCCGCAGCTTCCTGCAGCAGGGCCGGATCGACCTTGGCTGCGACGGTGCCTTCGACCTTCTTCAGGATGTTGCCGACGCGCTTGTTGGCGGCGGCCAGGCTTTCGGCTTCTGGCAGCGCGGTGAAGGCACGCACAGCAGTCAGGCGCTTGGCGATGTCACCGAGTTGCTGTGGACGCAATGAGATGACTGCATCTACTTCTTGAGGGCTGTAGCCTTGCTCGCGTAGCAGGCCAGACAGGCGATCGAACATAAAGTCCGCGACTTGGGACGAGATGTCTTCGGAAAAGCCTCGGATGCCAGCTGCCACGAATAGTAGAGAATCCAGGTGAAGCGGCAAATTACGTTCCATGAGGATACGGATGACACCAAGTGCATGCCGACGAAGTGCGAATGGATCTTTGTCGCCAGTTGGTATCTGGCCAATGCCGAACATGCCGACGAGGGTTTCTAGCTTGTCGGCAAGCGCAACACAGATGCCAACGTCGTTGCGGGGCAGGTCATCGCCGGCGAAGCGAGGCTTGTAGTGATCTTCTATGGCGTCGGCGATGTCATTAGATAGGCCATCGTTAAGAGCGTAGTAACGGCCCATAATGCCTTGCAACTCCGGGAATTCACCTACCATGTCAGTCAGCAGGTCGGTCTTGGCCAGTTGTGCGGCCTTGTCTGCGGCTTCCTCCAGAACATTGCCTCCCAGCATGGATGCGATCGAGGCCGCAATCATTCGCACCTTTTGGCTGCGCTCACCTTGTGTGCCTAGCTTGTTGTGGTACACCACCTTGTCCAAGCCGTCAGTGCGTGATTCCAACGTTTTCTTGCGATCCTGCTCGAAAAAGAACTTGGCGTCGGCGAGGCGCGGGCGTACCACGCGCTCGTTGCCGCCGATCACGGCGGAGGGATCCGCCGGACTGATGTTGGACACGATCAGGAACTTGTTGGTCAGCTTGCCGGCGGCATCCAGCAGCGGGAAGTATTTCTGGTTGGCCTTCATGGTCAGGATCAGACATTCCTGTGGCACTTCCAGAAACTCGGTTTCAAACTGGCCTAACAGCACGTTGGGGCGCTCGACCAGCGCGGTGACCTCGTCCAGCAGCGCGTCGTCCTCGATGGGCTTCAGGCCTTGCCTGGCTGCTGCCTCGGTCAGTTGGCGCACGATTTCGGCGCGACGCGCCTCGAAGCTGGCGATCACGGCGCCTTCGTCACGCAGTTGTGCTGCGTAGCTATCGGCATCCTTGAGTACGACCGGGTGCTTGGCGGCCTCGAAGCGGTGGCCCTGTGTGATGTTGCCGGAGGTGAGACCGAGCGCAGAGACCGCTACGGTTGCTGCGCCGTGCAGCGCCACCAAGCCGTGGGCCGGGCGCACAAAGTTGACGCTACTCCAGCCGGGCTGGTCGCAGTTTTCATGCAGCTGGTAAGTCATCACTTTCGGGATGGGCAGCTTGGCAAGGGCATCTTCCAGCGCCTTCTGCAAACCTTCTGCGAGTTTGGCGCCCGGCATGACGACGTCCAGGAACAGCACATCGGCCTTGCCGTCGTTTTCGCGTTTCAGGGACGGCACGACGGAGGCATCAGCCCCGAGTGCTGACAGTTTCTTCAGCAACGCCGGGGTGGCCTGGCCATTCGCATCCAGTCCTACGCTGACCGGCATCAGCTTCTGCGAAACCGGCTTGTCATCGGCTTGCGCGGCGACGAGTGTGATGTGGGCAGCCAAGCGGCGCGGCGAAGCGAAAGGGGTGACGGTGGCGTCAGCGCTCACCAGACCCTGGGCCGTGAGCGAATCGAACAGAGTGCCGGCGAAGGCTTCACCCAGTTTCTTCAGTGCCTTGGGAGGCAATTCTTCGACGAACAGTTCAACGAGTAGATTTTGCGTGGTCATGCTTAAGCTGCTTTCTTATCCATCTGCGCCAGGACTTCTTCCGCCCATGCCCTGGGCGCCATCGGGAAGCCGAGACGGGCACGACTGTCGAGGTAGCTCTGGGCGACGCTGCGGGCCAGGTTGCGGATGCGGCCGATATAGGCGGCCCGCTCGGTGACCGAAATCGCGCCGCGCGCATCCAGCAGGTTGAAGGTGTGGGCGGCCTTGAGCACCTGCTCGTAGGCGGGCAGGGCCAGCGCGTTTTCCATCAGGTGCTGTGCCTGTTTCTCGTGCGCGTTGAACGCGGTGAGCAGGAAGTCGACGTCGCTGTGCTCGAAGTTATAGGTGGACTGCTCCACTTCGTTCTGGTGGAACACGTCGCCGTATTTGAGACCCGGTGCGTAGGTCAGGTCGTAGACGTTGTCCACGCCCTGCAGATACATGGCCAGGCGCTCCAGGCCATAGGTGATCTCGCCGGTAATCGGCTTGCAGTTGATGCCGCCGACCTGCTGGAAGTAGGTGAACTGCGTGACTTCCATGCCGTTCAGCCAGACTTCCCAGCCGAGGCCCCATGCGCCCAGGGTCGGGTTTTCCCAGTCGTCTTCCACGAAGCGGATGTCGTTCTTCTTCAGGTCGAAGCCCAATGCCTCCAGCGAGCCGAGATACAGTTCGAGGATATTGTCCGGTGCCGGCTTCAGCACAACCTGGAACTGGTAGTAGTGCTGCAGGCGGTTTGGGTTTTCGCCGTAGCGACCGTCCTTGGGGCGGCGGCTGGGTTGGACGTAGGCGGCTTTCCAGGGTTCCGGGCCAATGGCGCGCAGGAAGGTGGCGGTGTGGCTGGTGCCGGCGCCGACCTCCATGTCATAGGGTTGCAGCAGTGCACAGCCCTGTTGGTCCCAGTATTGCTGAAGCGTGAGAATGATTTGCTGGAAGGTGAGCATCGAAAATGATTCTGCAGGTTGCAAAAGGCCCTGATTTTACTTCTTTTTTCGGGTCCACAAAACCCCGAGCCCCAGGAAAATCAGGGTGATGACGGGCCAGTTGCCCCAGCGCACGTAAGGCGTCGTGCCGGTATATCCCTGCGCCTGGCCGGTGAGGGCGGTGGTGGTGAAATGCGGCGCCTCGGCCAGTACCTCGCCCTTGGGGTTGATGATCGCGGTGGCGCCGGTGTTGGTGGCGCGCAGCATCATGCGGCCGGTTTCCAGCGCGCGCATCTGCGACATCTGCCGGTGCTGGTGCGCAGCGAAGGATTCGCCATACCAGGCATCGTTGCTGGCGTTGACCAGCAGGGTGGCTTCCGGCAACTGGCGGATGATTTCCTCGCCGAATACGTCTTCATAACAGATGTTAATCGCGATTTTCTGGCCTGCCAGGGACATGGGGCGTTGCGCTGCACCGCCAGACGACAGATCGGTGAGCGGGATGTGCAGCAGGTCGCGATAGATCCACCCCAGCAACGATTTCAGCGGGATAAACTCGCCGAACGGCACCAGGTGGTCCTTGCGGTAAGCTTGCGAGGGGCTTTTCCCATAGCTGACCATGCTGTTGAAGTAGGTGCCTGGCGCGCTTTCCACCAACCCGGTCAGGACATCGCCACCTGCTGCGGTAGTCAATTGCGCGAGGTAGTCCGCGGGCACTTCGTCGCGCAGCATGGGCAGGGCCGTTTCCGGCAGCACGACGAGTTCTGCAGGGTGCCGACGTGCCAGGTCGAGATACGTGGCCAATGTCCGCTGGGCTTCTTCCGGCTGCCATTTCATGTCCTGCGCGATGTTGCCCTGCAGCAGGCTGACCGTGATCGGGCTGCCGATCGGCGTACCCCATTCGATCTTCTTCAGCAGGCTGCCGCTGACCCAGATCGCCAGCAGGGCGAACAGGATGGCTTTGCGTTTATCGCCGTTCAGGCGGGCTGCCAGCAGGGCGGCAAAGCTGGCCCCCATCAAGGACACGCCGAATACCCCCAGCAATGGCGCGAACCCAGCCAGAGGGCTCGACGGCACTTGGGCGTTGCCCAGCGTCATCCAGGGGAACCCGGTGAAAATCCAGTTCAGTACCCATTCCAGCAATACCCAGGCGAGGGCCATGACGGCCCATCGATAAGATGAGTAGTGTGCGCTCACAAACCCTGCGGCGCCCGAAAACAGGGCCAGAAAGGCACAGAACCCGGCGGTCGCGAGTCCGGCCAGCGGCATGGGCATGCCCCCGTAAACGTGCAGGCTGACGTAGATCCACGAGATGCCGACGCCGAACAGCCCCAGGCCATAGGCATAGCCCATGCGGAAGCGTTGCCAGCGCTGGTCGCTGGTGGACCATAACCAGAATAGGCCAGCCAGCGTGAGAACAGGGGCGGGGTAGAAACCCATCGGGGCGTAGCCTGTGACGGCGAGGCTGCCCAATACAAAAGCTAAGATCAGCGGATGTCGGTGGAAAATGTGGAAGGTGCGCAAGGTAGATGAGGCCTGAATTTTTCTGCATTATACGGGCAACCATTTTCAACTTTGAAAGATTACGCCCATGGACTTTTCGCACCTGTTCAAGCATGAAACTGATACCGTCAACGTCCCTGCCGGCAGCACCATCCTCCAGCACGGCGAAGTTAACGACTTCATGTACGTCCTGCTTGCCGGTGAGGCGGAGATTCGCCTCGGCGACGACCTGATCAGCACCGTCAGCCAAGGGGCGCTGCTGGGAGAACTGGCCTTGATCGATCATGCGCCGGGAAGTGCCGACGTGGTGGCGCGTACCGACTGTCGGCTGGTCAAGATCGACGAGCGTCGCTTCAGATTCCTGGTACAGCAGACACCGAACTTCGCGATCGACGTGATGAAGGTGATCGTCGCCCGGCTGCGTGCGATGAACCAGCGTCTCGCACGCTGATATCCCTTATGGGCTGACTCTCACAGGAATCCCGAGCGCCTCCACCCGGGCCGCCAGGGCGTGCATCCACTCGGCCGGCAGGCTGGAAAGCCGACCCGCTTCAGGCTGCATGGATGGCCGTGCCAATCCATACAAATGCACGCCGGCCACGCGGTCTTTCGCTGCGCCGACCAGATCCAGCCATGCTCGGCATTCAGCTTCGTCCGGCGGGTTCCCGTCGATGGCGAACAGGCAGGTTTGTATCCAGGTGGGGCAGGCCGCGCCACACGCCTTCAACCGTTCAAGCACACCGGACGGGTTGAGCGAGACGTCGTTGATGCGGGCGATGCCTTCCCGCGTCGCGGCATCGACCTTGAACCAGACTTCGCCATTGGCTGCCGCCATGGCGCGGACGGCTTGCAGGATGTCCGGCCTGTCCATCTGGCTGCCGTTGGTGATCAACCTGATCTTCAACTTGCCCAGCAGGGCAAAATCCTGCAGCACGCGAATGACCAGTGCGACGGTTTCTGGAAATACCTTCGCGCTGGTCGGCTCGCCATTCCCGGAAAAGGCGATGTCTTCGAGGTGGCGCGCGCCCTCGGCAACCCGCTGCTGCATGAAATCGCCCGCCGTTACTTCATGCAGCATCTGGCGCAATTCGCGCTCGAGTTGTGCGAGGTCGATGCCTGGGGCATTGCCGCGGGTGAGGTTGGGTACTTGGCAGTAGATGCAGCGCCAGTTGCAAGCATTGTTGGGGTTGAGGTTGATGCCGATCGACACGCCGCCGGCACGTCGAGAAACCACTGGATAGACGTAGGTCATGCCCGCGCTGTCGCGGTCGTGGTTGCGGGGGGTGAGAGCGTCTGTCGTGGTCATGGAGACAGGATTAAATCACTATTCCTCGCGGGTTGACAGGGGGTGTGCCACGGGCCCACACTTTGCGCCTGTAATGCAATAAATAACAAACTAGTCATGAAAGGGGTTGCCGCGATGAGCATCGCTTCGGAATTCAAAGAGTTTGCCCTCAAGGGGAATGTGATCGATCTGGCAGTGGGGGTGATCATCGGCGCGGCGTTCGGCAAGATCGTCGATTCGCTGGTTGGTGACATTATTCTGCCCGTCGTGGGCATGTTGCTGGGCAAGCTGGATTTCTCCAACATGTTCATCAAGCTGGCTGATGGCCCTGCCGACGTTCCGCAAACGTATGCTGCGCTCAAGGCCGCCGGTGTGCCGATGCTGGCTTACGGCAACTTTATTACGATCGCGCTGAACTTCGTGATCCTCGCGTTTGTGATCTTTATGATGGTCAAGCAGATCAACCGACTGAAAAACCAGGCGGCTGCACAAGCGGAAGCTGCTCCGGCGGCACCGGCCCCGACACCGGAAGATATCGTGCTGCTGCGCGAAATCCGCGACTCCCTGAAAAAATAGGCTTAGCCTGGCGCGCCGGGCTCGGGCATCAAGGGCTCGGCGTGACACCCCTCCGACGGACAGACCTCTCTAGGTGCATCTCGTTCCTCTCTCGCCTGTTCTGGAGGACTGTTCGAAAACATCACATCCTTGATACGGTCGCCCACGAAATCGATATCGGTAAACCGGTAAACGCTGCCATCCGCCGTGGTGTTGAGCTCTTCGTAGCGCCAGATGGTCGAGCGGACCTTGCCCTGCTGGTCGATTACCTCGAACACATTGGCCGGTTGGCCCAGCCTAGCCAACACCTCTGGCTGTCTGAGCGACTGTAATGCCCCGATAAACTCGATGTCCTGGCTGGGTAACCCTGACTCGGCATGTACTGTCACCGATAGCCCCAACAAGAGAATGCCGAATGTATTCCGCATGCCCATCCCCTCAAATTTGCTGATCATGAGGGTTAAGAGGTGGTGGCGCGAAGAAAGTTCGTGCTTAGTGGCCTGAGTCGGACACTTCTCGGAGAGTCTCGGGCAAAAGTTCTGCCAGCAGGGAATGGACACGGCGGCTGTCCGCGCGCAGGACCGTGAAACGGTAGTTGTCCACGATGACCTGTTCGCCGCGCTTGGGGAGATGGCCGAACTTGCTGACGATGAGTCCTCCGATGGTCGAGAATTCCTCGTCGCTGAACTCGGTGCCCAAGGCCTCGTTGAGGTCTACGATCTCGGTCAGGGCCTTGATGCGGTAGCGGCCGCTGCTGTCGCGGAGGATGTTGTCCTCGGTTTCGTCGAAATCGTATTCGTCCTCGATGTCGCCGACGATCTGTTCCAGCACGTCTTCAATGGTTACCATGCCGGCGACACCGCCGTATTCGTCCACGACCACTGCAATGTGGTTGCGGTTGCTGCGGAATTCCTTGAGCAGCACGTTGAGTCGTTTCGACTCCGGAATGAACACGGCCGGACGCAGCATGTCGCGCACGTTGAAATCCTCGTCCCCGGCGTAATAGCGCAGCAGATCCTTGGCCAGCAGGATACCGATCACGTCATCCTTGTTCTCGTCGATGACGGGGAAGCGCGAGTGCGCGGTCTCGATCACGAACGGGATGAATTTTTCCGGCGGATCGGTGATGTCGATTACATCCATCTGCGAACGCGGGATCATGATGTCGCGTACCTGCATTTCGGACACCTGCATCACGCCCTCGATCATGGCCAGGGCATCGGCGTCCAGCAGGTTTTTCTCGTAGGAGGCGTGGAGGAGTTCGATCAGTTGCTCGCGGTCTTCGGGTTCGCGCAGCAGGAGGTGGGAAAGCCTTTCGAGTAAAGTCGGCTTATGACTGTCATCCGCCATTAACTGGCTTCCTTTTCAACGAGATAGGGGTCAGCATACCCCAGTTTTATGACGATTTGTGTTTCCAGCGCTTCCATCACTTCGGCATCGGCGTCGTGTTCGTGGTCGTAGCCCTGCATGTGCAGGACGCCGTGCACGGTCAGGTGTGCATAATGGGCTTCTAGCGAAATGCCTTGCTCTGCGGCTTCCTTTTCGACCACTGGCGCGCACAGCACGATGTCGCCCAGCAGCACCGGTTCCTGCATCAGCGGGAAAGTCAGCACGTTGGTTGCGTAGTCTTTGTGGCGGTAGGTGTGGTTCAGTTCGCGTCCCTCTTCGAGATCGACGATGCGCAAGGCGATTTCAGCATCGCACTCAAGCGCCGCTTGCGCCCATTTCTTGAACTGGTAGCGCGTTGGGACGCCTTCCGGTTTTGTGGCGTATTGCACGGCCAGACTCAGCTTGGGTTTCATGCCCGGCCCGATTCTTCCTGTTGTTGCTCGTAACGTTCGTAGGCGTTAACGATCTTCTGCACCAGCGGGTGACGCACCACGTCCTGCGACAGGAACTGGGTGATGGCGATGCCGCGCACGTCTTTCAGTACCTTTTGCGCCTCAATCAGGCCGGACTTTTGGCCGCGTCCGAGGTCGATCTGGGTCACGTCCCCGGTGATCACGGCCTTGGTGCCAAAGCCGATACGGGTGAGGAACATCTTCATCTGTTCCGGCGTGGTGTTCTGTGCCTCGTCCAGAATGATGAAGCTCTGGTTCAGCGTGCGTCCTCGCATGTAGGCCAGCGGTGCTACTTCGATGGCGTTGCGCTCGAACATCTTGTGCACGGTGTCGAAGCCCATCAGGTCGTACAGGGCGTCGTAGAGGGGGCGCAGATAAGGGTCGACTTTTTGTGTCAGGTCGCCCGGCAGAAAGCCCAGGCGCTCCCCCGCCTCCACTGCGGGGCGTACCAGCACGATACGTTTGACGCGGTCGCGCTGCATCGCGTCCACTGCGCTGGCGACAGCCAAATAGGTCTTGCCGGTACCGGCCGGGCCGATGCCGAAGGTGATGTCGTAATCCTGAATTTGCTGCAGATACTCGATCTGCCGAGGCGTACGCCCGTGCAGGTCGGAGCGGCGCGTCATCAGCACCGGCATAGAGGCCGTGGTCACGGCATCCGCACTCAACTTACCGACCTCCACCAGTCCGAGTTGCACGTCCTCCAGCCCAATGGGCTTGCGGGCGCGTTCGTAAAAGTCTTCCAGCAACTGCGCGGCAAGACGCATGTTATGGGTCTCGCCAGAGAGGCGGAAATGTCCGCCGCGGCGTGCGATACCGACTTCCAGCGCGTCCTCGATCTGCTTCAGGTTCTCGTCCAGCGCGCCGCACAGGTTGGCAAGGCGGACATTGTCTTCCGGGGTGAAGTTGACTTCCATTATTGAAGGAGTTCCCCGCGCAGGCTGTGCGGCAGCGCCTCGGTGATACGTACGGTGGTGAACTGATGAATCAGTTCCGCCGGGCCGTCAAAGTTGACAATACGATTGTTGTCCGTGCGACCTGCCAGTTGTTTCGGGTCCTTCTTTGAGGGGCCTTCGACCAGCACGCGTTGGGTCGTGCCGACCATCTTCTGGCTGTTTTCGAAACCCATGGCCTCGATGCGCGCCTGCAGGCGCTCCAGACGGGCCTGCTTCACCTCGGCCGGGGTGTCGTCCTCCAGATAGGAGGCGCCGGTGCCCGGGCGGGCGCTATAGATGAAGCTGAAGCTGTAGTCGAAGCCCACGTCCTCGATCAGTTTCATGGTGGCTTCGAAATCGGCATCGGTTTCACCGGGGAAGCCGACAATAAAGTCAGATGACAGGTGCAGGTCCGGCCGCGCGGCACGCAGCTTGCGAATCAGGGATTTGTACTGCAGCCCGGTGTAATTGCGTTTCATCGCCATCAGGATCCGGTCGGAGCCAGCCTGCACCGGCAGATGCAGGTGCGATACCAGCTTGGGTAGCTTGGCATATGCTTCGATCAGGGCCGGCGTCATTTCGTTGGGGTGGGACGTGGTGTAACGCAGGCGTTCGATGCCAGGAATTTCGTGCAAGTATTCCAGCAGCATGGCCAGGTCGGCAGTTTCCCCTGATTGCATGGCACCGCGGTAGGCATTGACGTTCTGGCCGAGCAGCGTGAGTTCCTTGACGCCCTGTTGCACCAGTTGCGCGGCTTCGGTCAGTACATCTTCGAACGGACGCGAGACTTCCTCGCCGCGGGTATACGGCACCACGCAGAATGTGCAGTACTTGCTGCAACCCTCCATGATCGACAGGAACGCTGTAGCGCCTTCGACGCGTGGTGGTGGAAGACGGTCGAACTTTTCGATCTCCGGGAAACTGATGTCAACTTGCGAGCGACCGGAGGCGCGTTTCTCGGCGATCATTTCCGGCAATCGGTGGAGAGTTTGTGGGCCGAATACCACGTCCACGAACGGGGCACGTTCGACGATGGCATCGCCTTCCTGGCTAGCCACGCAACCACCCACGCCAATAACCAGATTCGGGTTTTTTTGCTTGAGCAGGCGGAACTGGCCAAGCTGGCTGAACACTTTTTCCTGCGGTTTTTCCCGCACCGAACAGGTGTTGATCAGGATGACATCGGCATCCTCGGCATTCTCGGTGGGCTGCATACCTTCCGCTGCCTGCATCAGGTCCGCCATGCGCGACGAGTCGTACTCGTTCATCTGGCAGCCGAAGGTCTTGATGAAAACTTTTTTGGGAGCGCTCAAGATATACGGCTCCTGCGTGGGGAGTGTTGCAAAATAATCCTGAAAAAACAGTAAGCTAAGGCGGCATTATAGATGAAACACGGTGCTTGGGGCAATGTGCCCGGTGCGCGGGTAGAATAGCAATATGGACTATTTCCCGATATTCATGAACCTGCGCGGGCAACGCGTGGTGGTGGTGGGCGGCGGCGAGGTGGCGCTGCGCAAGGTCGCGTTGCTGCGCAAGGCGGGCGCTGCGGTCGACGTTGTCTCGCCTGTGCTTTGCCAGGAACTGCAGTCCGAACATGCGTCCGGACAGATAGGCTGGACCCCCACCCCGTTTGCCCCCGCCAGTCTTGAGAATGCCACGCTTGTGATCGCAGCGACCGACGACTCCGTCGTGAATCAACAAGTGTCTGAGGCGGCCCGGGCGCAGCGTATCCCGGTCAATGTGGTGGATGCGCCGGTGTTGTGCACGTTCATCGTGCCCTCGGTCGTGGATCGCTCGCCGCTGGTGGTGGCGATTTCCAGCGGGGGTGCCGCACCGGTGCTGGCGCGTATGCTGCGTGCCAAGCTCGAAACCATGATCCCGGCTGCTTATGGCAAGCTCGCCGGGCTTGCGGCCGAGTTCCGTGAACAAGTGAAGGCATGCTTGCCTTCCTCCCAGCAGCGCCGACTGTTCTGGGAGCAGGTCTTTCAAGGTGTGATCGCTGAGCGTGTGCTGTCCGGCCAACTCCCGGCAGCGCGACAAATGATGGCTGACGCGTTGCAAGGTGACGCTGAATCCGTGCCCCAAGGGGAAGTGTATCTGGTCGGTGCAGGTCCGGGTGACCCTGATTTGTTGACCTTTCGTGCATTGCGCCTGATGCAGCAATGCGACGTGGTGCTCTATGACAAGTTGGTCAGCGACGACGTCATGGAACTGGTGCGCCGCGATGCGGAACGTATTTATGTCGGCAAGCAGCGCGCCGATCATGCGGTCCCACAAGAGGAAATCAATCAGTTGCTGGCGCGTCTGGCCAAATCGGGCAAGCGCGTGCTGCGCCTGAAAGGCGGTGATCCTTTTATTTTCGGGCGTGGCGGCGAGGAGATCGAAACCCTGATGGCCGAAGGTGTGCCGTTCCAGGTCGTGCCGGGTATCACCGCTGCCTGCGGGGTGTCGACTTATGCGGGGATCCCGCTGACGCATCGGGATCACGCCCAGTCGGTCGTCTTCGCCACCGGGCACTTACGGGATGGCTCGGTCAATCTCGACTGGCCTGCGCTGGTCCGCCCGTCGCAGACCCTGGTGATTTACATGGGGCTGGTGGGGTTGCCGGAAATTTGCCGTCAGCTGATCGCGCATGGGATGCCGGCCACAACGCCTGCTGCGGTCGTGCAGCAGGGAACGACCCATGCACAGCGGGTGGTGACGGCCACGCTGGAAACCTTGCCCGCACAGGTGGCCGAGGCGGGGTTGCGTGCGCCCAGTCTGACCATTGTTGGCAGCGTGGTGTCGCTGCGCGAAAAATTGCGCTGGTTCGATCCGCAAAATTAGCATTTGCTTTGTTGAAAACAATCCTCTAGAATTCGCTCCCTCTTTCAGGCGCGTAGCTCAGCTGGTTAGAGCACCACCTTGACATGGTGGGGGTCGTTGGTTCGAGTCCAATCGCGCCTACCAACACCAATACAAAAGCCGTTTCCGAACGGCTTTTGTTATTTTTACGGTTTGAAGAATAGGGAATCCCTATGCCAGTGATCCGCTTGCCTGATGGTTCCGAGCGCAGTTTTGATGCGCCGGTCACGGTTTTCGATGTTGCACAGAGTATTGGTGCCGGGCTGGCCCGTGCCGCGTTGGCCGGCAAGGTCAACGGCGAACTGGTTGATACCTCCTATCTCATCACTGACAACGTCGAGCTGGCGATCGTCACCGATCGCGACGCCGACGGTCTGGATATCATCCGCCATTCCACCTCTCACCTGATGGCCTATGCTGTCAAAGAGCTGTTTCCGGAAGCGCAAGTCACGATCGGACCGGTGATCGATAACGGGTTCTACTACGATTTTTCCTACAAGCGCCCGTTTACCCCGGAAGACCTTGAGGCGATCGAGAAGCGTATGGGCGAACTGGCCAAGCGCGATATTCCGGTGACTCGCAAGGTCCTGCCGCGTGACGAGGCCATCGCCTACTTCAAGTCCATCGGTGAGAAATACAAGGCCGAGCTGATCGAAAGCATCCCGCAGGGCGAGGAAGTGTCGCTGTACACCGAAGGCGATTTCACCGACTTGTGCCGCGGTCCGCATGTACCGTCCACCGGCAAGCTCAAGGTATTCAAGCTGATGAAGGTGGCCGGCGCCTACTGGCGCGGCGATTCGAAGAACGAGATGCTGCAGCGCGTCTACGGTACCGCTTGGGCTAAAAAAGAAGATCTCGACGCCTACCTGCATATGCTGGAGGAGGCGGAAAAGCGCGATCACCGCAAACTGGGCAAGCAACTCGATTTCTTCCACATGCAGGACGAGGCGCCGGGCATGGTGTTCTGGCACCCGCGCGGCTGGACCTTGTGGCAGGAAGTCGAGCCGTACATGCGCGCCAAGTTTGTTGAATACGGCTACCAGGAAGTGCGCACCCCGATGGTGATGGACCGTGTGCTGTGGGAAAAAACCGGCCACTGGGACAACTACAAAGATGCGATGTTCACCACCTCGTCTGAGAACCGTGAATACTGCATCAAGCCAATGAACTGCCCGGGTCACGTTCAGATCTTCAATAACGGCCTGCACAGCTACCGCGATCTGCCGTTGCGTCTCGCCGAATTCGGCTGCTGCCACCGTAACGAGCCGTCCGGTGCGTTGCACGGCCTGATGCGCGTGCGCGGCTTTACGCAGGATGATGCCCATATTTTCTGCACTGAAGACCAGATCCAGGGCGAAGTAGCTGACTTCATCGTCATGCTGCAGAAGGTTTATGCCGATTTTGGTTTCGCCGACGTGCTGGTCAAGTTGTCCACCCGTCCGGAAAAGCGTGTTGGCTCGGATGAAACCTGGGACAAGGCTGAGGCGGCGCTGGCTGCGGCGCTGAACCAGAACAATCTGGCCTTCGACCTCCAGCCGGGGGAGGGGGCGTTCTACGGCCCCAAGATCGAATTCACCCTGAAGGATTCGCTTGGCCGGTTGTGGCAATGCGGCACCATCCAGTTGGACTTCAACCTGCCGGTGCGCCTGGGGGCGGAATACGTGGCTGAAGACAATTCCCGCAAGCCGCCGGTCATGCTGCACCGCGCTATCGTCGGTTCCATGGAGCGCTTCCTCGGCATCCTGATCGAGAACTTCGCCGGGGCGATGCCGCTGTGGCTGTCGCCTGTGCAGGTCGTGGTGATGAATATCACCGATGCGCAGTCCGAATATGTCGAGAACGTTGTTGCCGAGCTCAAGAAAAATGGCCTTCGTGCGATCGCGGACTTGAGAAATGAGAAAATTAACTATAAAATCCGCGAACATAGCTTGCAAAAGATGCCTTACCTGCTCGTCGCAGGGGAGCGTGAAATGCAAAGCGGACAAGTGGCCGTGCGCACTCGGAAGGGCGAGGACCTAGGTTCCATGCCGCTGCAGACCCTCATTGAACGTCTGCGTGGTGAGGTCCAAAGCCGGGGTGGCGCGGCCTGATTATTTGTTGATTTGGAGAAACTGCGATAGCTCAGGATAAAGAAACACGCATCAACGGCGACATTCGTGCGCCCGAGATTCGTTTGATTGGGGTCGATGGCGAGCAACTCGGCATCATGAGTTTGAACCAGGCGTTGGGCTTGGCGGAAGAAGCGGATATCGACCTGGTCGAAATCGCTCCGCAAGCGGCGCCGCCCGTCTGTCGTCTGATGGACTATGGCAAGTTCAAGTATCACGAGAGCAAGAAGCAGCACGAAGCCCGCCTGAAGCAGAAGCAGGTCCAGGTCAAGGAAGTGAAGTTTCGTCCGGGAACGGACGAGGGAGACTATCAGGTCAAGCTGCGTAACCTGATTCGTTTCCTGGAAGACGGTGACAAGGCCAAGGTGACATTACGTTTCCGCGGTCGCGAAATTACCCACCAGGAGCTCGGGCTCGCGCTGTTGAAGCGTATTGAGGCCGATCTGCAGGAGATTGCGGTGACGGAGCAGTTTCCGAAGATGGAAGGCCGCCAGATGGTGATGGTGCTCGGCCCCCACAAAAAGCAGCAAAAATAGCACCGAAGAGAGGCGACGTGGCCCAAGGCATGCCCGATCGCTTTTACTTAATCAAATCTAGGAGTTCGAAATGCCCAAGATGAAAACCAAGAGCGGCGCCAAAAAGCGCTTCAAGTTCCTGGGGAACGGCAAGGTCAAGC
>CAYUJU010000009.1:0-71462 GCA_964445115.1 uncultured Methylobacillus sp. | reverse complement strand
AGCGGCAGTTTCCTGCCAAATGACCGTTTACACAAAAATTCTTACACCCTCGGCTCCTCCGCCGAAATCCGGGATCTAGCCTTCGACCTTGATCCGCGCGCGCGCCGCCATGGCAGCGTCCAGCACCTGATCCAGGTGCTCGCCGACCACGGTGTAGTGCCCCATTTTGCGTCCAGGGCGCGCCTCATGCTTGCCGTAGAGATGTTGCTTGAGATTAACATCCTCAAACAGCAGATGCCACGCGGGCTCCCCGTCACGCCAAATGTCGCCCAGCAAGTTCACCATCACGGCAGCGCTATGCTGGCACGGGTTACCCAGCGGCAGCCCGCACAAGGCACGAATCTGCTGCTCGAACTGGTCGGTCACGCAGGCGTCAATGGTGTAATGACCGGAGTTATGCGGGCGCGGCGCCATTTCATTCACATACAGTTTGCCGCCGCACACGAAGAATTCCACGCCCAGCGTGCCGACATAATTGAGCTTTTCCGCCACGCCGCGGGCCAACACCTGCGCCTGATCGCGCACCTCAGCGGCGCCTCGCGCCGGCACGATGCTGATATCCAGGATGCCGTTGCGGTGGATGTTCTCGGCAGTCGGGAAAGCTGCCACGTTGCCCTTGGCGTCACGCGCCAGCACCACCGACACCTCGTAGTCCAGCGGCAGCATCTGCTCCAGCACGCACTGCTCGCCCTTGAACTGGCGGAACGCGGCCAGCGCCTCCTCACGCGACTTCACGCGCGCCTGGCCCTTGCCATCGTAACCGAAGCGCGCCACCTTGAGGATGCCCGGGTACAGACCGGCATCGTCGGCCGGGATATCATTTTCGGCATTGATCTCGGCAAACGGCGCGTGCGGAAAACCGTGATCGCGCAGGAAATTCTTTTCCGATACGCGATGCTGACAAATTGCCACGGCCGAGGCGGCCGGGTGGACCGGTACGGATTGCGCTAACGCCTCCAGCGTCGCCGCCGGGACATTCTCGAATTCCGTGGTCACGGCAACGCATTCATTCGCCATGCGAGCTAGCGCCGTCTGATCATCATAGGCCGCACACAGATGCACATCGGCCAGCAGACCCGCCGGACTGTTCTTGTCCGGGTCCAGCACCATGACGCGGTAGCCCATTTCGTGTGCCGCAATGACGAAAAAGCGGGCGAGTTGCCCGCCACCTAACATCCCCAGCATGGACGGCGGAAGGATCATGCCTGCCCCTCCAACTGCATCCCCAGCACTTTTTCGGTCTGCTTGCGTCGGAATTCGGCGAGTTGCTCAGCCAGTTTGTGATCGACATTCGCCAACAGCGCGACAGCAAACAGACCCGCATTCGCCGCGCCCGCTTCACCGATGGCAAACGTCGCGACCGGGATTCCCTTGGGCATCTGCACGATGGAAAGCAGCGAGTCCTGACCCTGCAGGTGCTTGGACGGCACTGGCACACCCAATACCGGCAGCGTGGTCTTGGCGGCGACCATGCCCGGCAGGTGCGCAGCACCGCCAGCTCCGGCGATAATCACCTGAATACCGCGGGTGCGTGCCGTTTCGGCAAATTCGAACATCAGGTCCGGGGTGCGGTGCGCAGACACCACACGCGCCTCGTAAGGCACACCGAAGTCGTCCAGCATTGCGGCGGCGGCCTTCATTACCGGCCAATCGCTGTCAGAGCCCATGATGATGGCGACCAAAGGTTGTTTGTCCGTCATGATTTCCTCTTGAATCTACAAAACCACCAGGTTGTCCCGATGAATAAGTTCAGGTTCATCCACATAGCCGAGAATCTGCGCAATCTCGCCGCTCGATTTTTTCAGGATACGTGCCGTTTCCACCGCGGTATAGTTCACGAGTCCCCGCGCAATTTCATGCCCGTGAGGATCCAGGCACACCACCAGTTCCCCACGCTCAAAATCTCCAGCCACCGCCGTCACGCCAATGGGGAGCAGGCTCTTGCCATCCTCCTTCAACGCCTTGGTGGCGCCGCCATCCAGTGTCAGCCGGCCGCGCACCTGCAAATGATCCGCCAGCCACTGCTTTTTGGCCGCCGTTTTCATGGCGGGGGCCTTGAGGTGGCTACCGATGACCTCGCCCTGTGACAGGCGCACCAGTACGTCCTGCTCGCGGCCGGAAGCAATCACGGTATGCGCGCCGCTGCGCGCTGCGCGCTTGGCGGCCAGAATCTTGGTCAGCATGCCGCCGGTCCCCACCGCACTGCCCGCACCGCCAGCCATCTTTTCGAGTTCCGGCTCCCCCGCCGTCGCGTGCTGGATCAGGGTTGCCGCGGGGTCCTTGCGCGGATCCGCCGAATACAGCCCTTGCTGGTCGGTCAGGATCACCAGCGCATCCGCTTCGATCAGGTTTGCCACCAGCGAGCCCAGCGTATCGTTGTCGCCGAAACGAATCTCGTCCGTCACGACAGTATCGTTTTCGTTGATGATGGGGATGACGTTCAGATCGAGTAAGGTACGCAAGGTACTGCGCGCATTCAGATAGCGCTTACGATCGGCCAGATCGTCATGCGTCAGCAACACCTGTGCGGTGTGCAATTTGTGGCGCGCAAAGCAAGACTCATACATCTGCACCAGCCCCATCTGCCCCACCGCGGCAGCCGCCTGAAGCTCGTTCACCGCCGTCGGCCGCTTGGACCAACCCAACCGTTGCATCCCTTCCGCCACCGCGCCGCTGGACACCAGTACCACCTTGCGACCGTGATGCTGCAGGCGAGCGATCTGGTCGGCCCAAGCCGCGATCGCCGCCTGATCCAGCCCACGACCATCATTGGTCACGAGGCTGGACCCCACCTTGACGACAATGGTATTAGCGTTGGCAAGTAGTGATTTCATACGGTATCGGGCGTTTGCGGTTGCACGTCTTCCGGGTTAATACGATTCGCGTCGAGATAATCCATGATGGCATAGGTCAGCGCCTTGGTGCCCTCACCGTTCAATGCGGAGATACAGTACGAAGGCGCATCCCAGCCGAACGCCTTGAGGAAAGCCACGCGCTTCGCATCGCGCTCGTCCTCCGGCAGCATGTCGACCTTGTTGAGGATCAGCCAGCGCGGCTTATTGTAGAGGCCCTCATCATACTTTTTCAATTCCTCGACAATCGCCTTCGCCTCCTGCACGGGGTCAACTGCGTCATCGAACGGCGCGATGTCGACGATATGCAGCAACAAACGCGTCCGTGCCAGATGACGCAGGAACTGGTGCCCGAGCCCGGCCCCCTCGGCAGCACCTTCAATCAGTCCCGGAATATCGGCGATCACAAAACTGCGATTGGCATCGACACGGACCACTCCCAGATTCGGATGCAGGGTGGTGAACGGATAATCCGCCACCTTGGGCTTAGCCGCAGAGACGGACCGGATGAAGGTCGACTTGCCCCCGTTGGGCATGCCCAGCAGCCCCACGTCCGCCAGCACCTTCAATTCCAGATACAGCTCGAACTCTTCGCCCGGCTCGCCCTTGGTACATTGGCGCGGCGCGCGGTTGATACTGGATTTGAAGTGGATGTTGCCCAGACCACCGTTGCCACCCTTGGCTACCAGCACCTGCTGGCCATCGTGCGCCAGATCGGCCACGACCTGTCCGGTACCCTTGTCAGTGATCACCGTCCCGACCGGCACGCGCAAGTGCATGTCCTCGCCCTTGGCACCGTAGCGATCCGAGCTAGCGCCGTTTTCACCACGCTGCGCACGAAACGCGCGAGTGTAGCGGTAATCCACCAGCGTATTGATGTTGCGGTCGGCGATCACAAAAATGGACCCACCCCGACCGCCATCGCCGCCGCTGGGGCCACCCATGGGCTCGTATTTCTCGCGCCGGAACGTGGCAACGCCATTGCCGCCGTCGCCGGCGTAGACCTTGATCGTGGCTTCGTCGATGAATTTCATATGACTATCAGCTTTCGGCTCTATGCGATCAGCATAAACAAAAAAGCCCTATCCTGACGATAGGGCTTTTATTGCGGAAGCATCTTCGCCTTAGGCGGGGATGATGCTCACGATTTTGTGACGCAGCGGGCCCTTCACGGAGAAGGCCACCTTGCCTTCGACCTTGGCGAACAGGGTGTGATCCTTGCCCATGCCAACGTTGTCGCCCGGGTACATCTTGGTACCACGCTGACGGATGATGATGCTGCCGGCAGAAACCAGCTGATCACCGAAAGCCTTCACGCCCAGTCGTTGTGCGTTTGAGTCGCGGCCGTTACGGGAACTACCGCCTGCTTTTTTGTGTGCCATTGCTTATTCTCCTGATCTGCCCGAATTACTTGGCAGCGATGTTCTGGATCTGGATTTCAGTGTAATTCTGGCGATGACCTTGCGTCTTGCGATAGTGCTTGCGGCGACGCATCTTGAAAATCATCACCTTGTCGTGACGACCGTGCGAAACCACGGTAGCCTTGACCTTCGCGCCGTTGATCAGCGGGGAACCGATGGTGACCTTGTCACCGTCCGCCACCATCAACACCTTGTCGATGACCACTTCGCTACCTACTTCGCCTGCCAGTTGTTCAACCTTGAGCTTGTCGCCAGCGGCTACGCGATACTGCTTGCCGCCAGTCTTGATGACCGCATACATGATTAAGCCTCGTTTGCTTGTGCTTCCTAAAGAACCGCGCATTATACGTAAACGCCCCGAAAATGCAAAGCCGTTTTTTACGCAGAGTCATACGCTTGGCGTATGTTAGAATCCGGCCAAATTATACAAGATTTACCCCAAGTGCCCCTCGATTCCATACAAGCCTGCATCGCCGACGACATGCGCCAGGTCGACGCCGTCATCCGTCAGCGACTGCATTCCGAAGTCGCGCTCGTCAACCAGGTGTCGGAATATATCATCCACAGCGGTGGCAAGCGCCTACGCCCAGCACTGGTATTGCTTGCCGGGGGATGCTTTGCCCCCGTAGACCATCGGCATCACGCGATGTCTGCAGTAGTCGAGTTCATCCATACTGCCACGCTCCTGCACGACGACGTCGTCGACGAGTCCACCATGCGGCGCGGCAATCCCACCGCGAATACCATGTTCGGCAACCCCGCCAGCGTCCTGGTAGGGGACTTTATTTATACACGCGCCTTCCAAATGATGGTTGGACTGGAAAACATGCGCATCATGGAAGTCCTGGCCGACGCGACCAACATCATCGCCGAGGGCGAAGTGCTGCAGTTACTTAACTGTCACAACGCGGATGTGACCGACGAGGCCTATCTCAAGGTCATCCAGTACAAGACCGCAAAACTGTTCGAAGCCGCCACCCGATTGGGCGCCATCATCAGCGGCGCCACTACGCAGGATGAAGCCGCAATGGCCGAATACGGCATGCGCCTCGGCACCGCCTTTCAGCTGATTGACGATGTACTCGATTTCAGTGGAGACAGTCTCGAGATCGGCAAAAACCTGGGCGACGACCTCGCCGAGGGAAAACCCACCATGCCTCTGCTGTACGCCATGCGCCACGGCACCTCGGAGCAGGCCAATCTGGTCCGCCACGCCATCGAGCAGGGCGGCCTGGACGACTTGGATCGCGTTATGCAAACCGTCAAAGACACAGGGGCGCTGGAGTACGTCAAGGCGCTGGCGCAACGCGAGGCAGAGGCAGGATGCCGTGCAATTTCGCACCTGAAGGCTTCAAATCACAAAGAAGCTCTGGTAGAATTGTCGTCCTTTGCAGTTCACCGCAACTTCTAAAGTCGTTATCCGCAGTATTTCGGGGTGTAGCTTAGCCTGGTAGAGCGCTACGTTCGGGACGTAGAGGCCGGAGGTTCGAATCCTCTCACCCCGACCAATATCCATGCGGGTTCCCGCAGCATCTGTGACTGTACCCATAAAATGTCCCCAGATGACACTTTATGGTTCCCTTTAGCAGGTGACATTTTATGCTTCCGATACTGGTCACAAAATCACCCAGCACGCATTCCTAAACAGAATCAGCCCTGAATATCCTTCAGGGCTTTTTTGTATGCAGCCCGCAGTTCGGGCGATTGCAGGTATATCTTGAGCGGTTTGATTGCCGCGGAAACCATGCCCTTGCTCGGGTAGATTCCACGGCAGAAGATGCGCAAGGTTGCGTTCCTGACTTCTTTTTTACGGAATTCGCATGTTTCCCTGGCAAGTGAAGTGAGGTATTTTTTCCGCTTGGACGTGATCCGGTGGCAGGGCTCGGCAAACCAGTACCGGAGGTAGCGGGAGGTGACTCCGAGGTTTTCCGCAATCTCCACCAACGGCCGGCAATCCTCGTCGTCAGCGACAATCTTTTTCAATGCCCTTGCGATGCCGGATTTGTCCAGACCGCGGCGGCCAACCTTGGATTTGATGGGACGCAGCTCTAGCGGCAACCGTGCGGCCTCGCCCCCATCTCCGGATTTCGAGTCCGGTATATTGAAGAGTTCCGATGGCATCACCTCGAGCCCATGGCACAACTTCAGGAATTGCGGGAATGTCGGCTTTTTCCCCTTGGTGATCCAGCAGCTCATGGTGGTTTCGGTCATCCCCAGCAGTTTCGAGAAACGCTTTTTCTCCCCATCGGCATGCCGGTCGACCAATGCAGGCAGCAATGAGCGGAACGCCTCGCCGGTCGCACACGCCCCAGCATTGTGATTGTGCGCGATCATGTCACCGATAGCGCTGGACAGCCATAGCTCCCAGCCCTTCGCATCGACAGGACGATCCGTCCTGCTTTCCGCTGCCAGCCACCCGTTGCAGTAGGCGCACCTATGGAGGTATGGCGCGAACGGGATGATAGGCTGTCGGCGGCCGCACCGGGGACAACTGTCGCTAAGCCTGATGCCGTGCCTGCCGCAGACGGTATGCAGCTCCAGCGACCACGCCAGCGGGAAATACGACCCTTCCGCGCGTAAGCGACGTTCGCGCAGGCAGGGCTTACACCACCTCGGATGTCGGGATATGAGGCCGGCACCCTTTTCAGGGAACATCCCCTGCCACGGCAACGTCGTCAGCAATTGCAGGTCCTCGCGCGACGTCATCTCACCGGCGGCATGCGAGAACACCCTGGCGTAGACACCCAGACCATTGACTGACCTGGCATCCCCATTGAAGAAGATGGGGTAGCGCAACCCGCCAAGGTTGCCGCATTGCCGGAATACCTCCTCCCGGAACAACACCCGCGCATCGACCGAATGCTCCCTGGCCAGCCGCACCAGATAGGAAATCAATCCCTCGCAATCCGCAGTCCCGAGACCGATCGGCTCCAGCGCAAACAGCCGGCTACGCAGCGGCCTCCGGATTGCCGGCGCATCTGGCTCAACGTAAACCTCAGAGTGCAAGTCCATGCTGGACTCCCACCGGGTCGCGTTTCGGGTTGCGCTTGGCGATCTGCTTGGTCACCCCTTTTTTCTTGGGCTGCTTGTCTTTCGGGGCGGGAGTGGCTGGTTTGTCCGCCACTGGCTTCTCAAGTCCGGCGCGTTGCTTTTTGAGCAGCTTGCGTAGCTCGGCGAGATCAATATCCTTGAGTTTATTTTCCCCGATGAATGCCTCCTCCAGTACGGTTTTGAGACTGACGTTGGAAAGCGCGTATTTATCCGCATACTCCTTATCAATGGTTTCCAAGCCAGCCTCCAGTGCGTTCTCCACCACCATGTCCAGCCAGTCCTTGAGAATGCCCACGCAGCCGGCCGACTTGAGATAGAAATACTCCGCCTCGCGGTGCAGTTGCGGTGCCTCCGGGAACGGCATGTGGCGCTGGAACGAATACAGCGCGGAATAAAACGCCTTCTTGTCATCCAGGCTATAGTCGTCGTAGCGCGACATATGTACGACCCGGCTGCGTCTGACGAGTTGGGCGCTCTGCTCCAGTATCCGCAGGAGGTCGTAGGTTCCGACCAGAACAATGGTGGCCTTGCTCCGCAACGACAACGACTTGATACGCTCGAACTGCTGGCATACCTGCTGCTCCGCCATGAACATGTGGTTGGCTTCGTCGATCACAAGCACTCGCAGCTTGCGATTGTGCATGGTCTTCTCGGCGGAGCGCTTCAACGCCGCCGGCGAGTTCATCGAAGCGTTGAGAAACAAGGGGCGCTCGATATGGATACTGTCCTCGAACAGCTGCTTTTGCGCTATGCAGGGTTCGTCGAAGGCCTGTAGCAACCGGGTGTAGAAGTCCTTCCAGTCAAACCTCTTGTCGTCCGTGTCGGTTGCCACCGCGTCCACGCGCAACACCGGCAGCAACCCCTTGTCGCGCTCCATGCGGTCGCTGTAGGCCTCCAACAGGCTTTCCTCGATCTTGCGGGCGAGCGTGGTCTTACCCACCCCGGTCGGGCCGGACACGATGATGATGTCCGGCCCGGCATCGTTGCCGATCAGCGCCAAGGTATCGAGCCGCGCTTTCTCCAAGCGCGGATGATTGATGGTCTTGCTGAAGAAATAGGCCTTGCGCGTATCGACGGAGGCCTGCAGCAGTTCCTCCGGGAAACGTTCTTGGATATTAGTGTTCATGATCAGAAATCCCCGTAAACACTTGGTTGGATGTCATCCCAGCCGGAACCGTTGGCCGGCGGCATGTCGAAGTCCCGGGCATCGAATGATCCCGGCTCGCCATAGGCGTCGCTACGCTCCTGGTCCCGCCATTGCTGGCGCTGGACCTTCTCGCGCCCGTCGGCGTCACGCAGGAACTGCGCAATGCGCTCGGAGGTAACTTGGCCGTTACGCCCCATCTCACGGTCACGCGCTCGAATCTCCTGCGTGATCAGGGCGATTTCTTTCACGCTACGCCGCGCGAAGACCTCGGCCAGCTCCGACCTGCACTCCACCCAGCGTCCCCCGACGTAGGCGAATGCGCGGGAGGCATCCTGCGGGTCGTAACGCACCGGCACCGACTTTCGATGCACGGAATGGTCGCGGAATTCCGCGCACCAGTACCGCCGGTAATTGACCTTGATGCCGCCAACTGGATCGATCTTGGCAGTGCCCTTGGATGTGCTGGGCATGCACAGCAGCTCAAAATCCCGGGTGTAGGGAATACGCTTATGCGCCCGGTTACCATAATCCAGCATGCCGGTTGCAAAGGCTTCTGCCGGGCTGACACCCAGCGCCGGGTGCTCGTTGACGCGGTAAACCTGATCCAGCCAGTCGCCGAATGCCTCGTGCAATCCGCCCAGTGTCCATGACGCGTGCTTGCGCGGGTCGTGCGACGGCGTGCACTGGCGCGGCGTCTTGGTGGCCTGGGTGTTGCCGCGCAAATTGTGGACCAGCTGCGTGTTGTTGGTGCCGAAGAAGCGCTCCAGCACTGAGCCATATCGCGCCTTGGACTTTGCGCGCGATTTCTTCAGTATCTTGAGATGGGCGATCAGCGTCTCGAAATACACGCTATCGAACTCCGATCCGCCGTCCAGGACCAGGACGCGCGGAACCCTGCCGTGGTTCCTCACGCATATCTTGATCAACATCATGCAGCTGATATGGCTCGGCTCATCGAAGCTGATCCAATACGCCAGTGGTTCGCGGGAATAGGCATCCAGCATCACGCTCAGCCATGGCCGCTCGAACACCTTGCCGTAACGGCGGTCGGCCACCTCGATATCGAGCTGCGTATGGTCGATATGGGCGATGTCAAACGGCCTCTCCCCGTGGCGCGGCGTCGTCATGTCCAGGCGCCAATGGAATTCCTCGAAGGTATAGGCGGCCCGCTTGCCGGAACGCTTCAGTTCCTGCTCGTAGCGGCTGACGCGGTTGATCTCCGCGCGGAACGCCTTGGCGCTCGGGGGCACCAGACCTGCCTCCTTGCAGCGCAGCACCGCCTCGCCATACGCGCCCTTGCCGGTTGGGCGGTGCGGCACAAGATATTTCTCATGGATGACCTCCTTCATGATCCCGATCACGGCCTCGTCAAGCTTGCGGCAGCGGTTGCCCCGGCGCTGGGTCTGCGGGTACAAGCCGACCATGCCGTTGCCGTGCAGCAGCTCGGCTTCGCGGAATTGCTTGCGCAGGCGCTTTACGGTACGCAGGCATCGGTTGATGGTGCTAGGCTTACCGCACTCAGGGAACAGCAGCCGGTAGCGCTCGACCGCCTCGCGCATCGCGGCGGGACCGGCGCCGGCCAGCGCCTCCATAGCAGGCAGTCCACGGCCACCATCATCGTCCTGCGGCAGCCCAGTGACGAGCCCCTCACGGAGGTACTGGTCCAGGTCTTCCCTGCGCAAGTGGCTGGCAAAACCCTCCGCGTTGCGTAGGAACACCATGCCGCCCCCGATGTTCTCAACACGCCATGGCGTGCCGGCCCAGAGCAGACTACCGCCCGGCTCGATGTCGACAGGCGCGGCAGCGTCGAACCTTGCCGCTGCTGGCTGGGACTGCAGGCGGTAGGCCTCCGCGGCGATCTCGTCCCGGTAGACGATGGCGTATTCCAGCTCCGACATCGGCTGCGAACTCATGGAAAAATACAGGTCGCCGTCCGCGATCATCTTGTACACCGCGTCAGCCGGCAGTCCGGTATCCGCGCGTACCAAGTCAATCAACGGCATCCACGGCTGCTCGCTAAACAACTGCTCGGCGATCCCGCGCTGTTCACCTGTCGGCGGCGGACAATCCGCATCGAGGTAATCCGAGAGGAATACCAGATTTCGCAACAGGATCCAGTCGTTCTCTCGGGACGAACGCACCTTGTAGACCAGCCCGAATTGAGCAGCATAGGTTTCACCGGGAGGACAGCGCCACTCGCCATCGGCATCACGCTGGTAGCGGCCTGGCTGGGTTTCGGCCAGCTTGACCAGCTGCTCCTCGGTCTTGCATTCCACCCAGCCCATCCAGTCATGCCGGATGACGAAGTAGTCCGGGGTGTGCAGCGGATGCACCATGCGCCCGCTTTTGGCACGGTAGTTCAGCTTGATTCTCGGCGGCTGGTCGTAGAATTCCTCCGTGACCTCGTCATGGTCCCACTCATAAAGGGCGGCGAGCTCGTTGGTGTGGCTCTCGGCCTGAATGGTGAGCTCCATCTTCTTGCTGGGGTAGCGACAAGCCACATTCTTGGGGCCGCTGCGCGTTCGGCGCGACGGATCGCTCTTGCGTATGGCCCTGACGAGGCGCAGCCCCTCCTCGGTGATTTCATGCCGGCGCAGCAATGCGTCCAGCGCATTTTCTTGCAACATTTCGCTTCTCCTTTCCGTGGTTGGATCGGGAGGAAGTCGGGATTTTCGGCGTGAGTCGGCCCGTGGCCCCTGGCGGCGGTTTTCGCCGGAGCAGGTGGCTTGTGGGTGCAGGGTGGCTTAAGCTGGCGTCCCGGCGCTATTGACTTGGCACCGTGCGGACGTAGAATGAACTCATATCCGGTGCGACTGGATAGGTTCATCAAAACGGCTTGGAGCTGCAACTCCAGGCCGTTTTCTTTTTCGTCCCCCGCGAGGCACTACCCTCGCTTTCCTTTCCCGTGCCCTCCTTTCAAATCGCC
Source organism: uncultured Methylobacillus sp. (assembly GCA_964445115.1). Classification (GTDB taxonomy): domain Bacteria; phylum Pseudomonadota; class Gammaproteobacteria; order Burkholderiales; family Methylophilaceae; genus CAIJXJ01. The sequence goes on along the minus strand of CAYUJU010000009.1, from coordinate 60,065 downwards.
GCGTTCGGCGGCGGGTTTATCAGGTCGTTCGCGAACCCATTTCGCGTCACCTGAAATCCACGTTACAACAGGTCGAAGCATAGTCAAGAGCAAAGTCAATAGTCATGTTTATAAACATTTCCTTGACTGAAAACAATAAATTGTTTTATTTTTCATCGCATTATAAAAACCAAAAGTTACCGCACAGAAACCAACGGTTACGCTACGATGAAGAAAATTTCGCGCAAAGGCCGTCCGCGCAAGGATGCGATCACGAAACTAAAAGTTATGGCGTGGTTCAGGGCCGTGTCGGAAGCCAGCGGCAAAACCTCCGCGCAACTCGAGCGGGAATTTGCTGATCCCAACCATATCCGGCGGTCAAAGGACAAAAACCAGGAAATCCGGCCAGGGCTTTGGGATAAGTACCGCCGCGGAGAAGTAGAACCTCGGGCACGCCCCATCAATGAAAACCGCGCCTCGGTGGTTCAGGCGGTAGAAGCCAAATATCCAGGCACTGCTAGGGTACTAACGCTGCCCATGTGGAAGTTGCTGGATTTAAACCAGCCGGTGACGATAGAGGAGCTTGATGAGATTGAAAAAACCGTGTCACCGGAAATCAGGCGCTTGCATCCCGATGAAAACGTGCAGGGAGGAAAACTCCCCCGCGTTGGAAGGTTGAGTGAAGCCGAATTGCCATCACCACAACACCGCCTCATCGATGCCATCAACCAATGGACTTTAAAGGCAATATCAGCTCGACGTGCAATGCACACCCAACGGGAAAGCATTTTTGGGCTCATGCGCATGCAACTGGAAGCTACGGCCCCTCGCAAAAAAGAAAGCTCCAGAAAAACACGTCAACAAAGCGCACCTGCAGAAAAAATTTCCCCGCTGAATTTTGAACAAGCAAGCTTATTTTAGTGCAATCAAATCGCCACGGCCGCGGATATAGCCATTGCCACATGCATCCGCTGCAACCAGTTGATTGAATGAACATCGCCCATAAGTGCCAACAGACTCGCTCCAACAACCACATGAAGCAATGACAGTCACTAATTTATGACAATCTCCCATACAAAGTCATTATTTAATTCATTGATTTCATTAAACAATGACTTGACGCCATTATTGAGTGTTATATACTCATAGAGTATGATTCGCGCTATGACTTACGATGAATTTCTGCGGCAGATCGGCAAGGCTGGCTTGAATCTCCGAGAGTTCGCGGAGCTGGTGAAGATGAATCGCATCTCCTTGTCTAACAATAAAAAAAAGGGGGAAGTGCCATCCCACCTGGCCGTCATCTCAACCCTGCTCGGAGAGATGGCGGAACGCCAGATTGATTTCCGTGTGGTACTGGCAAGGATTGACATCGCGCCTAAAAAGCCACGTGGTGGTGGCAGGCACGGTAAGTTTGGGGGGAGTAGGCAAGTCGATATGTTTAGGAGGGAGGACGAAAATGCTTGATACCGGCATGGAGCAACATGGCGAGATCACCGCTACGGCGCTCCGCCTAGCGCCTCCCACCCGGAGGAGGAATGTGGCGCATACGCCACTCCCAACGTTTTTGGAGTTTTTCGCCGGAAGCGGTTTGGTAGCTCAAGGGTTGAAACGCCATTTCAAGGCAGCCTGGGCCAATGATATTTGTGAAAAGAAGGCTGCTGTCTACACAGCAAATCACGCCAAGAAACATTTCCATCTGGGGTCCATCTCGGATGTGCGCGGCGCTGATCTACCTTTGGCGCAACTGTCTTGGGCGAGCTTCCCCTGCCAGGATCTATCCTTGGCTGGGCTAACGGCAGGCATCCACGGCGAGCGGAGCGGTTTGGTGTGGGAATGGCTACGCATCATGGATGAAATGGCCGAATACCCACCGGTGATGGTTGCCGAAAATGTAGTTGGGTTGGTTTCTGCAGATGGCGGCAGCCATTACCGCATTCTGCACGAAGCTTTGCACGCTAGAGGCTACAAAGTCGGCGCAATGGTTCTGGACGCAGTGCATTGGGTACCGCACTCCCGTCCACGCATTTTCGTTGTGGCAGTGAGAAATGACGTCCAAATCCCCGCACAATTGGTAGCTAGCGGACCAGTTTGGTCACATACACCCGCCGTGGTAAATGTTGCCCAGGGCATGCCCGGCTGGATTTGGTGGAACCTGCCCTCCCCCCCTGCGCGTAGAACTGACATGGCAAGCATCATCGAATGGGACGCTCCATGCGATCCTCGAGATGTGGCGATGCGCAACCTCGCGATGGTGCCCAGAAAACACAGAGCGCAATTGGATGCAGCCAATGGTGTCGTCGTGGCGCCCGGGTATAAACGCACGCGCACTGCCGGCCAAGTTCTTGAACTGCGTTTTGACGGCATAGCAGGTTGCCTGCGGACTCCTGAAGGCGGCAGTAGCCGTCAGTATTTGGTGGTGAAGAAAGACGGGCAAGTTCATACCCGCTTGCTAACTGTTCGTGAAACTGCTCGGCTTATGGGGGCACCGGAATCCTATAATCTGCCTGGCACCTACAATGACGGCTACAAGGCGATGGGGGATGCTGTAGCTGTGCCCGTGGCACGCTATCTCGCTCGTCATCTTTTAAAACCCCTAGTGGACGCCGCTCGATGACGCTGCTTCAACGGCTGGAGGAATTTCGAACCGTAAACGAGTTTATCGGCCGCGGCATGCTCGGTATGGCCTTGGTTGTAACGCGGAAAGCAAAAAATAAGGGGCTACCGCTGGAGGCTGCGAGTTTGCTGACAGCCGGAGGGGGCCAAGTTTCTGGCCTTAGTGGAAAAGCTATCAACAAAATCCTTTCCGACTACGGTATCACGCGCTCCGTCGGCACCGAGTCTGGCCGCACAAGCCGCGGCACCATTAATGGCTCGCAGCAATATGCTGCATTATTAAACAGCCTATATGAAGATGGGCTGGCTGACCTTGAGACTGTAGAACGCTGGTGGGTTGCTCGACTGATCGATTACTTCAATAGCCAACCTTTCGTACTGAATTACGATAACAGCCGAACGCTGAGAGCGATGCTGGAAGACTTGTTAAGCCAAGCAGTAAGAAGGCAGCGTGAATCTCCAGGCACAACCTACGTTGGCGCGGTATTGCAACATCTGGTCGGAGCCAAGTTAACGTTGGCAATACCTGAGATATCCATCGAACACCATGGTTTTTCTGTGGCAGATGCGGTTAGCGCTCGCTCTGGGGACTTTGTGATTGATGACGTAGCAATCCATTGCACGACGGCACCAACCGAAGCGCTGCTGGATAAATGCCACGCCAATCTTCAATCTAGCGTGCACCCCATTATTTTGACTGTAGGTAAGGGCTTGGGTGCTGCCGAGGTTATGGCAGAAACGAAAGGTATATCCGGTCGTGTAGAAATCATGGACGCAGTACAGTTTCTGGCTACAAATTTGTATGAACTAAGCCTGTTCGAGACATCCAAACGACGTATCACCATACAAAGGCTGGTCGAAGAATACAACGAAATCGTTAGTGACCATGAACCTGATCCCAGCCTCAAAATCTCACTCGGCTGATTCTCCTCGAAGCCAGACCGCAACTGCATCAAGCGTCGCATCTCGGCGACTTTTATTTCCGACGATAGAACACTCCCAGACAATCAGTGTTCTCCATCCCAAAAGATGCAGCGCATTGACGTTACGTGCATCATTAGAACGATTTCGCTCAATCTTGCGCGCCCAATAATCACGGTTTGATGCAGGCAGACGGAACCTCGCGCAGTTATGCCCATGCCAGAAGCAGCCATGCACGAAAATGACCGCTCTATATTTTGCGAGCACCAAGTCGGGTTTTCCAGGCAATTGGCCACTGTGCAGCCGATACCGGAATCCACGGGAGAACAGACCGCGCCTCACAATCAATTCCGGACGAGTATCCTTGCTGTGGACCCGCCCCATGATGCGACTGCGGACTTCCTTGCTAACAACATCCATGCCGCAGAATACCTCCGTTAAGAAAATGTTGAAAGTGCATCTCAGCATGCCAAAAACCACCCGTGGTCATATTGACAATCTGACATTGTGGAACAACCAACAATTTACTTTTATTGATGATGCAGCCTAAAGCGTCGCGCAAACTCATATTTGACGCTAATTGGCAAGTTGAGGATACTTGTGCATTAATTGCAACACTCTTTAGGGAAAATTCCGAGGATCAGCTCTTGAGACAATCGCTGTCTGACCTACCGACTGGCCCTGCGAGGCCAAAAAACAATGAAAGGAACAAACGTGATCGCAGGCAACATCTTGACCGTCACCAAGGTGCACAATGGAGACTGAAGACGCAGCTCCTTGCAATCATCCTGGCGCCCCTCCAGACACAATCGTAGACAGAGTCTCAAAAGTCATTGCTTCATTGGCAAATGATGCCGGTTACCTTGCGTCGAAAGGTCTGACCACTCGCGAGTTCGAGCATGCCTTTCCTGCAGCCATCCAAAAGCTTCGGGGCAGCGACTCGGCAAGCAATGCTGATCGTCGCGCATTTTTGGCCAAACTTTTTGATGAGATGCAAACACAGGGGCGAATCTCAAACATTGAATTGCCTAAATACGGCGTTGACACCATATATCGGCTGGTTGTCCCCGGAGTCGGAAACGTAGCAATTATCCAAAAAGGCTGCCCCGACGGCCCACATAGCAGTGTTAAGTGGTCGCGCCCAGAATGGGCCACTGAGGCTTACTTGTGGTGGGTATGTTCTAGCTTGCGCCATGAGCCAGGAACGCACATCTGGAAGGGTGTGTGCCGCTTGCGGCAGCGCTTCTTTTCAGACGCTCCAGACACTATCGACGGAATCATTTTCCACAACGAGTTATGTGGAACGCCAAGTCGGCCTTGTCCAAAAACATCCAATCTGATTCAGATCGATGGAAAGCCCGTGCCTCCTCCTTGCTTATATGTTATGCCCCAGCACAGGGATGGCACAGATGAATGGAACTGGGGTGGGAATAGAGAGATTCTGTTCCCTCAAGTACTGTTTAGTACATTTGGCATCCCTTCCAGCCAATCGTCCTCTTTCACTGGCCACGTAGGTTTTCAAAAACACGGGGCTGATATCAGAACAGTCATTTCATGTCATTTCGGCCCAGGCCGATCTACTAGTTACAGGAGTTGAACGTGTCCAACCCAGTTCTTGATCAAGAGCGCGTAGTTTTCCTTAAGGCAAGAATTGCCGACTCTACTAAAAAAGCTCTATTAACCGCATGGCCACGTCCCGACAAAGAACTACGAGTAGTCGAGGTAGAGGTTGATTGGGTGAGGTTTTCTACCCTTAATCACCGAACTAAAGCGGAACAACTTCGCGCCATCCATGAGACGAAACAACGAGACCTCTTCACAGCCGACCCCCTTGGCAAAGACGCGCAAGAAACCCAATACAAGATTCTTTGCGATCAGAAAGGATTCGATGAGTTAAAGGCTGACCTGCGCGAACGCCACCAGCAGGAATATGCTGTTATTACCTCGGAAGGCGTCCTAATCAATGGAAACCGACGAACGGCAGCTCTGCGAAGCCTGTATTTCGATGATCACGTACATGATGCCCGCTACGTACGATGTCTTGTATTGCCAGAAGATGCCACCATCAACGAATTAGTCGATCTTGAAGCAGAGCTACAAATTGCGCGTGATTTTAAGGAGGATTACTCCTGGGTAAACGAAGCAATGTTGATAGAGGAGCTATATGAGCGGGAAGCCAGAAGTTTCTCACGCGTCGCTCACAAAATGCACCGTGATGAAGGCAATGTTAAAGCACTCTATGACAAACTCCAGCAATTGCACCAACTAGTGGCACTATCTAAGGGAACAAAACTGCATATCGACTTTACAGAAAATGAATCGGCATTCGACGAACTGGCCAAGCATATCAAGAACAAACCCAAGCCAGAGCAAGACAGTGTGCGCTCGGCTTACTTCCTCGGTACGCTTGCTGGCGTAAACTATCGAACGTTGCGTCACTTGAGGCGTGCTGATGCAGCCGACCTCGTGCATAAAGAAATGAGCGGCAACAAGGCGCTAAAGCCGGTATTTGATACTGCTGCAGAAGCACAGATCAGTGGGGACAGGATTAACGATCCACTCGATGATCTACTAGGCAACAATCAGGCAAACGCTGAGAAATCCGCCAATCTGATGGAAGTCCTTGGCTTTCTAGCCACAAAAAACCGCGAAGAGACTATTTCGCTCAAAACCGGTGACAAGGTTTTAGTTCAGGATATCCTCAACACGATACAGACATCTGTAGAGGCCGCAGCAGCTGAAGCTGAGGACGAGGCAAAAGACAGTTCCACTGTCAATGCACCCCTTGCCAGGCTGGAAGAAGCAATCATCAAGGTTCAAAGAGCTATCGAGATCCTTCCTAAGGCTCGCACACTTCCTGAGTGGAAGGAAGCGGACTTCCTGGCAATGACAAAAAAACTTCAGTCCATGCTTGTTAATCTTAATCCGCCAGCACAGTGATCAACGCCGAACTTTACGTCCAGACTGGACGCCCGGTTGTAGTAATCGAACGTGGCGACGGTTGCAATCCTGGCGCTTGGGCACGATTGCTTGAGGCGTTCAATCGTGGCGTCGTTAATGGGTCACCCAAGCGCGCCGACGTGAGAGCAGATGTTTTCATGGCTGAAATTGAAGCTCTGCGCGAGATCAGAACCCTTTATTCGGAACGGGTGGATCTGGGGCCCACGCTGACAGGACAAATCCAAAAACTAGCTGCTGAAAGACGAGCTCGTGAGGCGAGCATCGCCCTGAAGGTATCTGAGGACACCACCACTCTTGAGGAAGAATTGAGGGCCGCAGGGTTCATCCGGCAGTTAAAACCGTTTCAACTTCACAACCTTGCCTCAATATTAAGGCTCCCTCATGGCGCTGACTTTTCCGTTCCAGGAGCAGGAAAAACCACGGTAGCTCTCGCCAACTATGCCATTAATAGACACCGTGGCCTAATTCAGCGAATGCTCGTAATCGGTCCTATCGCAGCGTTCGAGGCATGGAAAGACGATTCGCGAGCATGCCTAGCAACGCCCCCAACTATTACAGTCCACAGCGGCTCAGACACAGTGATACCTGACAGCACCGATATCCTGCTTACCAACTACAACCGTGTTGCCAACGATTACGACAGGATCAGAGAATTCGTTGCCGTCAAGAAAACAATGGTTATATTGGACGAGGCTCATCGCATCAAGCGGGGGGCAGAAGGAGTGCATGGCCGAGCAGTGCTTGATCTTGCCTATGCGGCACATAGACGAGATGTGCTAACTGGAACACCCGCGCCGCAAGGAGCTTACGATCTAATCGCGCTGATGCGATTCCTTTATCCTGGACAGGACGGCCAGATTCTGCCGACATCTGCCTATCGCGAAAAAGATGGAAGAGACCCGAAGGTGCTCGCAGAAACACGGGAAGCAATCTCACGATATTTTGTGCGCACCACAAAATCCAAACTAGGGCTTCCTAAAACAACTTTTGACGTAGTCAGAAGGCCAATGGGCCCTATTCAGCAAGCAATTTATGAAGCCTTGCTTGGCCGCTATCGTGGAAGTTTCGCACTTCACCCCAACAGTCGTCGCGAGCTCGACAGGATAGGACGGATTGTAATGTATCTGCTCGAGGCAGCCACTAACCCCATGCTGCTCTCGGCGGGGTCCGACGAGGCTGATGATGTTGAATTCCGACATCCCCCTCTGGAGCTGCGAGGGAACGAACCACTCATGGATCTTCTCAAGAGCTACCACATGCATGAGACACCATGGAAATATCAGGCGGTTAAGCAGATTGTCGCTGATGCTGCGTCCCGTGGTGAAAAAATCCTCATCTGGTCGTCTTTTGTAAGAAATTTAAAAGCGCTCTCGCGTTTCCTAAAGGAATATAACCCTGCAATGATTCATGGGGGCGTGCCATCAGAAGACTCCTGCGGAATCAATGGCATCACTCGGGAAGCAGAACTTCATCGTTTTAGAAAAGATAATTTTTGTTCCGTGCTTCTTGCCAATCCCGCCGCATGCGGTGAAGGCATCAGCCTTCACCATGACTGTCACCATGCCATTTATTTAGATCGAACGTTTAATGCCGGCCAATTTCTTCAGAGTCAGGACCGGATTCATCGATTGGGACTCGCTGAGGATACCATTACGAGATTCACTCTTCTGCAAAGCACCACGAGTATTGATGAAAGCGTCAACGCTCGCCTAGAAGACAAAGTACGAGCGTTATCCACGCTGATGGATGATCCAGGCCTCGTGCTAGTATCGCTGCCAGAACCTGATGAGGGGCATGCTGGACCGCCGGCCTTCGAAGACGACATGCAAGCAGTACTGGCGCATATCGAAGGGGCAACGAAAGGTGTTTCCTAGCCAAGGCTGTTGTCACGGGGTGTTCCTTCTTGGCTACACAGCCAAGCTAAAGGAAAGACATTCGTTTGACGAATGGGTTCAAGCGGCTTGTGAGCGTTCGACTATTATGTCGAAGGCATTGGATCTCAACCATATTGCCAAAAGCATGCTTGGTCTCAACATTGTTACCCTTCAAGATCACGTCAAACTGGCAGGCACATTGGAGGCAGTATCAGACCAAGCTGACAAGTACACCCTGCAGGCAATCGCAAGACTGCTTCTTAAAGCTTCTCCTCCCAGTTGGCTTTGGTTTGCAGTACGTGATGGTCATGTGGTTAGGGAATACATACCAACAGGCGATCTAGCCAATTTAGCATGGATGGATCCTGACCTCGATGCGATTCTAATCGATGTATACGAAGCAATCTCAAAGCGCGAAGAAAACGACTTTCGAAAAGCGATCGGCGATGCCGCAGAACTTTTCGTTATCGCTGCTCTTCGACATGCTGGCGTGAAGCCATTGCATGTGTCACGACTTTCCGACTCATATGGTTACGACATCGAATGTCGAGAAGCAAGCGTTGATCGCATCGAGGTAAAGGCCGCTAGCCAGGCTTCACAGGCAAGTTTCCACATTAGCCGCAACGAGTTCGAAAAAAGTTCTTGCCATGGGCAAGAATGGCGACTTATTCAGGTCGTATTCTCAAGCCAGGCATTTGTGTCAGAGAAATTGCACTCTTTTCACATCGTGAGCATCCGACAGCTGCGACACGGCACACTTCAGGAGTTGGTGCCTGCAGACACATCATCATTCAAGTGGTCAGAATCCGCTCAGATTGCCCCCCCGACAGATGCTTGGGAACCCGCCAATCTATCTCTAGATCCTAATTTCTCAACTGCAGGGTTCAAGCATGGCAGGTCAAGCGAAACACCCTACTAATTCTAGGCGCTTACCTTGCTTGCAAGGTACATTGGGAAACTTCGTATAGTTAAGCCTAAATTTCCAGATAAGTTATTGGTCGACTGAAACAGTATCCAAAATCATCTGGAATTCGACCAAGAAATCCGGCTGATGCTGCGTCAGGTAGCGCGACACCTGCTTGTTCTCCAGCAGCTTGGCCAAGTAGCCGCGTGCCAGCACCAGATTGAGGATGTCCTGCCCATAAGTCTGTTCCACCATTTTGTACTGCTCCTGCAGGTTGCCCATTTCGCGCTCCATTTTCGCCATCTGTTCCTGGGTCACGCCGGCTAGCTTGCGTGGCTTCCTGCCATCGACCAGCATCGATGCGGGGGTTGCCACCAGCATTGCCTCGGCGTAGGCCACCGTCACATTGTTGGCGGAAACCATCAGCTCCACGCATTCCACCTGCCGGGTGGGCCTCATTTTGCGTATCACCCGGGAGACCTCAACGGAAAACTGCCGTTCCGCTAGCAGATCCGCCGCCTCTGGGCAGATACCATCCAGCAGCGTCGCCTTCTTGACGATCTGGGTCACGTCGGCACCCAGCGCCTTGGCCAGCCGCTCGGGCGGGACGCCGCGATCGATCGCGCGCCGGATCATGAAATGTTCCTGGATCGTGGAAAGGCGGTTAACGCGGGAGTTGTAGGTATAACTTTCGTCGTCGGTGGCGACCAGGCACAGCGCCTCATCGAAACCGAGGTCCTGCAGGGCGATGAGCCGCACGTGGCCATCGAGCAGCACGTGCTGGCCGTTATTCTGGCCCGCCGGCACCACCGAGAGCGGCTCGATAAGGCCGATCTCCTCGATCGACGCACGAATCTGGACGTACTTCCTGGAAGTGACCAGCCCCTCCGGCGGCTTGCGCGAGGGGAGAATCATGTCCAGTGGCAAGCGCAGGGGCTCGATCAGGAACCCGAGCGGCACGCCGCTCATGCCGCGCGTGCTCCCGGCCAAATGCGCTCGGCGAGATACTTGGGTAGCGTGTCGAGCCCCTCGGCCCGCAGCAGGTTTGCGAAATTCTCATCCGCTAGCAGCTCGCGCAGCGCGCCCACGATGAATAGCAGGCGCTGCTGGGCAAGCTCGGCCTTCTTCACCATGAGCTTCTGGCGCTCGACCTCCTTCTGGTAGGTGCGCACCAGGCTTGACGAGGTGACATTCTCCCGCTTGCGCGGGGTGCCACGCGCGACCGAGCGGCCCAGGGTCCGCCGACGCTCGATAACCTGGCGCGCGAGGATGAGCTGCTTGCCCCTGAGCTCGCCCGCCTCGTAGGCATCCTGCAGCGCGGCCTGCACCGCCTTGTCATCGTTGCCGGCGCCGACGATGGCGAGCGCGGCATTGAGCGGCACACGCCCCTTCTGTACAGCGATCAACAGCCGCTCCTCGCCGTGCTGCAGCAGGGTCAGGATACCGAATACATATTCGGGGGTGAGCCCGGTTTTCTTGGCGATGGCGCGTTTGTCGTAACCCTGATCATGGAGACGCTTGATGCCGGCAAGCAGCTCGAGAGGCCGGTATTGCCGGCGCGCGATGTTCTCGGCGAGGCTCATGATGAAGGCATCCTCGTCGCTCACGTTGACCACCAGGGCGGGAATCGTGGTCTCTCCCAGGGCCTTGAATGCCTTGAGCCTGCCCTCGCCGCAGACCAGCCGGTAGCCCTCCGTACCATCCTCGCCATGGCGCGGCGTCACGGTGATGGGCTTCTTGAGACCGATGGCCTTGATATTACCGACAATCTCGTCGAATACCCGGTGGTTGCGCTCGCGCGGATTGAGTACCTCGATGCGGTCGACCGGGATCATGCGCACATCCCCGGACAATTTGCCCCGGCTCATGCCGCCCTCCGGAGCCGCAAGCGCTCGGCCATGCCGTAGAAGTAGTCCAGAGTGTCGAAGCGGTAGCACTCGAATTGCGCGGGATTGCGCTCGGCGAGGCTGATGCGCGGCTGCCCGAAATCAAGTCGCGGGAGCAGGTAGTAGTCGAGCGGTGCGCGGTTGGCATGGTCGAGGCGCACCGCAACCGTGATGTCGGGAACAAGACTGGTGTCGAAGCGGATTTTCCATCGGGCGTTGTTGCCATCATGCAACTGACATCGCGCCAGCACGAGCGAGGCGGTGAACTCGCCATTGATGTCGAGCAGGTCGGTCGCCGGATCGCGCCACACCAAGCCGCCCAGATGGGCGATCTGACTCTCGGTCTGGGCCACGATATCCGGATGTAGGCGTCGCAGGAAACGATTGACCTCGAGGTAACGGTAGTCGCGATCGGGCGTGAAGCCCACTGTTTCGTAGGCGCGAATGAGGCTGCCGAAGCGGTGGGCGTAGACCGACGCGCAGGGCATGCCTTCGGTTTCGTTGATGATGAGGCCTGAAAGGAAACCCTTGGACTTGTAGAGGGCGCGCAGGCGCTCGATGAGGTCGTCATCGGTGTAGCGCCGCGCCCGTGCGCGGATGATGCCCTGGGCAGTGTAGAACACCGTGGGCGGAACCACAGGCTCAAACGCGCCTTCCTTCCGGATCCACATGTCGGGGGTATTCACCACGCGGTGGCGCTTGAGCTTGAAGGAGACGCGGTTATAGATATTGTTGCCGATGTACTTTTCGTTAGTGAGCACCTCGTGCACGGTGCCGCGCGTCCACTCGCGGCCAATATCCGTGCGCACGGACATGTTGTTGAGCCGGCTCGCGATCTCGAACTCGGCCAGCCCCTCCTCGGTGAACCACTGGTAGATGAGGTTGACTATGCGCACCTCCTCAGGCGGACCTGGCATCAGGACGACGCGGTCGGTCTGCAGGCATTTGTGCTCGCCCCGCGCAAGCCCGCCCTTGGCCATGCCGTGCTGGTCGACCAGCATGCGCCGCAAACCGTATCCAGCCGGTCCGCCCTGGCGGTAGCCGAGCTCGATGAGTCGGCACTGCCCGGCGAACACCTTTGCGGAAAGCTCGCGGCTGTACTCGCCCGCCATCGCGCGCTTGACGCCCTTGACGATGGTGGAGACCGGGGAGCCGTCGTTCTCGAATTGCTCGGCGCAGTAGGCCACCTGGATGCCGGCGCGGCGGCAGCGGTATTCGTAGTAGGCGCTCACGTCGGCATCCTGGAAGCGGCCCCATCGGCTCACGTCGTACACTAGAATCACCTGGAAGTCGGCCTTGCCGCCTTCAACGTCGCCGATGAGCCGCTGCAGAGCAGGACGTCCGCCGATGTTGAGCCCACTGCGTCCCTCGTCGGCATAGGTGCGGACGATGCGGATGCCGCGACGGTTTGCATATTCGCGAATTTTGTCGGACTGGTTCTCGGTGGAATATTGCTGATGCTCGGTGGACATCCGCACGTATTCGGCGGCCCGTATCAAAGGCGGCTGTTCGATTCCTTGGTTTTCTGTCTCGCCTGATTGCATGATCCAACCGCCTGCTGGGGCTCCTTGCCGGGACTGGTACAAGCTATACGGTAGCAGTTGCGCGCGGAAGCGCCGATCAAGTCATCTCTTTGCAATCACTGCGGAAGTCGTTTCCCGGCTGGAAAGCAGCGTAATCTCCACCATCCAGGCATCCATCTTTGCAATTTTAGGCTCGACGACCCGCGAGAGGAGATAAACGCCGGACGGAAGGCCGGGCTGGAGATTCGAGACGTCCATCTTTGCAATCACCCCGTTGCGCACAGCATTGCGCTTTTGCTGTTGCGCACGATTGCGTTCCACGTATTCCTGATGGCTTGCGCGGTACTCGCGCCAGTATTCCGGATTGCGACCGTTCCACGCTTGTTGCGCGCGCGCCTGGTTTTCGCGGTAATCTGGATCGCTACGCAATTTGTCTCTCTGCCAGCGCCGCTTGCGCTCACGCTGACATTCCGGTTTCTGGCAATAGCTCTGCCTCGGAGCTTGTGATCGAGGGTGGAATGCCTGACCACAGGCCGCGCAACACTTGGGTTCCATGGCGTCCTCCGTATACCTCTTACGACCTACCACTCCAGCCAGGCCGATGTCAGAAGGAGTCCATTTTTATCCCACGCTAATGTTTCTGATAGTCTAATTGGAGCAGATTATGGAGAGGAAGCGTTTCCGCCTGAACAATCGAATCGGAAAACTCGAAAATAGCATTCGTCTCCATAATCAATGCAAGGGGTGAATAAATGAAGAATATTGCCAAATTGCTCGAATCCGCCGCAGCGTTCCTGATTGCCGCAGCAGTATTCATCGTCGTACATAGCCCGACAAATTGAGAAGATGGGGCTTGGCGAGATCGAGATTTCTAGGTCACAGGGCTTCTGAAGACATAGCTATTTAGATGCCAATTTCTTGACGAGCAATTCGCCGATTTTAGCTGGTGACAGCTCACCCAAGGAGACATACCCTGTTATTGGGGCCAATCCATCAATATCCACATTTTCAACCTTGACCGGCAGAATGTATCCATTTCCACGCTCCTGCAATGCCCGGGCTGTAGCACTGCGCCGCTCATGGGTTGTCCAGATGCGATCCCTATATTCCTGGGATAGGAACATCACACAGAATCGGGCCTCCTTCCGATAAATACGATCAAATGTTGCGACCAGGTCTTGGCCCCAGAGCTGTTCCGGATAAAAGTTGTCGTAAAACACCTTGTACCCGGCATTCCGGACAATCGTGGCGATCTCTTCGGCTATCCTACGCTCCGTTCCCGCAAAGGAAAAAGCCACATCGTAGACATACCCATTCACAGACGCGACGGGTTGCGCGACGCTGCCAGGAATAGCCTGGGGAGGCACGGCCAATGTCCTAGCAGAGGAAATGCGCGGTTGGGGTAAGAAAGTGAGCCCGAATGGCTCAAGAATGGCATGGGCGTCAAGCAATGCACGAATGCCGCTAGAAAAGTTAGCAGCATGGGCATCGAATGCCCTATGCAACGCCTCGGCATTATTCTCGAATGGATCATCGCCCCGAGGCCGGAACTGCGTGAAGCGCCACCAGCATCCATCAAAATCGTATTCCGGGCAATCGACAAACCACTGGAAACCGCCGAGGAAATCCAGTGCGGCCTGGAATTCCACAGTTAGCGGCATGTGCTTGGCACGGTAGTGCGTCGTCCACCCCTTGTCACCAGCACCATCTATCCAGGTAAGCACGAACTTGAAGAAGTCATCCTCGGCCTCCTTCATCCGATCGGATTTTGGCGCGACATGACCGTTGCCATGGCTATGATCAGGCCGAATCCGGCGGCCTCCCGGCGGCTTGCCATAGTAAAAACCCCAGCCCTCGGGCTGGTCAATATAGAGTCCGCACAATTCAAGACGCCGCGAGGCTTCCTGCATCAGCGCATATGCCTTGCTTACCGCGGTGGCGAACCCATGGAGGTCAATGTTGGGCCGCACCTCACGACAAAAACATTCGGAATGGTGGAATGCGCATGGGGATCGGCTGAAGCCTATCAACGAAAGAAAATCTGTCGTTTGTATTCCAGATGTTGAGTGTGAATTCGGACGGACGTGCAAAGTATCTCGAAAATCGTCCTTACCACTCTGCAGGCGAACCTGCAGATAATGGATTCCGCTGTTCGTATGATCAGCGACAACAGATGTCTTTAGGGCGGAATGAAGGTCTCTCATGGGCGATTCCTAGCAGTTTTTATCGCAGCTTTCCGTGGTTCCATTTCGGGCGGGGCATTATGCCTACCCCTAGATTATTAATGTGCTCACTCCTAGCAGCTCTGCAATACTGGGGAACAAGGAATATCTGCTTCTAATATAGTGGATAATTTAAAAACAAGCGTGATAGCCTCTTACCTACACCCACGATGCAGTAGTGGGCATCCATCAAATCATAAAGGGCGCATATGGCAGCAAAAAAATTCAAGGTTGGTTTTTTTGTCGGTTGTGTCGGGGCAGGAGGCCGTGATGGTCGAGTAAGCCAAATCTTCCTTGATTTATCACAACAGCCACAATGCCCAGTCATCGCCTCCGGCGATGTCCTCTACCAAATCCGGGAGCTTGTTCCATTTAACAACGGCGCGTCGTTTCGTGGCGTATTTGCAAAGATTCGCACGACCGATATCCCGCATATCGGCAGCACGGATGGCGAAGAGAGAGAAATTGATCTGGAGGATGATGAAGGGGTACTAGAGAAGAACCACTTCCTGTACTACCGCCAGCATGAGCTGCTGGTTTATCAGTCCAATGGAAACGGCAGCACTGTCGATGCCTTCGGCCGCTATTTTTCCGACATAGTTAACCATACGACAGTATTTAATGCCATTCTGAAAGCAGACGCCATGCGTCGCATGATGCGCGCCGACTTGGAGCCGAGAACCATTGAGCTAAGCGTTGCCAGACCAACCAATCCAGATTTGTACCCGAACGATGACTGGAGCAGCGAATTGTTTGGCTTGATGGCAGGAATCGATGGTTTTAAGGCTCATATCAAGATAAGCGCCGAGGGGACAGGAAGAGCCAGAGGCAGGCTAATGGATCGTGCCAAGCGTGCCGCTGCCGCGCTGGTGAATAGCGGTAACGCTAATATTGCCAGGATTAAAATGGCCGGCATTGAACAACCTATCGATTTGATCGCTGATCGGGTTATTGCTCAGGTATCGGTTGAAATGAACGGGCGGTACCCGGTTCCCGATGAAATGTTCCGGGCCCTAGGCGAAGCCAAAGACCAATCAGCGGAGGATTTGGACGCTTTCTTGGGTGGGCAGAATGCTTTGGATTAGGGCAGCCATCTCGGCGGCCATGGCTTGGCTGCTGTGGTCGCACATCGACACATATAGCGTAGATGCGCTGCACAATGCCGCCAGCGCATTTGCTGGGGTTACCGCAACCATGCTGGGATTTATGATTGCAGCCTTGTCGATTCTGACTGCCGTTGCAAATCAAAAGTTATTACGGAATATGCAGAGAACGGGACATTATAAAAAACTGCTTCACGAGTTGTACCATGCCTCTGCATCATATGCGGCAGGGATGGTTGCATCCCTAACCAGTATTTTTTTGTCCGCACCGTACCTCTCATGGAGCATGACTGCAACAATTTTTGCAGTCACCTACTCAACTGCGATGATAATTTCTGTAGGACATAAATTCTGGGTAGTATTGGCCAACATTCACCCTACTCAGTAACGATACGAAATGAGAGACAAGGCATCGGCGCGCATCTGTAAAACGAGAGTCTCTCAGCACTTTCGCACCTACCCCAGCAAAATTAGCTTCTTTGCGTAAAACCACATAAAATTCTGGCATGCAGTCGGGTTGCTGCCGCCAGTCCATCTGCAAAAACGCTCTATAAAGCTATAAATGACTAATAGGCAGCAAAGTCTGGTCGCCATCCCCGCCTCATCAAGAGACTGGTGGCAATTGTTGTGAAGGAGAGTCTATGAACGATTCAAATCCAACAACGCCGGATGGCTTTAGTCAGGCAATGGCAGCTGTTTTGAGTGGGTTCTTCGCCCTTCATTCAGTTGGGTTGTCACCGTGGATAGCGTTTACGCTGCCTGCGGCCGTAGTTGTTGTTATAGCGGCGCTGCGATTCGGACGGAAGCCTTAGTGTGGAAGCCCTCTTCAGTTTCGGCTGGAGAGGGCTGCCTCCTAAAATCCCAGTTAACCATGATCTCGCAATCGATCCCTTGATTGCAATTTCTACATCGATCTTGGAACTGGCTTGCAGATTAATGGGGAACATCTCCTGTAGTCCTCCAGTTTTATGGACACCCTACAGTCTGAGATGCTAAAGGTGAGAGCACTCTACAAAAATAACGGCCGCATAGCGGCCGTCGCATGCGAGACTCTCTCGGCACATACTGCACCTAGCCACTCCAGATGGCACCCAGTTACCCAGGCGGCGCTACATTTTTACACTCGCTCAACGTAGCTTTCAAAGATGCCATTCTACCACTGTCGCATATATTGCAATGCTTGCGGCTGAGCCCGTTCATAAATACAACGTGTTCACGTTACGTGAACAGCAAAAAATGATGAACACATTTCCGGCCCAGTCGGTCATGGGAAGATGCCTCCCACCAGAAACCAATCAACAAATGAAATATAATGCCCCTTCATGAAGGCACAAAGTGCATGGATATCGGTGCTCACTGCAGAAAAGTGTCAAATTATGTTTCCCCTGGCCTTGCGCATGGGGATTCCGAAACCAAAAAATCAGGGGCCAATGGTAAGTTATATGGGTTTCAAGCTGGACAAGATTATCACCCCTGCCACACATCCAATCATTACCGATCAACCACGCGTCGTGGTTGAAATCCAACACCACATTATCCAATCTCGTGGAAGTTCGTAAAACTATTGCTCTGCAATGCCAGGGTCAGTTCAAGGTGATCGGCTCGCCGCTTTCACCATGGAAGTAGCGAACACTCGCACACCCTGGCGCATCCAGCAGGCGCCCCTCATACAACACCCGGTCCGCCAGCCCCACCGTGACATGACCGGTGTGGAATAGCACCACCTCCGCCTCATCCTGCCCTCGACACAAACGATAGGATTCGCCGGCATCGAAAGGCGATTCCTCCAGCAGTTGCCACCCCGCTTGCCCCGTCAACTCGCGCAGCCAGGCAGGCAAGTCGACCTCGGCCTGACAGACGATGGGAAAATCAAGATCAGGAGCAGTTTGGTAGGATTGATTCATGGCAACAGGGTCTTCAGCATCGGTCCAACAGGAACTCACTATCCTCAGTGGGGGCACATGCGCCGATTTCAAGGGGCGGCCCCGGCTTGCCATCCCCGGAGGACGATGGGATGATGCGCGCACCATCCTTCGGAACACAGGCCTAGCATGCTGGAACTCCTGCGCGACCATCCCGCTTTTTTCGTTTTTTCCGCCACCTTGTTCGGCCTGCTGATCGGCAGCTTTCTCAACGTGGTGATCCACCGCTTGCCCAAGATGATGGAGGCTGAATGGCAGCGCCAGGTGGCCGAATCACAAGGGCTCGAGGTGCCTGCCGCCCCGCGCTATGACCTGGTCACCCCACGCTCATCCTGCCCGGTATGCGGCCACCAGATCACTGCGATGGAAAACATCCCGGTATTGAGTTATCTCACGCTGGGCGGCAAATGCGCGGGCTGCCACACGCGCATCAGCCCGCGCTACCCATTGGTTGAAGCACTCACCGGCGCCCTGAGCGGGCTGGTGGCCTGGCATTTCGGTTTGGGGGCCACCGCCATTGCGGCCCTGCTGTTCACCTTCGCCCTGATTGCCCTGACCTTCATCGATTTCGATACGTTTCTGCTGCCGGACGACATTACCCTGCCCCTGCTCTGGGGCGGCCTGTTCCTCAATCTGCACGGCCTGTTCACCGACTTGAATTCGGCCGTCATCGGCGCCATGGCCGGCTACCTGGCCCTGTGGAGCGTGTACTGGCTGTTCAAGCTGGTCACGGGCAAGGAAGGCATGGGCTACGGCGACTTCAAGCTGCTGGCCGCCATTGGCGCCTGGTTTGGCTGGCAGTTGCTGCCGGCCGTGATCCTGCTGTCCTCGCTGGCCGGCTCCATCATCGGCATCGGCATGATCCTGTTTGCGCGCCACGGCCGCAACGTCCCGATTCCGTTCGGCCCCTACCTTGCGCTGGGCGGGATCGCAGCGCTCTTCTGGGGTCCGCAACTGGCAGGTTTCTACCTGCCTGGCCGCTAAGTGCGCCTTATGTTCGTGATCGGGCTGACCGGGGGCATCGGCAGCGGCAAGAGTGCCGCAGCGGACCTGTTCGCCGCGCTCGGCGTGCCGGTGGTGGATACCGATCGGATTGCGCATGCGCTGACACAGCCCGGACAGCCGGCCCTGGCGGAAATTGCCGCTGTCTTTGGTGATGCTGCACTCAGCCCTGACGGCTCCCTCAACCGCGGCCTGATCCGCGAACGCGTGTTCGCCGACCCGGCATCGCGGCGCGCGCTGGAAAGTATCCTGCATCCGCGCATCCGCGCGCGTGCCTTGGAACTGCTGGCTGCCCACGCCGACGCCCCCTACCAGATCCTGGTCGTCCCCTTGCTGTTCGAGACGCAGGGCTACGCGCATCTCATCGCATGCAGTCTGGTGATTGACTGCGACGAAGCCCTGCAAGTCCAGCGCGCCACGGCACGCAGCGGGCTGTCAGAAGCAGCCGTCCGCGCCATCATGGCGGCGCAACTGCCCCGGGCAAAGCGGCTGGCACTTGCCGATGATGTGATTCTGAACGATGGAACACTGGACGAACTGGCCGCACAAGTCAGGCAGAAACACGAAAAATACATTAAGACTTGCGCAGTTAGCCAATCAATTTCATAATCCGCTACAACTCTTATGTGACGATAATTACGCGGTCATTTCGTGTCCAGTTACGACTACCCCTTCAACGAGCGCATTCGCACCCTGCTGCGTCTGGAGGATCTTTTCGTGAAGATCCTGCATTACCTGCAGGGAGGGCACGAGTTCAACCACCATTGCGCCTTGCTGGGCATCTTCCAGATTCTGGATGTCATCGACCGCGCCGAACTGAAAACCGACCTGCTACAAGAACTCGATCGCCAGAAGATCGTCATGGAAAGCCTGCGCGGCAACCCCTCGATCGCGGAAAACATACTCAACGAAGTGATCGAAGAAATCGAAAAGACCGCGCACCAGTTGCGCACCAACACGGGCAAGATCGGCCAATCGCTGCGCGACAACGAATGGCTGATGGCGATCAAGCAGCGCGCTGGTATTCCGGGGGGCGTCTGCGAATTCGACGTGCCCTCCTACCATTACTGGCTGGGCCGTACCTCGGAACAGCGCAAGCAAGATCTCGAAGCCTGGATGGCACCGCTGACGCCACTGTACGACGGCCTGCGCATCATCCTGCACATCCTGCGCGGCAGCGGCGTGCCGGTGACACATGTCGCCCAGCAAGGGGCCTACCAGCAGATGCTGGGGGGCGCCAAGCCAGCGCAGATGCTGCGGGTGACCGTAGATGACAGCCTGGGCTGTTTCCCGGAAGTCAGCGCCAACAAATACGCGATCAACGTACGCTTCAACCTGCTGGACACCACCCAGAAACCACGCCAATACGAGGCGGACGTCCCCTTCGAACTGACGCTGTGCAACCTGTAACGCCGCGCATGGTCGCCTGCCCGGGCTGCAGCGACAAAACACCCTACGACCCCGCGAACCCGTATCGTCCGTTCTGCTCGAAACGATGCAAGCTGATCGACCTGGGACAGTGGGCCAGCGAACAGTACCGCATCCCTGAGTCCGACAAGCCGGAGGTTCCCGATGACGCGCAATAATCCTTGGCACTGGCTGCTGGCCTGCCTGATTTCGTTTTCAAGCTTCGCCACAGACGACACGGTCAAAATCACCCACGCCTGGGCGCGCGCCACCATGCCGGGGCAGGAAGTCGGGGCCGCCTACATGCTGCTGCAAAGCCCGGTCGACGCCACGCTGACGGAAGCCTCCACCCCGGTGGCGGACAGCGTCGAAATCCACAAGATGGCCATGAACAACGGCGTGATGGAAATGCGCATGATGGAAACGTTACCGCTGCCGGCAGGCCAAACCGTCAAACTGGAACCAGGCGGGTTCCACCTGATGCTGTTCGACCTTAAGCATCCGCTCAAGGCGGGCGACAGCGTGGCGCTCTCGCTCAAGATCAAGGAAAAATCCGGCAAGACTTACGCGCTGCCAGTGAAACTGCCGATCAAAGCGGCAGAATAGGCATCGATTCAGCGACTGGCGAACGGCACGCGATACTGCCGGTTTGCCAGCGACGGCCCTTCCAGTTCCAGCGTCATATCCCAATCCGCACGCCCGTCGACGCAGACCGGCAACGTAACCTGCGCGACCCATCGCCCCTCGCCCTGCGGTAGCAGCCGGTAGCGGTTCATCCCCATCTGCATGCCGCGCATGGCAAAGCTCACATGCACGGCAGCCGCCCGTGGCGCCTCCACCCGGACGTTAAAGGGTTGCATGGCTTGCGGAATGTCGTCGAACACGACACGCCCCGCCTGGCCCGGCAACAGGCACCCCACACGGATGTCCGGACAAGGCACCGACGTAACGTCAGCGGCCGGTCGCGGGACCAACCCAAGGTAAAGCAGCGCAACGCCGCCCAGCAGCATCAGGCTGCCCGCCACGAGAGCGATCCAGCCCCAGAGGCGGCGACGCGTCAAATCGCGTCCCATACCGCACGCTGCATGGCGATGCCGTGCGCCCCGTGGTGCCATGCGGACGCCATGTCGGCCACCTGCAGCCCGCCGAGCGCGAATACCGGCAGGGGATACTCCCCCAGCATCGACTGGAAGCGGGCCCATCCCAACGGCTCGGCATCAGGATGACTGAGCGTACGCATCACGGGGGAGAGCAGCACGAAATCCAGCCCGAGGCGTGCCGCCTGCGCCAACTCTGCCGCCTGATGACAGGAGGCTGCGCACAGCAGGCCCTCCGGTTTGTTGTCCAGTTCCATCAGGCGGGCCGCGCTGAGGTGAACGCCATGCGCGCCCACGTGCCGGGCCATGGCGACTTCGCCGTTCAGCAGCACCCTGGCACCGCAAGGGCTCGCCACGTCCACCACCCGGCGCGCGAACTTTTCCAGCGCGGGCGCGTCCAGATGTTTCTCGCGCACTTGAATCAGCCGCACCCCGCGATCCAGCGCAGATTCGAGCATGGCAAAAAAGCGGGCCTCGCCCATTTCCTGCAAGTTGGTGATGGCATATGTCGCGGGCAATCGCAACGCATCCAGAATGGGCGCGTTGGCTGGCAGCAGAGGCCCCACCGCAACCGATGCAGGGTGCTGCCAGGAAAGCTGCTGCCCTTCGCAGCCCTGCGGCTCGCCCTGCCATTGGCGCACGGTGAAGAAGCGCAGCTTGACGCGGCGCTCGGGGTAGTCGAACACGCGTGTCAGCCAGGGATAGGCCTCCGTGGCCTGGATGCCGAGTTCTTCCTGCAACTCGCGTTGCAGCGCATGGAAAGCAGCCTCCCCGTCTTCGATCTTGCCGCCCGGGAATTCCCACCACCCTGCCCAAGGCTTACCCTCGGGACGCTGGCCGAGCAGCACTTGGCCATCCGGCCGCCGGATGACGGCAACGACCGCTTCTACTGTGTCGCGCACGCTCATCGCAGCCCCTGTTGCCCCGCCCAATCACGGGCGAACTGCCACGCCACCCGACCACTGCGGGAGCCACGTCCCAGGGCGAACTGCAACGCTGATCGACGCGCCTGCGGAGTCAGACGCGCAACCCCAAAATGCTTCAGCCAATGACGCACAATGTCGAGGTAAGCCTCCTGATCGAACGGATAAAAGGACAGCCACAGCCCGAAGCGTTCGGATAGGGAGATTTTTTCTTCAGTGGTTTCACCGGGGCGAATTTCATCGCCTTCGTAGCGCGTTTCCAGATTTTCCGCCATGAATTCCGGCATCAGGTGGCGACGGTTAGACGTGGCGTAGATCAGCATGTTGTCTGCGGCGGCGGCCACGGAGCCGTCAAGCGCAACCTTGAGCGCCTTGTAACCCGGTTCGTCAGCATCGAAGGACAGATCATCGCAAAAAATGATGAATCGCTCCGGGCGACCGCGCAGCAGGTCGGCAATGTCCATCAGGTCGGTCAGATCCGCCTTGTCGACCTCGACCAGGCGCAGGCCCTGCGAGGCGAATTCGTTCAGCAGCGCCTTGACCAGCGACGACTTGCCCGTGCCGCGCGCGCCCGTCAGCAGGGCGTTGTTGGCCGGCAGGCCCTGCAGAAACTGGCGGGTATTGCGCACCAGCGCAACCTTTTGCGGATCGACATCGCGCAGGTCAGCGAGCGCGATGCGATGCGGGGCATGCACCGGTTGCAGCTGGCCTCGCCCCTGCACACGGCGCCAGCGATAAGCCGTGGCCGACCAGTCGGGCGCGGCGGGTGACGGCGGCAGCAAGGTCTCCAGCCGCTGCAGGAGGGCCTCGGCCCGGGCGATCAGGGTCTCCATCAGGTCCGATAGTCCGCGTTGATCTTGACGTAATCGTAGGAGAAGTCACAGGTCCAGACGGTTGCCTCGGCCTGCCCGCGCCCCAGCACCACACGGACCGTGATTTCCGCTTCCTTCATGATGCGCTGGCCATCGGCCTCCTGATAACTGGCGGCGCGGCCGCCGTTTTCCGCCACCAGCACGTCTCCCAGATACAGTTGGATCAGATCAACGTCGAGATCGGCCACGCCGGCATAGCCGATCGCGGCCAGGATACGGCCCAGATTAGGGTCGGACGCGAAGAAGGCGGTCTTGATCAACGGCGAATGCGCGATCGCATAGCCGATCTTGCGGCATTCCGCCTCGTCGCGGCCGCCTTCGACACTGATGGTCATGAACTTGGTCGCGCCCTCGCCGTCGCGCACGATGGCTTGCGCCAGCACCGCGGCCACTTCGGCAATCACATCGCGCAGGGCGAGATAATCAGCATGCTGGACGTCAGCAATCTCCGTATTGCCCGCCTGCCCAGTCGCCACCAGCACCAGCGAGTCATTGGTGGAAGTATCGCCATCCACCGTGATGCAGTTAAAGGAGCGGTTGACCGCGTGCTGGATCATTGCCTCCAGTGCGTTCTGGGAAACCGCGGCATCAGTCGCGATATACCCCAGCATGGTCGCCATGTTGGGATGAATCATGCCGGAGCCCTTGGCGATGCCGGTCACGGTGACGGTCTTGCCGCCAAGCGTCAGTTGACGCGAAGCCCCCTTGGCCACGATATCGGTGGTCATGATCGCCTGCGCTGCGTTCAGCCAGTTGTCCTCCTTGAGATCCGCCACGCAGGCCGGCAAACCGGCAACTACGCGATCCACCGGCAGCGGCTCCATGATGACGCCGGTGGAGAACGGCAGGATCTGCTGGTCCGCACAGCCCAGCAGGCCGGCCAGCGCCTCGCAGGTACGCCGCGCACGCAGCATGCCGTCTTCGCCGGTGCCAGCATTGGCGTTACCGGTGTTCACGACCAACCCGCGGATTTCCTTGCCCGAGGCCAGATGTTCCTTGCACAGCGTCACCGGGGCCGCACAGAAGCGGTTTTGCGTAAATACCCCTGCCACACGGCTCCCAGGGGCAAACTGCATGACCAGCAGATCCTTGCGATTGGGTTTGCGGATATGCGCCTCGGCATACCCCAGTTTGACGCCACATACCGGCAGCAAGTCGGCCGCAGCGGGGGAATTCAGGTTCACTGGCATTTCGTCGTGCTCCACGTTGATCGATGTGGGGAATTTTACTGCATCTGCATGACAAATCCGGCATGTTTGAACGTTCACATGCGTCTTCTATCGTGTTAAATTCATCAAAAAACCTATACACAATCAACGAGCTCTCAGATGACACCCAGCGCACAGGCAGCCGTGAACCCCGTCACCGTGGGCGGCGGCATCCCCCTGTCCGAGAAACTGCAGCGCGTCATCAAGACCATCCATGACGCCCGTCACATCGACGAAGTCATCTTTGAAGTGAGCGAAAGCCTGCGCGCCATGTTTCAGGCCGAGCGCATCACCCTGTTCGTCCCCAGCGCCGACGGCACCATCGTCTCCCGGGTCGCCACCCACCTGAACGCCTCGCAACGGCTCAAGCTGCCAGTCAGTTCCAAAAGCGTCGCCGGCTTCGTCGCCCAGACCAAGCGGGTCGTCAATCTCGCCAACGCCTACGACGACGACGAACTGAAGCGCATCAGCTCCAATCTACGCTTCCTGAAAGCCGTGGACGCTCAAACGGGCTTTCATACCAAACAGTTGCTGGCCTTTCCGGTACTCAGCCCCGACGGCACACGCCTGATGGCAGTCATTGAAGTCCTGAACAGCATGAACCAGTTGCCCTTCCCGCCCGAGGCCGTCGCCGCGGCGATGGAGGTCAGCAAGCCACTGGGCATCGCCTTCAACCCGCGCCGCACGCCACACGGGCTGGCCAAGACCCGCTTCTGGCCCCTGATCGCTCAGAAAATTCTGACCGTGCGCGACATGGAGCAGGCCTTCCGTGAAGCACGCTCCAGAAAGACTGACGTCGAAAGCTACCTGATCGACGAGCTTCATCTCGACCCCTCGGACATCGGCCAGGCCTACGCCAGTTATTTCGGCGTAGCATTCGAAGCCTACAACCCGAGCTGGGTGCAGCCCGTCACCCTGCAACGCAGCGTATCCCAGGACTATGTGCTGGCCAACGAATGGCTGCCCATGGATGAAAACGACGATGAGGGGCTGATCATCCTGACCCCGGAGCCGGAGAAAGTCCGTAACTCACATATCGTCAACCAGGCCTTCCCCAAAAAGACCAAGGTCACTTACAAAGTCTGCCTGAAACGGGATTTTCTCAGCGCCGTAGAGCTGTTTTACGGCATGAACGAACTGGCCACCTCCGAGACGGAGGACGAAGAATCCAGCACCGCCAGCCAGGTAAGCGCGCAGGACAACGAACTGGTCAAGCTGGTCAACCGCATCATCATCGAAGCGCACAACCAGGGGGCCTCCGACATCCACATCGAGCCCTACCCCGACCGCGGCAAGACCGAAGTGCGGTTCCGCAAGGACGGGACGCTGGTACATTTCACCACCATTCCACCGGCTTATCGCAACGCCATCGCCTCGCGCATCAAGATCATGTGCGATCTGGACATTTCGGAAAAACGCCGCCCGCAGGACGGCAAGATCAAATTCAAGAAGTTCGGCCCGTTGGACATCGAACTGCGTGTCGCGACCATCCCGACCGCTGGGGGACTGGAAGACGTCGTGATGCGTATCCTGGCCGGCGGTGAGCCATTGCCGCTGGAAAAGCTTGGCCTTAGTGCCCCGAACGAAGCCAAACTCAAGGACATCATCTCCAAGCCTTACGGTCTCTTCTTCGTCTGCGGCCCCACCGGCTCTGGCAAGACCACGACGCTACACTCGGCACTGAGTTACATCAACACGTCGGAAACCAAAATCTGGACGGCAGAAGACCCGGTAGAAATTACCCAGAAAGGTCTTCGTCAGGTCCAGATGAATCCCAAGGCCGGCCTGGATTTCGCCGCCGCGATGAAGGCATTCCTGCGCGCCGACCCAGACGTCATCATGGTGGGCGAAATGCGCGACCACGAAACCGTGGCCACCGGCATCGAAGCCTCGCTCACCGGGCACTTGGTGTTGACCACCTTGCACACCAACAGCGCCCCGGAATCGGTGGTGCGCCTGCTGGACATGGGCATGGACCCGTTCAATTTCGCCGATGCGCTGCTGGGCGTCCTGGCGCAACGCCTCGCCAAACGGCTGTGCGCGTGCAAGCAGGCTTACACGCCGTCGCACGAGGAGATTGAACTGCTACTCAAAGAGTACTCGCTCGAACTCGAGCAGACCTCTGCATGGCGGCAAGACCCTACGGGAGCTTTTCAAGCGCTGCACCAGGCCTGGATCAAATCCTTCGCCAATGCCAAAGGCGAATTCACCCTGTACCGTGCGGTGGGCTGCAAAAAATGCGACAACACCGGCTACAAGGGCCGCATCGGCCTCTATGAACTAATGGAAGGAACCCCGGCCATCAAGCACCTGATCCAGGATCGGGCACGCGTCACCGACATGCTCGCCACCGCCCTCGAAGACGGCATGCGTACCCTGAAGCAGGACGGCATCGAAAAAGTCCTGAAAGGCATCACCGACATCAAACAGGTACGCTCGGTCTGCATCAAATAGTCAACCACGCAGGAAATCATGGATACCGCATTCATTCTCGAAGCCGCCCAAGCGGTCAACCAGGCCATTCTGGCCCATGAAGCCGATATTGAATCGCTGGACCGCGAAATCGGCGACGGTGACCATTTCATCAACATCAAGCGCGGCTGCGCCACCATTCTGGACATGCAGGGCGAACTCGCGCCGCTCTCGGCGGATGTCGCCCTGCAGAAAATCGGCATGAAACTGCTGTCCACAATCGGCGGCGCTTCCGGGCCGCTGATCGGCAGCTTCTTCATCGCGATGGCCAAGTCTGTGAAAGAACACGGTGCAGACCAATTACCCCAGATCGCCACCGCGTTCTCCACCGGGGTAGAGGCTATCCGCCAACGCGGCAAAGCTGATGTCGGGGAAAAAACGATGCTGGACGTGCTGATCCCGGTATCGCAGACGCTCAACCACCTGACCACCGAGAACGTAGACCGAGGAAAAATTCTGGCCACCCTGCAAGGCGTAGCGGAACAAGGCATGCTGTCCACCCGCGACATGATCGCGACCAAAGGCCGAGCCGCCTTTTTGGGAGAACGAGCCATCGGTCACATCGACCCAGGCGCTAGAACAAGTCAGCTCGTGATCCATACCATCTGCGACCTGGCGACACGCCGGGGCTGAGCGAAAGGAAATCCCAATGAAGAAATTCATCAACCGCGTCGACGACCTGCTGGTCGAGAGCCTGTCCGGGTTCGCCACGGCGCACCGCGACCTGGTCAACCTGCATCTGGATCCCAACTACCTGACCCGTGCGCAGAAACCGCAGAACAAGGTCGCCCTGATTTCCGGCGGCGGTTCCGGGCACGAGCCCCTGCACACCGGCTTCATCGGCTACGGCATGCTCGATGCGGCCTGCCCCGGCCACGTGTTCACTTCCCCCACGCCGGACCAGATGCTGGCCGCGGCCGAGGCGGTCGAGAACGGCAGGGGCGTACTGTTCATCGTCAAGAACTATGCCGGCGACATCATGAATTTCGAAATGGCGGCGGAAATGCTGCCATTCGACAACGCCACGGTCATCACCAGCGACGATGTCGCGGTGGAAAATTCGACCTACACCACTGGCCGTCGAGGCGTGGCGGGGACAGTCATCGTCGAGAAATGCGTCGGCAGCCTGGCGGAGACCGGTGCGGATCTCGCGACGTGCAAGGCCCTTGGTGACAAGGTCAACCGCCGCACCGCATCCATGGGTGTCGCCCTGAGCAGTTGCACCGTACCGGCGGCCGGTCGACCGACGTTCGAGCTCGCCACGCACGAACTGGAAATGGGCGTCGGCATCCACGGCGAACCGGGACGGCGGCGCGAAGCCATGCGCTCGGCGGACGAAATCGTCGCCGATCTGGTCCACGCCATTCTGGAAGATCTGAAACCAGCCGCAGGTAGCGAAGTGCTGCTGATGGTGAACGGCTTTACCGGCACACCGCTGATGGAACTCTACGTGCTATACAACGCCGCAGCCAAACTGCTGGAACAGCGTGGGCTGGTGATCAAGCGTTCACTGGTGGGGGACTACACGACATCGCTGGAAATGGCAGGCGCATCGATCACAGTCTGCCTGCTGGATAAAGAGATTCTGCAGCACTGGGACTCCCCGGTGCACACAGCCGCGTTACGCTGGGGAAGATAAAAGACAACGCACTGACGCAGGGGCTGTCCCCACCGTCGGGAGGATGCCGCGTCAGCTAACGTCGGCCAAGCTATCGCGGTAGGGTGTCCAGATCGGGTTCAACTGCTTCATGCGGCGTTCCCAAGCCTCATCACGGCTTACCTGCTCGTTCTTGACACTCTTGCTCTTGGCATCCCGGTGCGCGTGGGCGCGACCATGCCGTACCGTAGCAGTCAGCACCGGGCTACCGCCCTGATCAACTAGATTCACTGGATGTGTTTCAGACATTTCTTTCCTTTGATCACTCACGAGATGCTGCTATTACGGCAGCTTCTCGTGAAATTTGAGTGACATTTTTGTGACATTTTGAATTTTGCATCCTCGCAACGACACGGGGCACAAGAGACACTCGGGGATCCGAGTTGGGGAAACTGACCCAATTAGTCGAATTGGGAGGCTTGCGACTGACGCTGTTCGACCAGCTGGATCACCTGCCGGCGGTCATCCTCAGGCATGCGGACCCAGCCCGAAATTTCCTCGACCGTCCGGTAGCAGCCCTCGCACAGGCCGGACTTGACGTTGATACGGCAAATCCCAATACAAGGGGAAGATACATTCATCATTGCGCCACTCGACCTAACAACACGAACCGTCGATCAGGCCAGCTTGCCGTGGCACTGCTTGTACTTCTTACCGGAACCGCAAGGGCACGGATCGTTACGACCGATCTTGACGCCCGGGCGCTCAAAAGTCTCGCCCGCAGCAGGGGCCTGCCCCCCTTCCTCGGCCAGCGCCTCGTCGTAATCCGCATGCTGGTAACGCACGTTCTCCAGTTCCGCCGGCTGCTCGACCGCTTCCACATCCGCCTCGGTCTTGACCTGAATCATCATGGTGATCTGGGTCACTTCGCGCTTGACGGTATCCAGCAGATTGGCAAACAGTTCGAATGCTTCGCGCTTGTATTCCTGCTTCGGGTTTTTCTGGGCATACGACCGCAGATGGATGCCCTGCCGCAAATGATCCAACGCAGCCAGATGCTCGCGCCAATGAGTGTCGAGGCTCTGCAGCATCACGGAGCGCTCGAACTGGCGCATGATGCCTTCTGAGGCCAGTTGCACCTTGGCGTCGTAAGCCTCGTCCGCCGCAGCAATGACGCGCTCACGCAAGGTTTCTTCGTGCAGGTCGGTTTCCTGCACCAGCCACTGCTGGATCGGCAACTGCAAGCCGATCTCCGCCTGCAACGCCTTTTCCAGCCCAGGCACGTCCCACTGCTCCTCCAAGCTCTCCGGCGGAATATGCAGGGCAATGATCTCGGCGATGACATCGTTGCGCATGGCGACGATAGTATCAGCGATATCGGTCGCCTCCAGCAATTCGTTGCGCTGCTGGTAGATCACCTTGCGCTGGTCGTTGGCGACATCGTCGTATTCCAGCAATTGCTTGCGGATGTCGAAGTTGCGGCCTTCCACCTTGCGCTGGGCATTCTCGATCGCACGCGTCACCCATGGATGCTCGATCGCCTCGCCTTCCGGCATCTTCAGGCGTTCCATGATCGCAGACACGCGGTCGGACGCAAAAATACGCAGCAACTGGTCTTCCAGCGACAGATAGAAGCGACTGGACCCCTTGTCGCCCTGACGGCCAGCACGGCCGCGCAACTGGTTGTCCACACGGCGGGATTCATGACGCTCGGTGCCGATGATGTGCAGGCCACCGGCAGCCAGCACATCATCGTGCACCTTCTGCCAATCCGCCTTGATCGCCGCAATACGTTCGGCCTTCTGTTCCGCGCTCAAGCTTTCATCGGCTTCCACCGCATGGATATCCGCTTCCGGGTTGCCCCCCAGCACGATGTCCGTGCCGCGACCGGCCATGTTGGTCGCCACGGTGATCATGCCGGGGCGGCCCGCCTGGGCCACGATGTGCGCTTCGCGCTCGTGCTGCTTGGCGTTCAGCACCTGGTGCGGCAGTTTGGCCTCGTCCAGCAGACGCGAAATCAGCTCGGAGTTTTCGATGGACGTCGTCCCCACCAGTACCGGCTGCTGCCGGGCCTGGCAATCCTTGATGTCGTCGATCACCGCCTGATATTTTTCTTTGGAGGTACGGTAGACCTTGTCCATCATGTCCTGGCGGACCATCGGATTGTTGGTCGGGATCACGACCGTTTCCAAGCCGTAAATCTGGTTGAATTCGAACGCTTCGGTATCTGCTGTCCCGGTCATCCCGCCCAGTTTGGCGTACATACGGAAATAGTTCTGGAAAGTGATGGACGCGAGCGTCTGGTTTTCCTTCTGGATGGTCACCCCTTCCTTGGCCTCGACCGCCTGGTGCAGGCCGTCGGACCAGCGACGGCCCTGCATCTTGCGGCCGCTGAATTCGTCAATGATGACGATTTCGTCGTTTTCGACCACATAGTGCTGATCGCGGTGGAACAGGGACTGCGCGCGCAGCGAGGCATTCAGATGGTGCACCAGGCTGATGTTGGCAGCATCGTACAGGTTGGCCCCCGCCAGCAGGCCGGCTTCCATCAGCAGCGCTTCGGCGCGCTCGTGACCGGCTTCCGACATCAGCACCTGCTGGGACTTTTCATCTACCCAGTAATCGCCCTCGGCCTCTTCCTCCTGCTGGCGCACCAGCTTCAGGGCGATCTCGTTGATGGCGGTATAGAGCTGAACGCTATCTTCGGCCTGACCGGAGATGATCAGTGGTGTGCGCGCCTCGTCGATCAGGATGGAGTCAACCTCGTCCACCACGGCGAAATTGAGACCACGCTGTACGCGCTCTTCCGGCGCGTACACCATGTTGTCGCGCAGGTAGTCAAACCCGAATTCGTTATTGGTGCCGTAGGTAATGTCGGATGCGTAGGCCTTTTGCTTGTCATCGTGCGGCATCTGCGACAGGTTGACCCCGTAGCTCAGCCCGAGGAAGTTGTACAGCCGCCCCATCCAGTGCGCGTCGCGGCTGGCGAGGTAATCGTTCACCGTCACCACGTGCACGCCCTTGCCGGAAATGGCGTTGAGGTAGACCGGCAGGGTTGCTACCAGCGTCTTGCCTTCACCGGTGCGCATTTCCGAAATCTTGCCATAATGCAGCACCATGCCGCCGATCAGTTGCACGTCGAAGTGGCGCATGCCCAGTGCGCGGCGACCGCCCTCGCGGACCACGGCAAACGCTTCCGGCAACAGCTTGTCGAGCGACTCGCCCTGCTGGTGGCGCTGCTTGAATTCCTCGGTCTTGGCGCGCAACTGCTCGTCGGTGAGCGCCTGCATGGCCGGCTCCAGTGCGTTGATGGCGCGCACCGTCTGCGAATATTGTTTGATCAGGCGCTCGTTGCGGCTGCCGAAGAGTTTCTTGAATACCGTGGATAACATAGGGGAAGTTCACTCCGCTTGCGCGGGACTTTCTGAGAAATGAATTAGGATGACAACGACAGTGGTAAGTTCAAACTAGCTTTTCGATGATTGCAGGTATTTGCGCGGATCCAGCGGCACACCGTTCAATCTGACTTCAAAATGTAAATGTGCTCCGGTCGAGCGGCCCGTACTGCCGACCTCGGCAATCAACTGGCCCTTCTGCACCCGCTCACCCGCCCTCACCAACAACCGCAGCGCGTGGGCGTAACGGGTTTCGAGGCCGGAGCCGTGATCAACCTTAACGATATTACCATAATCCGGGGTGCTTTCCGCCTGCGCCACGATGCCGTCCGCCGCTGCATAAATCGGGGTACCAGCCTCTGCCATGAAATCCAGGCCTTCATGCATCGCCATATGTCCGGTGAACGGATCTACCCGCCAGCCGAAACTGGAAGAGTTGTAGCCCACGTTGACCGGCGCACTGGAAGGGATGGTGTTCTTCTTCAGGTTTTGCTGCAGCAGCATGGCTTCGAGTACGCCCAGCCGGTCGTTCCGCTGTTCCAGCTGCGCGCTCAGTTCGGCGATCTGCTGCTGGAGTTCTTCGGCATCCAGGCTACGCTCCTGCACCATCGGACCGCCCTGGCCCGGGACCTGTGTCGCCGTGATCTCCTTGTCCTTGACGCCTGCCAACTCAGCCAATCGTTGGCTCAGGGCGTCCAGCCGCATGATGCGCGCCTGCAGTTGCCCGACCTGTAGCGCCAGAGCATCGAGATGCTGCTGGTGATTGCTGCGCATAGCCTGGATCATCCGCATCGGCAGCAGTTTGTTCACGCCTTGGTCCGTGCCGTCCGCCTGTGGCAGAATGAGGGCCGCGGTCAGCATGGACGAAACGAGCAACAAGGCGACGACCAGCAGCACGCCCTGCCACAGCGAGAGCGTTCTGGCCTTGGCCATGTTGTTCGATACGAAAATGATATTCACGCACTTCCCCTTATTCTTGGAGGCTTCCGCATGCGGAGACTCAATGCGTTTCTCAAGGAAAACGCCGGGCTTCAGGCCCTCGCCAGCCAGGCGAACCACCTGACCCGACTGCAACACCTCTGGGAGCAAATCGTGCCGGAGGCGCTGAAACCCTACACACGGGTGGGCGGCGTTACGCAACGTCGCGTGACCGTGTTTGCTGACAACGGTGCCGTGGCGGCCAAGCTGAAAATGCTCGCACCGACACTGCTAAAAAACTTGAAAATCAAAGGGGTAGAAGTTACTTCAATTCGTATCGAAGTGCAAGTCCAATCTACCGCAAGACGGCCCGAGAAACCCCGTCGCCACCTCAGCCAGGCAGCCTCCGAGCGCCTGAAGGCGCTTGCCCACGACCTCCCACCTTCAGCGCTGCGGGACGCACTGGAAAGGCTCGCCCAGAAAACCTGATCCGCCCGCACCATTACCGAGTGTGCTGCGAAACGACAAAGGTATAATCCGGGCACAGACGCACTCACCTCCGAGGAAATCATGGAATCCAATCACCAAAACAAACTCAAGCCGCTTTCCGCCATCCTGTTCGGCAGCCGCTGGCTGCAAATGCCCCTGTATCTTGGGCTGATTGTGGCGCAAGCCGTTTATGTCTATCTGTTCTGGGTGGAACTCGCACACCTGGTGCACGACACCCCGCACCTGACGGAAGAAAAAATCATGCTGGTTGTGCTGGGGCTGATCGACGTGGTCATGATCTCCAACCTGCTGATCATGGTCATCGTCGGGGGTTACGAAACTTTTGTGTCGCGACTGGGCCTGGAAGGCCATCCGGACGAACCGGACTGGCTGTCGCACGTCAACGCCAACGTACTGAAGGTCAAACTGGCGACCGCCATCATCGGGATTTCTTCCATCCACCTGCTGAAGACCTTCATCAACGCGCCCAATCTGGACGAGAAAACCCTGTTGTGGCAGGTCGTGATCCACATGTCGTTCGTCCTGTCGGCGGTCGGCATCGCCGCCATCGACCGCTTGATGTCCCACCCGGTGGCGCACCAGGCGGACCACTGATACCGGCGACCCTCGCATCGGCGAAACAAAAACCCGCAAGCGCAAGCCTACGGGTTTTTTGTTGTTGTGGCGGATCAGATGATCGCGACGATCATCAAGGCCACGATGTTGATGATCTTGATCAGCGGATTGATCGCCGGGCCCGCCGTGTCCTTGTAAGGATCCCCCACCGTATCCCCGGTAACCGAAGCCTTATGGGCCTCGGACCCCTTGCCGCCGTGATGGCCGTCCTCGATGTGCTTCTTGGCGTTATCCCATGCGCCGCCGCCCACCGTCATGGAGATCGCCAGGAACAGGCCGGTGACGATAGTGCCGATCAGCAGACCACCCAGCGCCTGGGCACCGAGGAACTTGCCGACCAGAATAGGCACCAGCACTGGCAATAGCGACGGCACGATCATTTCCTTGATGGCGGCCTTGGTCAGCATGTCCACGGCACGCGAGTAGTCCGGCTTCTCGGTGTGATCCATGATGCCCGGGATTTCCTTGAACTGGCGGCGCACCTCAACCACAACCGAACTGGCCGCACGGCCGACGGCCTCCATCGCCATCGCCCCGAACAGGTAGGGAATCATGCCGCCGATGAACAACCCCACGATCACCATGTGGTTGGACAAGTCGAAGGTCGTGTCGATCCCGCGCTCCCCCAGGGCATGGGTGAAGTCGGCAAACAGCACCAGCGCAGCCAGCCCGGCAGAGCCGATGGCATACCCCTTGGTCACGGCCTTGGTGGTGTTGCCCACAGCATCCAGCGGATCGGTGATATCACGGATTTTCTTGGGCAGTTTTGCCATCTCGGCGATGCCGCCGGCGTTATCGGTGATCGGCCCGTAGGCGTCCAGCGCGACGATAATGCCCGCCATGGACAGCATGGCCGTCGCCGCCACGGCGATGCCGTACAACCCGGCCAGATGGTGCGCCCCGAGGATCCCCAGGCAGATCACCAGTACCGGCGCCGCCGTAGACTTCATGGAGACACCCAGACCGGCGATGATGTTGGTGGCGTGACCGGTGTCGGACGACTTGGCCACGTGGCGCACCGGGCCATACTCCGTCGCGGTGTAGTACTCGGTGATCACCACCATCGCGGCCGTCACGGCCAGCCCCACCAGCGTGCAGAGATAGAGGTTCATGGTGGAGTATTCGAGGCCGCTCATCAGCCAGTCGGTCACCGGGTAGTAGGCGACGGCCGAGATGACGCCGGCCACGATCAGGCCGCGATACAGCGCGTTCATGATCTTGCCCCCGCCCTCGTTCACCTTGACGAAATAGGTGCCGATGATGGAGGCGACGATGGACACGCCGCCCAGCACCAGCGGGTAGGTCAGCGCCCCGGCGACTGCAGGCATCAACAGATGCCCCAGCAGCATGGTTGCGATCACCGTCACGGCATAGGTCTCGAACAGGTCAGCGGCCATGCCGGCGCAATCGCCCACGTTGTCGCCCACGTTGTCCGCGATCACGGCCGGGTTGCGCGGATCATCCTCGGGAATTCCTGCTTCGACCTTACCAACTAGGTCCGCACCGACGTCAGCCCCCTTGGTGAAGATACCGCCGCCCAGACGGGCGAACACTGAAATGAGCGAACTGCCGAATGCCAGGCCGACAAGCGGCGACAAATTGACTGCCTGCCCCTCCGGGGTGCTCATCAGGAGGAAGGCGTAATAGCCCGCCACCCCCAGCAAGCCCAACCCGACCACCAGCATGCCGGTGATCGCGCCGCCACGAAACGCCACTTGCAGCGCCGCATTGACGCCGTTGTGGGCGGCTTCGGCCGTCCTGACGTTGGAGCGTACCGAGATATTCATGCCGATGTAGCCGGCTGCGGCCGAGAGGACGGCACCAATCGCGAATCCCACCGCGGTCAGACTGCCGAGTGCGGCCCAGATCGCGGCGAACAGGATCGCGCCAACGATGCCGATCGTAGTGTATTGCCGATTGAGATAGGCGGAGGCGCCTTCTTGCACTGCCGCCGCAATAGAACGCATGTGCTCGTTGCCGGTGGGTTGCGCCAGCACCCATGCAATGGTGACACCCCCGTAGAACAGCGCCAGAACCGCACACCCCAGCGCCAACATCAAGGCTTGATCCATCGGAAAACCCCTCCCTTCCAGCAGTTATTAAAGGCAGGGCAAGACTCCCTGCCATGTCCAGAACAGCTTGAAACGCGACCACCCGGAGGCAATCAGCCGAACACGCAAGGCGCTTCGGCGGGACTTCGTAAGACGTATTGATGACGAGGCGTCGTGAATCCGACACCGCCTGGCAAGCTTACCCGATAAAACGGTGTGGTGAAAGCCAACGGCAGAAAGCAAAACGCCGGCGGATGCCGGCGTTTTCGCGAGGGTGAAGACATCGCTTAGAAGGCGGGCTTGTCCACGGCGTTATTGAAGCGCTCCACGCCGGCGACGATTTCCTGCCTTGCCTCTTCCAGGCCGGCCCAGCCGTCGATCTTGACCCACTTGCCCTTGTCCAGATCTTTATAGTGCTCGAAGAAGTGGCAGATCATGTTCAGGCGCCAGGCGGACACATCCTCATGGGTCTTGAGGTGACCATACAGGCCACATACCTTGTCGACCGGCACTGCCAGCACCTTGGCGTCCGGACCGGCTTCGTCAGTCATTTTCAGCATGCCGAGCGGGCGGCAGCGCACGACCACGCCGGGAATCAGCGGCACCGGGGTGATCACCAGCACGTCGACCGGATCGCCATCTTCCGACAGGGTGTGCGGGATGTAGCCGTAATTGCAGGGGTACTGCATGGACGTGCCCATGAAGCGGTCGACGAAAATCGCGCCGCTCTCCTTGTCCACCTCGTACTTGACCGGATCGCCCTGCATCGGGATTTCGATGATGACGTTGAAGTCGTTGGGGATATCCTTGCCGGTCGGCACGTTATTGAAAGCCATGTTGCAAATCCTTACTCACTTGGAAAAACGTTGAATTATAAGCGGGAATCGTGTCGATTCGAAGTCAGATCAGCGGCTGGAATGCGTGGGCGTCCGCGTCATAGGCGATCAGACGCCCGCTGTCGATATCGAAATACCAGCCGTGCAGCACCAGCGTGCCCTGCTCCACGCGCTCGCGGATCCAGGGGAACGTCAGCAGGTTTTCCAGCGACACCAGGATGGATGCCTCCTCGCAAGCGTGGCACTGTTCCTGGGGAGTTGCCGCGGGAAATTCCGCCAGGACGCGCTCCTTGGCTCGGGCCGCGATGTTGACCCAGTTGCCCATGAAGTCGCCCTGCGTACCCTCCATCAAAGCCCGCACGCCACCGCACTGACTGTGTCCCAGCACGATCAGGTGGGAAACGCCCAGCACGCAAACACCGAACTCCAGCGCCGTACTTACGCCGTGCAGGCCCGCGCCACGCTCGTAAGGTGGCACCAGATTGGCCACGTTACGCACCATGAACAGGTCACCCGGCTGCGCATCCAGCAGGATGGCGGGATCGACCCGAGAGTCGGAACAGGCAATGACCATGGCGCCGGGGTTCTGCCCTTGCTTCAGGCGGGCGAACAGTTCCTGGTCGCCACCGAAATAGTTGGCCTGGAACCGTTTGAATCCAGCGATCAGTTTATTGATGTCGCGCATTGTGTGTCAGCCACTTTCTGGCGGCACTCCGCCATCACTTCTTCCGGGATCAGCCTCAGCGCCAGATAAACCAGCCCAGGCACGATCACCAGATCATCGAGATGTCCGATCACCGGAATAAAATCCGGGATCAGGTCGAACGGCAGCAGCACGTAGCTCACTGCCAATCCCAGCAACACTTTCGCCAGCCATGGCGTCCGGGCATGTTTCAGCGCCAGACGATAGACGGCAAATTCGGTTTTCAGATGCCGCGCGATGTCGCGCAGGCGTTGCTTCATGCCACCAGGTCACGCCCGGCCAGCAACCGGTAGGCTTCGCGATATTTCTCGGCGGTCTTCGCCGCTACGTCAGGCGGCAGTTCCGGTCCTGGCGCCTGCTTGTTCCAGCCGGAGGACTCCAGCCAGTCGCGCACATACTGCTTGTCGTAGCTGGGCGGGTTTTTGCCGACCTGGTACTGGTCTGCCGGCCAGAAGCGCGAGGAGTCGGGCGTCAGCACTTCGTCGATCAGGTAGAGCGTACCCGCCTCATCCACGCCGAACTCGAACTTGGTATCGGCGATGATGATGCCGCGGGTGAGGGCATATTCGGCAGCTTCCTTGTAAACACGAATCGCCGCGTCGCGCACTTTTCCGGCCAGTTCGGCCCCCATCAGGGCGGCGGCCTGTTCGAAGCTGATGTTTTCGTCGTGTGCGCCCACTTCAGCCTTGGTCGAAGGCGTAAAAATCGGTTCAGGCAGCTTGGAGGCCTCCTGCAGGCCTGCCGGCAGGGCAATCCCGCACACCGTACCGGACTTCTGGTATTCCTTCCATCCCGAGCCCACCAGATAACCGCGCACGATGGCCTCAATCGGCAGCGGCTTCAGCTTGCGCGTCACAATGGCACGGGCGCCGAGTTGGGCTTTCTCCGCCGGATCAGTCACCACGCTGTTCGGATCGATTCCGGTCAGATGATTGGGGATGATGTGCTTCAGCTTGTCGAACCAGAAATTGGCGATCTGGGTCAGCACGGCGCCCTTACCCTCGATCGGCGTCGGCAGGATGACGTCGAAGGCAGAAAGTCGATCGGTCGTCACGATCAACATCTTGTCGGCGCCGAGGTCATAAATGTCGCGCACCTTGCCCTTGTGGAGCAGGGGCAGGCTCTTGATACTGGATTGCAGGAGCGGTTGGCTCATGGAGGTTCCTATCATTTTTGCACTTGATCGAGCGGGGCCTTGTAGGAGCCATCGTCGCCCGACGGGTAAGGGAATTTTACGTGGCCGTAACGGACCACCAGAATCGCAAGGGCCAACATCAGGGTAGCCGAAGCAAAGGCTACCACCTGCATGGAGGCAAGCTCCTTCATATCCAGCACGATATGGCGCGTCATGGCCACAATGCCGATGTAAAGCGGGTAGCGTACAGGCATGGTCCCGGTGGCGATGTACTGGCGCACCATGGACAACACTTCCAGATAAATGAACATCATCAGCAGGTCGCCCACCGTCACCGTGTGGTTGAACACCATGTGGGATATCTCCTGCCCGGCCGCAACCACCGTGGCAATCGCGATGGCAATCAAGCCGACGTTCTCGAGCTGCGCCATGATTTTCTGGCTGATATCCGTCACTCTTTTCACAATACCCCCTTGGTTGACCCGTGATTATCCTATTTCATCCGCACAGTGGAAAGCGCCAGATTCATGGCACTCACTTCCGAGAGCCATAATTTAAGTTGCGGAAGCTTTTAGTTCCGGCACGCTACGCTTAACATGCGCACGCGCATGTTAGCCTTCTCTGAAAACTCCCGCTTTATGGCGCTTACTTCGTTAGCGCCATAAAAAGCTGCGGGAGTTTTTCAGGCAAACGCTGGACGTTATCGATGACCGTATACTGCCTGCCGAAGATGTCACTTACGTACTCGTCCGCCTTCGGGTCCAGGTTGATGCAGTAGGTATAAATTCCCTGCTGGTCCAACTCCTGTACCGCCTTGCGGGCATCCTCGATCAGCAGGCGCGGATCCTTGCTATCGATATCTGCCGGCTCGCCATCAGTCAGAATCAGCATCAGTTTTTTATCCGCCTTGCGCTTTTCCAGCGTGTGCGCAGCATGACGCATTGCAGCGCCCATGCGAGTGGAATAACCAGAATCCATCGCAGCCAGGCGCGCCTTCACGCTATCATCCCAAGGCTCGCTATAGCCCTTGATGTGCAGGTAGCGCACTTCGTGACGCGTGTTGGAGTGGAAGCCGGCGACGGCGAAGCTGTCGCCCAGTTGCTGCACCGCCCACCCCAGCAAGGACACCGCCTCGCGGCTCAATTCCAGCAGCGTCTGGTCGCTGCCCGGCACTGGATTTCCCAGTGACTCGGACAAATCCAGTAGCAGCATGACTGCGATATCGCGTCCGTCGTTCTTGTGGCTCATGTTGATGCGAGGGTCCGGCACCGCACCGCTCTTGTAGTCGATCAAGGAGCGCAGGGCAACGTCGAGATCCAGCTCGCTACCTTCTTCCTGGTAACGCACGCGCACCTTCTGCTGTGGCTTGAGCAGATCCAGTAAACGCTTCAGCCGCTTGGCCAACGCATCGTGCTTTTGCAGCAGATGATCGATCTCTGCCGCATTACCGGGCGGATGCAGCACCTCATACACGCTGGTCCAGTCCGGACGATAGGTCTGGGTGCTGTAGTCCCATTCCGGGTAGTGGCGCGGTGGCAACGACTGGAGCTCCGCTTGTTCGCTAGCGGAACGGTGGTCTTCAAACTGCTCTTCGTCATCGCTATTTTCGTAATAACGCCACATGTGGCGGTTATCGTCACGGTAGTCGACTTCGGTATCCTTGAAATATACCTTGGAGGACTGGTCGCTCTGACGCCGCGTGCGCGCCACGAACAACGCCGCGAGATCAGCAATTTCCTGCGTGCTGGATTCGCCCCGGGCCATGATCTCGTGGAAACGCGCCGCAAATTCGATGACATACGGATTTTGATAAGAATGGTCAGGATCCAGCACGGCACGCGATAGCATGGTCAATCGATGGCGCACAGCCGACTCACGCTCCGGGTCGCAATCCTGTTCGCCCGGCACGGGATGCAATGCCAGGAACAAGGCGCGCAGGCCGGGGTATTCACGCATCGCCAGATACTCGACACGGCTATCTTCCATAATCTCGACCGCCATGCGCTGGAACGGGCTGTAGTTGTCCGCGAAGATCGGCGTGGTCCAGCGCCGGTGCGCCGCCATGTGCGCCAGTGCGGCGCGGTAGCGGTCGATACCGCGCACCGCGTTCCGGTCATCATAGACATCGGGCAAGCGGATGCCGAAGGCGTCGTAATAAGGCACCGGCTTGCGCAACTCGTCGAACCCTGTGGAATAGGGTACGAAATAATGATGGTCCTGCCACAGGGCGCGCAAATACATGTCGAGCTGTCGCTCATGATCGGCGAGCAGCGTGCCGTGGCGTTCGCGCTGCAGCATGGCCTTGCTGTCGGCGGACTGCAAGCTGAAATAATCGCGCTGCCGCTCCGGGTGGTCATGGTAGTAGCGGATGCCGTAGGTCACCCAGTTGCGCAGGCCCTCCAGCGAGAGTTGCGTCACCAGATAAGGTGCCTTGGCCAAAAACTCCGGCAATCCTTCACTGGCAAACGTCGCCTGTCGCCCATGAACAGAACCTGTCGTCCGGTCCATCAACTCCAGCATCACATCGAAATAATCCTGCAAGGGTTCCTGCGAATGCAGTCGGCGCGCGATCGCCGGCAAGGTCTGCAAAAACCCGACGATCGCCTTGCCGTTGGGCGACTTGAACATGCGCTGCAGCGTGGCCATGATGATGGGCAACGACGATTCGCCCAAGGTGCGCGCCAGCCCAGGCCACTCACTCAGGAAAATCAGGATGGGATCGGCGCCACGCCCAATGCGGCCAAGGAACCCGGCGGCGTCGAGGTAGGCATTCATTCCTTCGGGCGACAGCACCTTGAGCGCATCGGCCATGCACTCGTCGAACACTTCCATGACTTGTGGAAAACGGTTATCCAGCCGTTTCCAATGGTCGGGATGTTGCCCTTGATAAGTTGGCGTCGCAACGGCCACGCTTCAGCTCCGTCGCTCAGGCAAAAATCGTATCGATGGCGTTGTCGAGCGTGGCGCGGATATCCGCATCGTCTGTGATCGGACGCACCATCGCCATACGACAAGCTTCGCGTGGGGCAACGCCCCCCTTGATCAGAGTCGCCGCGTACACCAGCAGACGGGTGGAAATACCTTCATCCAACCCATGCCCCTTGAGGTTGCGCGCCGCGATGCCGATCCGGACCAACTGTCCGGCCAACGCCTCGTCCAGGCCCGTTTCCTTCGCCAAGATCGTCGTTTCCAGCGCCGCACTCGGATAATCGAAATCGAATCCAGTAAAACGCTGCTTGGTCGATTGCTTGAGATCCTTCATCAGGCTCTGGTAGCCTGGGTTGTAGGAAATCACCAGTTGAAAATCGGGGTGAGCCTGTACCAACTCGCCCTTCTTGTCGAGCGGCAGGGTACGGCGGTGGTCGGTCAGCGGGTGAATCACCACGGTCGTATCCTGTCGCGCTTCGACCACTTCATCCAGATAGCAGATCGCACCGTAACGGGCCGCCAGCGTCAGCGGACCGTCCAGCCAACGCGTGCCATTGGCATCCAGCAGATAACGCCCCACCAGATCGGATGCGGTCATGTCTTCGTTACATGCCACCGTTATCAACGGCTTGCCCAGTCGCCACGCCATGTGTTCGACGAAACGCGACTTGCCGCACCCTGTCGGCCCCTTGAGCATGACCGGCAAGCGCGCAGCGTAGGCAGCCTCGTACAGCGCGACCTCGTTGCCGGTCGACTGATAAAACGGCTCTTGCAGGATACGGTACTGATTGATGTCGAAGTGGTTACTCATGGCACCCTCGCTATTTAATTCCGACAAAATTACTCTGGTATAGACTCACAAAAAAGCCCCTGCGGGAGATGAGACGCAGGGGCTTTCCCGTGACTGCTGCAACAATCAATTTCGGGATGATTTCAATCCCAGGCAAGGCGCGAAGGGCGCATGCAGTACTTGTAGTACGACAAGCCCTTGGCTACGCCACACAGGATGGAAAGCGCCCGAAATTACTTGTGGACGCCCAGCTTTTCACGCCAACCCGGATACAGCTTGTCCGCATCCTTCGGGAAGGACTCGAACGCGCGAGCAAATTCCTTGTGCTCCTTGGCAAACTCGATCGGATCAGCACCAGCCTTCCAGCACTCGTAAGACTGGCGCAGGGAGATCGCACCGGCCGCCGGGCTGTCGATGTGACCGTAGGAACCGCCACCTGCCGTGTTGATCACGTTACCGTGGCCCAGGTTCTCGAAGAAGCCTGGCAGACGCAACGCGTTCATACCACCAGAGATGATGGGGGTGGTCGGCTTCATGCCGTACCACTTCTGGTAGTAGACCGGGCCTTGTGCTTCGTCACGCTCAATCATGTAAGCGATGTTCTTGTCATCGCCTTCACCTTCCATCTTGCCGAAGCCCATGGTACCGACGTGGATGCCGGAAGCACCTTGCAGGCGGGACATCTTGGCCAGCACGAATGCGGTGTAGCCACGCTTGGCAGACGGGGAGGTCACGGCACCGTGACCGGCACGGTGGTAGTGCAGGTACTGGTTCGGATACTGGCGACGCGCCGTGGTCACCATACCAGGACCGCCAACGTAACCGTCGACCAGGAAAGCCACCTTGTCGGCATCCGGACCGAAGGCTTCCAGAATGTAGTCTGCACGGGCGATCATTTCGTAGTGGTCGTCCGCGGTAATGTTGGCGGAGAAAATCTTGGCCTGGCCAGTTTCGTCCTGGGCACGCTTCATGGCGTCTACGACCAGCGGGATCACCTTCTTCATTGGGCAGAAGGTCTGGTTGCCTTGCGGCTCATCGTTCTTGATGAAGTCACCGCCCAGCCAGAACTGGTAGGCCGCCTTGGCGAAGGGCTCGGGACGCAGGCCCAACTTCGGCTTGATGATAGTCCCGGCAATATAGCCGCCATCCTTGATCGGACGGCCGAGGATGCGCCACATATCGGAAATATCCTTGGACGGACCGTCGAACAACTGGATCGCACGCTCCGGGACGTAGAAGTCGATCATCTTGCCGTGCTCGATGTCGCCCATTCCCTGATTATTACCGATGGCCAGCGTCAGGAAGGACACGATCATCATGCGGCCGTCGGTCACGTTGCGGTCGAACAGATCCAGCGGATAGGCAATGCGCATATCCTCGTTCGCTTCGTCGATGTAATACACCAGCGCGTCGACGCCCTTGGTGAAATCATCGGTCGTGGACACTTCGACGTTGGTGCCGGTGGAGGACTCGGCAGCGAAGTGTGCCGCAGCTTCCAGATAACCGTAGCCGGCTTTTGGCTTCATCTTGTAGGCGACCAGAATATGTTTACCGCCCTTGATCAGGTCTTCTTCCTTCAGACTCAGGTCGGAATAACGTGCGGACTGATCCATTGCATTCTCCTCTAAAAGTATTGTGTTGAAGCCGGCGGCATATCGCGGTCGCATCAAGCTTGCGAAGCACTATACCGGCATTGATTCATAAGCAATAGTCAGACTTTTTGATTGTTACTATAATAAAAACCTTATCAAACAGCCGCCGCGCCCATGCTCCATATTACGCTACGCCAACTCAAGGTATTCGACGCCGTGGCACTGCACACCAGTTACTCCCGCGCCGCCGAATATCTGCACCTCTCCCAGCCTGCCGTCTCCATGCAGATCA
The DNA here is from genome assembly GCA_964445115.1 of uncultured Methylobacillus sp. Classification (GTDB taxonomy): domain Bacteria; phylum Pseudomonadota; class Gammaproteobacteria; order Burkholderiales; family Methylophilaceae; genus CAIJXJ01. The sequence continues at coordinate 15,811 of CAYUJU010000009.1, read as the reverse complement.
AGCAACTCGAAGAGGCGGTTGGCCTGCCACTGTTCGACCAGATCGGCAAGAAAATCTACCTGACCGAAGCCGGCCACGAGCTTCAACGCTACAGCAGCCACATCCTGCAACAACTCACTGAAGCAGAATCCGTTTTTTCCGACATGAAAGGGTTGCGCCAGGGCAAACTGATGATCACCGTCGCCACCACGGCCAGCTACTTCATGCCGCAATTGCTGGGGGAGTTCAATCGACGCTTTCCCGGGATCAACATCAGCCTGGATGTCGCCAATCGGGAAGTCCTGCTGCAACGGCTGGCACGCAACGAAACCGACGTCGCCATCATGGGGCGCCCACCGGCCGGTCTTGGACTGGAAGCGGTGTCGTTCATGGAAAATCCGCTGGTCGTCATCGCGCCACCGCATCACCCGCTCGCTCGGGAACAGGCTATTCCGTTATCGCGCTTGCAACAGGAGACCTTCCTGGTCCGCGAACAGGGATCCGGCACCCGGATTGCGATGGAACGGTTCTTCTCGGAGCAAGGGATACGCTTGAGCAAGGGCTCGGAAATGAGCACCAACGAAGCCATCAAACAAGCCGTGCAAGCCGGTATGGGTCTCGGTATCCTGTCGCTGAACACCGTCACCCTGGAACTGGAAACTCGCCGTCTCACAGTGCTTGACGCAGAGGCTTTTCCCATCTTGCGGCACTGGTACGTCGTGCATCGGGAAGGCAAACGCCTGTCGACAGTCGCGCAGGCATTCAAGATGTTTTTGCTAGAAGACCTTCCTCAGCAACGGACGTAAAAAAAGCGGCCCGATGACTGGGCCGCTTCCATGAAGACTGTATTGCTTAGGCCTTCTGAATGTTCGAAGCCTGCTTGCCCTTCGGGCCCTCGGTCACATCGAACGTCACCTTATCGCCTTCCTTCAGGCTCTTGTAGCCGCTTGCCACGATCGCGGAAAAGTGTGCAAACAGATCGTCACCACCTTCGTCCGGGGTAATGAAACCAAAACCCTTGGCGTCATTGAACCACTTCACTGTACCAGTTGCCATTTCTTACTTCCTTGCAAAAACCAGGGGAGGCGCCCCCAAAGTTTGTATTTCAAGACCTATTAGTCGGTGATGCCGGCTACAAAACACTTGAATCCAAACGCCTGAAACGCGTTTTTACGTGGGTTATTTCAATAAGTCAAGCGTTTTTTAAGGTTATTTTTCACCCCCTTTTACGCCCTCCTGGATCACCCCGCAAAAGCCTACAGAACAGGCCCGGACAGGGAATCTTTACAAACCCACCTCCTACGTGCATCATTCGAGCATATTTAAGGTATTGACACACTTTACACAGGGGCAAGTCCGGCAAGCATTTTATGGCAACAGCATCCAACACAACCAAACTGGGCGGCCTGGCCCGCATGCTGGTGCAGGAAAAGCTGCTGACCGAAGCCGAGGCTGAGGCCATCCAGGCCCAGGCAAACACCGAAAACATCCCCTTCATCACCAAGCTCGTCCACAGTCAAAAGCTGAGCGCGCTCAAGATCGCCGAAACCGCATCAAACGCCTTCGGTTTCCCGCTTCTCGACCTGAACACGATCAACATCGATTACCTGCCGCAGAAGGCGATCGATCTCAAGCTGGTCCAGAGTGGCCGTGTGATGGCTTTGCAGACCCGCGGCAACGCCATGTTCGTCGCGCTATCTGACCCCACCAATCTGCATGCCCTGGACACGGTCCAATTCCAGGCCGGCATGACGCTGACGCCAGTGATTGTCGAAGACGACAAACTGGGCAAGTGGATCGACAAGATTGTCGAGGCGGGCGATACCTCGATGAAGTCGTTAAACGTCGACGAAGAGATTGACCTGGACATCCAGAGCGACGACGATGCATCGGAATCCGCCGAGATCCAGACTACGGAAATCGACGATGCCCCCGTGGTCAAATATCTGCAAAAAATGTTGCTGGACGCAATTAACGCGGGCGCCTCGGACCTGCACTTCGAACCCTACGAAAAGTTTTACCGCATCCGCTTCCGCATTGACGGCGTATTGCGGGAAATCGCCCGGCCACCACTAGCGATCAAAGACAAGCTGGCCTCGCGTATAAAGGTGATCTCCGGTCTCGATATCGCCGAAAAGCGCGTCCCACAGGATGGACGCATGAAACTGGTGCTATCCAAGACCCGTGCCATCGATTTCCGCGTCAGCACCCTGCCCACCCTACAGGGCGAGAAGATCGTGATGCGTATTCTGGACCCGTCCAGTGCCACGCTCGGGATCGAGGCACTGGGCTATGAGCCGGAGCAAAAGGAAGCGCTTCTTGCTGCCGTCCAACGTCCATACGGCATGGTACTGGTCACCGGTCCAACGGGCTCGGGCAAGACCGTTTCGCTTTACACCTGCCTCAATATCCTGAACGAGCCAGGCATCAACATCTCGACCGCAGAAGACCCGGCCGAAATCAACCTGCCCGGCGTCAACCAGGTCAACGTCAACGACAAAGCCGGCCTGACCTTTGCCGCTGCGCTGAAGTCTTTTCTGCGGCAGGATCCGGACGTGATCATGGTCGGTGAAATCCGCGACCTGGAGACGGCCGATATCGCGATCAAGGCGGCACAGACCGGCCACATGGTGCTATCTACCCTGCACACCAACGACGCCCCCGGCACACTCACTCGCCTGATGAACATGGGCGTAGCCCCCTTCAACATCGCCTCGTCCGTCATCCTGATCACCGCGCAACGTCTGGCACGCCGCCTTTGCAAAAGCTGCAAGCATCCGATCGACATCCCCAAGGAGGCGCTACTGCGGGCCGGTTTCGCCGAAGCGGATCTGGATGGCAGCTGGACGCTCTACGGTCCCAAGGAAGGCGGGTGCGAAGCCTGCAGCGGCCGCGGTTACAAAGGGCGTGTCGGCATCTATCAGGTCATGCCCATCACCGAAGAAATGAGCCGTATCATCATGAAGAACGGCACCGCCCACGATATCGCCGACCAGGCTAGGCGCGAAGGCGTCAAGGACCTGCGCCAGTCCGGCCTGCTCAAAGTCAAGCAAGGCCTGACGTCGCTGGAAGAAGTCGAAGCCTGCACCAACGAATAAGGATAACCAGATGGCTGCATCCGCAAGCAAGGAAGTCACCTACGCCTGGGAAGGCACGGACCGCAAGGGCAAGAAAATCAAGGGGGAGATGAAGGCCACCGGCGAGGCGTTCGTCAACGCCACGCTGCGCCGTCAGGGGGTCACCGTCCTCAAGATCAAGAAACTGAGTGGCCTCAACCGAGGCGGCGGCAAGGTCACCGACAAGGATGTCACCCTGTTCACCCGCCAGCTATCGACCATGATGAAATCCGGCGTACCGCTGCTACAGGCCTTTGAAATCGTGGGCAAGGGCCACAACAATCCGGCCGTTAGCAAGCTGCTTTCCGATATCAAGAGCGACGTGGAAACGGGGAGCAGTCTGTCCACCGCCTTTCGCAAGTATCCGCTCTATTTCGATGCGCTGTACTGCAATCTGGTGAACGCCGGCGAGCAAGCCGGTATCCTGGATGATCTGCTGGATCGCCTGGCTTCCTACAAGGAAAAAATCCAGGCCATCAAGAGCAAGATCAAGTCCGCCCTGTTCTATCCGGTTTCGATTATCGTGGTGGCGTTCCTGATCACGGCGGTGATCATGATTTTCGTCATTCCGGCGTTCAAGGACCTGTTCTCCGGCTTCGGTGCCGACCTGCCGGCACCCACACTGATCGTCATGAACATGTCGGACTTTTTCGTTTCCTACTGGTGGGCGATTTTCGGCTCCGTCGGTGGCGGCCTCTGGTTCTTCTTCTACACCTGGAAGCGCTCCGAGAAAATGCAGTCCACCATGGACCGGCTGATGCTGCGGCTACCGGTCTTTGGCGAGTTGTTGCGCAAGGCGACCGTCGCACGCTTCGCCCGTACCTTGTCCACCATGTTCGCCGCCGGGGTGCCGCTGGTGGATGCCCTGGACTCGGTGGCCGGCGCCTCGGGCAATCGCGTGTACTTCGAAGCCACCAAGAAAATCCAGAGCGAAGTCTCGACCGGCACCAGCCTGACGGTGGCCATGCAGAACGTGGACGTCTTCCCCAACATGGTGTTGCAGATGGTCGCGATCGGCGAGGAATCCGGGGCGCTGGACTCCATGTTATCCAAGGTCGCGGACTTCTACGAAGGCGAAGTCGACGATGCCGTCGAGGCACTTTCCAGCCTGATGGAACCGGTGATCATGGTGGTGCTCGGCACCCTGATTGGGGGGTTGGTGATCGCCATGTACCTGCCAATTTTCAAGATGGGTTCCGCAGTGGGTTAAGACCGCAGGCTACACAAAAGCAAACGGCCCGATCGGGCCGTTTGCTTTTTCAGATCCAGGGAATTACTTTTTCGCAGGCACCGCACTCAAGCGACGCTCAATTTCCTGCGCGGGCAAGGCCCCGGAAACTCTGCGGCCATCCGAGAAAATCAGCAGCGGCGTGCCGCGCACCCCGAGTTTCTTGCCCAGTTCCATGCTTTCTTCCACCGGCGTATTGCAGCCTGCCGCGGCGGGCTTGGCCAACTGGCCGTTCAGCATCCAGTCCTGCCATGCGCGGGTTCTGTCAGGCGCGCACCAGATCGCCTTGGCCTTGTTGGCGGCATCCGGATGCAGTTCCTGCAGCGGATAGAGGAAGGTGTAGATCGTCACGTCGTTCAGGCCGATCAGGCCCTGCTGCTCCAGTTGCTTGCAATAAGGGCAATCCGGATCGGAGAACACCACCAGCTTGCGGCTACCGTTGCCTTTGACCACCTTGACGGCCTGGTTGAGGGGCAAGCTGTTGAAGTCGACCTTGGTCAGTTCTTCCATACGCTCCCCAGTGACGTTCTTACGGGTTTTGGGGTCGATCAACCGACCTTCCGCGATCAGGAAGCTGAATTTGTCATCGGTATAGATGATTTCTTCCCCCAGAAACACCTCGTACAACCCGGCATAGGTGGTCTTGGTGATCTTTTGCACCTTGAGGTTCGGGTACGTTGTCTCAATGGATTTCTTCAGGCTCGCTTCGTCCGCCAGCGCGTTGAACGCCATCATGCTGGCCAGCAGGCCCAGCCCCAATTTTTTCAGCATCGTTTTGTTTCCTTATGTCATCGCGTGCGCCATGAGGCGTCGCTTGAGCCATTGCTGGCAGTTGGTGAATTGCATGCCCCAATTGCGCAGCGCGCCCACGCCGGGCAGCGCACTGCTGAACAAGGTATGCAGACCACCGGTCATGGCCTGCATCGCCTTGATGTCCATTTGCCGCGCACGCGCGTAGCGCCGCAGCAAGGTGTAATCGCCAACATCGGACGCCGCGCCGCGTTCCCGCAGCACGCGCGCCAGTCGTTCGGCATCGTGAAAGCCCAGATTGACGCCTTGCCCTGCCAGGGGGTGCACCAGATGCGCGGCGTCCCCCATCAGCGCCAGCCGCGGCGTAACCATCGATTCGGCGTTCTGTAACCGCAGCGGAAAGACCGCCGCGGGCGTCAGCAGTTGAAAATCACCCAGAAGACCGCCGCCCGCCGCCGCGATCTCTTGCGACAACGCCTCCGGGGAGAGAGCGAGCAACCGCTCGGCGTTGGCCGGCGGCGTCGACCAGACCATGGAAATCCGTTGCCCGGGCAACGGCAGCCACGCCAGGATGCCATCCTCGCGAAACCACTGGCGCGCGATGTTGCCGTGCGGCCGCATCGCCACAAAATTGGCGACCACGCCCGACTGGCGGTAATCGCTGGTCGTCACGCGCAACCCGGCCTGCTGTCGCACCCAGGATCCCGCACCGTCTGCGCCGACGATCAATTGCGCCGTCAAGACGCGTCCGTCCTGCAGCGTCAGCGTTGCCGCTTCGTCGTGCAACTGCATCGCCGCACATCGTGATTCCGTGAGACATGTCACGTCGGGCGCCACTTGCAGGCGCTGCCACAGCCCTGCCAGCATCAGGCGACTTTCGAGGATGTACCCCAGCGTCTCGACGCCAGCCTCGTAGGCGCTGAAGTCCAGCGCGGCCACCCCATCGTCACCCCAGATACGCATCGCTTCGATTGGCGCGATACGTGCGTGATCCAGCGCAGTCCAGACACCCAGACTTTCAAGAAAAGCCGCATTGCCGGGGCTGATGGCATACACCCGACTGTCCCAGCTCACATCCTGCGGCAGCACGGCTGCGGGGCCAGCCTCGACTAGCGCCAGCCGCAAGCCGCTGCCTTGCATGGACAGCGCAAAGGCCGCCCCGACCAGGCCGCCGCCGACGACGATGACGTCGAAGTCCGTCCGCGCACTCATTTGTCTGCCCCCAAAATTATCCATTGGCCCCAAAGCTCATTTTTCGCGCCACGAAACGCTTGGCGGGGGCGGCCAGTTCCAGCAGCCCGAGGCCCAATCCACGCGCCGCTCCGAGGACCGGCCAGTCATTGGAAAACGTCCGCACGAGAAAATCGGTGAACAGAATACCCCCTTGGGTATCCGGGGCGCGGCGCGACTGATAACGCGACAGCATATCGGGGGCGCCCACCTGATCCGGCGGCGTATCGCGCAGAGTCAGGGCCAGTTCCCACGCATCGCGCAGGCCAAGGTTGAACCCCTGCCCGGCCACCGGGTGCAAGGTCTGCGCGGCGTTGCCAATCACGGCCAGATGAGGCGCCGTCACCGGGCGCAATGTCGATAGCTTCAGTGGAAAAGCGCCTCGCCCTTCGATGGTGAGAAAACGTCCCACCCGGTCACCGAAATGGGCATGCAGGCGCTCCAGGAATACCGCATCCTCCAAGGCACACAAGGCTTCCGCCTCTGCCGGCGCCGCCGTCCACACCAGGGCGAAAGCCTTGTCGCCATCCGGCAGCAGGGCGACCGGCCCTTCCGGGGTGAATCGTTCATACGCCACATGGCAGTGCGGCAATTCCGTGACCACGCGCCCCACCACGGCAGACTGGCCGTAATCGCGTACTTCCCGTGCCATGCCGGGCAAGTCGGTCAGGCTGCGCCCGCCGTCCGCGACGACCAGCAGGGAAGCCGGCATTTCAACGGCAGCGCCATCCGCCTGCACGTAACGCGCAAGGCCACATGTCGCGGAGGCGTCGAGTCCGTTCACACGGGCCTCATATCGGACCTCCACATGCACAGCCTCGGCCAACCGTCGATTCAGCACGTTCGCGAGCGCCGCGTACGGCAGCACGTAGCCGAGCGCGGCCTGACCCTCGTCTTCGGCATGCAACACGGAGCGCCCGAATCGGCCGCGCTGCGAAATATGAATGGTTTTGATCGGCGTCGCATGCGCGGACAACTCGTGCCACACACCCAGCCGCTGCAGTAACATGCGGCTGCCTTCCGACAGCGCCAGGGTGCGCCTGTCCTGGCTGACAACACCGGCCGGGCGCGCCTCCAGCACGACGACCTTCAGTCCGGATTCCTGCAGCGCCAAGGCCAGCGTCGCGCCGACCGGTCCGCCACCAACGATCAGGATGTCGACCTGATCAGTCATGCGCCATCCAGGCCTCAATCTCGGCCACCGTCTTGGGCACCTCGTGCGTGATGATCTCGCACCCGCTCGCGGTGACGACTGCGTCGTCCTCGATACGAATGCCGATATCCCAGAAATGCTTGGGCACGTTGTCTGCCGGGCGGACGTAACATCCCGGCTCGACGGTCAGCACCATGCCAGGCTCCAGCGCCAACCAGGCATCGCCCTGTTTGTAGTTGCCGGCATCGTGTACATCCAGCCCCAGCCAGTGGCCGGTGCGGTGCATGTAAAAGCGCCGGTAATCGCCCGATTCCAGCACGGCATCCAGCGTGCCTTGGCACAAGCCGACATCGATAAAGCCCTGCGCCAGCACTCGAAGCGCCGCCTCGTGCGGATCGTTCCAGCCCGCCCCGGGGCGAATCGCCTCGACCGCCGCCGCTTGGGCGGCCAGCACCAGTTCGTATAACTCCTTTTGCGGCCCGCTGAAGCGGCCGTTCACCGGGAAGGTGCGCGTGATGTCGGAGGCATAGCCATCCAGTTCACACCCCGCGTCAATCAATAGCAGATCGCCGTCGTGCAACCGGGCATTATTGAACACGTAATGCAGCACACAGGCGTTCGCCCCACCCGCCACGATGGAGTGGTAGGCCGGCGACTGCGCACCCTGCCGTCGGAATTCGTGCAACAGTTCCGCCTCGACCTCATATTCCATGACGCCGGGGCGTGTCGCACGCATGGCGCGGCGATGCGCCGCAGCAGAAATACTGGCGGCACGTTTCATGGTATCGATTTCTTCCGGCGCCTTGATTAGGCGCATGTCATCCAGCAGGGCACGCACATCGGCCACGTCAGGCGGCGCACTGACGCCAGTGCGGACCTGGGATCTCAGCTGGTTGAGCCAGCCGGAAACACGCCCATCCCACGCAGAATCCGCACCCAGCGCAAAAAACAGACGCGGCTGGTTGGCGAGCAACTGCGGGGCGAGTTCGTCAAGGCGCGAGATCGAATACGCTTCGTCCACGCCAAAAAATTCTTTCGCTCCGTCTGGGCCGTAACGGAAGCCATCCCAGATTTCGCGTTCGAGATCCTTGTCGCGGCAGAACAGCACGCTTTTCGGCTGGGCGCCGGCGATCAGGATCAACACCGATTCCGGCTCGGCGAATCCGGTCAGATAGTAGAAATAGCTATCGAAACGATAAGGATAGTGGCTGTCGCGACTGCGCACCGTCTCGGGCGCGGTAGGAATGACGGCCACGCCCGCCCCCATGCGGTGCAGCAGTTGCTGACGGCGTTGCCGGAAATGTACGGTTTCGATCATGCGTTCAATTCTTCGTCCAAGGCCTGCAAGCGTTCAGGCGTCCCTACATCGACCCAGCGACCACGATAATGTTCCGCCGACACGCGGCCCGGCGGGATTTCGGCGCGCAACAGCGGCGCCAGTTTGGCCTTGCTGCCGCGCGGCACGCCGGCAAACAGTGCGGGGCAATAAATGCCGATGCCGGAGAACGTCAGGCGCGGCGCGTCGGCCTCCACCAATTTGCCCTCAGACAACACGAAATCGCCCGCGGGATACTGCGGAGGATTGTCCACCAGCACCAGATGGGCCACAACGCCGTCCATCGGCTGTCGGGCGACACCGCTGAAATCATAATCACAATAGACATCCCCGTTGACCACAAGGAACGGCGCCTCGCCCAACAGGGGCAGGGCGTTTGCAATTCCGCCTGCCGTTTCCAGCGCCTCGCCTTCGGGAGAATACTGAATGTGCACGCCAAACTGGCGGCCATCGCCCAGGGCCGCCTCGATCTGGGTGCCTAGGTGGGCATGGTTGATGACGATCTCCCGGAAGCCCGCAGCAGCCAACCGCTCGATGTGCCAGACGATGAGGGGTTGACCGCCCACCGGCAACAGGGGTTTGGGGGTGTGGTCGGTCAACGGGCGCATGCGTTCGCCGCGGCCGGCGGCCAGAATCATAGCCTTCATGACGACCTTGTTACCACGGAGAGCACGGAGGAAAGGCAAGCGTCAGACCGGGCTCGCCGCAACCACGGCAATGCATGGCTTCTGGCGCTCAAAAGGTATACCCCACTTGAACCTGACGATTTTCCCACTGATCCAGCAACCGCAGGAAAGGACGGAGTTCGATGTATCGATCACAGGCGCGGCGCAGGTAATCCGCCACCAGCGGCATGTCCTTGAGATAGCCTTCCTTGCCGTCGCGATGGTACAGGCGGGCAAAAATGCCTAGCACCTTGATGTGCCGTTGCACGCCCATCCACTCGAAATCGCGATAGAAATCGGCAATATCGCCCGGCACCGGCAGCCCGGCCTGCTTCGCCTTTTGCCAGTAGCGCACCACCCAGTCGAGCACCTGATCTTCTTCCCAACGGATGTACGCATCCTTGAACAGCGAGACCAGGTCGTAGGTGATGGCACCGTACACGGCATCCTGAAAATCGAGGATGCCGGGGTTGTCGCCCTCGCACACCATCAGGTTGCGGGAGTGGTAATCGCGGTGCACGTACACCTGCCCCTGCCCCAGAATGTTGCGGTTGAGCAGATCGAAAGTCTGCTGCAGCGTCGCCGACTGCTTGTCGTCCAGACTGAGTTTCAGGTGCCTGGTAACGTACCAGTCGGGCAACAGACGCATTTCGCGCGTCAGCAGCGCATGGTCGTAATTCGGGAACACCTCCGGCTTGCTGGCCAGTTGAATGCGGATCAGTGCATCGGTGGCATCCGCGTACAGACCCGCCGCCGAGGCGGGATTCAGCGCCGAAAGATAGGTGGTATTCCCCAGATCCGTCAGCAACAGGAATCCTTGCGACAAATCCTGAGCCATCACCTTGGGCACGTGCACCCCGGCATCGCCGAGCACCTGCGCCACATGCAGGAAAGGGGCACAATTTTCGTGTTCGGGCGGCGCGTCCATGGCGATCAGCGTGCGATCCGGCAGGGTAACGCGGAAATAGCGACGGAAACTGGCATCCGCCGAGGCTGGCGCCAGCGTAAAGGACGCCCCCTCCAGCACCCGCTGCAACCACGTATTCAATGCCTGTTCTCGCTGCACCCGACGTCACCTTTCCTCGAAATAAAACCGCAATACCGATGCGCTGCATGAATTAGCCGCGCCAAGCCGTTGTCACACAAGGAAAACCCTGAAGAAACAAGCCCGGGCGCGGCATTCCACGCGCCAGAATCAGATTGCCTAAAAGACAAATTTGTGCGATTTTACCACCTGTAAAAATAATCCACCCAAAGCCGACGTTCCGACCTCTCCCACCCATGCAGATTCACCGTTTCCTCGCATTCGCGTTCACGCTTCTGGCCTCTCAGGGCGCATCTGCACAAACCGGAGAAACCGCTCCCACGGACATCGAGCCCGGCGCCACCACCATCGACGCCCAGCGCCTCGAGGTGTATCTGGACCGCAAGATGCATGCGATCGGCGACGCTGAACTGCACCAGAACGGGCAGGCCATTTTTGGCGACCGCATCGACTACGACGTCCTGAACGAGGCGCTGCACGTCATTGGCAACACCCGTATCGAGCAAGGCGGCAACACCGTCACGGGGTCGGAGCTCCGCATGAAACTGGATGAACGCATCGGCGAGATGAAAGAGCCGGTGTTCACCATGCGCACCACGTCGGCGAACGCCACGCCCACGCCGGGCGCGCCCAAGTTTGCGCGTGGCGATGCCAAGTCCGTGCAGTTCGAAGGCCCGGACAAGGAGCGCCTGTTCGGCGCCCGCTACACCACCTGCGAGGCAGGCGATGATTCCTGGTTCCTGCGCGCAAGCGAACTGGAGCTGGACCACCATACCGACACCGGCACGGCCAAGCACGCCAGCGTGGAGTTCAAGGGCGTTCCCATTCTCTACACCCCGTGGATCGACTTCCCTTTCCACAACCAGCGCAAGAGCGGCTTCCTGTCGCCCTCGTGGGCCACCACCAGCCGCAGCGGCCTGGACATCACGCTGCCTTACTACTGGAATATCGCCCCCAATATGGATGCCACGCTGGGCGCACGCTACATGAGCAAGCGCGGGATGCAGGCAGTGGGGGAATTCCGTTATCTCGAAGAAAACTATTCTGGTGAAGACCGGGTCGAGTATCTTGCCAGCGACAACAACACCGGCGACAGCCGCTATTTCGTCAACCTGAAACACCGCCAGAATTTCGGTAACGGCTGGTCGGGTGACTTCAACATCGAACGCGTGTCGGACGACCAGTACTTTGCCGACATGACGACTCACATCATCACCACCAGCCGGGTGAACCTGCCGCAACAGGCCAGCCTGAACTGGGGCAACGGCACCTGGAACTTCAACGCCTTGGCACAGCAGTACCAGACGCTGGACAAGCTGTCCTATCCCTACCAGCGCCTGCCGCAGCTGACCCTGACGGGCGCCAAGGACTGGGATTGGCTGAGCGGCAGCCTCTATACCCAGTTCGTCCGTTTCGACCGCAGCGATAACGCGCCGAGCGCGGTCACCGGCAACCGCTTTACCGCTTACCCCAGCATCAGCCTGCCGCTGGGTACTTCCTACGGCTATGTCACCCCCAAATTCGGCGTGCACTACACCAAGTACGATCTCAGCGGCAACACGGCGCTCACCCTGAATGGCGTGGCGGACAATTACGAATCCGATACCCGCGTCCTGCCGATTTTCAGCGTCGACAGCGGCCTCTACTTCGACCGCGATTTCCGCGTAGTACGCAACCGTTACACGCAAACACTGGAACCACGTATTTTCTACGCGTACATCCCCTATCAGGACCAGCGCCGCCTGCCCCTGTTCGATACGGCGGAGTCGGACCTCAACCTGAGCACGCTGTTTTCCGAAAACCAGTACACCGGCAACGACCGCGTGAACAACGCCAACCAGATCTCGCTCGCCGTCACCAGCCGCCTGATCGACGCCAGCACTGGCATCCAGCGTCTGGCGGCGACCATCGGCCAGCGCTTCTACTTCAGCGGACAGAAAGTCATGCTGAACCCGAATACGGCGCCGCGTGAGGCCGACACCTCGGACATCATCACCGCCGTTACCGCCCGCCTGCTCAACCACTGGAACGTCGATGCCGGCTGGCAATACAACACCGATGCCGATCAAACCGTGAAATCCAACATTGGGGCACGCTACAACCCCGAAGCCGGCAAGACCCTCAACCTGAGCTATCGCTATACACGCAACACCCAGACGCTCAACCAGTTGGAACAGATCGACCTCTCCACCGAATGGCCGTTTGCACCGCGCTGGTATGGCCTCGCCCGGGTGAACTACTCCATCGCGGAAAAGCGCCCGATTGAAACGCTGGCAGGTGCGGAATACGACGCCGGTTGCTGGCAGGCGCGTGCCGTGATGCAACGCGTGGAAACCGCGACCGCGAATGCCAACTATGCCCTTTACTTCCAGCTTGAACTGGGCGGCCTCGCCTCGATCGGCACCAGCCCGCTAACCCTGCTCAAGCGCAGCATCCCCGGTTATTCCAGTTCAGCGCTCGTTCCTGACAACTTCCAACAATACTGATGATGCCCATGTCGACATACTTCGGCCGCTTCGCGCAGGCCATTTTCTGGCTCGGACTTTCCCTGGTCCCCCTCCCGGCTGCCACGGCCGATGTGGAAGTGCAGCAACTCGACCGCGTCGTTGCCGTGGTCGATCGCGAGGTCATTACCTACCGCGAACTGCAGAATCGCATCGAGATCGTACTGAACCAACTCGAAAAGCAGAATGTCTCCCGCCCACCGCAAGACGTGCTGGAAAAACAGGTGCTGGAACGCCTGATCAGCGACCGCTTGCAAACGCAACTGGCAGCACAGACCGGCTTGCGCGTCGACGACAACCAGCTCGATAAAACCATGGAGCGCATCGCGGAACAGAACAAGATGAACGTGCTTGAGTTCCGCCAGGCACTGGAACGGGACGGTATCAGCTACCGCAAATTCCGTGAAGACATGCGCAACGAGATCATCCTCGCCCGTCTGCGCGAGCGTGAGGTCGACAACCGCGTCAACGTCACCGAAACCGAAATCGACAACTACCTGACCACCCAGTCCTCGCGTCAGGAGGCCGGGCAGGACGAATACGAAATTGCCCACATCCTGATCCGCACGCCGGAAGACAGCGCCTCCGAAGACCTGCAAAAACTGAAGGCCAAGGCCGAAAAAGCGCTGCAGCTGCTCCAGGGTGGTACCGATTTCGCCCAAGTGTCGGCCAGCTATTCCGACGCCCCCAACGCTCTTGAGGGCGGCATGCTGGGTTGGAAAAATGGCGGCCAGGTGCCCACACTGTTCGCCGATGCCCTGAAAACCATGCAGCCCGGCGAGGTCAGCCCGATTATCCGCAGCCCCAACGGCTTCCACATTCTCAAGCTGACGAACCGTCGCGGCGGCAGTTCCCCGCTGCTTATCCAGCAAACGCATGCCCGTCACATCCTGCTCAAGACCAGCGAAGTCCTTTCCGAAGGCGATGCCAGACGCAAGCTGGCCGACCTGAAGGAGCGCCTCGAAAATGGCGGCAATTTCGAGGAACTCGCCCGCCAGTACTCGGAAGACGGCACCGCCTCCAAGGGCGGCGACCTCGGCTGGGTGAGTCCGGGTGACACCGTGCCGGAATTCGAAAAAGCCATGAACGAACTCAAACCCGGCCAGATCAGCGAGCCGACCAAGTCCCCCTTCGGCTGGCACCTGATCGAGGTGGTCGAGCGCCGCAGCCAAGACATGAGCCGCGAAGCCGCGCGCCTGAAGGCGCGTCAGGAAATCAAGGCACGCAAGGCCGAAGAAGCCTATCAGGACTGGCTGCGCGAACTGCGCGACCGCGCCTACGTCGAGTATCGACTGGAAGACAAGTACTAATCCCCTTGGACGTTAAGCGCCCACGTATTGCATTGACCGCCGGCGAACCCGCCGGCATCGGCCCCGACCTCTGCGCCATGCTGGCGCAGAGCCTGCCGGAGGCGGACATCTCCGTGATCGCGGACCACGGCCTGATCAAATCCCGCGCCGCACAACTCGGTTTGCCGATCGACAACCTCAAGATCGAACACGTCCCGCTCGCCGCGCCCGCCGAACCGGGCGTCCTGAATCCGGCCAATGGCCGCTACGTACTCGACACCCTGACCCGCGCCGCCGAGGGCTGCTTGAACGGCGAATTCGACGCCATGGTCACCGCCCCGGTGCACAAAGGCGTCATCAACGACGCCGGCATCCCCTTCACCGGCCACACCGAATTCCTGCAGGAACTGACCCACAGCCCACAAGTCGTCATGATGCTGGTCGGTGGCGGCATGCGCGTCGCCCTCGCCACCACCCACCTGCCGCTACGCGAGATTCCTGAGGCCATTACAAGGGAACTACTCGAAAGCGTCACCCGCATCCTGCACCACGACCTCGTGCACCGCTTCGGCATCGCCACTCCCGCCATCCGCGTCGCCGGCCTCAACCCCCACGCCGGCGAAGGTGGTCATTTGGGCAGGGAAGAAATCGACGTCATCGAACCCGTGCTGGCAAAGCTGCGGGCAGAAGGCATGCACCTACTCGGCCCCCTCCCCGCCGACACCATGTTCTCGCAGAAGAACCTCGCCACCACCGATGCGTTTCTGGCCATGTACCACGACCAAGGCCTCGCCGTGCTGAAACACGCCAGCTTCGGCGAAGGCGTCAACGTCACGCTGGGGATGCCAATTATTCGGACTTCTGTTGATCACGGCACCGCACTCGATTTGGCCGGAACCGGCAAGGCGGATGTGGGGAGTTTGATTGCGGCGATTGAGTTGGCGATTGAGTTGGCTAAATCAAATTAGTCCTCAAGAATGAAGCATCTTCTTCTAATATTTTTTCTTTTCTCAGGGCAAACATGCATAGCTGCAGATTCTTGCCTTTCCGGGGAGAAAATTCCAGGCTCCTACCTTGTTGACAAAGGCAAAGGTTACCAACCCAGCACCCTTGAAATTTGGGAAGACACACTGGATGAGTCAAGCTTTCCATTCGAACTCGAATCATATTGGTCACCTCAGCAGAGTGATGACGGAGCGTCGACCAGTCAAGCCATATACTCCGGCGAAATAAAGGTACTTGGTTGCACGGGAACGTACTATTCGATAGAAGATGATTGCAAGTTCAGTTTCACTCTATCCGCCAATACCATTACGGTTTCTCACACTGGGAATTGCATGTTTATTGGACATAACGCAGACCCGAGTGGTATCTATTTTAAGCAGTAGTCACTCCACCGCCGCCTGATTCCCCTCTGCCGCGCCGAGCAGCACAGCCAAGACAGGGGTTTTCGGCGAGGACTTGGACTTCACCCGCTCTGCTAGACAAATCATAATGTCTAAAACGGAACGGAGAA
>CAYUJU010000008.1:0-76040 GCA_964445115.1 uncultured Methylobacillus sp. | reverse complement strand
GCTTCGGCTTCCGCTGCGGCTTCCTCGGCCTGCTGCACATGGAGATCGTGCAGGAACGTCTGGAGCGCGAGTACGACATGGACCTGATCACCACTGCGCCGACGGTGGTGTACGAACTGCTGATGAAAAACGGCGAGGTGGTGCAGATCGAAAACCCGTCGCGCTTGCCCGAGCCTTCTCGTGTTGAGGAGATTCGTGAGCCCATCATTACGGTCAACCTGTTGATGCCACAGGATTACGTGGGGCCGGTGATGACGCTGTGCAACAGTAAGCGCGGGGTACAGCGGAACATGCAGTACATGGGCCGTCAGGTGATGCTGACCTACGAAATGCCGCTCAACGAAGTGGTGCTGGATTTCTTCGATAAGCTGAAATCGGTGTCGCGTGGCTACGCGTCCATGGACTACGAGTTCCTGGAATTCCGTGCAGCTGATCTGGTGAAACTGGACATCATGGTCAACGGCGAGCGCGTGGATGCGCTGTCCTTGATTGTGCACCGTGCCAACAGCCAGTATCGCGGCCGCGAGTTGTGCAGCAAGATGCGTGAGCTGATTCCTCGCCAGATGTTCGATATCGCCATCCAGGCTTCCATCGGCGCCAACATCATCGCGCGCGAGACGGTGAAGGCAATGCGCAAGAATGTTCTGGCCAAGTGCTACGGCGGCGACATCACCCGCAAGAAGAAGCTGCTGGAAAAGCAGAAGGAAGGCAAGAAGCGCATGAAACAGGTAGGTAACGTGGAAATTCCACAGGAAGCATTCCTGGCCATTTTGAGGGTTGAAGACAAATGATGTTCGCATTGTTCATGGTGGCCATTCTGGCGTTCACCGGACTGGTCTGGTTGCTGGATATCCTGGTGTTGCGCAAGCGTCGTGCCGAAGGCGCTGCAGAGCCAGTCGTGGTGGAGTATTCCAAGAGTTTCTTTCCGGTCATCCTCGCGGTGTTCCTGATTCGGTCTTTCATCGTCGAGCCGTTCAAGATTCCCTCCGGCTCCATGATGCCGACGCTGCTGGTAGGCGACTTCATTCTGGTGAACAAACATACCTACGGCCTGCGTGTGCCGGTGCTCAACAACACCTTTTTCGAGATGAACCATCCTCAGCGTGGCGAAGTGATGGTGTTTCATTTTCCCAAGGATCCGTCGCTGGATTACATCAAGCGCGTTGTTGGCCTGCCTGGCGACCACATCGAATACAAGGACAAGCGCCTGATTGTGAATGGTCAGCCGCTGGAGACTACCTTCGATGCAGACTACAGTTACACTGCTCCCGGGTTGAATCAGGTCACGGCCAAGCGGTTGCGCGAAACGCTGGGTGAGCACACCCATGCCATTCTGAACGATGACGATGCGCCCGCGATGGATGGCAGTATTACCGTGCCCGCAGGGCATTATTTCGTGATGGGGGACAATCGCGACCACAGCAACGACAGCCGGTTCTGGGGTTTCGTGCCGGAAGAGAATGTGGTCGGCAAAGCCTTCATGATCTGGTGGAATTTCGATAATTTCGGCAGAATTGGCGAGTCCATTCGATAGGAGCGCATCATGGTCAAGCAACGTGGTTTTACCTTCTGGGGGTTCGTCTTTACGGTGGGCCCGATCATTGTCGTGGCGCTGCTGGCTATGCTGCTGTTTCCTGCTTATGCGGAGTTTTTTGCGATCAAGAAGGCGGTGCAGCGTATCGGCTCTGATCCTTCCTTCGGCAATATGACCGATGGCGACGTGCGTGCCATGATGGATCGCAGCATCGAGATCGATAACATCCACAGCATCAAGAGCTCCGATCTGGTGATCCAGCGTGGAGAGTCTGGGTCTAGCGTGTCGGTGGATTACGAAGTGGTGGTGCCGCTGGTGGCCAATGTCAGTGCCTTGCTGGAGTTCCACGCCACGACCGACAACAAGATCGGCGTCGCGGACTGATGCAATCCCTGGCCGGTCTGGTCCGGCGTGTCGGCCATACCTTTCAGTCGGAAGCCCTGCTGCAACAGGCGCTGACGCACCGTAGCCACAGCAGCCTCAACAACGAGCGTCTCGAATTTCTGGGGGATAGCGTCCTGAACTGCGTCGTGGCGCAGTTGCTCTATACCCAGTTCCCCAAGTTGCCGGAAGGTGACCTGAGCCGCTTGCGGGCGTATCTGGTGAAGGAAGCGACCCTGAGCGGCATCGCCGCGTCGCTGGGGCTGGGCGACCATATCCGCCTGGGGGAGGGGGAGCTCAAAAGCGGGGGCTGGCGGCGCCCTTCCATTCTGGCAGACGCGCTGGAGGCGGTGATCGGTGCGGTGTTCCTCGACGCCGGGTTCGAGCGGGCGCAAGCGGTGGTTACTCAATTTTATGCGCCTTTGCTGGACGGACTGGACCCCAAGGCCATCGGCAAGGATCCCAAGACCCTGCTGCAGGAATACCTGCAAGGCCGCAAACTGGCCCTGCCGGAGTATCTGCTGATCGCGACTGAAGGCGAGGCTCATTGCCAGACGTTCCGGGTCGAATGCCGCATTCCGGCGCTGCAGATTGTCGCGCAAGGTGAAGGTGGCAGTCGGCGTATCGCTGAACAGCAAGCCGCGGAAGCGGCCTATCAGAAAGCCCATTCATGAATACAGAATCCGTCATCCCGTTCCGCTGTGGCACCATTGCCATCGTGGGGCGTCCCAACGTCGGCAAGTCGACCCTGCTTAACCACATCCTCGGGGCTAAGCTCAGCATTACGTCGCGCAAGGCACAGACCACGCGGCATCGACTGCTGGGGATTCATACCACCGCGGATGCGCAGTTTCTGTTCGTCGATACGCCAGGCTTCCAGTTACGCCACATCAACGCCCTGAATCGCGGTCTTAACCGTACGGTCAAGCAGGTGTTGTCTGAGGTCGACGTCGTGTTGTACGTGGTCGAGTCGACCCGATATGGCGATGAAGACCGCAAGGTGCTGGAGATTCTGCCCAAGAACACACCGGTGTTGCTGGTAGTGAACAAGGCCGATCTGCTCGACAACAAGGCCGAGTTGCTGCCCTATCTGGAACAGCGGGCTGCCGAATTCCCTTACGCTGAAATGGTGCCGGTCAGCGCTCGCAAAAGCCTGCATCTGGAGGAGCTGCTGGCGGCCATTCGGCGCTATCTGCCCGAGCAGCCGGCGATTTATGGCGAGGACGAACTGACCGACCGCAGCGAACGTTTCCTGGCAGCAGAAATCCTGCGTGAGAAAGTGTTCCGTCTGGTCGGCGAGGAGTTGCCGTATTCCATCACGGTGGAAATCGAGAAGTTCGAGCAGGAGGGGGCGCTGCGGCGCATCCACGCGGCCATCATCGTCGACAAGGACGGCCAGAAGCCTATCCTGATCGGCAAGGGCGGTGAAAAGCTCAAGCGCATCTCGACCGAGGCGCGGCAGGACATGGAAAGCCTGTTCGGCGGCAAGGTCTGGCTGGAAACCTGGGTCAAGGTGAAGGGTGGCTGGGCGGACGACGAGCGTGCACTGAAGAGTCTCGGCTACTAGCCTGCATTCCCGGTAGACCATGGCCGTCGGTAGCATCACCCGTCAGGACCAGCAGCCGGTATTCGTGCTGCATACCTACCCGTTCAAGGAAACCAGTCTCGTCGTCGAGTTCTTCACGCGGGATTTTGGTCGCGTGGCGGCAGTTGCCAAGGGCGCGCGCCGTCCGCGTTCCGCCATGCGCGGCATGCTGCAAGCCTTTCAGCCTCTGCTCGCGACCTGGTCTGGCAAATCCGAGCTGCGTAATCTGCATTCCCTGGAATGGGGCGAGGGTTTGTTATTGCTGAACGGCGATGCCCTGATGTGCGGGTTTTACCTGAACGAATTGCTGCTCCGGCTGTTGCCGCGCGAGGATGCGCACGAAGCACTTTTTTCGTATTACGCGCAAACCTTGCGAGACCTGGCATCGGGCGGTGAGGTGCCGGCCATCCTGCGCCGGTTCGAACTCAAGCTGCTGCAGGAACTGGGGTACGCGCTCCCTTTGCTTGCGGATGGGGATGGGGCTCAGGTCGAGGCTGCGCAGACCTATTGGTATGTGGCCGAGCGTGGCCCAGTGCGCCAGGGCGAGGGGGAATCGGGTGTACAATTATCCGGGAAAACCTTGCTGGACATGGCGCAGGAAGACTATCGCGACCCCCAGACCCAGCAACAGAGCAAACAGATGATGCGTGCCCTGATGGCCCATTATCTCGGCGACAAGCCGCTATACACCCGTCAACTTCTCATGGATTTGCAACAATTATGATTCGACTCGGCGTTAATATCGATCACGTCGCGACCCTGCGCCAGCAGCGCGGCACCCGCTATCCCAGCGTGGTGCAGGCGGCATTGCTGGCCGAGCAGGCCGGGGCAGACGTGATCACCCTGCACCTGCGGGAAGACCGCCGCCATATTCAGGATGCCGATGTACACACCTTACGTGGCCTGCTGCAGACGCGCATGAACCTGGAAATGGCGGTGACCGAGGAAATGATCGCCATCGCGTTGCAGGTCAAGCCGCACGACGTTTGTCTGGTACCGGAGCGTCGCGAGGAACTGACGACCGAGGGCGGGCTGGATGTGATCAGCCATTTCGAAAAAGTCCGCAGCGCCTGCCAACGCCTGGGCGAGGCGGGTATTCGCGTTTCCCTGTTCATTGACCCTGAAGCGACGCAGGTCGAGGCGGCCAAGGCCGCTGGTGCCCCTGTGGTGGAATTGCACACCGGGGCTTTTGCCGATGCCGAAAGTGAGGCGGATGCGGCCGCGGAACTTGCGCGCATTGCGGCGGCGGTGAAACACGGTGTGGCGCAGGGGCTGCACGTCAACGCCGGTCATGGGCTGCATTACCATAATGTGCAGCAGGTCGCCGGCATGGCGGGCGTCGAGGAACTCAATATCGGCCATGCTATCGTCGCTCATGCCTTGTTTGTCGGCTGGGAAAACGCCGTGCGCGAGATGAAGGCGTTGATGTTGGCCGCAAGACGCTGACGTATACCCACTGATCATGATCTTTGGCATCGGCACCGACATCGTCGAAGTCTCCCGCATCGAGGAGTCGTTGGCCCGCTTCGGTGAGGCGTTCGCGCAGCGGGTGTTAACCGAGCGCGAGTGGCTGGCGTTCGAGCAATCTCAGACGCGTGCCCGGTTTCTGGCCAAACGCTTTGCCGCGAAAGAGGCCTTTGCCAAGGCGCTAGGTACTGGGCTGCGTGCCCCGGCGACGTTTCAGCAAATTGGCGTCGGGCACGATGACTTGGGCAAGCCCGTGTTTGATCTTGGCACCGACCTGCAATACTTTCTGGATCAACGCGGCATCCGGGCCTGTCACCTGAGCATCAGCGACGAAAAGGCCTTGGCGGTGGCATTTGTCGTGCTCGAAACCTGATGGAAGAAGTCGACTTCGAGCGCCGTTTCGGCGGTATTCGCCGGCTCTATGGCGAAACAGCCTTTGCCCGCTTCCAGCAAGCGCATGTCTGTGTGGTCGGTGTCGGTGGCGTGGGGTCCTGGGTGGCCGAAGCGTTGGCGCGCAGCGCAATCGGCAAGATTACCCTGATCGATCTGGATCATGTCGCCGAGTCCAACGTCAACCGTCAGATTCATGCGCTGGAAGACAATTTCGGCAAGGCCAAGGTGACCGCCATGTCGGAGCGCATTCGCGCCATCAACCCGCGCTGTGAGGTGATCTCACTCGAGGAATTCGTCGCGACCGACAATCTGGACGCGATGCTGGGGCAAGGCTACGACTACGTGATCGATGCCATCGACAGCGCACGGGTCAAGGCCGAGATGATCGCCTGGTGCCGGCGCCATAAGGTCCCGCTGATCGCCTCCGGTGGGGCAGGAGGGCGCATCGATGTGACGCGCATTGCGCTGGCCGATCTGTCGCGTACGGTGCAGGACCCGCTTCTGTCGCGGGTGCGTACCCTGTTGCGCCGGGACTTCGGCTTTCCCAAGGACCCCAAGAAGAAATTCGGCGTCGCATGCGTGTTCTCGTCCGAGCCCTTGCGCCGCCCTGAAGCCGCCTGTGAAAATGGCGCGGATGCCCTGACCGGTCTCAATTGCGCAGGTTTCGGTTCTGCCACGAGCGTGACTGCCAGCTTTGGGTTGATGATGGTGGGAGAAGTGCTGAAACAATTGTCATAAAATTGTCACGTTGGTGTCATAGAGTGCTCGGGAATCGAACCACCTAAAAAGGAAACCGTCATGCCTGCCAATATTTTGGTGATTGAAGACGAACCCGCGATCCAGGAACTGCTGGCCCTCAACCTGACCCAGGCTGGGCACAACCCCATCCGCGCCCTCAGCGTGGAGCAGGCGCAACAACTGATGCGCGAAATGCAGCCCGACCTGATCATCCTCGACTGGATGCTGCCGGGCATGAGCGGCATCGAATTCGCTCGACGCCTGAAATCCGACGACTACAGCAAGGGCATTCCCATCATCATGCTGACTGCGCGCGGCGAAGAAAGTGACAAGGTGCGCGGGCTGGATGTCGGTGCCGACGACTACGTCACCAAGCCCTTCTCTCCGCGTGAACTGACTGCCCGCATCAAGGCAGTGCTGCGTCGTCGCGCGCCGCAGATGACAGATGACCCG
Organism: uncultured Methylobacillus sp.; assembly: GCA_964445115.1. Taxonomy (GTDB): domain Bacteria; phylum Pseudomonadota; class Gammaproteobacteria; order Burkholderiales; family Methylophilaceae; genus CAIJXJ01. The sequence continues at coordinate 69,489 of CAYUJU010000008.1, read as the reverse complement.
ATCGAACTCGGCGGGCTACGCCTGGATCCAGTCACGCACCGGGTCACTGGCAATGGCGCCGCACTCGATCTAGGCCCCACCGAATTCAAACTGCTGCACTACCTGATGTCCAACCCAGAGCGCGTACATTCCCGTGCCCAGGTGCTGGATAGGGTCTGGGGCGATCGCGTGTTCGTTGAGGACCGTACCGTGGACGTGCATATCCGTCGTCTGCGTCAGGCGCTTGCGGCAAGTGGACACGAAGAGATGATCCAGACCGTGCGTGGCGTTGGCTACCGTTTTTCCGCCAAGTAAGGGACCACTGACTACCGATCGTCCCCGGGCTGGCTCATAATGGCCGCCTGTCTCGAACTAGGAATCTCTGTGCAAGATTTGCGTTGGCGTTTGTTCTGGATCTACGTGGCCATGCTGCCCGTATTCCTGCTGGTATGGTCCGTCATCGGGCTGGAATGGGCGCTGGCTATGATGCTGGCCACGGTCACTATTTACCTGCTGGGGCATCTGCGCTGGCTCACCTCCTTGCTGCGCTGGCTCAGGCAGCCGCAGTCGGGTGATATTCCGCTGGGGACGGGGGTCTGGGAAGACGTGTTCGCCGCGATGTACCAGGAGGTCCGCCGGCAGGACAGCAACCAGAACCAGTTAACCTCGGCCCTGGAGCGATTCCAGCGCGCCGCGGGCGCCTTGCCGGATGGCATGGTGCTGCTCAACCGTTACGACCAGATCGAATGGTGCAACCATGCTGCGGAATTGCAGCTTGGGCTCAATCCGGCACAGGATACCGGCCAGCCCATCGCCTATCTGGTACGGCAGACGGAATTCATGAATTACCTGCAGTCGCACATCTACACCGAGCCCCTCAAGCTCAAGTCGATGCGTAACCCGGAAGTTACGCTGGAAATGCAGCTGGTCCCGTTCGGTGACGACCAGAAACTCCTGCTGTGCCGTGACATCAGCCCGCTCGAGCGCCTCGAAACCATGCGTCGCGATTTTGTGGCTAACGTGTCACATGAGCTTCGTACCCCACTCACCGTGGTTGGCGGCTTCCTGGAAACCCTGGAAGACATGGATCAGGGCATGCCCGATACTACACGCCACTATTTCCGGTTGATGCAGGAACAGACTGGCCGGATGCGTCGATTAGTTGACGACCTGTTGACCTTGTCACGGCTCGAAAGTGGGCAGAATGCCCCTCAGGAATCCGATATCGACGTCCCGAACATGCTGCAACTAGTACTGGCAGAGGGGCAAGGGGTCAGCGGCGGCAAGCACCAGATTTCGCTACAGGTTGACAGCAGTCTGCATCTCAACGGCGCCCCCGAGGAACTCCACAGCGCCTTCGCCAATCTGGTCACTAATGCCATCCGCTACACACCGGAAGGGGGCGATATCCACATCGTCTGGGGCATGCGGGGGCGTGAGGCCATTTTCAGCGTGCGCGATACCGGCATCGGCATTGAGCCGCAGCATCTCGATCGACTGACGGAACGCTTTTACCGTGTCGACAGCAGCCGTTCACGTGCTACTGGCGGCACCGGCCTCGGCCTTTCCATCGTCAAGCACATCCTCACCCGCCATCAGGCGCGCCTTGAAATCGACAGCGAATTCGGCAAGGGCAGCGTTTTCAGTGTGGTGTTCCCTCCAGCGCGCGTGGTGCGTGCCTAAGCACGAGGCAGATGGGGTAAAATCCGCAGGATGAAAATCCTGCTCACCGGCGCTGCCGGATTTATCGGCATGCACACTGCCCTTCGTCTGCTGGCGCGAGGGGATGAAGTGGTCGGTATCGATAACCTCAACGACTACTACGACGTCAACCTCAAGCGCGACCGGCTGGAACAGCTTGGCAGCTTCCCGAATTTTCGCTTCGCCCAGATGGACGTGGCCGATACCGCCCGTATGGAGGCGCTTTTCGCCGCCGAAGGTTTCCAGCGCGTGGTGCATCTTGCGGCGCAAGCAGGGGTGCGATATTCGCTCGTCAACCCGCACGCCTACGTCCAAGCCAACCTCGTCGGTTTCGCGAACGTACTGGAGGGATGTCGACATCACAACATCGAGCATCTGGTCTACGCCTCGAGTTCCAGCGTCTATGGGGGCAATGCCAAACAGCCGTTCTCCGAGCATGACAACGTCGATCATCCCGTCAGTCTTTACGCTGCTACCAAGAAGTCCAACGAATTGATGGCGCATACTTACAGCCACCTTTTCGGTTTTCCCACTACCGGGCTCCGGTTCTTTACCGTTTACGGCCCATGGGGGCGCCCCGACATGTCACCCATGCTGTTCGCCAGCGCCATTCTCGAAGGCCGTGCCATCGACGTGTTCAATCACGGCAACATGATGCGTGACTTTACCTATATCGACGATATCGTCGAGGGCGTAGTGCGTGTGCTGGATAAACCCGCTGCCGCCAACGTAAATTACGATGCTGCCAACCCCGATCCGGCCAGTAGCACTGCCCCGTATCGGGTCTTCAATATCGGCAACAACCAGCCTGTCAAGTTGATGGACTACATCGAGGCGATCGAGCAGGCGATCGGGATGCCCGCCACCAAGAATTTCCTGCCGATGCAGCCGGGTGATGTCCCGGCGACATTTGCCGATACTGCAGAACTCGACGCCTGGGTCGGCTTCAAACCGGCCACTCCGCTGGCGGATGGTGTGTCCAGATTCGTGGCGTGGTACCGTGATTATTACCGACGTTGAGGCCGCCTTGACACCGACTTATTGCCGGTGTCTAATCCATGCGTTCATCGATTGAACGCATGCTTATGCTTGACGAATCTACTCGCTACCGACTGCTGAAACTTCTCGAAACCCACCCCGGACTTTCGCAGCGTCAACTCGCGCGCGAACTGGGGGTCAGCTTGGGCAAGGTGAATTTCTGCCTGTCCGCCCTGATTGAAAAGGGCTTGCTGAAAGCCAGTAATTTCCGTAATAGCCAGAACAAGCTTGCCTATATGTATTTGCTTACACCGGCCGGAGTGGAAGAGAAAACGCGCATCACCCTGCAATACCTCAAGATCAAGATGCGGGAATATGAAACGCTTCAATCCGAGATTGATGAGCTTCGGCGTGAAGCGGCGTCTTTGCAGCAGGAGGTGAGGGCATGACGATCAGGGCATATGCCGTGATTCTTTCGGGCGGTTCGGGGACCCGCTTGTGGCCCCTGTCAAGGTCGCTCAGGCCCAAGCAACTGCTGCCGATGAACGGGGCGCAGACCTTGTTGCAGCAAACCGCTGTGCGGTTGTTGCGGCATGTCGTGCCTGAGCGTCTGTTGACGGTCACGCATCAGGACCATAAGTTCGAGGTCATGGGGCAACTTGCCGAAATTGCCCCCCTCGCCGCGAAGGGTGTTTTGGCAGAACCTGTGGCGAGGAATACGCTCCCGGCAATCGCCTGGGCGGCTTGGGAGATTTTCCAGCGCGACCCCGAGGCTATCGTCGGCGTATTCCCGTCTGATCATGCGATTAACAATGACCAGGCCTTTTTGGAGGCGTGGTCCGATGCGGAGCGAGCGGCGGCGGATGGCTACCTGACGCTGATAGGCCTCACACCCACGGAACCCGCCACCGGGTACGGCTACATTCAGCCAGGTGAGTCGATTGGAACGGCCCTGAAAGTCGGCCGCTTTGTCGAAAAACCAGATCAGCAGCGTGCCCGCGAATTCATGGCGGAGGGGTTCCTGTGGAACGGCGGCATGTTCGTGTTTCGGGCCTCAGACTTCATGCGGTTGCTTGCGGAACTGCAGCCTGTCATCTATCAGGCAATCACTGGAATTGAGGCGGCCCGGCTCGCGGAGGTCTACGCTGCCATGCCGAGCCTGTCGATGGATTACGGTATCGCGGAAAAGGCTTCCAACGTCGCTGTGGTGCCTGCGGATATGGGGTGGAGCGATCTTGGAAGCTGGGATTCGATCTACCAACATCAGGCGAATCAGCAGGGTGAAAATGTCGTCCGGGGAGACGTGGTCGCCAGAGACACGACCGGTAGCTTGTTGGTAAGTCATCACGGCCTGCTCGCCACCCTGGGACTGAAAGATGTGGTTGTGGTGCAGACGGCAGACGCGACCATGGTGTGCGACCGATCGCGTACGGAAGAGATCAAGCAGTTGGTTGCTGACGTGCAGAAAACCCACCCGCACCTGACGGAAACTCACTTGACCGTGCACCGTCCCTGGGGCACTTATACGGTGCTCGAAGAGGGTGTGAATTTCAAGATCAAGCGGATTGTCGTGAACCCCGGGGCGAGCCTGTCGATGCAGATGCATCACCACCGTTCCGAGCACTGGGTCGTCGTGTCCGGGCAAGCAAAAATCACGAATGGTGAGAGCGAAATCACGTTAGAGCATAACCAGTCGACTTATATTCCCAAATTACATCGTCATCGTCTTCAAAACCCCAGCAGCGAACCTTTACAGATCATCGAAGTGCAATGTGGTGAGTATGTGGGGGAAGACGATATCGTGCGGTTCGAAGATACTTATGGAAGGTGTATTCATCAATGAGCAAAGTTGCTTTAATCACTGGCATCACGGGGCAGGATGGGGCCTATCTGGCCGAGTTTCTGTTGAAGAAGGGTTACGTGGTGCATGGCATCAAACGTCGCGCCTCGCTGTTCAATACTGATCGTATTGACCACCTGTACCAAGACCCGCACGTCAGCAATCGCAACTTCGTGCTGCATTACGGCGATCTGACCGATTCCACCAATCTGATTCGCATTATCCAGCAGGTACAGCCGGACGAGATTTACAACCTGGCTGCTATGAGCCACGTGGCGGTCAGTTTCGAAACTCCGGAATATACGGCCAACGCCGATGGCATCGGCACTCTGCGTATTCTGGAAGCAATTCGCATTCTTGGTCTTGAAAAGAAAACCCGGTTCTATCAGGCATCCACGTCCGAACTGTATGGGCTGGTGCAGGAGACTCCCCAAAGCGAATCCACCCCCTTCTATCCCCGCTCCCCCTACGCCGTCGCGAAGCTTTACGGCTACTGGATCACCGTCAATTATCGCGAAGCCTATGGCATCTATGCCTGCAACGGCATCCTGTTCAACCACGAATCCCCGATCCGTGGCGAGACCTTCGTCACCCGCAAGATCACTCGCGCACTGGCGCGTATCAAGCTCAATCTTCAGGATTGCCTCTATCTGGGCAACCTCGATGCCCTGCGCGACTGGGGGCATGCCCGCGACTACGTCGAGATGCAGTGGCTGATGCTGCAGCAGGAGCAGGCTGAAGACTTCGTCATCGCCACCGGCGTGCAATACAGCGTGCGCGACTTCGTCAACGCTGCCGCCAAGGAACTCGGCATCGCCATCAGTTGGCAAGGAACAGGCGTCGACGAGAAGGGCTACGATGCGGACGGCAAGTGTATCGTCCAGGTTGACCCACGTTACTTCCGTCCCACGGAAGTCGAAACCCTGCTGGGTGACCCCACAAAAGCCAAGGAAAAACTGGGTTGGACCCCGAAGACCTCCTTTCAGGAGCTCGTGTCTGAAATGGTGCGCGAAGACCTCAAGTCCGCGGAGCGGGACGAACTCGTCAAAAAGCACGGTTACGCAGCCTACGATTACCACGAATAACCATGGAACTGAACGCCAAGATTTACATCGCCGGGCATCGAGGCCTGGTTGGCTCGGCGCTGGTGAGGAATCTGCAAGCCAAGGGCTACAACAACCTGCTGCTGCGTACCCATGCCGAGCTGGACCTCACGGACCAGAAAGCCGTAGAAGCCTTCTTTTTCACAGAGAAGCCTGACTACGTCTTCCTCGCGGCCGCCAGAGTGGGGGGCATCCACGCCAACAATACTTATCCGGCTGAATTCATTCGGGATAATCTGGCGATCCAGACCAACGTCATTCATTCGTCCTACTTGAATAACGTTAAACGACTGCTGTTCCTCGGCTCTAGTTGCATTTACCCCAAGTTGGCGCCGCAACCGCTGAAGGAAGAATACCTTCTCACCGGCCCGTTGGAAGAAACCAACCGCCCCTACGCTCTGGCCAAGATTGCTGGTATCGAGATGTGCTGGAGTTACAACCGACAATACGGTACGCAATACCTCTCCGTCATGCCCACGAATCTATATGGCCCCGGAGATAACTATCACCCTGAAAATAGCCATGTCATTCCGGCCCTGATCCGCAAGTTTCACGAGGCGAAGCAATCGAATGCGAAGGAGGTTGTGGTCTGGGGCACCGGCACTCCGCGGCGTGAATTCATGTACAACGAAGACATGGCTGATGCCTGCGTCTGTCTGATGAATTTGTCTGATGATAAGTATCAGCCGTTGCTAGCCGCTGACCGTAACGATGGTCTACCTCCGTTAGTCAATATCGGCGTGGGCGAAGATGTGACCATCAGGGAGTTGGCCGAACTGGTCAAGGCCACCGTAGGCTATCAGGGAGAGATCGTCTTGGATACCTCCAAGCCCGATGGAACGCCGAGAAAATTAATGGATGTCTCGCGCCTGAAAGCGCTTGGATGGGTGCCCTCGACGTCTCTGGGGGATGGAATGGCGGAAGCGTATAGGTCGTTTATGGGGATAGGCGTTAGTTGATTCGGGAATGATATGTCACATCATTTAATTATCGAGGCAGGTCGAACGGAAAGACATTATTGGCGCGATCTGTGGCGTTATAGGGACCTGTTTTATTTTCTGGCATGGCGCGATATATTAGTGCGCTACAAGCAAACGACGATAGGCATCCTATGGGCGCTCCTGCGGCCTTTGATGACTATGCTGGTGTTCACGCTCGTGTTCAGTAAGTTGGCTAAACTTCCATCGGGTAACGCGCCTTATCCCATTTTGGTTTTTGCTGCCTTGCTGCCTTGGCAATTTTTTTCGAATGCATTCACGGAGGCTGGGAGCAGCCTCATTGCAAATTCCAACATGATTTCCAAGGTTTATTTCCCACGGTTAGTCATTCCGACGAGTTCTGTAATCGTCAGTTTCGTTGATTTTCTGATTTCCTTTGTGATTCTGACAGGGTTGATGGTGTGGTATAGATTTGTTCCAGACTGGCATATCTTCACCTTACCACTATTTGTGTTGATGGCGTTCGCTGCGGCGCTGGGGGCTGGCCTATGGATTGCGGCCCTGAATGTAAAATATCGCGATTTCCGCTACATCATTCCTTTTGTCGTCCAGATTGGACTATATATCTCGCCTGTTGGGTTTAGCAGCGAGATCGTTCCTGAAGAATGGCGTCTACTTTATTCGCTGAATCCCATGGTTGGGGTCATTGATGGATTCCGCTGGGCAATTATGCGGGGTGAGGCGCCCCTTTATTGGCCGGGATTTCTGCTTTCATTGGTGTTGGTTATTAGCGTTTTTATTGCCGGAATTCTTTATTTTCGCAAAACTGAAAAATGTTTTGCAGACGTGATTTGAGCGCCATGGCTTCTGCAATTACAGTTGAAGGTCTTTCCAAGCGATATGTCATTGGCCACCAACGTCAGGAACGTTACGTTGCCTTGCGGGATGTGTTGGCTAATCAGGTCAGGCGCGGCCTTGCAAAGTTACGTTCAGGGGCTGGCAAGAAGTATGCTGACGACTCCCTTGAGGAGTTCTGGGCGCTCAAGGATGTGGGTTTTACCATCAATCAAGGTGATCGTGTTGGCGTGATTGGCAGAAACGGTGCGGGCAAATCTACTTTGCTGAAAGTCCTGTCGCGCATTACCGAGCCTACGTCAGGCAAGATCAGAATCAACGGACGAGTCGCCAGTTTGCTTGAAGTAGGCACGGGGTTTCATCCTGAACTCACCGGACGAGAAAATATTTTCCTCAATGGTGCAATCCTGGGGATGAGCAAAGCAGAAATCAAAAAGAAATTTGATGAGATCGTCGCATTTGCAGAAATCGAGAAATTTCTTGATACCCCGGTCAAGCGCTATTCCAGTGGCATGTACGTTCGTTTGGCATTTTCCGTGGCTGCACATCTTGAGTCTGAAATTTTGATCGTGGATGAAGTGCTTGCTGTTGGAGACGCCAGTTTCCAGAAGAAATGTCTTGGAAAGATGGAGCAAGTTGGTCAAGAAGGTAGGACGGTATTGTTTGTAAGTCATAACATGGCGATGATTTCGAATCTCTGTCAGAAGGGGTTGGTGCTTAAGCAGGGCGGTGTGTTGTTCGAGGGAGAAATGTCCGAGGCCGTGCTTGCATACTATCAAGACAATTACGGTGACCACGGCAGTGGAAACTACAATCGTCCGGGTGGCCAGTATGCGAGTGAGTATGCGGCTCTACTGGCGGTGGAGTTGGTTGGGGCAAGTGAGAAGTTCGAGTTCACGATTCACGATGAACTCGTTATTCGTATGACATATCGGGTTAAACAGCATGTGGAAGCGAAGTTTGTGCCGGAGTTCCACTTTTACAGGGCAGATGGAACCCGAGCCTTTGTAACGCATGATGAGAATGTACGAGCCGTGCCTGCGGGAGACTACATCGCTGAATGCCGAATCCCGGCAAGATTGCTCAATGACGGTGTGTATTTTGTCGGCGCTGCAATGGCAGGATATTTCTCCAATCATTGGAATACCGAATTTGATGACCCGAATGCACTCACTTTTAATATTGTTGATCCCATGGATCAGCGTTTTAATCGGTATGGCTATGCGGGGCTAATTCCAGGCGCAGTTAGGCCTAAGCTTGATTGGAAAATTAGCCAATCAGCGGTGAGTGATCAGCAATAATGAAATGGATTACTTATATCTTGCATAAACTGAACAGGGCCGTGGTGCTTTTGATCCCTCCTGTTTTTTTCTGGGCTTATCGTAAGCTGATCGGAAAAAAACCTAAGGTTGCCAATGTGTTTTTTGAAGGGCTGTATCAAAGTTTCGATGACTTGACCGCGCAAACAGGTGTTTCCCCACACTATTACTGGCCTGGTTTTTTTGAGCGGGATTTCGAAGATCAAAAAATACGAATGGCTACAAGGGTTTCTGCGTCCGCATTTCAGGGGAATTACAGAACGAACTTTTTATCTTCTGTGCTCTCACTTTCCCCCGGCGAAAAAATTCGGGTGCTGGATGTCGGTGGTGGCCTGAACAATGTATATGAATATTTGAATTTTTCTTTAAACAAGCAAATTCATGTCACGGTAGTGGATCAGCCGTCCACCGTTGAAAATGGCATTCGGCTTTACGGGGATGACCCAGCAATTCAGTTTGTCGCAAAATTTCCCGAGACCAAGAATGCTTTTGATGTCGTTTATATGGGCTCCTCGATTCAGTATTTTCCGGATTTCAGGAAATTAATACATGAGATTGCTATGCTGAACCCAGCTTTAATTGTCATCGCTGATAGCAGTTTCGGGATATCACAAACATTCGTATGTAAACAGGTAAACATGCCGGGTGTAGTGATCCCCTATCTGGTTATTAACCAAGAAGAATTTGAAGCAGTAGCAAGAGAATATGGCTACGAGTGTGTATGCAGATCAATAAATGGAGATGCTGTTCAGCATTTTGACACGTACGAGTATCCGTACAATTTAACCAAGTCCTGGAACTTCGTTTTTAAAAAAATGGATGATTCCGCTCCAGAATTAAGCAGTTTTAATTCCAAAGGCCTAAAAGTCGAAAGTATATGAATTTCTGGAATTTTGACTTTGTAGTGATTGGCGCTGGGGTTATTGGCCTCAATATTGCCCTATTGTTGAAAAAAAGGTTTCCAGACAGCAGCATTTGTCTGGTCGAAAAGGAAGCGACGCTGGGTATGCATGGAAGCGGACGAAATAGTGGTGTACTCCATGCCGGCTTTTATTACACCGCTGATAGCATGAAAGCCCGATTCTGCAGAGATGGCAATCAACAACTGACGGAGTATTGTCTGGACAGAGGCTTACCGATCAACCGATGCGGAAAATTGGTAGTAGCAGCAGAGGAGTCAGAGTTGGCGGGGTTGGACGAACTTCTCCGTCGCGGGCGTCTTAATGGGGTTGAACTTGATGAGATCACTGAGGCTGAGGCCAAACTGATCGAGCCGCGAGCGATCACGTATCAGCGCGCCATTTTTTCACCAACCACAGCCACTGTGTCGCCACAGGCTGTCGTCAATGCTCTGGCACAGGACGTCAGAGATGCTGGCATTGAGATCATGACGGATGCAGCCTTTATTTCAAGTGAAGGCCGTCGCATAAAAACGACCCGTGGTGAAATTGAAGCTGGTTACGTGGTCAATGCCGCCGGGTTGTATGCTGACCGCATTGCCAGACACTATGGCTTTTCGCGAGATTACAGAATCATCCCATTCAAGGGGCTATACCTTTATGAAAATGAAGGGGCGGCTGGTTTGAAAACCAATATATATCCGGTCCCGGACCTGAGGTATCCTTTTCTAGGAGTGCACTTTACAGTGGATGTTGCAGGGCATACCAAGATTGGCCCGACGGCGATTCCGGCGTTCTGGAGGGAGCAATACGGCGGGATCGAGAATTTCAGTCTGGGTGAAATGGCTGAAATTTTGTTGAGAGATGCAAAGCTATTTCTGCATAACGACTTTGGTTTTCGTCATGTGGCGTTGCAGGAGTTTCAGAAACAATCAAAGTCAAAACTGACTCAATTGGCTGGAAAAATGGCGCATGGAGTGCATCGGAAAGATTACGAGCATTGGGGCCAGCCAGGCATTCGTGCGCAATTAATCAATATTCGCGAGAAGCGACTGGAAATGGATTTCAGATTTGAAGGGGATGAGCGATCATTCCACGTATTGAATGCGGTTTCACCGGCCTTTACCTGCTCAATGCCGTTTTCCGCTCATGTTGTTGACCAGATTGAGCAGCTGATTCATTGATGCCGATCAGAGTCAATGTGGCGCTAAGTATCAAAATTTACTTTACGTTAGGATGCAAACAATGAAATGCAGAATCTGCGACCATGAAATTTCCCCGTTTATGACCTATGGGCGCATGCCTGTGGCAAACGGATTTCTTACTCAGGATCAATTCAAGGGTGAGTATTTTTTTGAATTGAAGCCCGCATTCTGCAGCCATTGCCTGACTTTCCAGATTGAAGAACAACCTGCGCCGGAGGTGATGTTTCACGATCACTATGCTTTCTTCTCGCGCACTTCAAAATTCATGCAAGCCCACTTCAAGGAATATGCAGCATGGGTCGGTGATACTTACCTGACTGGTGAAGATCCATTTGTCGTCGAATTGGGTAGCAATGACGGCATCATGCTTGAAAATTTTGCCAAGCGCGGTATTCGACATTTGGGTGTGGAGCCATCAGCCAACGTTGCTGAGGAGGCCAGAAAATACGGCGTTAATACTGTCGTCAAATTCTTCGGCCCGGCTACAGCGACTGAAATCGTGGATGAATATGGTCAGGCCGATGCCTTGATCGCTGCAAACGTGATGTGTCATATCCCGGATATGAACGGTATTGCACAAGGAGCCGACCGGCTTCTGAAGAAAGATGGCGTCTTGATTTTCGAAGACCCGTATCTTGGGGCAATGATCGAGAAAACTTCGTACGATCAAATCTATGACGAGCATGTCTTTATTTTCTCTGCCTTATCAGTAGCCAATATATTTGGGCCATATGGTTTCGAGTTGATAGACCTTCTGCCGCAGCACACCCATGGCGGTTCAATGCGCTATGTGCTCGCCCGTAAAGGGGTACGCACTATCAGTCCTGCCGTGGCCGCTATCACTGATGAAGAAAAGGCAGCTGGTTTGCATTTGCCTGAGACCTACGAACAATTCCGTAAGAATTGTGAAAAATCGAAAGAAGATCTTGTCCGTATTCTCAAGGAAGAAAAAGCAGCGGGTCGTCGCGTCGTCGGTTATGGTGCAACCTCCAAGAGCACCACGATACTGAATTATTGTGGGATTGGCCCGGACTTGATCGAATTCATTTCCGATACGACTCCCATCAAGCAAAACAAACTGACTCCGGGAACCCACATTCCCGTGAAGCCTTATGAAGCTTTTGCTGCAACCCCCCCTGATACGGCTCTCCTCTTTGCCTGGAACCATCAGAAAGAAATCATGGAAAAAGAGAAGGAATTCTCAGCCAAGGGTGGAAGGTGGATCATCCCTGTTCCTGAGGTGAAGGTGCTCTAAATGATCATTTGCGCCAATCCTGCTGCTCAGTTCCGTAGTTATCAGGCTGAAATCGAAGATGCAATCCACCGTGTTCTGGAGGGGGGGCGCTATATTCTTGGCCCTGAACTGACTGCTCTGGAACAGGAATTTGCTGCCTATATTGGTACTGATCATGCCGTTGGCGTGGCTAACGGCACAGATGCGTTGGAATTGGCGATCCGGGCGTTGGAGATCTGCCCGGGCGACGAGGTGATTACCGTCTCTCATACGGCGGTGGCGACAGTTGCTGCTATTGAGGCGGCCGGAGCCGTTCCAGTGTTGGTCGATGTCGACCCGCAATTCTATACATTGAATCCGGATCAACTTGAGCAAGTGCTTACGCCGCGAACCCGTGCAGTCATCGCTGTCCATTTGTATGGTCAGCCGGCTGATCTGGGTAAGATCTTAGCGTTTTGTGAAAAACACCATTTACAACTGATTGAAGATGTCGCTCAAGCGCATGGTGCAAAATGGAATGGACGGCGGTTGGGGAGTGTTGGCCGTGTTGCCTGTTTTAGTTGTTATCCGACCAAGAACCTTGGCGCTATTGGAGATGCCGGGTTGGTAACGACCTCTGACGAGAAAATCGCGCTCAGAGTTCGAATGCTCAGAGAGTATGGATGGCGAGAACGATACATAAGTGATCTGGCGGGCAGAAACTCTCGATTGGATGAGATGCAGGCAGCCATTCTGCGAATCAAATTGCGGCATCTGGATGCCGATAACGAAAGACGTCGTCAGTTGGCAGCATATTACACAAAACGCCTTGCAAACTCAGGGTTGGTGCTGCCTTTGACAAGAGAAGGCGCAGAGCATGTTTACCACCTGTACGTGGTTAAAACAGCTACGCGCCAGAAACTTATCGACCATCTTGCGGCAAACGAGATTCATGCTGGCATTCATTATCCCGTTCCCGTTCATCTTCAGTCAGCCTACGCGGCTCGTGTTGCTACAGCAGCATCAATGAAGGTGACTGAACAATTGGCGCATGAGGTGCTCTCCCTGCCCATGTACCCTGAGCTGACTTTTGAAATGGCAGATCAGGTGATTGCTGCAATCAAGAGTTTTCAGTGAAGGTTATTGCACAACCGTTCTCTGGTGTTTTGGTGATTGAACCAAAACGGTTTGAAGACGAGCGCGGCTTTTTTTTAGAGAGCTTTGAGATTGAACGATATCGTGCGTTAGGCGTTACCGAGACTTTTGTGCAGGACAACCACTCCCGTTCAAAAAAGAACGTTTTGCGCGGGATGCATTTCACCCGTCACAAGCCCCAGGCCCAACTGCTGACGGTGATGAATGGAAAGATATTCGATGTCGTGGTCGATATCAGAAAAGACTCATCTACGTTTGGGCAATGGTTCGGTACAGAGCTTAGTGCTGAAGGCACAAGTCAAATCTACATGGCCCACGGCTTTGCCCATGGTTTTTGCGTTTTATCAGACTCGGCAGACTTGCACTATAAGGTGAGTCAGCGATATGACCCGCAGGACGACGGAGGGTTGCTCTGGAATGATGCGCAGGTCAATATTAATTGGCCGATTGTGTCCCCGATTGTTTCGATAAAAGACAAGGCCCATAAAGGTTTGGGGGATATATGGATCTAACTTTATTACGACTTGATTTCAGTCATTATTGTCATGTTCGAGCCGAGCCATAATGTTCGACCGGTCTGAATTCGAGGCACGAAAGATGCGTCAGCGTGCTGAGCTTGGCAAGGATAAGGCTCTGCAAAAACAGGCGCTTGAATTTGTGGTTAACGCTGACAAATACGATTACGCATATATGCAATCGTGGCTCGGTTTGCCGATAATCCAGTTGCCAGAAGATATTCTAGTAACACAGGAAATATTCTGGGCGGATCAGCCGGATGTCGTGATCGAGACCGGTGTTGCATGGGGGGGATCTATAGTTTTGCATGCTTCACTGATGGAACTCTCAGGAAAGGGTAAGGTTCTGGGTGTTGATAAGGTTCTGCCACCTCACTTGAGGTCTGACATTATGAAATTCCCCTTTTCAAAAAGAATACATCTGATTGAAGGGGACTCTGCCAGTGAAACGGTATTTGAGGCTATTAAGGCTGAGATTTGTGAAACTGACAAAGTGGCCGTTTTTTTGGACTCAAACCATACACATGATCATGTGCTTGCCGAATTAAGATTTTATGGGCAATTGGTGACTAAAGGACAACACATGACGGTCTATGCTACGGCAATTGAAAGAATGCCTAAATCAATGCATAGACCACGCCCTTGGGCACCAGGCTCAAACCCAATGACAGCAATGAGTGCGTTTCTTCAGGAGTCTGACCGGTTTGTGGTTGATAGCAACTGGGATGATAGGACGTTAGTTTCTTATGCACCCAGAGGCAGATTGCTGTGTGTGAAATGAGGCTCTTTGAATGCGGATTTTAATATTTACTGCGAAATGGGTCGGTGCGCGATGCGTTGAGTATCTGCTTGATCATTTCCCAGATGATGAGTACACGATTGTTGTATGTGAGCCAGAGGCAGACCAAATCATAGAAATGCTGATCCCGAGAGGGGTTTCGTATGTGAGGTTAAGTGAAGAAGCCATTAATGCCATATGTGATACTCCAGAGGGGCATTTTGATTGGTTACTCAATCTTTGGGGCGGGTATATTTTCAAGGCGCCTGTGCTTTCAAGAGCGCGTAAGACACTGAATATTCATCCGGCCTACTTGCCATATTGTCGGGGACGAGACCCTGTTGTGTGGGCGATCAGAAATAATTACCCGGCGGGTGTGACATTGCACTCAATTACTCATGGTGTGGATGAAGGACCTATCTGGTATCGGGAGCAAGTTCCTTACCAGATCCCGGTGAGGGGGAGTGAATTGTACGAACGAGTCGTGGACCGTTCTTGGAGAGCCTTTCGTGAGCAATGGAAAAATCTTCGCGATACCGATTTGGAACCAACGCCCCAATCCGAAATTCAGTCGGTAGGCACTTTCCGTCGCAAGGATCTTTTGATAGACCAACTTATTAATCTTGACACAAATAGTGCTGCCAAGGATGTTGTTTTGCGCCTTCTGGCACATGACTTTTCACCTGGATATTCGGCCCAGATTTTGGTCGATGGCAAGATTTATAACGCCACGTTGCACTTAAGTGCAACGGAAGATGAAAATAGGCTGTGAAATTTCCGATTTCAACAGCATCCGTTTGCATGGAAAACTAAAGAAGGCTTATCTGATAAGTTTAGGTTGAATTTAAATGACTGATATCCAAATGGCAGGTCCCTGGGTCACCGAACTAGAGGAGAAAATCGTTCTAGATGCGGTGAGAAATGGCTGGTATGGCAAACAAGCCTATTACTACGTTGAAACTTTCGAGTCTGAGTTTGCCAAATATCACGACCGTAAATATGCATTGATGACACCGAACTGCACAACCGCATTGCATTTGTTGCTGGCAGGGTTGGGGATCGGTGAAGGCGATGAGGTGATCGTGCCAGACTGTACTTGGGTCGGCTCAACTGCTTGCGTGACTTATCAGCGTGCCACTACGGTATTTGCCGATATCGATCCAGTCCATTGGTGCCTCACACCAGAGTCGATTGCACGTGCGATCACTCCGCGAACCAAGGCAGTCATTGTGGTTGACCTCTTCGGTAACATGCCCGATTGGGATGGCATCAGAAAATTGTGTGAAGAGCGTGGAATCCTGATGATCGAGGATGCTGCCGAGGCGCTTGGGTCTGTTTACAAGGGCACTCGCGCCGGCAAGTTCGGCATTGGATCCACTTTCAGTTTTCACCGCACAAAAACCATCGCGACAGGTGAGGGCGGTATGTTGCTGCTGGATGATGATCAGTTGTATGAGCGATGCAAGTTCTTGCGCGACCATGGGCGTTCCCCAGGCACTTATTACAATACTGAAATCACTTTCAAATATATGCCTTTCAATGTCCAAGCTGCCCTTGGCTATGCGCAATTCCAGCGGATCGATGAATTGGTGGGAAAAAAGCGGTGGATATGGCATGGGTTTTGTGAGCGACTTGCTGATATCCCCGATATTCTCCTGAATCCAGAACCGGCATACGTCACTAACGGCGTTTGGGCTACTGCCCTTGTTTTTGGTAAGTCGCACGGGATGACTCGGGATGTTGCTCTGGAAGAAATACCGAAACTCGGCCTGCCGGCGAGGCCGTTCTTTTATCCGCTGAGTTCACTGCCCGCATACCCAGGCAGAGAGTCTGAAGGGCGAAAAAACAACCCGGTGGCTTATGACACGTCAGAGCATGGCATCAATTTGCCATGCGCGCTTAATCTGACTGAACGCGATCTCGACGCAGTGTCAGAGGGTATACATACTTTATTAGGGATTCATTGAGCCTGGGCATGTGCAAATAAAATGAAAACGCCCACCAAAATCCGATTTGGCAAGTTCGAAGATCCCAATGGGGTGCTCTGCGTTTATGAGGGCAGTCGGCATGTGCCGTTTGAGATTCGTCGCGTGTTTACCGTGACAGCCGGCGCAGGAGACACCCGTGGCGATCATGCCCACAAACAATGTACTCAGCTCCTAGTTTGTCTGTCAGGGGAGATTAATGTCAGTTGTGATGATGGTTACACGGTAAGCGAGTATCGCCTCGACAACATGGGCGAAGGTTTATTGATTCCCCCGGGGATATGGGCCAGACAGACATATGTCAATGAAGGTGCCCTTCTCATGGTCTTATGTGACCGAGGATACGAAGCGGATGACTACCTGCGTGACTATAAAGATTTCAAAACATTTGTCGGATATAAGGAAACATGATGCAAGATGAATCATTGCTAGCGCATCAGGCCAAAACCATCATTACCAAAGATGAGTTTCTGAAAATCAACGAGCAATCAGCGCTTGAAATGAGCTCTGATAAGAAGCTACAAACCAAGGCGATTGAAGTGTTGGTTGAGGCTGACCGTCATCGCTGGATACACCAAGGATCTTGGTTCGGTGAACCACTCCTGAATTTGCCTCAGGATATGTTTGCGATTCAGGATATTGTTTGGCGAACGAGGCCCGATTTTGTAATTGAGGTTGGCGTTGCATGGGGAGGAAGTATCCTCTTTGAGGCTATGCTCCTTGAGATTTTGGGTGGGCAAAAGGTTATTGGTGTCGACATATTTATTCCTCCTGATTTGCGAGAGCGCCTCGCGAACCATGGAAAGTTGTCTGACCGGTTACTTCTGATCGAGGGTAGTAGCACTTCTGAGGACACCCTAAATCAAATTAAGGCTGTCCTAAACGGTTCAAGTAAAGTGCTTGTGATTTTGGATTCATATCATACGCATGCTCATGTTTTGAACGAATTGCGTTCCTACGCGCCTTTGGTTGGGAAAGGTCAGTATCTTATCTGTGGAGATACGATTGTTGAGCATATCCCTACCCAAGTTCACCGTTCGCGTCCATGGGGCCCCGGCAACAATCCTGCTACAGCCGTCAAGGAATTCTTAGGGGAATGTGACCGCTTTGTCGTTGATGAGAAAATTGATCAGCGCCTTCTATTTAGCTGCCACCCCGGTGGATATCTGCAGGCGGTGAAGTAATTTGGGAAAAAGCGGGCGCATCTACAGTTTTGCGCTGAGCGTGGAATTTATTAGGATTTTTCATGAAGATTATAGTGACTGGCGCGCTAGGCCATATCGGTTCGCGCCTTGTTAGAGATTTGCCGATCGCATTTCCAGGAAGCGAAATCGTGATGGTCGATAACATGATGACCCAGCGTTTCAGTTCTTTGTTCAATCTGCCTTCGGAAGGCAATTACAGATTCATTGAAGCTGACATCACCAAAATTGATCTCCAGCCGTTGATGGAGGGTGCGGATGTAGTCGTGCACTTGGCTGCAATTACAGATGCTGCAGGAAGTTTTGATAAAGCTGAGCAACTTGAACAGAATAATTTCAACGCGACGAAGCGAATCGCCGAGGCCTGTTCTACCTATGGAGTTAGGATGATTTCGCTCTCATCTACCAGCGTTTACGGAACTCAGGAAACCGTAGTGGATGAGGATTGCTCAGAAGATGAGTTGAAGCCGCAAAGCCCCTATGCGACGACCAAGTTAAAGGAAGAACGCTTGGTTCAGCAGTTGGTCAAGGAGCAGGGGTTGCGTTCAGTGATATTCCGATTTGGTACCATCTTCGGCATATCTCCGGGAATGCGCTTCCATACAGCGGTCAACAAGTTCTGCTGGCAAGCGGTGCTGGGGCAACCCATTAGCGTCTGGAGGACGGCATACGACCAGAAGCGCCCCTATCTAGATTTGGGGGATGCTACGCGTGCAGTCGAGTTTGTCATTAAACAGGATTTATTCACGGGTATGATTTACAACGTGGTCACTAAAAATGCCACCGTGAGACAAGTGGTTGAGTCGATTCAAACGCATATTCCAGAATTAGCTGTGGAATTTGTCGATAGCCCGATTATGAATCAGCTCTCATACGAGGTATTGAATACACGTTTTTCCAAAGCTGGATTCAGTGTTAACGGGGATTTTGATGCGGGCATTGCAAGCACGATCAATCTGCTTGGAAACGCGAATTCAAGGTAGGCTGGCATTGCATGGGTAACCCGTTGGTGAGTATTGGCATACCGGCCTATAACCGGCCGGAAAGGCTTTCTGACACCTTGCAGTGCATCAGGAGGCAGACATATCAGAATCTCGAGATCATTGTTTCTGACGACTGTTCACCTGACACAGGTGTCGAACGAGTCGTTTGGGAGGCAATTGCTTCGGGCCAGAATATCAAGTTTTTTCGACAGAAAAAAAATCTAGGTGCGACCAGAAATTTCGAATTTGTCCTCAAAATGTCAACTGGACAGTATTTTCTCTGGGCCGAGGATGAGGATCATTTTGCTCCCGAATTTGTCGAGAAACTGGTGACTTGCATGGAGGCAGACTCGGCTTTGGTTTCTTGTGTCTGCGATATCAACAGTATTGATATGGAAGATAACATTCTTGCGGTCAATCAGCTGACCACGATACGTCCGATGGTCGATTGGGAGCACGCGAGAAAACTGTTTTTCCGATACCCGACAAGCAATATTTTCTTTTGTATCCTCGGGATGTTCAGGACGGATTGCCTGAAGCGATCAAATATCCGTTATCTGGTGGGATGGAAGGGCTATGAAACGAATGGGGAGGTTCCTTTCCTCGCCCAGATAGCAACGATGGGTAAAATGGTCGCTATACCGGAGGCTTTGAAATCCTACAGATTGAATCCAGATTCCATTTACCATTCTGAAGTTCGTGCCATTTCTGGTGTCGACTGGATGATCTTGCGCATGCAAATTAGGCTCAGACTATGTCTGATCGCTTTGCGCAGTCAACTGCCTTTGAGGGTCAAGTTTTCTCTTCTTGCTACGGTTTTTGGAACACATTGCCAGGCTGTTATGACCTTTCTGTACGGTGCGCTATCGGCGAGATGGAAACGGCTTAAGAGCATGTTTGAGTGGGGCTGTAATGAACGTTGACTTCAAACAGCCTGTGGATCGTTGTCCGGTTTGCGATGGTGGCATGGTCAGCACTGGTAAATCGGTTTATGACGACCGCTACGCCTATCCGGGAGAGTTTTTATTGCTTGGGTGCAAGCAGTGTGGGCATATCTCGTTAAAAGCGGATTTCACCCCGGAACAGCTGACTGACCTTTACTCCAATTATTATCCTCGTGCGGCACTTGACGTAGAAAATCATGCCCCGCATCAGGAATGCGCGGGTTTAGGTGCTTGGTTTGATGGCGTTCGGTGCAAAGCCTTCCGATGGGTTCCGCCTCGAGTCCGTGTGCTCGATATTGGTTGTGGCTTCGGCGAGACTTTGGGGTATCACCGTGTCAGGGGCTGCGATGTTCATGGCGTAGAGGCTGATCAAAACATCAGGCGAGTGGCAGAGCGATATGGGTATCAGGTACAGGTGGGATTGTTCGATCCAGAGTCATATCCTGCTGGCTTCTTCGATTATGTGACGATGGATCAGGTTATCGAGCACGTGACGGATCCCATGGCT
The DNA here is from genome assembly GCA_964445115.1 of uncultured Methylobacillus sp. GTDB lineage: Bacteria > Pseudomonadota > Gammaproteobacteria > Burkholderiales > Methylophilaceae > CAIJXJ01. The sequence continues at coordinate 49,389 of CAYUJU010000008.1, read as the reverse complement.
ACATTGTGTGGGATCGAACGTGTATTGAAGTCAGGTGGTATCGCGATATTGAGCACTCCCAATGCTTCGGGATGGGGCGCTCGACTGTTTGGCCGGTACTGGATCAATTGGCATGCACCTTATCATCTTCAGTTTTTTTCCTTTCAATCCATGAGGTTGGCGGCCGAGAAGGCTGGTTTAGTCTTGGAGCTCAGTCGAACCATCACAAGTTCGGAGTGGCTCTATTACCAATGGATACACTTATTGAATTTTCCTGAAAAGGGGCATCCATCACCCTTCTGGGCGCATATCGATACCATGAGTGTTTCTCGGAGAATCGGTATGCGCGTTTTGTCGTGGATGCATCGGCTCAAGATCAATCATCTGCTTACAAGGTTGTTCGATGCATCTGATGTCGGAGATTCGCGCATCTACGTCTTGCGTAAGCCATGAACATCAAAATCCATATTCTGCTACCCGTTCACAATCGTTGCCAGGTCACTGAAAAGTTTGTCACCTGCCTGAAGGCGCAAACCTACAGCAATTACCACCTGATCCTGATCGACGATGGATCTACTGACGGCACTGCCGAAATGGTGCTAAACGAACTTCCGGGGACGACTGTGATTAAGGGGAACGGGCGCTGGTGGTGGGCCGGAAGTCTTCAACAAGGCTTTGACTGGATTTCAGAGCATCAGGTTTCGCGAAAAGATGTCTTGATGATCTCTAACGACGACATCACTTTCGCCCCCGATTTCCTGCATTCTGCGCTCTCAGTTCTGGAAGAGGTTGACTCGACCCTATTATTGGCGCAATTGCAGGAGAAGTTATCGTTTGCGCCTAGAGAGTCCGGTGTCGAAATAGATATGAAACATTTAACCTTTCGAGTTGCATCATCCCCGGCGAGTATTAACTGTCTTTCTACGAGGGGCTTGTTCATGCGAGTGTCTGATATAGGCCGAATCGGTGGGTTTTACCCCCGCTTGTTACCTCACTATCTTTCAGACTACGAATTCACGATTCGAGCTCATCGAAAAGGCTTTAAGCTTCTTACAACCCCCAAGATTATGATTGCTTTAGACGAAACCCAATCTGGGTATCGATCTTTTGAGAAGGTGGGATTTTTTAAATTCCTGCAACAATTCTTCTCGAAGAGATCTGTGGCGAACCCAATTTATTTCACCTCGTTTCTGTTTCTGGCTTGTCCTTGGAAATATTTGCCAATGAATGTTCTCAGGGTATGGTGGAATGCCTTGATGATTGTAATGAAAAAGCTTAAAGAAACTACTTTGCCTGCCTAAGTCTGGTGGTAGGTGGCCTTGTGACGCTTGCTAATTGTTTGTAAGGGCTTTGGGAATGATTTTATTTAAAAATATATACCGTATGGCAAGGGAAAAATATTTCTACTTGACTGGGATGAAGCCATGGACGCGCGGATATGAGGAATACAAGGGTCGGCAACTCATGCAGGCGCTCCGCAGTAACCCTTTTAATCTCGGCAAACTGCCATCGGGGTATGGGTTTCGCCTGGATGAGCGAGTGGTTGAGTACCCTTGGTTCTTGTCACGCATTCCTGCTGAAGGATCCGGGACGCTCCTAGATGCTGGGTCGGTCTTGAACTTCGATTTTATTCTGCGACAGGATGCACTGAAGAACAAGAAGATTTTTATCTCGACCCTCGCCCCGGAAACGCTTTGCTATTGGCGTGACGGTATCTCTTATGTCTATGAGGATTTGAGGTCTTCCTGTTTCAGGGACGAGTATTTTGATTGGATTGCCAGCTTGTCAACGATTGAGCATATTGGTCTGGACAATACGATGTTATATACAACGGATGTTTCGAAGAATGAAACCAAAGGGACAACTTATTTGGAGGCGGTCAGGGAATACAAGCGAATGCTGAAACCCGGGGGCACCTTGTATCTGAGTTTCCCCTTCGGTCGTAAAGAGGAGCATGGCTGGTTTCAGATATTCGATGCAGAAATGCTGGACCAGGTGATTCAAGCTTTCGGGCCCCAGCGAGTTCAGGAGTTCCATTTTAAATATGAGCCTGAGGGTTGGCGAGAGTCTTCGAGAGAGGAGTCAAAGGATGCGACCTACTTTGATATCCATACGCAAAAAAAATATGACTCGGATTTTGCTGCTGCATCAAGGGCGATCGTATGCCTTGAAATGACCAAGAAGCCGGACTGAATCCGGTTGTCGAGATAGGATATGAATACAGCGCCCATCGCACTTTTTGTTTACAACCGCCCCCGGCATGTCAGGGAAACTGTCCTTGCGCTACAAAAAAACAAATTGGCAGCAGAAAGCGATTTGTTCATTTTCTCTGATGGGCCTAAACATCCTGATTCGGAGACGGCGGTTCGTGGAGTCAGAGATTTCATCAAGTCTGTGGGAGGTTTCAGGACGGTCAATATTGTTGAGCGGGACAGGAACTGGGGGTTGGCAAAGTCCATCATTGATGGTGTGACTCGTTTATGCAAAGAGCATGGGCGGGTCGTCGTGCTCGAGGACGACCTCCTGGTGTCTTCACACTTCCTTGAATACATGAATGTCGCCTTGAATAAATATGCTGATGATTCGAGAGTCATGCAAGTGTCCGGCCATATGTTTCCAGTTGAATTGAATTCTGATTCGGATGCATTTTTTCTGCCGATAACGACGACGTGGGGTTGGGCAACATGGGACCGCGCATGGAAGAGATTTGATAGTGAAATGCATGGATATCACGATCTTCTCAATGATCCTGCGTTAAGGCTTCGATTTGATTTCGATTGTGGCTATCCATGCTTCGAAATGCTTGAGTCTGTTAGGGCCGGAAAAATTGATGCATGGGGTATACGTTGGTATTTGAGTGTTTTCATGAACAACGGACTGGTACTTTTTCCTGCTAAAAGTCTGGTCGAGAATAAAGGTTTCGGTGAGGATGGGACAAATTGCAAGTCTTCTGAGGGTGGCGCCCGCTTATCTCAGCCCACGTCCCAGTTCCGAGTTGGGAAGTTTCCAGAGGCTGTCCAGGCCTCTGCAGAAGAATTCGATCGTGTCAGGAAATATCTTGTAGCTGCAGTTATGAAAGAAGGTATATTCCAGCGGGTATTCAAAAGGCTGTTACGAGCGATTGGGCGGTAGGTGTTTTGCGAGGCTCGCCGGGTAGCTCATTCGTACACAAGTCAAATGAAATCGGGGATGTAGGGGTATGCGAGATTTTCTGATTAGGATTATTAGTTACATTGCCAGGGTGATTGCGGCCTTTAATGAGGTTGCTGTTAATTATCAATGCGCATCAGCAGTGACCATGGGGCTCGGAGGCAGGTTCTTCAAACAAGCTACTGTGGTCAATATGCAGCAGGATAAGTCGAAAATCCGCATTGGTAATAATGCCAGAATTCGTGGGGAGTTACTGGTTTTTCCGTATGGCGGAGAAATCCAGCTTGGAGATCTATGCTATATCGGTGAAGGAACAAAAATCTGGTCTGGTGAAAAGATTGTGATCGGAGACCATGTGGCGATAGCGCATAACGTGAATATTGTAGATTTCGCCCATGAAACCGATTATCTCGTCAGAGCGGCGTCAATCGAGAAAATTCTGACCGTTGGACATCCGAAAGAGAAGGGGGATATTCCAACCGCACCAATTGTTATTCAGGACTATGTGGCGATATACCCTAACGTAAGTATTTTGAGGGGAGTTACCATTGGAGAAGGGGCGGTCATCTCTGCCGGAAGCGTGGTCATGAGTGATGTCCCGCCATTTTCACTGATGCTGGGTAACCCGGCAAGACAATTGGCCAGTTTGAAAAAATAATTCGGCTGCAAGGCATGATGTTCTGGCAATCAAGGTTCCCAGAAACTCCTGATAACCTGGAGTGAGTGTTGTTCCATCTCATCGTCGTGCGGCATGGTCTGCATTGATTATCTTTTAAAGTTGGGTGTGAAGTGACTATGCAATTTATGGATTTTGTCGAACGCATTTATGCGAAGTCCCCGCTACAGAAGAAGCGGTTATCGACTTATCTAGCCCAACAAGCCCCGGCCTTTTTTCGAGAGGCTGACGAATTCGCGTCCCACTATGGAGATTTCCTTCAGTCACGTGGCATATCTATTGATTATGTCGTGGAGGCTTATCTGAAAATGTGTGGGAATATGCTCCGCTGCCAAGTAGACTTCATGCGGACCGGGCGATATCCGGTTGCATCGAGCGAGCAAGCAAACGAGTCAGTTTATTCAAGCGAAAACGAGATGCTTTCCTACATGGTGGGTTTGGGTATTTCGCAGTTCCTCTGGGGGACACACTACGAGATTTTTTCCTTTTTTAGCGCTGCTATCAAGGAACGTGCGAATCAGATAGAGGATTATCTTGAAATCGGCCCTGGGCACGGGCTGTTTCTTGAGAAGGCGTTGGATTCGGGAATACGCATCAAAGATGCCGTGGCTGTTGATATTAGTCCAACCTCTTTAAAATTGGCTCAAGCCATGATTGAGCATTCGTTGCCTGAAAGTCACATTGTTCGATTTGTCCTCGGGGATATCCTCAAGACGGAGTTGGGCAAGCAATTCGATTTTATTACCATGGGTGAAGTGTTGGAGCATGTAAATCAGCCAGATACGCTTCTTGTCCGGTTAAAGCAGATGCTGGCACCTGGTGGGATGGGATTTATCTCCACTTGCGCCAATTGTCCCGCGATCGATCATGTTTACCAATTTGATTCTGTAGACCAAATCAGGGAACTGATTTTATCGAGTGGGTTGGTGATTGAAAAAGAACTGCCTCTCCCTGTGGAGAACATGACGGTTAGCGAAGCAGAGAGCCGTCGCATAACGATCAACTACTGTGCACTGGTGAGGTAGTCATGAGCAGATTCGATGAAATTCAGGTTGGCGACATTGCGGAACTCGAGCATGCCGTAACCAAGCAGGATATTGAGCGTTTCGTTGAGTTGACGGGCGATGATAATCGTTTGCATGTGGATGCAGGGTACGCGGCAAGGACTAGTTATAAAAAACCGGTTGCACACGGCATGCTTGGCGCCTCCTTCATATCTACCATTATTGGGACCAAACTGCCTGGTGATGGGGCGCTATGGTTCGCCCAGAACCTTGAGTTCCTGCTTCCAGTCCGTGTCGGTGACCGACTTACCATACGCGCTGAAGTATTGAAAAAAGATGAACGCATGCAGATTCTGGAACTGCAAACTGATATTTTCAATCAGCACCGGCAAAAAGTGACGGCGGGCATCGCTAAAGTCAAGGTTGTAGAACAAGAGGTGCCTGTGGTTGCAGAGGTGTCTGTCAAGAAAAAGGTAGCGCTTGTTATCGGGGGGTCCGGAGGGATTGGCTCGGCGATATGCCGAACACTGGCCAGCGATGGATTCGATGTGGCCGTGCATTATTTCAGTAATCCCGATGCTGCAAGGCAGGTTTGTGAGGAAGTCTCCACAAAAGGTCAAAGTGCCATGGCGGTCGGGGCCAATATTTGTGACGAAAATCAAGTTGCGGCAATGTTGGATCAGGTAATAAGGAAGTTGGGAACCGTTAGCGTTCTGGTTAATTGTGCGACTGCTAAAATCGTAGCCACCAGTTTTTCCAAGCTTTGCTGGCAGGATTTCGAAAATCACCTGGATATGAGTATACGGGGGTCGTATCTGCTGGCACGATTTATCGTTCCAGTGATGACTGAGCAAGGGTATGGAAAAATTATCCTGATTGGGTCACAGGCGGCCGAGACCCCTTCTGTAGACTGGATGCCCTACATCACAGCCAAATCTGCTTTGGTTGGATTTGGACGTTCCCTTGCGATGGAACTCGCGCCAAAGGGGGTCCTGGTCAATATTGTTTCTCCAGGGATGACGGATACCGAGCAAATTGCAGATATTCCGGAACGAGTTAGACTCCTGACCGCAGCCCAAACACCATTGCGCCGCTTGGCAAAGCCTGAGGACGTCGCGGGTGCCGTCGCCTTCCTCGCTTCAGAGCGTGCCGATTTCATCACGGGGGAAGTTGTTCGTGTGAACGGCGGCCAAGTGATGCTATGAAGTCGTTGAAGTATTCGGAAATACTGGCGCGTAACAGTGACCTGGAGAAGTCCATGAGCGGAAAGCCGTACCGGGTCGCTTTGCTGTCCAATGTTGTTGTAAATCAACTTAAGGAAATCCTCGAATTTGTTCTTCGCGAGCGAGGTATCAATGCCTATGTGATTTGCGGAGATTATGACAACATCGTTCAGGATAGCATGCGATTCAGAGACGTAGACGCAACGGTTATTTTTTGGGAAACCGCAAATCTTACCGAAGGCCTCCATGCCACTGCCGAAGCTCTTAATCCAGAGGATCTGGATGCCATTGTCGAGCGCGTTGAGCGTGAGATGGAGATGGTTTTCGAGAGCGTGAAGGATATTCCACTTGTATTGTTCAATCGATTCTCGGCGCTGCAATTCACGATGGATGAACTTCGGCCGGGTGTGTTGCAGCAGATTTCCAGCCGATTGAATACCCACCTGGATCGTCTGATGCCATCCCATCAGATAGCGGTTAATCTGGATTCGGTGCTGGCACAGGTTGGCTTGAACGCATCTGCTGACTTTCGTCAGTTTCAATCGTCCAAAGCGTTATATACCCTGGATTTCCTTAAATCCTACGCGGAGTATGTGGCCCCTGCCTTTCTTTCTGTAACAGGAAAAATGCGGAAACTGCTTGTGCTCGATTGTGACAATACGCTGTGGGGCGGGGTGTTGGGCGAGGATGGCGAACGTCAGATTCAAATGAATGACTCGAACAGAGTCGGAAGAATCTTCAGGGAAGTGCAGCAAACTCTCAGCGGATTTAGAAAGCGAGGTGTCTTGCTGGCGCTATGCAGTAAGAATAACCCTGCCGATGTTGACCAAGTGCTAGCTGAACATCCGGATATGATATTGCGCGGAAATGATTTTGTTGCCAAAAAGATCAACTGGCAGGATAAAGCGACCAATATTCGCCAATTGGCTCAGGATCTGAATCTTGGGCTCGACAGTATTGTATTTGTCGATGATTCACCTTTTGAAATAGGATTGGTGAAAGATGAGCTGCCTCAGGTGGCTTGTGTGACTGTCCCTGATTCGCTATCCGATTATCCTGCAACCGTACGGCGGCTCGCCCGTGAATTTTTTGCGCTCTCCGCAACATCGGAAGATTTGCGTAAAACGGAGATGTATCAGGAAGAGCAAGCGCGGGATGGTGCCAAGGCCAAGTATTCCAATCTGGACGAATATCTGCAGTCTTTGGAATTGCGAGTATGCGTATCCTGGAACTCGGGGGTTCTGGTTTCAAGAGCGGCACAACTGACTCAGAAAACAAATCAGTTCAATTTGACGACCAATCGTTATACCGAAGCTGACATTGAACGCATGCTTTCTAACAAGAATTTTCTTGTCGCGAGTTTCACTGTTGCCGACCGCTATGGTGATTATGGAATCGTCGGGCTTCTGATTTTGGAACTGGCTGACGGAGGTAGGGAAGGCAGGGTCGACACTTTCTTGATGAGTTGTCGGGTGATCGGCAGAAACGTCGAGAAGGCCGTGTTCGACCATTTGGTGCTCAGGCTGCGAGAAATGGGGGTTGACAAGCTGTGCGCGGAGTATCGTCGTACGCTAAAGAATGATCAGGTATCGGGCTTCTACCCATCGCTTGGTTTTAACACAGTCATGGCCGAACCCGATTTGAGTAAGTATTATTTAGTGCTTGCTGATTATCGGCAAAGTGGAATTGATTATATCGAGGTGATGGAAGATGCTTGCTGAAAGAATACGTAATGTCATGGGTGCTGTCTTCGGCATGGATCCTTTGCAAATCAGTGAAGAGGCCAGTCCAGGAAATATCGAGAAGTGGGACTCATTGAGGCATATGAATCTGGTATTGGCTCTGGAAGAGGAGTTTGGTGTTCGCTTCAGGGATGACCAGGTCGATCAGTTGATCAGCTTTCAGCTGATCAGCTTGAATTTGCGAGAGCTGTTTCCGGAAGAATGTCGCTAGAGCCATGGTGCTTGGTTCCAAGCGGCACAGTGTTTCAGGCTCAAATGTAGTTTCACACGGGTTTTCGGGGATGCAGTTTTATTTGTGGAATGGGATAGATGAAAGATAGATCGCTATCCTGGGAAGAGGCTGTTACCTGGTTGAAACAGCAGCCTGACCAAGCGTCACTTGTCCGCGCATGCTTTTATGACGATCCGCTACTGTCGGCCGCCGAGCGATACGCGTCGAGCGAGGAGTGGCGGGCAGTTCGCACATTTCTGCCCACCGAAACTGGCCGAGCACTTGATGTCGGTTCCGGTATAGGAATTTCTGCATACGCCTTGGCAAAGGATGGTTGGATGACCGTTGCCTTGGAGCCAAATGCCAGTTCGGTTGTTGGCGCAGGAGCGATTCGCAGGTTGGCTGCGGAAGCGCAACTGCCTATCGAGGTGGTCGAAGAATGGGGGGAAAAACTTCCGTTCGGGGACTGCACATTCGATTTGGTGCACTGTCGACAAGTGTTGCATCATGCGCACGATCTGAATCAATTGTGTCGTGAAATTGCCAGAGTCCTGAAACCAGGAGGCATATTTATGGCTACGCGTGAACATGTCGTGTCACGTCAAGAAGATTTGGATGCTTTCCTGGCGGCTCACCCGTTACACAATCTTTATGGTGGAGAGCATGCTTTTTTGCTTCAGGAATACCTGTTGGCAATCCGGGGGAGCGGTATTACGGTGACACACGTGTTAAACCCATACCAGTCCAACATCAATCTTTATCCTGATACATTGGATAACTTGCGAAGTCGTATTGCCTCAAAGTTACACCTTCCAGCTTCTGTTATTCCAGATGTGGCGCTGGGGTGGATTGGTGCGTTGAGTAAGGCTCCAGGCCGCCTTTATACTTTTGTCGGGCGCAAGTTATCCCATGCTTAAACGTGTTCTGATCACCGGTGCATATGGTTTTATCGGTAGACATGTGGCAAGGCAGTTTTCACAGGCTGGATGGATGGTCATTGGAATCGGTCACGGTTCATGGGCACGGGACGAGTGGCGCCAATGGGGGATTTCCGAGTGGCATTCTGAAGATGTCACCATGGACACACTGTTGACATATGCCGGGGCGCCTGACGCCATTATTCATTGCGCAGGAAGTGGCTCGGTCGGATTTTCTGTGACAAATCCATATCAGGATTTTCAGAGGACGGTGGACAGTACCGTTGCAGTGTTGGAATTTGCTCGGCTTCATGCTAGTAAAGCGCGTGTCGTATACCCTTCAAGCGCTGGTGTGTACGGGGTGGCGGCGCGAATGCCAATCGCTGAGGATGATCCGCTGGTTCCCGTGTCGCCTTATGGGGTGCATAAGAAAATTGCGGAGGAAATGTGCACTTCTTATGCGAAAAATTTCGGTTTGTCTGTGGCGATTGTTCGCTTGTTTTCGGTCTATGGGATTGGTCTGCGTAAGCAATTGCTATGGGATGCTTGCGTGAAAATCAGTAATGGCGAGAACACGTTCTTCGGTAATGGTACGGAGACCAGGGATTGGTTGCATGTGAGTGATGCTGCCTCAATGCTGATGTCCGCGGGGGCCTCCGTGGATACCTCCTACTTAATCGTGAATGGCGGTACTGGGCAAGGTGTGTCTGTTCGTGAAATCCTGAGCGAATTGTTCGATTGCTTCCATCGTGGCGATTTGCCGGAATTCACAGGATCCTCACGTAGCGGTGACCCTCAACACTATGTGGCTGATATCGGGAATATTGTACGACTGGGTATGCAGCCCAAGAAACCATGGCGAGAAGGTGTGCGTGAATACGCTGAATGGTTCAGGAATGGTGCGCATTGATCCGCGTTGCATTTCAGCTTAATTTCAGGGACCGTGGCTGGATGGGGGGGGTGAATTACTTTCGCAACCTGTTCGAAGCGCTGCGGAAGTTGCCGAGTTGTTCTGTCGAGCCTGTCGTTGTTGCGGGGTTTTCATCAGACGCATCTATATTGGACTCATTGGGGGCAGCGGAGAAATCGCTGTACAGTTGGGCGGGTTCGCAAGGTTTGCGCTGGAAAGTCAGGCGGGCTATGACCCTCGGGTTGGGGCGAGATTTCATTTTTGAAAGATATCTCAAGGCCAGACATATCCAACTTGTCTCTCACATGGGCTATCTCGGCAAAAGAGCGAAGATACCCTCATTGGTGTGGATTCCCGATTTTCAGGAACGATATTTCCCGGAATTTTTCTCTGCAGGAGAACTTGAAAGCAGGGCGCGCGAAAATCGGAATGTCGTACTCAACGCCTCAGCGATATTGCTTAGCAGTGAGCATGCCCGAGAAGGGTTGGCGCAAATTTCGGCTGATGCAGCAGCGCGGGCTTATGTTTTGCCCTTTGTGGCCTCGGTGCCTCAACTAGCTGAAATGCCTTCGCACGACTCCCTGATGGAAAAGTATAACGTTCCAGAAAATTATTTCTTTTTGCCTAATCAATTCTGGAAACATAAGAATCATGAGGTTGTGATACGGGCATTGGGTCTGTTGAAAAAAAATGGCACTCCGATGACGGTGATTGCTACAGGTAATCCCCGAGATCATCGTCAACCAGAACACGCTGAATATTTGATGCGTTTGGTTGCGACTGAACGGGTGGAAGATGAATTCCGCACTCTTGGTATGGTGCCATATGCTGATTTGATGGGGCTGATGGCCAACGCCATGGCCGTGGTGAATCCCTCCCTCTTCGAAGGGTGGAGTAGCACGGTTGAAGAATCAAAGTCGCTTGGCAAGATGTTGGTCATTTCAGATATCCCGGTGCACCGGGAGCAGGCACATGAGCGCGTGATGTTTTTTGACTCTCATCGGTCGGATCAATTGTCAGAGGCCTTGTTGAAGATTAAGGGGGACTACAGGCCAGAGATAGATCGAGAGTTTATGCGCCGTGCGCGAGAGCGGCTCCCTGATAGGCTGCAGGCTTTTGCGCGGCAGTATGAGAAAATTGTCCATGACGTTGTTGGCGATCAAGTGGATTCTGCTTGGAAAAAATGAATAATTTCACAGTCATCACCCCTAACTTCAATATGGCAGGTTATCTAGCTGAAACTATAGAATCTGTTCTGATTAATTTACGTCCAGGAGATGAATATTTCATTGTCGATGGGGGGTCGTCAGATGGTAGCTTGGACATCATTCGTCTGTATGAGCATCGGATTTCCGGCTGGGTGAGTGAGAAGGATAAAGGCTATGCTGACGCCTTGATTAAGGGATTTTCGCGGTCTACTGGAAAATATCAGTGTTGGATTAATTGTGGAGATTTAATACTTCCGGGGGCCTTAGACGAGGCGAGAACCTGTCTTGAAGAATCGGGCGCCGACATGATATTCGGTGATGATCTATATATCGATGAGCATGGGGATGTGCTGCAGGTTTCTAACGGACGAGTTTCTGATTTGACTTTAATGATGCTCTACGGTGGCTGGACTCCGTTACAGGATGCTTGTTTTTGGCGTCGGTCGCTCTATGAGGAAATTGGGGGAATCGATTCTAATCAACGATATGCGGCAGACTTTGATTTGTTTCTACGGATGAGTCTGGCGGGTGATTGTCGATATGTCCCGACGATTTTTAGTGCCTTTCGTCGCCATGAAGGACAAACCTCTCATGCCCATGCGGAGGGATACCAGCGGGAGCGCGAGTCTTGTCGGCAACGTGAATTGGCTTTGTGTGCCTCACCATCATTAAGGAGCACGCTTTTAGGGATGAGGTACTGGGTACAGAAAATATGGCGCGCCAGAATGCAATCTCGTAGAAGAGATCTGCCTGAACTGATTGGTCGTAATGTGGCTGGAATTAAGGTGCAGCCATGTGCTGGAGTGGGGCGGTATGCGTAAAACTTTGGGTACGTTGGCACGCTGGGCAGTGCCTTTTTTCGACCCACGAAAACTACTCATCTGGTTCTACCTGCCAAAATATATACGCGACTGGAAAAAATACCAAGCTCTGACCAAGAATAGTCTGAAGCTTTCCGATAGTTATCCTTGCCTTGATGATTCGGTGGCTTTGACTCCTTTTGATCCGCATTATTTTTATCAGGGGGCATGGCTATCACGTCGTTTAGTGAGTGCCAATCCCGATTTGCATGTCGATATCGGGTCGAGTGTATTGAGTATTGGAGTCATTAGTGGACACACCCCAACGGTTTTTGTGGACTATCGCCCATTAAACGCTAAGTTGGAGGGAATGTTGAGTATTGGGGCAAATATAATTCAACTTCCGTTTGCGGATTCTTCCGTTTCGTCACTTTCGTGCATGCATGTTATCGAGCACATTGGACTTGGACGATACGGAGATCCTATTGATCCGTGCGGTGCGGCCTTGGCGGCGGGTGAGTTGTCACGTGTGCTTGCGCTGCACGGGCGCTTGTATCTTACTGCCCCTGTAGGTCGGGAGCGGGTTTGCTTCAACGCACACCGTGTTTTTTCCCCAGTGGATTTGCCGTCGATGTTCCAAGGCTTAAGCGTACGAAGTTTTTCGTGGGTGGATGATACTGGAAAATTTCATGTGGAAGCGAACCCGGCGGATGCGGTGGATAGTGAATATGCCTGTGGATTTTATGAATTCGAGAAAATAGATGCTGAAGTATCTTCGTAAGGCCTTCGGGCGAAGTGAGGTCTTTTCTTTCAATCTGGTCTACCGAGATCGTTGGGTGGCGCAGCAGGCTTCGGAATTGCCGGCGGGCACTCGTGTTTTGGATGTTGGCGCCGGATCTTGCCCATACCGCAAGTTGTTCAGCCATTGTGAATATCATGCTCAGGATTTTACCGGGCTACAAAACGAGCAATTGCGGCACGGTGGATATGGGAAAATCGATTATGTCTGCGATGCGACAGCTATTCCTGTACCTGACGGTGGTTTTGATGCCGTGTTGTGCACAGAGATGCTAGAGCACGTCCCTGATCCCCTCGGCGTGGTAAGAGAACTTGCTAGAATTCTTCGACCAGGAGGTAAGCTCTTGTTGACGGCCCCTCTCGGCTCTGGGATTCATCAGGAACCACACCATTATTTTGGGGGATTCACACCGTATTGGTATCAGCGACACCTGTCCGAAGCTGGGTTTGGAGATATTCAGATTCAGGCGAATTCCGGGTCATTTAAATTTTTCTCTCAGGAATCATTGCGGTTTCTGCTGACGACGCGTCCGTTTGTCGACTTGCCTCTTGTCGCCAGTTGCTTCTGGATGGTCTTCTGGATGCTTCTTGTTCCTGTTTTAGGCGTCCTTGTGCCAGTCGCCTGCCATTTGCTGGATAAATATGACAGAGAGCAACGGTTTACGATTGGGTATCATGTGACCGCGATTCGTTAGTTCAGGATAATGCTTTCACATTCCAAAGAACTTTTGTGGGTGGCAGCCGGATATTTGCTTAACCTGGCTGGCCTCGCAGCCGCAATCAAGCTGCTCACTACATTGCTGGGACCTTTGGCATTTGGTGAATATGCTTTGGGGCTGGCAATAGCGGGAATTTTGCAGGGCATTATCTATGGCCCGATTTCCCAAGCGACGATGCGCTTTTTTGCCGATCATAAAGAGAAGGGGCAGTTAACCCACTTTTTTGATTTTCTGACTCGTCTCCAGACAAAAGTGGCGGCTCACATACTAGTTTGGGGGGGGCTGATATCGGGGGTGCCGACGAGCACGAGGTCTTCCCCGGCGGCTCACATACTAGTTTGGGGGGGGCTGATATCCTTTATCGCTGCCCAGGTATTTGGCAATAACTGGGGAATTGTCACGATCACAGCAGTGTTGATTGCGGTTGCTGGTGGTGTGAATACCACTATCGCTGCCATATTCAGTGCAAACAGAGATCGAGCAGCTGTTGCCCTGTACCAAGGGGTAGGTGTCGTATTAAGTACCTTGTTCTCCATCGTTGCAATCAAGGTGTGGGGAAATGCTGGATTTGTAGCCTTGATCGGAAGTGCCTTGGGTGCGCTATTGATGGCGACAATTTATTTCCACTATCTAAAACGCGTTTTTGTTTTGCCGTCTATGACAGTAAGGTTGGCAACAAACAATAACGAGATGAAGGACTTCTTGGCGTTTGCTTCTCCCTTTGTACTTTTCGCTTTATTCGGGTCGATTGTGAATTACGGCGATAGATGGATGGTGCAGGCAATTTTTAGACAGGAATATGTTGGCATCTATACGGTACTTTTCTTGATCGCTAATACGCCAATGAATCTTTTTGGTACTGTCGTGACACAGTTTGTCTTGCCTATTTTGTATTCGATTGATCCATTGCACGACTCATCTCGTCGGCGCGCGCGAATTTATCGTTACGTATTATCCTTTTCCGCATTCTTCCTGATGGTCGGCGTGCTGACGGCATTTCTTTTTAGCGAGCCGATTCTGGCATTACTCAGCAGTGAGGAGTTTGTGCCGTATCACAAGGTGCTTTGGGTAATGGCGTTGGGATGTGCGATTTTTCAGTTTGCCCAATTATGTGTAATGCGCGGTTTTGTTGAGAAACGACCGCAGGTTTATGTGATTGCAAAAGCGTCGCACGCAACCTCTTTCCTGCTTGTTCTGGCCTTAGTCGGGGACAAGCTGTCGCTTATGGGGGTTGGGTTGGCAATCTGCGTGTCGTCATTTATTTATTTAATTGCGATATTGATTGCTAATAAAGATCCCCTGGAAAGCGATACGGCCCCGAATGCATAAAACACTGGGAGTGCTCGGGATATTAGTTTGCGCCTACCTGACACTTAAAGCTGGGCCAAGAGTTAGCAGTCTTGAAGTTTTTGCGTTTTTCTCGCTTTTCTCAACCGTTTTTTTTGCGGTGCTGACTGCAAGTTTCTATCAGTCCATAACCTTTGGGGAACTCTTTTTCCCCATCGTTCTCTGGATCGGCATATGGCTGAAACTAGTTATTCACTGGGCTTATCCTGACTCGATCTGGGCAGAGCCAATAGGTTCTTTTGATGGCACGAAGGAATCTTGGGAACTTGTGCTCTTGATAGCCTCTGTTGGTGGGGGGGGGGTGCTCAGTGCTCAGTGGTTTTTTAAAAAAATTGCTTGCCGCTTCTCTATGAGCTCGGTTAGTTATCAAGCCCCAAACTGGTACGGTGGCGGTTCCCGCTTGAGCCTGTGGTTGGGGACCATTCTTGTCGTTGCGGCCACAGTAATTCTCAATGAGCATTTTCACATCATCCACTTGGGCCGCCCACCTGCAATTGACTTGCCTTGGCCATGGCAAGGGTTATTTGGATGGTGGTGCAATATCGGAATGTTGCTGCTGATTTTGACGATGTTCCGGCTTGATGTGTCAATTAAGACATCCTTGTGGATAGGGATATCGGTGGTGTTTCTTGCCGCACTGGGGACTTCCATCAGCATGCATAGCAGAGGTGTTTATGTGTTTGGAATCGTGCCATTTGCTTATGCGCTATGGAAATTGAAAGGGTTTGATCGCCGGTTTTCAAAGGCTAACCTGATTGCGCTTGCTGTAATTTTTATGGTGGGCGCTGTACTGAGCATCAGCATTTCCGAATATCGTCGATATGTTGGTCCGGATGGATTGCCACTGGGCGGAGCCAGTGATCAGCATATCGCTTCAACCAAATACTCGCTAAGCAAACCGGAAAAAAGTCTATCTGAGATGGATATCCTGCATAGACTCCCAGGTTTGGCCGTTCGTTTAATGGTGGATCGCTGGTTGGGTCTGGAGGGAATGATGGCTATCTCCTCTT
Organism: uncultured Methylobacillus sp.; assembly: GCA_964445115.1. Taxonomy (GTDB): domain Bacteria; phylum Pseudomonadota; class Gammaproteobacteria; order Burkholderiales; family Methylophilaceae; genus CAIJXJ01. The sequence continues at coordinate 33,695 of CAYUJU010000008.1, read as the reverse complement.
TTCCTGGTAAAAGCGGAGATCTTTTTTTTAGAGCGATCCAGGAGCGTCGTACCAAAGATAGAGCCGATTTTTATACCTCTCAAATTAGTGGCTCGGGATTCAAGGACTCCGATACCTCCAAGTATCAATATGCCACGATGCCTGGGGCGATTGGATATCTTTATTTAAGTGGGTCTCTATGGGTCGTCTTTTGTGGAATGTTTTTGCTCTCGATGCTTCTGTTTCTGAGTGAGACCCTGATCTACAAGCTAAGTGGAAATTTATTTCTAAGTGCATCAGTAGGAATGTATGTGGTCCTTTTAATTGTTCAATTGGGTGCTGGTGGGTTAGTGCAGCCTATGACCTCTTATGCCACAACCATGGTGGCATCTATCGTTTTGGCCGTGATGTTCAGAGGTCGTACTGTTGCCGCCAATTAGACAGTCTGATAACCGCTTGAATGTTCCGGATGTCGAACAATTTATGAATGGATCTCAGGGCAAGATTCTCTGCGTTTTTGGGGAACATAATTACGGCGATCCATCACGCGGTCAGGGCTATGAATTTTCCAATTTTTTGCCTGCCTTGGCAGGGATTGGCTTGGAAGTTGAATTTTTCGAATCATTCAATCGGCAGGCCTATACAAATTTTGCAGAACTCAACACAGCCCTGCTAAAGAAAGTGGAAGCTTGTGAGCCAGACCTTGTCTTCTTTGTTTTAACGACCTATGAAATTTGGATCGAGACGCTGGAAGAAATACGCAAGACAGGTGCACGACTCGTCAGTTGGGGAACGGATGATTCTTGGAAGTATGAGCAATTCTCCCGGTTCTACGCCCCTCACTTCGATTTGTGGGTGACGACATCTCGCGATGCGTTTGAAAAAGCCTCTGCAGAAGGGCATAGGAATTTCCTGCTGTCACAATGGGCAGCCTCGACTGCTTCGTTGGCTGAACCACTTGCGGCTCCGGACTGTCAGTATCTGGTCAGCTTTGTCGGATCCGCTTATGGGAATCGTCCTAGATGGATTGAGGGGTTGCGGCGGCGAGGCATTGTGGTTGAGTGCTTTGGGTATGGATGGCCCAGAGGTCCGATTTCGGCATCCGAACTATCTCGGGTGTTTCGTGAGTCTTTAATAAGCCTTAACTTCGGAGACTCCGGGTGGCAGTTTCGCGGCTTGATGCCATATCGAAGTCGACAAATTAAAGCCCGCGTTTTTGAGGTTCCAGGAGCAGGCGGACTTCTTTTGACAGAGCCAGCAGAAGATTTAGCTAGCTACTACACGCCCGGTGCGGAAGTTGAAGTCTTTCATGGAATAAAGGACCTTGCTGACAAAATACATTTTTTGTTGAACAACCCCTCGCTCCGAGATCGTATGGTTTTAAAGGCAAATCTCAGGACGCGTATGGAGCATACATATGAAGCCAGATTTAGAAAGGTTTTTGAGAGTATGCCCTCTAGGTCATCATCAGCGCCGGTCGATTGGGAGAGCTTTAATACGGTATTGAGTGAACATTCTGTTCCTGAGTGGGCCGTGCTGGTTAAAGAGTTGCTTGTGACTCCGTTCAGGATTTTTTTGGGGAAAAGGCGTGGTCCACGTGCGGCGCGCAGGTTTCTTCACGAGATAAGTTGGCGTTTGAGCGGTGAAGCGACATATCGCGCCAGAGGTTGGCCGGGTCGACTGTTTTACTTGGAAAGCTAGCGGGACAATGTCTGATCAGGTAAAGCCGACTGTTTCCATCGGCATGGCTGTGTTCAATGCCAGTGGGACGGTCCGAGAGGCATTGAACTCTGTCCTGTGGCAGACATATCCTCATTGGGAATTGATCGTTATTGACGATGGCTCAACGGATGATACGGTTGAGATTATCAGGACATACCGTGATGTGAGGATCTGCCTGATTGCTGATGGTCGCAACCTTGGGCTTGCTGCGCGATTGAATCAGGCGATTGACCTTTCACAGGGTGGTTTGTTTGCGAGAATGGATGCAGACGACGTGGCATATCCTGAAAGACTGCATCGCCAAATCGAGTTCCTACAAGAACACCCCGAAATCGATTTGCTAGGCACAAATGCTGTTGCATTCGCTGGATGTGGACTTCCTCTTGGCACTTTCAAGGTTGGGCAGACGCATTCTGAGCTATGTCGGACCCCTTGGCATGGGATAGGAATCCCCCATCCAACCTGGATGGGGAAAACAAGTTGGTTCAGAAAATATCGATATGATCAAAGAATGCGTCGAGCGCAAGACCAGGAATTGCTAGTCCGTGCTCACGAAAATAGTCAGTTTGCATGTTTGCCGGAAGTGCTTCTCGGGTATCGATATGAAAGAACGACGTTGAAGAAGAGGCTGACATCTAGGTATTACCTGACTCAGGTTCAGGTTATGTGGTGCCTGAAGAATGCCAGGGTGTTGCAAATGATCCGGGGAGTCGGGGCTACGATGGCCAAAGCTTTTCTGGAAGTCTTGGCATGCGCATTTCACATGACAGAGTATTTGGAGCAACGGCGTTTTGCAGATTTGACTGATCGTGCCCGTCAAGACTGGCAGAAGTGCTGGGTTGCGGTTTCAAAGGGGGATCGAGTTTCTTCATGTGCGGAATAGCCGGATTGTGGTTGGCAAAACCAGTTGATTTCGACCTGGGGGGGGTGGTCCAGGCGATGACAAACGTTTTGAGGCACCGAGGGCCTGATGGTCAAGGGCTTTGGACGGACAAATCTCAAGGTATTGCCTTGGGGCATCGTCGATTATCGATCGTCGATCTTTCCTCGTCCGGAAGTCAGCCGATGACCTCACACTGTGGCAGGTTCGACATTGTTTTTAATGGTGAAATCTATAATCACCATGTGATTCGTGTGATGCTTGAGACGGCCAATGGGGGTGTGGATTGGGTCGGACACTCCGACACGGAGGTCATGTTGGAAGCCATCGCCCATTGGGGGCTCGAGGAGGCCTTGAGCCGCTTTGTGGGCATGTTTGCATTTGCCCTTTGGGATCGTGAATCTCGAGAGCTTTCATTGGCACGAGATCGGCTCGGGGAAAAGCCACTTTATTTTGGGCAGGTTGGACATCATTTTGCCTTTGCATCTGAACTCAAAGCTTTGTTCCAGATCCCGGGATGGCGAGGTGAGGTTAATCAGGATGCGCTTAGGTACTACCTGGATCGAGGGTATGTTCCAGCGCCATGCTCCATTTTTAAATCGGTTTGGAAAATCAGGCCTGGGACTTTCCTGCGCGTCACGCTCGCTCAAGGAGGCACTCATGAGTGGGCAGAAAGAGAGTATTGGAATCCGAGTGAGTTAGCCGAAAAGGCGCAGACGCAGCCATTTCATGGAAGTTTTGACGATGCGGTCGATACGCTTGACCGCTTGATTCGCCAGTCTGTTCAAGATCAATTGGTCGCGGATGTGCCTGTTGGTGCCTTCCTTTCAGGAGGTGTCGACTCTTCCACTGTGGTGGCCATCATGCAGTCGCTGAGTTCTGTCCCGGTCAATACGTTCACGATTGGTGTGAAGGGTAGTCAATTAAGTGAGGCTGTTGAGGCGAAGAGGATGGCTGATTATTTGGGCACTTCGCATCACGAAAAAATGATTGACGCGGCGGAGTTGATTTCGGTGATTCCTGATATCACCGAGATGTACGACGAGCCTTTTGCGGATTCATCCCAGATTCCGACTTATCTGGTCTCATCCTTCGCCCGTCAAGGCGTAACTGTATCCTTATCGGGGGATGGGGGAGATGAACTCTTCGGTGGATATCAGCATTATTTTAGATGTAGGGATATTTGGCAAAAGACTGCTTGGCTGCCCGGAAGAGGTAGGTCTTGGCTGGGGCAAGGGCTTCGCAAGACTGTGTCATGGTCAGAACGCGTGATGCCGATTAATTGGGGTGACCAATTGACGAAAATGAGCCAAGCGTTTGAAGCATCCAGCATAGAGATGTTGCATCGCTACATGATGTCGCAACGAAAATTTCAATATGTCGCAATGGATGGGCGTGCTCCACACCGCGCACCCATGAAGATGGATCCACTATCTCGAATGATGTTTGCGGATTTGGTCGAATACTTGCCAGACGACATTCTCGTCAAGGTCGATCGTTCCTCCATGGCCGTGAGTCTTGAGTCTCGTGTGCCATTACTGGATCATCGTATTGTTGAGTTTGCAATGTCTTTGCCGATCGAGATGAAAATGCGTCGGCGCCAAGGAAAGCGTGTGCTCAGGGCAGTGCAGGCCAAATATTTTCCTTCGGACTTGATCTCGTCCGATAAGAAGGGTTTTAGCATCCCCGTAGGGGAATGGCTTCGTGGGCCCTTGCGTCAGTGGGCAGAAGAATTGCTCGAGCAAAGTCAAATTTCCGAGGATGGTTTTCTCGAAGTCGAGTGGGTTCGCCAAATGTGGGAGGAGCATTTGAGTGGAAGGCGGGACTGGCAGCACGGGATTTGGAACATACTGATGTTTCAGTCGTGGCTTCGCTATGCCAGATCTCAGGGGGCATTGGCTTGAAGCTAAGGATTTGCCGCTCGGCAACGGTGCCATTCTTTCTACATCATCATTTGCGATCGCAGATTCAGGCTACGGTGGCCTCAGGTCATGATGTGACCCTCATTTCAAGTGACGGGCCAGAGAAGGATGCACTGCTTCAGAGTACATCGGCCAGGTTTTGCATGATAGACATGGCAAGAACGATTTCGCCCCTGCGAGATATTCGGGCATTGTGGCATTTATATCGACATTTCAGACACGCTCGCTATGACATCGTGCACTCCACGACACCCAAAGCCGGCTTGTTGTGTGCTATGGCTGGGTGGTTGGCGAATGTTCCTATCAGAATGCACACTTTTACGGGACAGCCTTGGGTGGAGTTGCGTGGAGTGGTGAGAGTCTTGGCCAAAGCCGCGGATTGGGTAACAGCGCGACTGAATACCCTGAACTTTGCGGACAGCCCTTCGCAACGAAACTTTCTTGTAAGTATGGGAGTTTGTCGGTCGGACAAGATTGCTGTGATTGGGAGTGGGTCACTTGCCGGTGTGAATGTCAGACGTTTTGATCGGGAAATCGTACAAAAATCCTTCCAGAATATGCGTGAGCGTTTGGATATTCGCGATGATGCGGTTGTGATCGTGTTTGTTGGACGCCTTGTGCGAGATAAGGGCGTGGTCGAGTTGGTGCATGCGCACCGGGCATTGCGTATGCGATATGCGAACCTAAAGCTTGTTTTGGTGGGGCCTCAAGAGCCGGAACGAGACCCACTGCCACCAGAAGTAATTGAATTGATTGAACAAGATGAATCCATATACATGGTGGGGTATACCGATCATCCAGAAGCATATTTGGTTGGCGCCGACATTTTTTGCTTGCCTAGTTACCGTGAAGGATTCGGTAATGTTGTGATTGAAGCCGCCGCCGTGGGGTTGCCTGCTGTAGGTACGGATATCGTAGGTCTCCGCGACGCCATCGCGCATGGGGAAACTGGCCTTTTGGTCCCAGCAAAAAATGTCGAGGCATTGACGGATGCATTGGCTCAGCTGGTAGATGATTCGACTTTCCGTCAGCAGTTAGGGATGCAAGCACACACACGTGCCTTGAAGCTTTACGACAGCGATTCGGTCAATCAACTTTTATTGGACGAATACCAAGTGCTTGCGAAAGCGCATCTTCAGATGCAGCGGCGATTCTAATGGATAAGATTGACGAGATTAAGCCCTGCTTTTTGAACGCCTTGCCAGCGGCTTTTGGAAGGACCCTGCGTGCCAATAAGGGTAAATTTTTTCTCGAGGAAGTGAAATGCTGACGGTTCTGGTGACGGGGGCGCAGGGTTTCGTCGGCCGTGCATTATGCGATCGGCTAGTCGCTGATGGGTATGACGTGAAACGTATCGTTCGATCAAGCCGCGATCTCAATGAAGTCGCAATAGGGGAAATGGGGAGCGACACGAACTGGTATCCACATGTCATCGGTTGTGCGGTTGTTGTCCATCTGGCGGCAAGGGTGCATGTGATGGATGATGCCAGTGAAGACCCACTGCAAGCATATCGCCAGACAAATACCTATGCGACGCTCAATCTCGCGCGTCAAGCATCAGAGGCTGGTGTGCGGCGATTTGTTTATCTGAGTAGTGTCAAGGTGAATGGTGAATCAGGGCGGTTCACTGGAATGGAAATTCCATCACCTTGTGATCCCTATGCGTCCTCGAAATGGGAGGCGGAGCAAGGCTTGCTCAAATTGGCCACGAAATCCGAAATGGAAGTTGTGATCTTGCGGCCTCCTTTGGTCTATGGCCCAGAGGTCAGGGCGAATTTCTTGCGGCTTATGCACTGGGTGGATTGGGGGGTGCCGTTGCCATTTGCGATGGTTCACAACCAACGGAGCATGATTTTCTTGGGTAATTTGGTGGATGCCATCTTACAGGCCATTTTGCGGCCTGAGTGTGCGGGTAAGACTTACCTGTTGTCCGATGGTGAAGATGTTTCAACGCCAGACTTGATTCGTAAGATCGCAGCCGCGTTTGGCAAGAGGGCTAACTTATGGTCGCTGCCGATGAATGTCTTGCGTTGGTTAGGGATGTTATCGGGGAAATCGGCAGAAGTTGACCGGTTGGTTGGATCTTTGCAAGTAGACAACAGGGACTTCATCCGAGATCTGGAATGGCGCCCTCCGTATAGTCTGGATGAGGGGGTGAAGGAGACTGTGAATTGGTATCGTAAAGCTAATCCCCGATGAAATTGTTTCTGATACTACTGGTTCCGCTGATTGTCGCTTGGGGGAGCATTATGCTCTTGCTCTCCAGCAAGGTATTTAGAAGAGTGGTGGATCACCCCAATGAGCGGTCATTACATGCGATACCTGTTCCTCGCACGGGTGGAGTTGGCCTGATGGCTGGATTGGCGGTTGGTTGGGCGGTTGCATGGCAATCATGGATGTCGCCAATGGTCGCTGGTGTTTGTTTGCTCGTGATGCTCTCCTTTATCGATGATGTGAAGGGGTTGACGGCGGGTTTGCGTTTTATGGCCCACTTCTTGGTAGTGGGGGCCTTTGTGTGGTGCGTGGCATTGCCCAGCTTGAGCCTAGTGGCCGTGGCAGCAATCGTATTCACCATGGTGTGGATGACCAATCTGTATAACTTCATGGACGGTTCCGATGGACTGGCAGGAGGGATGGCTGTTTTTGGGTTTGGGGCTTACGGGATTGCTGCCGTGATGGCGGGCGACACGTCATTCTCGATCGCCTGTTTGATCGTGGTGATGTCCGCTTTGGCATTCTTGAAATTCAATTTCAGCCCAGCCCGAATTTTTATGGGAGACTCAGGATCTATCCCACTCGGATTTCTATCTGGTGCCTTGGGCTTGATGGGATGGCAGCGTGAATTGTGGCCCGCATGGTTTCCCTTGATGGTGTTTTCCCCATTTGTGGTAGATGCAACGGTAACTCTGCTTCGACGTTTGCTACGGGGTGAAAAAATCTGGCAGGCGCATAGGGAGCATTTTTACCAGCAGTTGGTTCGGTTGGGATGGGGGCATCGACGTACCGCGTTGGTGGAGTATGGTCTGATGGTGGCTGTGGGCTTTACCTCTGTACTGATGCTGAATCAGCCCACTATCTTACAAGCGGCTTTTGGTCTCGGCTGGATACTGGCATACTTGCGGGCCATGATGGTTATCCACCGTATGTGGTGTGATTTTCAGCACGTTCAACCATGAAGAAACTTACGAATATTCGAATCCTGATGGCGATCCTGCACGATCTGATAGCGGTTGTGCTCGCTTGGGTTTTTGCCTATCTGCTACGGTTCAATTTTACGCTGCCTGAAGAGTATCTTGCCTTGATGCTCAACAGCCTGCAGTTCGTGTTGCCCTTGCAAGTGATGGTGTTTTGGCGCTTTGGGTTGTATCGTGGTGTTTGGCGTTTTGCCAGCATTCCAGACTTGAAACGCATTCTGGCCGCCGTCGGAGTGGCTGCCTTGGCGGTGGCGACCTTAATCAGTATGCTGCATCTGCAGGTGCCGCGATCGGTGTTGGTGTTGGATCCGCTATTGTTGGTGCTCATCATGGGCGGCAGCCGGTTTGCCTATCGTGCATGGAAGGAGCATCGCCTTTACGGCCTGATGCAGACGCAGGGCAAGCCAGTGTTGATTCTTGGCGCAGGCGAAGCGGCGGCGATGCTGGTGAAAGAGTTTGTGCGGAGCCCGGACTGGCAAGTCGTCGGCATGCTGGATGATCAAGTGGAGTTGCACCAGCGCCAGATTCACGGGGTGAGGGTATTGGGACCGTTCGATGACCTTTCCGAATGGAGCGCGCGTAGCGGTGCGGCACACGCGATCATCGCAATGCCTTCAGCAAGCCATCAGGAGCGCCGGCGAGTGTTGGACTTGTGTGCTGCGGCAGGGATTGAAACGCTGACGGTTCCGTCGTTCGATGACCTGATCAGCGGTCGTGTGAGCATCTCACAGATTCGGCGGGTGGAGGTCGAGGATCTGCTCGGACGTGATCCGGTCGAACTCGACGATGCGGGGTTGAATGAGCTGATCGGTGGGCATGTCGTGATGGTGACAGGGGCAGGGGGGTCTATCGGCTCCGAATTGTGTCGCCAAGTGGCGCGCTTCCATCCAGAATTGCTGGTGCTGATGGAATTGAACGAGTACGCCTTGTACCAGATGGAGCAGGAGTTCCGGGATCAGTTTCCGCAGCAGCGAATTGCGTGCGTAATCGGGGATGTCAAGAATGCTGGTCGCGTAGCTGGGGTGCTGCATCGCTTCCAGCCAGCAGTGGTGTTCCATGCAGCCGCATATAAGCATGTGCCGTTGATGGAATGGGAAAACGTAGGCGAGGCGTTAGCCAACAACGTGGTCGGGACCTACACGTTGGCTGCTGCCTGCAAGCAGGCGGGAGTGCCTAAGATGGTACTGATCTCTACCGACAAGGCGGTGAACCCTACCAATGTCATGGGGGCCAGTAAGCGACTGGCCGAGATGGTGTGCCAGGGATTGCAGGAAGCGAGTGGCACCCGTTTCGTGATGGTGCGTTTCGGCAACGTGCTGGGATCTTCCGGTAGCGTGATTCCGAAATTCCGCGAACAGATTGCCAAAGGCGGCCCGGTGACGGTCACGCATCCGGAGGTGACGCGCTATTTCATGTCCATCCCGGAGGCGTCGCAACTGGTGCTGCAGGCCGGGTTAATGGGGCAGGGTGGCGAAATTTTCGTGCTGGACATGGGGGATCCGATCCGCATCGCCCATCTGGCACAGGAAATGATTCGCCTTTCCGGCTTCTCTGAAGAAGAAATCAAGATTGTGTTTACCGGACTACGTCCTGGGGAAAAGTTGTACGAAGAGTTGCTGGCAGATGACGAGCAGTCGTTGCCGACGCCTCATGCCAAGCTGCGCATCGCACGGGCGCGCAATGCCGATGCGACATGGGTCAACGGGCTGTTGAAATGGGTCCATGCGGCAGCGGGCAAGGACGAGGCGACCGTCAAGCAGGAATTGAAGATCTGGGTGCAGGAGTATCTGGGCGATGTGAACGCGCACCACGGTCACGCGATTCCGGTGCATGTGTCCAGCACCATCCATTAGAAGGCTGTCCATTGAACAAGATCACGAAAGCTGTTTTTCCCGTCGCCGGCATGGGGACGCGTTTTTTGCCTGCCACCAAGGCGAGCCCCAAGGAGATGTTGCCGGTGGTGGACAAGCCGCTGATCCAGTACGCGGTGGAAGAGGCCATGGCGGCCGGGATCACGGAGATGGTTTTCATCACCGGGCGCAGCAAGCGGGCCATTGAGGATCACTTCGATAAAGCCTATGAACTCGAGACCGAGTTGGAGGCACGTGGCCGCAAGCAACTGTTGGAAACCCTGCGCAGCATCGTGCCCAAAGGCATGACTTGTGTGTACATTCGCCAGGCAGAAGCGCTGGGCCTGGGGCATGCCGTGCTGTGTGCCAAGCCCGTTGTCGGCGATGAACCGTTCGCCGTGATTCTGGCCGACGACTTGATGGATGGCGATCCGCCTTCGCTGAATCAGATGGTGGCGCTGTATCGCGAACATGGTGCATCGGTCATTGGCGTCGAGGACGTGGACCGTTCGGAAACCTCCAGCTACGGGATCGTGGATGCGGTCGAAGTATCAGATGGCTTGCTGAAAATGCAGGGCATTGTGGAAAAACCCCAGCCGGAAGAGGCACCTTCCACCCTCGCGGTAGTCGGGCGCTATATTTTGACGCCGCGGATTTTCGCGTGCCTGGAGAACGTCACGCCCGGCAAGGGCGGCGAGATTCAACTGACGGACGGGATTGCGGCCCTGTTACGTCAGGAAGACGTTCTGGCCTATCGGTTTGCCGGGAAACGCTACGATTGCGGTAGCAAACTGGGCTATATGAAAGCCAATGTCGAGTTCGCGTTGCGCCACCCCGAGATCGGTGCTGAGTTTGCGGCCTATCTCCAGAGTTTCGAGGGCAAGCGATGAATTCTTCGATGCTGGGCCCCGAGCAGTATCTGCAACAGGCGGAGCTGATTTATTCCGCGGATGACGTCAGCGCCGCTATCCAGCAGATGGCCGCGGCGATCCGGGGTCCGTTCGCTGACACCCAACCGCTGGTATTGTGCGTGATGGGGGGCGCAGTTTTCTTCGCAGGCCAGCTGCTCCCTTTGCTCGATTTTCCTCTGGAATTTGACTACGTGCAGGCTAGCCGTTACCACAACGGAACAAGTGGCCAGCATCTGGTGTGGAAGGTCTCCCCGGGAGAAAACGTGGCAGGCAGGACCGTGTTGCTGCTCGACGACATTCTGGACGAAGGTCATACGTTGGCCGCAGTCCGGGATAAGTGTCTGGCTGCCGGTGCAGCGCGCGTGGTGGTCGCGGTATTGACGGAAAAGGAAATCGGGCGCGAGAAACCGATCGAAGCCGACTTTGTTGGCCTGCGACTTCCTGATCGTTACGTCTTCGGTTGTGGGATGGATGTCCACGGTTGGTGGCGCAACCTGCCCGCCATTTACGCGCTGCGTTGAACCTCTACGCCTGTGCTACGGCGGTGCGGGTTTTATACGTTGATGGGCAAGCATAGCTCCTATTTCATTAGGCGCTATGCTTGCCAACTCGGGCTTGCGCGGCGCTAACTCCTCGCCGTACCACGTTTGCTGTCTTGGTACTGCGTTCTGGGCGCTCCGATTTGGCGGCTCGCCAGCTTACTGAAATAGGCTCTTAGTTCGCGCCGGGGTTCACCGGTGCGCCCAGCGACCAGAAAATGTCCTTGGGAAGCCGACATCCTCCCATTTTGTTGATGCGTTCCAGCAACTTTCTCTTGAGGTCGCTAGTGATCTCGTGGCTGAGATGATGTTGCGTTCTGACCAGCAATACCAGGGTGGATTCGTCCAGAAAGCACATTGCGACCTGACCTTTGATGCCACTTTCGTTCAGGATGATCTTCATGTAATCGCGTGGCGTGGCGTACACCGTGTCGTTCGGTGTAGCGGAAAAGCCGCGTATCGTGTTGTGGCGTTCGACGGAGAGCAACTTCTTGATTTCGGCAATCATGTCCTTGCACCCCCTAGTAACTCGGCATGTAGAGCGTGTACAGCCTGGATTCTTCCGTAGAAATCCGTTTCACCAGAACTTCCCCGATGCCCGCCAGTTCCTTGCGGAAGGTTTCGGCTAATTCGGGGGTGAATTCGGCGGTTTCGTAGCGGTTGACGAACTGGACTGCAGCGCGGGCGATGCCATCCATCTCCTTGCGCAGGTCGGCAATCAGGGCGGAGGCATTCTGATCGCTGGCAAGATGTTGCTGCAGGTAGACGTAAAAACGTACATTTTCAACTACCAGGTGCGTCTGCAGGTTGTGCTTGAGGTCGTGTAGCCTGGATTTGACCAAATCAAAGCGAGAGTCGGCTGCGGCACGGCTGACCTCGCCGTAAATGCCGAGCAGATTCTGGTAGTCTTGCTTCAGGCTGGGGACGAGGTCGGCATCGTAACGTATGCCGCCTTCATGACGTGTTTCCAACGGCTTGGCAGGTTGCTCCGTGCGACGGACCAGATTCAGGACTCTGCTGAAAAACCCCATGTGACGCTCCTCGATGCTGACTATTACGCATACTATTTATTGTATGTTCAGTTAATAGTAAACAGGATTTGCGCTCGCCGCAACTAACCGTCCGGTTTTATTTCGATGCCCCCATCGCGGATGCACGCAGTCGGGATTGTTCCAGCGCTGCCTCGTCTGCCGTCAGCGTCCACCCTTGCAGGTGCTGCTGTACCACGTCGGCTAGCGCATGAATCCATGGATCACGCTCATTCAATGCCGGGATGTAGTGATATTCGCCGCCGCCTGCATGCAGGAAAGTTTCTCTGCCTTCCATGGCAATTTCTTCCAATGTTTCGAGACAGTCGCTGGAAAAACCCGGGCAGATCACGTCGACGCGACGTGTCTTGGCTTGCCCCAGGGTTTCGAGAACCTGCGAGAAATAAGGCTGTAGCCATTCCGCGCGACCGAAACGTGACTGGAAACACACCTGGTACTGTGCCTGAGAGAGCTCCAGTGCCTCTCCCAGCAGGCGCGCAGTCTTGTGACATTCGCAGTGGTAGGGGTCGCCTTTGTCCAGTGAAAATTTCGGGACACCATGGAAGCTCATCAGCAGTTTGTCCGGCTTGCCCCCCTGCATGGCCCAGTGCTCGCGTACGCTGGCTGCCAGCGCGGCGATGTAGCCCGGGTGGTCGTGGTAATGCCGCACCGTGCGAATCTCGGGCATGTTGCGAGTGTGCTGCAGCGTTTCCCAAACCGCGTCCAGAGCGGATGCGGTACTGCTGGAGGCGTATTGCGGGTACATCGGAACGATCAGGATGCGGTCACAGTTTCTGGATTTCAGGCTGGCGATAGCCGAGGCGACAGAAGGGTTGCCGTAGCGCATGCCGAATTCGACTTCGACCTGTACCCCGCGCACACCCAGAAATCCGCGCAGCATGGTGGCCTGGCGGCGGGTATGCACCAGTAGCGGCGATCCTTCCTCCGTCCAGATCTGGGCATATTTTTCAGCAGACTTGCGCGGGCGGACGTTGAGGATGATGCCATTGAGGATCAACCACCAGATGAGGCGGGGAATCTCCACGATACGTGGATCACTAAGGAATTGCTTGAGGTAGCGCCGCAGGGCGGACGGGGTCGGCGCATCCGGCGTGCCGAGATTGACCAGCAGGACGCCGACGCGAGGGGGCGTGCCGTGGGCATAGGGGGGCTCTGGGTTGAAATGGCTCATGGGGCTCCAGCCTTAATTCGTGGAAAGTGCGTTGGAAAGCAGTTTTGCGGTGATGTCGACGATGGGAATGACGCGTTCGTAGGCCATGCGCGTCGGGCCGATGACGCCGAGTGTGCCGACAACTTGGCCATCAACTTCATACGGCGCGGTGACCAGGCTGCACTCGTCCAGCGGCAGGTGCCCGGATTCGCCCCCGATGAAGATGTTGATGCCGTCGGCTTTCTGGCTGGTGTCGAGCAGTTGCAGCAGGGTGGTGCGGCGCTCGAACACCTCAAAGAGTTTGCGCAGGGAACTGACGTTGGTGGACAGATCCTCCACCTGCAGCAAGTTGCGTTCCCCTGAAATCACCACATTGTCCTGATCCTCGCTGAGCGCTTTGCCGCTGGCTTCAAGCGCGGCGGTCATCAGGCGCGTCATGTCAGACTGCATCTGTTGCAGTTCGGCGTGCAGGTGGCGCTGGACATCTTCCAGCGTGCTGCCTGCGTAGTGCTGGTTGAAGAAGTTGGCGGCCTGCGTCAGTTCCGAGGGGCTGTACGCTTTGTCGGTCAGAATGATGCGGTTCTGCACGTTGCCGTCTGTGGTGACGATGATCAGCAGGATGCGCTTTTCCGACAGGGGCAGGAACTCCAACTGCCGGAATGCCACTTGTCGCCGTTTGGGCACCATCACCAGACCGGCAAAGCTGGTCAGACTGGAGAGCATCGTTGCCGCACTGGAAATCAGTTCCTGCGGGTCCGGAGAGGAGAGCGTGTGGGCCAGTTGGCGGATTTCCTGTTGCTGCAGCGGTTGTACCGTGAGCAGGGTGTCGACGAACATGCGATAGCCGCGCGGCGTGGGAATGCGGCCTGCCGAGGTGTGCGGGCTGACGATGAAGCCCATCTCCTCGAGATCGGACATGACATTACGGATGCTGGCGGGGGATAGATCCAGCCCGGAGCATTTCGACAGCGTGCGCGAGCCGACCGGCTGGCCGTCGCTGATGTAGTGTTCAACCAGAGTCTTGAGCAGGATCTGCGCCCGCTTGTCCATGGCGTTACTGGTTTGCTGCATGTTTCAGTCGAATATAGAACGAACAGAGATAAAGGGTCAGAAACACCGCGATGTTGTACTCGTGGATTTCATTCAGGTTGAATCCGCTGAAGAGCGGCTGATCCAGATGCAGCCATTTCTCCAGATGGATCGGCAACTTGATGAAGAAACACAGCAGTGCCGCCGGCAGGCACAGCGCCGTGGGCCATATCCAGTAGCCCCAATCTGCCGGGGTGTAGCGAATGTTTTGCAACCGCGCGCGGAGCGGCATGATGATGCCACCGATCAGGATCCAGAGTTCCATGGCGATGCGCGGCTTTTGGTTGAGCCAGGTGCTGGTGTTGTGCAGGTTGGTCTCTTGCTGTTTATTGATGGCGGCCCAGGTTTCGGGGGTGTTCCACTGCAGGTAATGCTGTCCCCAACTGGCCTCCTCCCCAGCGATGTAGAAACAGCCGAGCACGAAAACGAGCAGCCATGCTTGCAGCCACCAGGTGGGCAGGTGCTGCCGGAGCCGGAGGGCAAGGAGGCCGGCAAGGATGCCTGGCAGGTAAACCAAGACGGTGCCGATCTCGACGGCGCCAAACTCGCGCATGCCGATCCAACGCGCTTCGAACGCAGGGTCGAAGTGCCAGGCCGAGAACTGCACCAGCAGCATGAGTGGAGGGAACCAAAGCCATGCCCAGAGAGGGAGGTCGGTGTGGTGGGTGTTTGTCATGTTCATGGGTGTCATTATGGCAAAGAATGCAGGGTGGCCGCCATCGGCTACTTGCTGGTGAACTGGCCGAACTCCTGCATCATTTGCACCAGGTGCGGCTGTTCCCGCTCGAAGGCTTGTTCCGCCAGCACCGCAGATAAGGGTTGATCGTTGGGTCCGGTGGTTTTGCCCGACCCGATCCCCTTCATGTTCATGGGCAGGGTGATTTTTGTCATCTGGTCGACATAGCCCATGCGCGACCAGTCGCTGAGATCAATGTGTTCGCGGATGGCCGAGGACATGAGGTCGATGCCCACCGTGTAGTCGGCTGGTGGATTGGTGACACCCAATCGTGGCATCAAGGTCGCGACGATGTCCATGTGGCTGGAGAGCTTGTCATGAACGGCCGGGGGGGTGTCCGGGATCCACAATACCAGCGGTGGGCGTACCTGCTGCTCGGAGAAAGTGGAGTTGTGTCCCCAGAATCCGTGTTCCATGAACTCTTCCCCGTGGTCGCCAGTGACGACCACGATGGTGTTGTCCAGCAGATCGTTTTGCTTCAGGTAGTCGAACACGCGTGCGAACTGGCTATCCAGATGGTGGACTGCGTTGAGGTAGCGGTTCTTGATCAGCGGCATGTCGCTGACCAGGGCTTCCTTGCTCAACGTGGCGTAATTGATGTCTTCCATGTAGGGTCGGCGGATCACGCTTTCCGGAGGGAAATAATAACGGGCGTGCGGCGACTCGAAGAACATGAAGGTGAAGAACGGTTTGCTGGTGTCGCGGCTCCCGATGAATTCCAGCATGTGTTGTACGTTGAGCCGGTCTTTCTGCCAGCCTTCCATCGGGGCATCAATCTGGTGCAGGTGGTCTTTCGGGACTTGGCTGAAGATGGTCTTGTCGAACTCGGGGTAGGTGAAGGCCGCGCTGGTATAGAACGACATCTGGTACTGATGGTCTTTCAGGATGTCGATGATGGCCGCTCCGCGGTGTTCCTTGAGGAAGGCGTCCCAATAGGTGCCGGGGATGCCGGTGAACATGGTGAACACCCCGATGCGTGTGCCGTTGCCACCGCTGTAGTGGTTGGTGAAGTGCTGGGCCTGCTCGGCGAAGCGCTTGGTGGATGGCATGATGTCTTGCGTCAGCGTATCTGCGCGCCACGACTCGGCGACTAGCCAGACGATGTTGTAAGGCTTGTCGGTGTGACGGGTTTGCAGCGGGCGTGCCGGGTAGTTGAGGTGTCCCCCTTGCTTGACGCCGGCAAGCTTGCGTTCACGGTCGACCTTGAAACCCATTTTTCGGAAGAGCTTTCTTGCGGTGAGGCCAGTGTAAAACGGTACGTCCTCGGAGAGGGCGAGCATGTCGGTGCGTCCGAACGCATCGCTATAGGCGTAGATGCCACGGTCCGCAAGCAGGCTGAGAAGCAGTGCGACGACGACGGCTTTGAAGAAGCGGGCGGGGATCTGCGGGGCGTGGGGGCGCTTGCGAAGCATCCAGTAGATCAGGGCCAGCAGCGCGCCGTGCCCAAGCAGAAATGCGGCGGCGATAAGGGCAAAGCCAAGGTTGGTCGCATCGCTGCCGCCCAATGAGGCCAGCCCACCGGGCGTCACGATCAGGTTGATCACGAAGCCGTTGACGAAGATGCCGTAGAGCGTGTGCAGCTTGGCATTGGCATAGAAAAACAGCGTGGTCATCGCCCCGGTCAGGATCGCCAGGGCGTACACCAGCTGGCCAGACACGATCGCGTCATCCGGTACCTTGCGGTGGACCAATGCCGCGGTGGCGCGGGTGATGAGCAGGGCTGGGAGCAAGTACAGTCCGCAGTAACTCAGCCACGCCGAGACCAGGAACACCAGCGCCAGCGGGCCGTAGGTGGCCGCGGTGGAAAAGTCGAGCGTGCCTTGCGTGATTCCCAGCAGCACCAGCCAGGTCGCCAGGAAATAGAGGTTGAGCAGGGAGCGTTGTTGTGCGCGTGAGGTCATGGGGCGGATTCTCTTGTTTTCGGTATTCTAGCGCGTGATCGACCTAGCCAAGACAGCGATCTGCGTGACAAGTTCTCACGCCTGCCGTAAGGGCGCGTTTTATGCTTTAATTCGCCCATGAAAAACGTATTCCAGACGGTCGTGCTGATCGGCAAGATCACCAATCCCCTGATTCGGGAGCACTTGCTGAGTCTTGCCAGGTTTCTCGAGGGCAGAGGGATAGCCGTGCTGATCGAGTCCCTCACGGCTGAGCACCTTGGGCTTGATGGATATCCTCCTGTGGCACTCTCCGAGTTGGCAGGGCGAGCCGATTTGGCGATCGTGCTGGGTGGTGATGGCACCATGCTGATGGTGGCGCGGGAGCTGGTCGATCATGACATTCCTCTGATCGGCGTCAACAAAGGGCGACTCGGCTTCCTGACTGACCTGACGACTGACAGCATGCTGGAGTTGATCGGCAAGATGCTGGAAGGTGAGTTTGTGCGCGAGCGCCGGACTCTGCTCGGGGCCAGTCTGGTGCGCGATGGCGTGGTGACGCACAAGGGGCGCGCCGTGAACGACGTGGTGATCAGCAAGGGCGGGACCGCCCGGTTGATCGAACTGGAGCTCACCATCGATGGCGAATTCGTCCACCGCCAGCGGTCCGACGGGTTGATCATCGCCACCCCGACCGGCACCACGGCGTATGCATTGTCTGCCGGCGGCCCGTTGTTGCACCCGACGCTCGATGCGATCGCCTTGGTGCCGGTGTGTCCGCATACTTTGTCCAACCGACCCTTTGCCATCAACGGTGGCAGTCTGGTGGAGATCACGTTGGTGCATGCTGCAGATGCTTTCGTGCATTTCGATGGCCAACTGCAGACTGCGCTGAATTGCGGCGACAAGCTGTTCGTGCAGCGTCTAGATCACTGTTTGACGCTGTTGCATCCGCATGGCCACAGCCACTATGCCATGCTGCGCGAAAAGTTGAACTGGGGCTGATGCCATGCTGACCTCGCTGTCCCTGCGCGACTTCGTTATCGTCGACCGTCTGGAACTGGAATTCCCCAACGGCTTCAGCGTGCTGACCGGCGAGACTGGCGCCGGCAAATCCATCCTCATCGATGCGCTGTCTCTGGCCCTCGGGGCGCGGGGCGAATCCGGCATGGTGCGCCAGGGATGCGAAAAAGCCGAGATCAGCGTGGAGTTTTCCATCGCCGGCCTGCCGCAGTTGCGTGTCTGGCTCGAAGGCAACGCGCTGGAAGGCGAAGATAGCACGTGCATGATGCGCCGTATCCTTTACGCCGATGGGCGTTCGCGCGCCTTCATCAACGGCGTCTCCGCGACCATGCAGCAGTTGCGCGAGGCTGGCGAGTTTCTGGTCGATATCTACAGCCAACACGCCCATCACTCCCTGCTGAAAGCTGCAACCCAGCGCGACCTGCTGGATGAATTCGCGGAAGCTGCGGCGCTCGCGGGGCGCGTAGCGAACACTTACCAACATTGGCGAAAATTGCATCAGCAGCGGCTGGAAATGGAACAGAACGCGGCAGCCTATGCCGAGGAGCTGGCTGTGTTGCGTGATCAGGTGCGGGAGCTGCAGCAACTTAATCCCAGTGCGGAGGAATGGGAGTCGCTGCAGCAGGAGCATAGCCGCCTGTCTCACGCGGCCAGCCTGCTGGCGGGAGGAGAGGCCTGCCGTGAATTGCTCTCCGAAAACGAAATGGCAGCCTTACGGCAACTGTATACGGCACAGCATCAACTGCAGGAACTGTGCGAATACGATCCTGCCATGCGCGAGGCCCTGGATGCACTCGACGCCGCGGTGATCCAGATCGAAGAGGCAGACCGTTTCCTGAATCGATACCTCAACCGGGCGGAACTCGACCCGCAACGACTGAACGAGGTCGATTCGCGCATACAGGCCATGCATGGCGCGGGTCGTAAGTATCGGGTGCGCCCCGAAGAGTTGGCGGCGCTGCTGGTGGGCTGGCAGACACGCATGGCTGAACTGGAACGCGCCGGCGACGATGGCGCGCTGGCGCGGGAAGAGCAGGCAGCGCGTGACGCCTATCTGGCCGAGGCGAGGCAACTGAGCGAGCGGCGTCGGACAGCTGCCGCCCGACTGAGCGAACTGGTGACGGCGGAAATGCAACGGTTGTCGCTCTCCGGCGGGCGGTTCGAAATTGCGCTGACCCCAGACGAAGCGGGCAGCGCCGCCGGTCTGGAGCAGATCGAGTTCCTCGTCGCCGGCCATGCCGGGGTTGCGCCACGCCCGCTGAGCAAGGTCGCTTCCGGCGGCGAACTGTCGCGTATCAGTCTGGCCATTCGCGTGATTACCGCGCAACAGGGCGAAACCCCGACCATGATTTTCGATGAAGTGGATGTGGGCATCGGCGGGGGCGTGGCGGAAGTCGTCGGCCAGTTGCTCAAGGCGCTTGGCGCCTCCCGGCAGGTGTTGGTGATCACTCACTTGCCTCAAGTGGCGGCGCAGGGCACGCATCATTTCCGCGTCAGCAAATCTCATCTCGATGGGCAGACCTTGAGTCGCATCGAGGCGCTGACGCCGGAAGCGCGGGTCGAGGAAATCGCCCGTATGCTGGGCGGCGTGGAGATCACGGCAACCACGCGCCAGCACGCGACGGAAATGTTGGCGAACTAAGCGCCGATTTCAGCAAGCATCGCTTTGCCACCGCATTGAAACTGAGGCATTGCCAATCCCATCAATCTGTACCATGATTGCCCGTGCAAAAGCCTGTTGAATCAGGTTCCTAAAATGTGGCGGCCAAGCACCGCCCGTCTCATCAATTGTGTCACGCAAGGGAGGAGAGGGAATGTCTGGTTTTTTCTCGAAGGAACGGATCACCGCCCATCGTCGCTACAACCGATGGCTGATTCCTCCGGCAGCGCTGGCGGTGCATCTCTGTATCGGTCAGGCGTATGCCTTCAGTGTGTTCAACGAGCCCTTGACCCGCGTTATCGGCGTTTCCACCTCGGTCCCGGATGACTGGAAGCTGACCACGATTGGCTGGATTTATAGCCTCGCCATCGTGTTTCTCGGGCTCTCCGCGGCGTTCGGGGGCAAGTGGCTGGAAAAAGTCGGCCCACGCCGCACCATGTTCACTGCGGCCTGCCTGTTCGGCGGCGGCTTTCTCCTCTCTGCGATTGGCGTGCATACCCACCAGATCTGGTTGATCTATTTAGGCTACGGCGTGCTGGGCGGCTGTGGTCTGGGGCTCGGGTACGTTTCGCCGGTGTCGACCCTGATCAAGTGGTTTCCCGATCATCGGGGCATGGCGACCGGCATGGCGATCATGGGGTTCGGCGGTGGGGCCATGATCGGTGCGCCGCTGGGGGTCGCCCTGATGAAGCATTTCCAGAGCGAAACCTCGGTCGGCGTGATGGAGGCTTTCGTCGTCATGGGGGTGGTGTACTTTGTCTCCATGGTCATCTGCTCCCTCGCCATCCGCATTCCGCCTGCGGACTGGAAGCCGGCGGGCTGGACGCCACCTGCCGAAACGAAAAAGATGGTGACGCAGCGCCATGTGCATATCGACCAAGCGCTGAAGACCCCGCAGTTCTACCTGCTGTGGCTGATTCTCTGCCTCAACGTGACGGCTGGCATCGGCATCCTTGGTCAGGCTTCGGTGATGATCCAGGAAATGTTCAAGGGCAGCATTACACCGGAGGCGGCCGCCGGTTTTGTCGGGCTGTTGAGCCTGTTCAATATGGGCGGACGTTTCGTCTGGTCTTCCGCCTCCGATTACCTCGGTCGCCAGAACACCTACTTCCTGTTCTTCGCGCTGGGGACATTTCTGTACTCCATGTTGCCGAGCTTCAGCGGGCAGGGCAACGTGATCCTGTTCATTGCGGCATCGGCGGTGATCATGAGCATGTACGGGGGAGGGTTTGCCACGATTCCAGCGTACCTGGCGGATATCTTCGGTACGCGATTCGTCGGCGGCATCCATGGACGACTGCTGACGGCGTGGGCCACGGCTGGCGTGCTGGGGCCGGTATTAGTGAACTACATCCGGGAGTACCAGATCGGGCAGGGCGTGGCCAAGGCGGATGCCTATACCACCACCCTCTACATCATGGCCTGTCTTCTGGCCGTAGGGTTTGTGTGCAACCTGTTGATGCGCGAAGTGCAGGAGCACCATTACATGAAGCACGACGAAGTCGATGATCCATTACAGGGGTAACGCCATGGAATCCGTTGAAACAACCGAAAAACACACGCTGCTCTTGGTGCTGTTCTGGGCCTACGTCCTGGTGCCGCTGGCGTGGGGCGTCTACCAGACGTTCAAGAAGGCCAGCGCGTTGTTTCAATAGGCTGAAGCCGTCACGCGGTCAGGTTGGATTCCAGCCAGCTCGCGCTGATGATCAGGGAGTTATACCCGAATGGTTGGAAGCCGAATTTCTGGTAGAGCCTGGTGGCATCCTGAGGGTTTTCCATGGTCGCCAATACCATGCACGGTTCGTCAGGACTCGCCCCCGGAAGGGAGGTCAGGGACTGTACCTTGCCCTGGGTGGCGAGCAACTCTCCCAGTCTCGCCTTTCGACGAGTATCAATCATCTTTGCGGCGCCCCTCAGCCGATTCGCACAACGTTCCTTGGATTTTTTCCAGACATAGATCTAGCGCGTGCATGGTGTCCTCACTCAGCATGAAATGCGCAGTACGGTGATCGTTCGGCGGAATTATCTTGGTGATTGTGCCTTCTCGCACCATACGGCTGAGATGACGCCGGACGGTGGCAGCTGGGGCAATGTCCAATAGCAGAAGCCGCTTGAGGGTCAGCGGTGCCCCCGAGCGTTGGTGATATCCGATTTCCACCGCGATATCGAAGTCCTTGTAGCTCTTAAGCCTTGGCAGTCGTGCAATCAATGACCTGATTTGCTTAAGTTTTTTATACGTATTCATCGTAGAGATACATTGACGTGGTTGGCTCGTACGTGACCAAAGTATCTTGTTCAACCTGACAGGACAACAGTATTTCGGTATCAATGTGAGCACTAAATCTGAATGCATATTCAGAATGTTGCGGCGAAGTTTCTGGCCTGTATGGCCATGCCTTGCTGGGCCTTGACAAGGCAAGTACTACTCCGGTTTGTGGGACTGATTGATTTGACAGGGTTTTCAGTCGGAATAGGCTTGGCATGGTAGAATTCGCGCCATTCTGTATCAGTCGCATCCAATGCCTTGCTGGCACGGAAAGGCAATGTCTTCCGCAACGCGGCATGGCCATCATTCGGGAATTGAGAGTCTATGAAAGAAATCGAACAAAATCTTGCGGGACAGGGCTTGCGCATCGGCATCGTGCTGTCCCGCTTCAATCAAGAGATCGGTGATGGTCTGCTCGGTGCCTGTGTTGCCGAACTGCGCAAGCTGGGCGTGGCGGACAGTGACGTTGTGCTCACCTCCGTGCCGGGAGCGCTAGAATCGCCGCTGGTGCTGCAGCATATGGCACAAAGCGGCAAGTTCGACGGGCTGATCGCGCTGGGGGCTGTGATTCGCGGTGACACCTACCATTTCGAGGTGGTATCCAACGAGTCTGCCCGTGGCATTTCGGAAGTGCAGCTGAAAACTGGCGTGCCCATCGCCAACGCCATCCTGACTACGGACAATGACGACCAGGCGCTGGTGCGCATGTCGGTCAAGGGCGCTGAGGCGGCCGCTGTGGTCGTGGAAATGGTTCACTTGTTGAAATCGATATGACCGAGAAAAAAACGCCCAAGGCGGGGCAGAACCGTCGCAAATCCCGCGAGTTGGTGCTCAAGGGGCTTTACAGCCAGATCCTGTCCGAATCCGACCTGCGTGAGACCTTGCGCAATCTGGCCGAGGATGAGGACTACGCCCGTGCGGATGTGGATTACTTCAAGGGCCTGCTGGAAGGGGTGGTGGCCGAACGCGCCGCGCTGGAGGCCCGCATCGCACCCTTGCTGGACCGCGCCCTGACTGAACTGAGCCCGGTCGAGCATGCCATTCTGTGCCTGTCCGGGTACGAGTTGATCCACGACCTGAGTATTCCCTATCGCGTCGCGATCAACGAGGGGGTGGAGTTGGCGAAGCGTTTCGGCGGCACGGACGGCTTCAAGTTCGTCAACGGTGTGCTGGACAAGCTGGCAGCCGAAGCCAGGCCGGATGAGGTCAAGCAGGGCGGCATCGGGCGCGGCAAGCCCTGACTTCTTTGCACCGTGAAACCGGTGTAAGATCAACGCCTATATAAAAAATCCAAGGGCGGGGCGCGTGAAAAAAAGCTTCTGGAAGACAGACTGGTTCGCGGGGCTTTTGATCTCGCTCCTGTTTCTTTTTTCTGGCGGGTCCGAGTTGCTGCAAGGGCTCGAGCGCAAAGCCTACGACCTCGGCGTCAGGGCGTCCGACCGCCAGCCCGGCGATCAGGTGGCAGTCATCGCCATCGATGACCGGAGCATCGCCAATCTGGGCCGCTGGCCCTGGCCCCGTGACATCCATGCCCGAATGATCGACCTGCTGGCCAGTGCGCAGGCAAAGGTGATCGGCCATACCGTATTTTTCGTCGAACCCCAGCGTGACCCGGGGTTGGCGCATCTCCAGAAAATTTCCCAGTTCGTTTCGACCTCTACGATCCCCGCGGTCGCACCCGAGGCGGCGCAGTTGGAGGCAATGCTGCGCGAGGCGGAGGTGGCGCTCGATACGGACGCGAAGCTGGCCGGCAGTGTCGAAAAGGCCGGGAATGTCGCAGTCGCGATGCCTTTCGTGATCGGCGAGCCGCGCGGCAATCCGGATCACCCCTTGCCGGACTACGTCAGCCGGCAGGCGCTTGCCAAGGTGCTCGATCGCGTCGATGCCGAGGCCAACGGCCTGCTCCCTCTGCCCACCCTGAACGCCTTGCCGCCTATTCCGCAGATCGGCGCCAAGGCCGCGGCCATCGGTCACCTGAATACCAGTCCCGATGTGGACGGCGCGATTCGCGCTGAACCGCTGGTCCTCGGGCATTACTCCAGTTATTACCCTTCGCTTTCCCTGCAGATCGCGGCGCGTTTCCTCAACCTCAAACCGGAGCAGGTCGAGGTGCGTCTGGGCGAGGGGGTGCGACTGGGCCGTCTGAATATCGCAACGGACAGCGCGCTGCAGATGAACACGTTCTTCTACGCGGATCGGGGCGACAAGCCGGCGTTTGCGGTTGACTCCTTCTACGACGTATACAGCGGCAACATTCCCGCCGAGAAGTACCTCGGCAAGGTGGTGCTCATCGGGGCGACGGCGATTGGCGTGGGCGCCAACCAGGTGACTCCGATTTCGCCGGCGATGGCCCCTGTGCTGACACTGGCGCATTCGGTCGCCAGTATCCTGAACGAGGACTTCTTCGTCGCGCCGGCCTGGGCCATCTGGGCCGAGCGTGGCGCCTTGCTGCTGGTGGCGCTCTACCTGATGCTGTTGTTGCCGAGGCTGGGTGCCGGCGTCGCGGCAGGGGTCTCGCTGGTGCTGCTGACAGCCTTGTTGACGACCCATTTCGTGCTCATGACCCGTGAAGGCGTGTGGCTGCAGTTGATGTTGCCGGCAGCCTTGCTGGTGGTGGGCCATGCGTTGCTGACCACCAAGCGCTTCCTGGTCGCGGAACGCGGCAAGGAAAAATCCGAGGCAGATTCAGCCGAGAGCAACCGTAACCTGGGACTGATGTTCCAGGGGCAGGGGCAACTGGACATGGCGTTCGACCGCTTCCGCAAGTGCCCGGTCGACGATGCGTTGCTGGACCTACTCTACAACTTGGCACTGGATTTCGAGCGAAAACGACAGTTCAACAAGGCCGAGTCCGTGTTCAGCTACATCGCGCAGCACAACCCCAAGTTCCGCGATGTAGACCAGAGGCTGGTGCGTTCCCGTGCGATGGCAGAGACTGTCATTCTCGGTGGTGCCGGCGGCGCCCGCACCAATACCGGGACCATGATCCTCAATGACGGTACGGTAGAAAAACCCATGCTGGGCCGTTATCAGGTCGAGAAAGAACTAGGCAAGGGGGCGATGGGGGTGGTCTATCTGGGCAAGGACCCGAAAATCAGCCGGGTCGTCGCCATCAAGACCATGGCGCTGTCGCAGGAGTTTGAGCCCGATGAACTGGAAGAGGTAAAGGCGCGCTTCTTCCGCGAGGCCGAAACGGCCGGCCGTCTGAACCATCCCAACATTGTGACGATTTATGATGCAGGCGAGGAACATGATCTGGCCTACATCGCCATGGAGTTCCTCAAAGGCAAGGATCTGGCACCGTTCACCAAGCAGGAACGGCTGCTCCCGGTCGACAAGGTGATGGATATCGTGATCAAGGTCGCCGAGGCGCTGGACTACGCGCACGGGCATCAGGTGGTGCACCGCGACATTAAGCCGGCCAACATCATGTACGAGGCGGACACGGGCAACGTGAAGGTCACCGACTTCGGTATCGCGCGCATCACCGATTCTTCCAAGACCAAGACCGGTATGGTGCTGGGGACGCCAAGCTACATGTCGCCGGAACAGTTGTCCGGCAAGAAAGTGGATGGCCGTTCTGACCTGTTCTCCCTCGGCGTGATGCTGTATCAGTTGAGCACGGGCCAGTTGCCCTTTACCGGCGACTCGATGGCTACCCTGATGTACAAGATCGCGAATGAGTCGCACGCAGGCATCCAGACCATCAACCCTGACCTGCCGGATTGCCTGGCGGCGATTGTCGATCGCATGCTGACCAAAGATCCGGAACAACGTTACCAGCAGGGCGCCGAAGTGGCCGCGGCCCTGCGCGGCTGTCTGCAAACGGGGGGCCAGGCATGAATCTGAGCGGTCTGCTCGAGATCGTGCGTCTGACGGATGTCGGGCTCAAGCGGGACCATAACGAGGATGCCGTTGCCGGAGACGTGGAATCCGGCCTGCTGGTGCTGGCGGATGGCATGGGGGGCTACAAGGCGGGGGAGGTGGCGAGCGAAATCGCCGTGCTGACCATCGTCGCGGAACTCAAGGAAACTTTGGCGGATTTCGCACCCGGGCAGGTGGACTTCGAGACTGGTCTGCAGCGCGAAAGCGAGCTGATCCAGCACGCGGTAGCCAAGGCCAATGCCGATATTTACCACGTCTCCCAGACGCAGTCCCAATGCGCCGGCATGGGCACGACGCTGGTGGTGGCGCTGTTTACCAACAACCGGGTGCTGGTCGGGCATATCGGCGACTCGCGCATGTACCGGCTGCGCGGGCAAGAGCTGATACAGCTGACGGAAGACCATTCGCTGCTGCAGGAGCAGATCCGGGCCGGGTTGATCACGCCGGAAGACGCGCGCCAGTCTGCCAACAAGAACCTCGTCACCCGTGCGCTCGGCGTGGACCCCGAAGTGGAGCTGGAACTGCACGAGCATGTGGTGCAGCCGGGCGATATTTACCTGCTCTGCTCGGACGGCCTGACGGACCTGGTGGAAGATGAGGAAATTTACTTAACCCTGAGTTCGTTAAGTGCTAATCTTGACCTCGCCGCACATCAACTGGTGCAGATGGCTAACGATTATGGCGGCAAGGACAATATCTCGGTCATTCTGGCGCGCCCGATTGCGCCCTTTCCGGTCACTGGCCTTGGTTGGCGTGACCGGTTTTTTAACTGGTTGAAATAGCAGGGTAGTCACCATGGCGAAGTTGATCTATTCACTGGACGGCGCATTTCTCGGCGAATTCTCGCTAGACAAGGACCGATTGACGATCGGTCGACGTGCGACGAATGATATTCATATCGACAACCTGGCCATCAGCGGCGAGCATGCCGCGATTACCACCATCGGTAACGATTCCTTCCTCGAGGATCTCGACAGCACGAATGGGACGGTGGTGAACGGCAAGGCCATCAAGAAGCACGTGCTGCAGCACGGGGATCTGATCGAACTGGGGAAGTACCAGCTCAAGTACGTGAACGATGCGCAATCCCGGGCAAAAGCCGACGGTACGACGGATTTCGAAAAGACCATGATCATCCGCCCGTCTGCCACGCAAGCGGTACCCAATGCCGGCGAAGCAGAGGCAGAAACGGTGGAAACGGAGGTGGCTCCTGCGGCGCCGATGCCAAGTTGGGCCAGTGCGCCGGGTATGGCCTCCAGTGTGGCGGCTCCCGCGGAAGAACGACGCTTGAAGCTTGCCCACGTGCAGGTCCTGAACGGCCCGAGCGCCGGCAAGGAACTGGTGTTGAGCAAAGCGTTGACGACGCTGGGTAAGCCGTCCGTTCAGGTCGCGGTTATCACACGTCGACCGCAAGGGTACTTCGTGACGCACGTGGAGGGGGCGCATCATCCGATCGTGAACGGTCGCTCCATCGGCGCACAGGCACATCAACTGGTAGATCACGATGTGATCGAACTGGCCGGTGTCAAAATGGAGTTTTTCTACGTCGAATCCTGACGGGAGCAACATGTCGGATTCCCAATTCCTGTTACAGCGGCTGGAGCGCCTAAACGCGATTGGCGTGGCGCTGTCCGCCGAGCGTGACCTGAACCGCTTGATGGAAGACATCCTGCGCGGGGCCATGGAAATCACCAACGCCGATGGCGGTACGCTCTACATGGTGACGGAGGACCAGCGCCTCAAGTTCCAGATCATGCGTAACAAGTCCCTGCAA
Source organism: uncultured Methylobacillus sp. (assembly GCA_964445115.1). Classification (GTDB taxonomy): domain Bacteria; phylum Pseudomonadota; class Gammaproteobacteria; order Burkholderiales; family Methylophilaceae; genus CAIJXJ01. Next base: position 6,189 of record CAYUJU010000008.1, on the reverse strand, counting down.
TTTGCCATGGGGGGGACGACCGGCAAGGACATCCCTTATCCGCCTCTGCCGCTTTATCTCGAAGACGGCGAGCCGAACAAGACGCTGGTGGCGGCCTATGCCGTTCTGGAAGATCGGGTCGTCAATATCCGTGACGCCTACGAGGCCGAGGGCTTCGATTTCTCCGGTACGCGCAAATTCGATCAGAACACGGGCTATCGTTCCAAGTCGTTCCTGACTATTCCGATGAAGAACCATGAAAATGAAATCATCGGGGTGCTGCAACTGCTGAACGCGATTGATCCGGAAAGCGACGAAATCGTCGCGTTCTCGCAGGAGAACGAGCGGCTGGTGAAGTCTCTGGCCTCGCAGGCGGCGGTAGCGCTGACCAACCATAACCTGATCGAGGGCCTGAAGAAGCTGTTCGAGTCCTTCATCAGCCTGATCGCCAAGGCGATCGACGAAAAGTCGCCCTACACCGGTGGGCATTGCCTGCGCGTGCCACAGTTGACCATGATGATCGCCGAGGCCGCCAACGTGTGCAAGGACGGTCCGCTGGCGTCGTTCCACATGAATGACAAGGAAATGTACGAACTTAGCATTGCCGCGCTGCTGCACGATTGCGGCAAGGTGGCGACTCCCGAGTACGTGGTCGACAAGCCGCGCAAGCTGACGACGATTTTTGACCGGATCGAGCAGATCGCCACCCGCTACGAAGTGCTGAAGCGCGACGCGGAAATCGACTATCTGCAGGCGCGTGTCGAGGCGCTGGAGTTGGGCAGGACACAGGACCCGGCTGCACTGGAACGTGCACACCAAGCCAGGCTGCAGCAGTATGACGAGGAACTGGCATTCCTGCGGCACATCAATTTTGGCGGCGAGTCCATGTCGCCGGAGGACCAGGCGCGGGTCGACACGATCGCCACCCGGACCTGGCGTGAAGCCGGGAAAGTGGTGCCGTTCCTTTCCGACGACGAGGTCTACAACCTCAAGATCACGCGTGGTACGTTGACGAAGGAAGAGCGCGACATCATCAACAACCATATCGTCGTGACCATCAGCATGCTTGAGTCGCTGCCTTATCCCAAGGATCTGCGCCGCGTGCCGGAGTATGCCGGCGGCCACCACGAGCGCATGGACGGCAAGGGCTACCCCAAGGGGCTCACGCGTGAGCAAATGTCCATTCCGGCGCGCATGATGGGCGTGGCGGATATTTTCGAGGCATTGACCGCACGCGACCGGCCTTACAAACCGGCCAAGACCCTATCCGAATCCTTGCAAATCTTGGGGCGCATGAAAGAGGATCACCACATCGACCCGGATATTTTCGACTTGTTCATCCGTGAGAAAATTTACCTGAAGTATGCTCAGGCGCTATTGCCGCAAGAGCAGATTGACGACGTGGACGAAAGTCGCATTCCTGGATACACCCCTTGAGGCGCCGGCAGCACCGGCATGGCCGGGCTCAGCCGCCGACGCGCTCTTCTTGAATCAGCCATTTGCCGCCTGTCTTCACCATCAGGAGCGTCTTGTGTCCACTGGATTGCAAGGTGTCGGAACGGTAGGACTGCTTGAACACGACCTTGGCATGCGTGGCGTCGGTCAGGCTGATCTGCGGTGACTCGACTGTCACCCGGATGGATTTAGGTTTGCTGATGCGTTCACGTCGCTGCGCGGCCCAGGCCGCCCGTGAACCGCCTCCTGGCAGCTTGAAATCGGGTGCGTAAAAGGCGAGGTAACGATTGACCTCCTTGCCTGACCAGGCGTTGCTCCAGGCTTTCAAGGCTTGGGTGATGGCCTTTCGGTCTTGCTCCTGGTCAGCGGGTGAGGAAGCCTTGCCCTTGTCGATGTTGTGGGGCTCCTCGGGTGTCGCTGGCTGTGTCTTGAGGGCTTCCTGTTTCCGCGGTGCAGCAGGTGCTGTGGCAGGAGCGGGGCTTTCCATTGCCATCTCATCGATGTCGACATGCGCTGGCGGCTGGGCGGCGGCGGTACGGGAGTTGGGAATGTCGCGCATCAGGCGGAAGTCGGCGTCGGCGCGGGCAGCGATCTTGCGGCCCGCGGCGCGGTTGGCCATATCGCCGTAGGTGTCGCAGGCTTCCTTGAGGCGGTCCGCAGCCGATTTACCCGTTGCGGCGTTTAGCGTGCCCTCATACGCCTGTGCGCTGAGCTTTGCATAGACGTCGCCCAAGTTGGCATGCATGGCTGCATAGGTTGGGTCGATGCGCATGGCGCGCTCCAGCGTATCGCGCGCCGCTTCGTATTTGCCCTGTGCAACGTAAAGCGCCGCTAGGTTATTGTAGGGTTCCGGAAGTTCCGGGTAATCCAGCGTGAGCCGGGTAAATACCTGAATCGCCTCCTGCGTGCGTTTTTGCTCGGTCAGGATCAGGCCGCGCAAAAAGCGCGCCTGGGTCACGTTGCGTCCCCAGCTATCCTTGGGTAGCGAGGCGAGATAGCTGTCCAGCTCTGTCAGTGCCTGTTCCGCCTTGCCTTTCTTGTAGAGCTGTGTGATGTCCTGCAAGTTGGCGGCATGGGCCGTCGGTAACAGGCCAAATAGCAGCAGGGAGACAACAAGGTGGGCAAGGCGCATGGCGTAACCTCGTTAGGGGGAAATGTCAGAACTGGCGATAAAGGCTACGATCTCGTTCAGCAGGGGGGCGAGATCGTCCGGATTGAGATGATGGTATAGAGCACCACTGGGCGACAGCTTGAGGTTCGGCCCCATTTCACATTGCCCCAGACAGGCAAAAGTTTCCAGTTGAATGTCGAGCCCTTGGGCTTGAATGGCCTCCGCCAAGCGCGCTGCCAGCAGAGGACCTCCACGCGCGCCACAGGATGGTTGCGCCGGGTTGGCCCGGAGGTGAGTGCAGACGAGAGCGGCCTTGCGGGGCGGGTTACTCATCCGGTCAGGCCGCCGCCGCAGTGACGACATCGGCGATCTGGCGGGCGAGGGTTTGCACCAGGGCATGGTCTTGGCCCTCCACCATCACGCGCACCTTGGGCTCGGTGCCGGAAGCACGCAGCAGGACGCGTCCACTGTTGCCCAACTGCCGTTCGGCTTCGGTCACGGCCTGGCGTATGGCAGGGGTGCCGTCCAGATCCAGACGGTGCTTGACGGTGACATTGATCAGCACCTGAGGGTACATGGTCACCGGGGTCAGCAAGTCCTTCAGCGAGCGGCCGCCGTCACGCAGGGCATGCAGCACCTGCAGCGCCGCGATGATGCCGTCGCCGCTGCTGTGCTTGTCCAGGCACAGGATGTGGCCGGAGTTCTCGCCGCCAATTTCCCAGCCCTGATCCAGCATCATCTGCAGCACGTAACGGTCACCCACCTTGGCGCGGGCGAAGGGGATGCCGAGGCGCTCCAGCGCATGCTGGAACCCGAGGTTGCTCATCAGCGTTCCCGCCACGCCGCCCTTGAGTCGCCCCGTTTGCTGGCGATGGGCTGCGATGACGTAGAGCAACTGGTCGCCATCGACCAGTTGGCCGTTCTCGTCGACCATGATGACGCGGTCGCCATCACCATCGAACGCGATGCCGAGGTCGGCCTGATGTTGCAATACCGCCTGTTGCAGGGCCGCTGGATGGGTCGATCCCACCTCGTGGTTGATATTGAGCCCATCCGGTTGCTTGCCGATGGCGATTACCTCGGCTCCCAGTTCGTGGAATACATCCGGGGCGACGTGGTAGGTTGCGCCGTGGGCGCAGTCCAGCACGACCTTCAGGCCACGCAGGTCCAGTGCATTGGGGAAGGTGCTCTTGCAGAATTCGATGTAGCGTCCGGCCGCATCGTTGATCCGACGGGCCTTGCCCAGGCGGGCAGAGGGCATGACCTGCATCGGCTGCTCGAGCGCGGCTTCGATGGCGTGTTCGATGTCGTCCGGCAACTTGGTGCCCTCGGCGGAGAAGAACTTGATACCGTTGTCTTCGAACGGATTGTGCGAGGCCGAGATCACGATGCCAGCCTGCGCGCGCAACGCGCGGGTCAGGTAGGCCACCGCCGGGGTAGGCATCGGGCCGGTCAGCATTACATCCACGCCCGCGGCGGAAAGCCCGGCCTGTAGCGCGGATTCCAGCATGTAGCCGGAGATGCGGGTGTCCTTGCCGATCAGCACGGCGGGGTGCTCGCCTTGGCCTAGATGACTGTCGATCCCTGTCAGGACGCGCCCTGCGGCGTAGCCCAGGCGCATGATGAAATCGGGGGTGATGGGCGCGTCGCCCACGCGACCGCGAATGCCGTCGGTCCCAAAGTATTTTCTGCTCATGACTCTTCCACTGCGTAAACGATTTTTAAAGCATCCACGGTCGCCTTGACGTCATGGACGCGCAAGATTTTAGCGCCTTTCATGGCGGCGATGACGGCGGCGGCGATGCTGGAATGCAAGCGTGCATCGATGTCGTTCCCCGTGACTTGCCCCAGTACGGATTTGCGGGACAGCCCTACCAGGACTGGCTGACCCAGCGCGCACAGGGGTTGCAGCTCGCGTAGCAGCGTGAGGTTGTGGACGCTGCGTTTGCCGAAACCGAAGCCGGGGTCAAGCATGATGCGTTCGCGGGGGATGCCATGTGCCTCGGCCACTGCCCTGCGCTCCTGCAGAAAGGCGAGCACTTCGGCCACAACATCCTCATAGTGCGGGTCTGCCTGCATGGTCTGGGGCGTGCCCTGACTGTGCATCAGGCACACGCCCGCGTTGCTGGCGGCTACGACCTCGAGGCCGCCGGGTTCGCGCAAGGCGAATACGTCGTTGACGATGGAGGCGCCGGCGGCGATGGCGGCGCGCATGACCTCGGGCTTATAGGTGTCGATGGAAATGGGGACGTCGACGCTGCGCGCCAGCCCTTCGATCACCGGGATCACGCGCCGCAGTTCCTCCTCCAGCGGCACAGGCGTCGCGCCGGGACGGGTCGACTCCCCGCCAATGTCCAGAATGCCAGCACCCTGTTTGACCAGTTCCACGCCGTGGGCGATCGCGGTTTCGGTCGCGGCGAATTTACCGCCGTCAGAGAAAGAGTCCGGCGTGACGTTGACGATGCCCATCACGCAGGGGCGGGTAAGGTCGAGGCGATACTTGCCGCAAGTAAACATCATGAATCTGACCGTCTATCCATAAAAAAGAGGGCACGGAAATTCCGGTGCCCTCTCGTGGGTTGGGGGTGAATCAAGCCTCTTGCGCGGGCTGCGTGGAGGGCGCTGGCGCGGAAGGGCCTTGGTCCTTGGAGGCAGTTGGTTTGCTCTGACTTGGTTTCGGAGGCCGCGGCGGCTTGCCGGCCATGATGTCATCGATCTGCTCGGCATCGATGGTTTCCCATTCCAGCAGGGCAGCCGTCATGGCTTCCACCTTGTCGCGGTTGTCTTCCAGCAGTTTGCGGGCCAGCGCATATTGCTCGTCGATGATGCGGCGGATTTCCGCGTCGACCTTCTGCATGGTGGCTTCAGACACGTTCTTGTGGGTGGTGACCGAACGGCCAAGGAACACTTCGCCCTCGTTGTCGCCATAGACCATCGGGCCCAGCGCATCGGACATGCCGTAGCGGGTGACCATGTCGCGTACCAGTTGGGTGGCACGTTCGAAATCGTTGGAAGCGCCGGTGGTCATCTGGTTCATGAACACCTCTTCCGCGATGCGCCCGCCGAACATGATCGCGACGCGGTTCATCAGAAATTCCCGGTCATAGGCGTAACGGTCTTCTTCCGGCAGTTGCATGGTCACGCCCAGTGCGCGGCCGCGCGGGATAATGGTGACCTTGTGCACCGGGTCTGCCTTGGGCAGCAGCTTCGCGACCACGGCATGGCCGGATTCGTGATAGGCCGTGTTCTTCTTTTCTTCCTCGCTCATGACCATGCTGCGGCGCTCGGCGCCCATCATGATCTTGTCCTTGGCGCGCTCGAAGTCTTCCATGTCTACCAGACGCTTATTGCCGCGGGCGGCGAACAGGGCAGCTTCGTTGACCAGGTTGGCCAGGTCGGCACCGGAGAATCCGGGCGTGCCGCGTGCGATGATATCGGCTTGCACATCCGGTGCGATGGGGACCTTGCGCATGTGCACGGTGAGAATCTGCTCGCGGCCGCGAATATCCGGCAGCGGGACGACCACCTGGCGGTCGAAGCGGCCCGGGCGCAACAGCGCCGGGTCCAGCACGTCGGGGCGGTTGGTCGCGGCGATGACGATCACGCCCATGTTGCCTTCGAAACCGTCCATTTCCACCAGCAGC
>CAYUJU010000007.1:0-77227 GCA_964445115.1 uncultured Methylobacillus sp. | reverse complement strand
CTACGACAAGGTGCTCTACGACGAGGTGGAGCACACCTCCATCGCCTCGCTGGCAGACGACGTGCTGTTCGTGACCTTCAACGGTCTCTCAAAGAACTACCGCTCCTGCGGCTATCGTGCCGGCTGGCTGGTGGTGTCGGGCGAGAAGAAGCATGCCAAGGATTACATCGAAGGCCTCAATATGCTGGCGTCGATGCGCCTGTGCGCCAACGTCCCGGGCCAGTTCGCCATTCAGACGGCACTTGGCGGGCATCAGAGCATCGTCGAGTTGGTGTCTCCCAATGGGCGCCTCTGCCGCCAGCGCGATCTCGCGTGGAAGCTGCTTACGGAGATCCCGGGCGTAACTTGTTCCAAGCCCAAGGGTGCGATGTACCTGTTCCCGAGGCTGGACCCCAAGGTGTATCCGATCGTTGATGACAAGCAGTTCATCCTCGAACTGCTGGAGCAGGAACGTGTGCTGCTGGTACAGGGCACCGGCTTCAACTGGCCAACGCCGGATCACTTCCGCGTGGTGTTCCTGCCAAATGCAGACGACTTGACCGAAGCTATCGGCCGTATTGCCCGCTTCCTTGAGCAATACCGCAAGCGCCACGGCGCTACCAGTTAATTTTAGCAAAGCGAATCAAAACAGCATGAAACCAATCAACGTAGGCCTGCTGGGCATCGGTACCGTCGGTGGTGGTACCTGGACCGTACTCACCCGTAATCAGGAAGAAATCACCCGTCGTGCGGGTCGTCCAATCCAGATCGTCAAGGTGGCGGATCGTAACCTCGAACTGGCGCGCCAAGTGACGGATGGCAAGGTCGAACTGACTGATGACGCGTTCTCGGTCGTGTCCGATCCCAATATCGATATTGTGGTCGAACTAATCGGTGGCTACACCATTGCCAAGGAGCTGGTGCTCAAGGCGATCGAGAACGGCAAGCACGTGGTCACGGCCAACAAGGCATTGCTGGCCGTGCACGGTAACGAGATTTTCGCGGCGGCGCAAAAGAAGGGCGTGATGGTCGCCTTCGAAGCCGCCGTGGCTGGGGGTATCCCCATCATCAAGGCCGTGCGTGAGGGCCTGACCGCCAACCGTATTGAGTGGATTGCCGGCATCATCAACGGTACCACCAACTTCATCCTGACCGAGATGCGCGAAAAGGGCCTCGACTTTGACGTGGTGCTGAAGGAAGCGCAACGTCTGGGCTATGCCGAAGCGGACCCGACCTTCGACGTCGAAGGCATTGATGCCGCGCACAAGCTGATGATTCTGGCTGCGATCGGCTTCGGTATTCCGATGCAGTTCGACAAAGCCTATACCGAAGGCATCACCAAGCTCACCGGTGACGACATCCGTTATGCCGAGCAACTGGGTTACCGCGTCAAGCTGCTGGGCATTACCAAGCGCACCGACGCGGGCATCGAGCTGCGCGTACACCCGACCCTGATCCCGGAAAAGCGTCTGATCGCCAACGTCAACGGCGCCATGAATGCGGTGCTGGTGAAGGGCGATGCTGTCGGCCCGACCCTGTATTACGGCAAGGGCGCCGGTGCAGAACCGACCGCCTCCGCTGTAGTGGCCGATCTAGTGGACGTGACCCGCATGGCGACTGCTGATCCGCATCAGCGCGTGCCGCACCTGGCCTTCCAGCCCGACCGCTTGTCCGACCTGCCCATCCTGCCGATGGACGACGTGCGTACGGCGTACTACCTGCGTTTGCGCGCCAAGGACCAGCCGGGCGTGCTGGCTGACATCACCCGCATCCTGGGTGACCTGTCGATCTCCATCGACGCCTTCCTGCAGAAGGAGCCGGCGGAAGGCGAGCAGGAAGTCGACATCATCATGCTCACCCACATCACGGTAGAAAAGAACATCAATCAGGCGATCGCGAAGATCGAAGCGTTGCCGGCGATTTCCGGTAGCATCACCCGCATCCGTCTGGAAGAACTCAACGGTTAATCGACATGAAATATATCTCGACCCGCGGTAACTCACCCGCACAGACCTTCAGCGAAATCCTGCTCGGTGGCTTGGCGCCGGATGGCGGCCTGTACCTGCCGGAAAGCTATCCGCAGTTTACGGAAACCGATCTCGCCGCCATGCGCGCGATGAACTACCGCGAACTGGCTTTCACCATCTTGTCCCGTTTTGCCGATGACATTCCGGCTACCGACCTGCGCGACATTGTCAACCGGACCTATACGGCTGACGTCTACAAGCACGTTCGTACCGGCGACCATGCACAGAACGCCGATGACATTACCCCAACGGTGAAGCTGGAAGACAACCTGTTCCTGCTGTCGCTTTCCAACGGCCCGACATTGGCGTTCAAGGACATGGCGATGCAGTTGCTCGGCAACCTGTTCGAGTACGTGCTGGCGAAGACTGGCCGCGAGATCAACATCCTCGGCGCGACCTCCGGTGATACTGGTTCCGCAGCGGAATACGCGATGCGCGGCAAGAAGGGCATCAAGGTATTCATGCTGTCGCCACACCAGAAGATGAGCCGCTTCCAGACGGCGCAAATGTTCAGTCTGCAGGACCCCAATATCTTCAACATCGCCGTGAAGGGCGTGTTCGACGACGCACAGGACATCGTCAAGGCAGTGTCCAACGACCATGCGTTCAAGGAAAAGTACAAGATCGGCGCGGTCAATTCCATCAACTGGGGCCGTATCGCCGCGCAGGTGGTGTATTACTTCAAGGGCTACTTCGCCGTGACGCGCAGCAACGACGAAGAGGTCAGCTTCTCCGTGCCCTCCGGGAACTTTGGCAACGTCTGTGCCGGCCACATTGCCCGCATGATGGGCCTGCCGATCAAGCACCTGATCGTGGCGACCAACGAAAATGACGTCCTGGACGAGTTTTTCCGCACCGGCGTGTACCGCCCGCGCGGCGCATCGCAGACCTATCACACCAGCAGCCCGTCCATGGACATCAGCAAGGCCTCCAACTTCGAGCGTTTTGTGTTTGACCTGGTCGGCCGGGATGCCGCCAAGGTGCGCGAACTGTGGGGCAAGGTGGACAACGGCGGGGCTTTTGACCTGAACGAAGGCGGTTATTTTGCCAAGGTCGGCGATTTCGGCTTCCTGTCGGGTTCAAGCAACCATGAAATGCGTATGAAGATGATCCGCTGGGTAAGCGAGGAGTATGGCGTCACCATCGATACCCATACCGCAGACGGCGTCAAGGTGGCACTGGAAAACCGCGAGCGTGGCGAGAAACTGGTGGTGCTGGAAACCGCGCTGCCGGCCAAGTTTGAAGATGCAATCCAGGAAGCGCTGGGCCATGCGCCAGAACGCCCGGCCGACCTGGCTGGGCTGGAAGACTTGCCGCAGCGGTTCGAAGTCATGGACGTCGACGTCGCGGCAATCAAGCAGTTCGTCGCAACGCATTCTTAAGTCTGACCATCTGCAGGGGACGGCATGAAACAGTACCTGGATCTGATGCGCCATGTCACCGAACACGGCCATAAGAAGGAAGACCGCACGGGGACTGGCACCTATTCGGTGTTTGGTTACCAGATGCGCTTCAACTTGGAAGAGGGCTTTCCACTGCTCACGACCAAGAAGGTCCACCTCAAATCCATCATCCATGAATTGCTGTGGTTCCTGCAGGGCAGTACCAATATCAAGTACCTGAAGGACAACGGCGTCAGTATCTGGGACGAATGGGCGGATGCCAACGGCAACCTCGGTCCGGTGTATGGCTACCAGTGGCGAAACTGGCCTAAGCCTGACGGCACGCATATCGACCAGATTGCGCAAGTGGTCGAGGCGATCAAGAAGAATCCGGATTCACGACGCCTGATCGTGTCTGCCTGGAACGTGGCGGACGTGGACCAGATGAAGCTGCCGCCGTGTCATGCGTTCTTCCAATTTTATGTCGCTGACGGCAAGCTTTCCTGCCAGCTGTACCAGCGCAGCGCCGATATCTTCCTGGGCGTGCCGTTCAATATCGCGTCCTACGCCTTGCTGACCATGATGGTGGCGCAAGTGTGTGGCCTGAAGGCCGGTGATTTTGTGCACACGCTGGGTGACGCACATATTTACCTCAACCACCTGGAGCAGACCCGCGAGCAGTTATCGCGCGAACCACGCCACTTGCCGACCATGCGCATCAACCCGGAGGTTAAGGATATCTTCGGCTTCAGGTTCGAGGATTTCACGCTGGAAAACTATGACCCGCATCCGGCGATCAAGGCGCCAGTCGCGGTGTAAAAAAACGGCGCCATCGGCGCCGTTTTTTTTAGAGCATGGACCTGATCAGGGACGGTCGATACTGCCCATGGACTTCGGATAGGTCACGATCCCCCAGGGCATTTCCTTGTCGGCAATGCGCTTGGTGACTTCGTGCTTTTCCGTGTCGATTACCAGCACTTCGTTGGATTTACCACAGGCGAGCAGCAACTGCTTGTCGTCCGGGGTAAAGCTGAAGTGCCAGCAACGGTCGCCGGTGGGGATGTCCTTGACCTTGTCGAAGGTCTTGGCATCGAACACCTGCAGCAGCTTGTCCTTGTTGGCGGCAACATAGACGTACTTGCCGGCGTTATCGTAGGAGACGCCATACGGAGTCTTGCCCGTCGGCACTTCCTTCACGACCTTGAACTTGCTGTCCAGCACCAGTATCTTGTCGCCGTATTCCAGCGTGGCCACGTATTGCTTGCCATCAGGGGAAACCTTGATGCCACGCGGACGGTCGCCATACTTGTGCACCATCACATTCTTCAACACCTTGCCGGTCTTGATGTCGTGCACGGTGATGGAGTTGTCGGACTCGTTGGTCACGATCATCTTCTTGCCGTCCTTGGAGAACTCCAGGCCTTCGGTTTCCGGTTTGCCGATAATCTCCTTGATGACCTTGGCCTGCTTCAGGTCGACGATGGCGATGCGGCCGGGGATCTTGTCGTCGTCATCATCCTCTTCGGCTTCCTTGCTGCCCGGCTTGGGCGGCGGGCCGGACTTGGCGCTCGGTTCATAGGTGACATAGGCCTTGTCGCCCAGGACGCGCACGAATTCCGGGTTTTTGCCGATGACGACGTGCTTCACGGTATTGCTGCCCAGTTCCACGATGGAAACGTTACCGTCGTCCTTGTTGGCGGTCACCAGCAACTTGCCATCGGCGGTGATGCCGAGGCCGCGCGGGCCCTTGGCGCCGAGGTCGAGGTTACCCTTGGTTTCCATGGTGGCTAGGTCGATGATGCTGACCGCGCCATCCTGGTTCGAGACATAAGCCAAGCCCTTGTCCTCGGCGACCGCATTGGTCATGACAGACAGCCCCAGCAGGGCGGCGACGCCCAGTTTGATACGGTTCAGTTTCATGCAGCATTTCTCCATAAGGTTTGACTTGTTCTTGAACTACGGTCATGGCCGTATCCGGTAAAACACGCAATTGCGATGCCAATTCGACCCGCAGTGCGAAAAATTGTTCAAAGGTTAGCACAGAACCGCACCAAATCGGCCTGGGGCTCGGGCCATGCAATATCTGCCAGCCACGATGGCGACTGATGGCATCGGCCAGACAGGGCTAATTGGTTGCCATCAACCAGTTCAACGTGGTTGTTGACAGCCATTTTCGCGTGATGACGCCCTCGGGCAAGGCATCCGGTTTCGTGGCAAAATAACGGCCTTCGAAAACAGGATATTGCCCATGAAAATCGCGATTGCCGGAACCGGCTACGTAGGCCTTTCGATGGCGGTGCTGCTGGCGCAGAAGAACGAAGTGGTGGCGCTGGATATCGTGCCGGAGAAGGTTGAGATGCTGAACCGCAAGGTGTCGCCGATCGCCGACGCCGAGATTGAGGACTACCTGCAGCACAAGACGCTGAACTTCCGTGCCACGCTGGACAAAGCCGACGCCTATACCGGTGCCGCGTTCGTCATCATCGCCACCCCGACCGACTACGACCCCGAGACCAATTACTTCAACACCCGCTCGGTCGAAGCCGTGATCAAGGATGTCATGGCTATCAATCCGCAGGCGGTCATGGTCATCAAGTCCACCGTGCCTGTCGGCTACACCGCCAAGGTGCGCGCCGAGCTGAAATGCGACAACCTGATCTTCTCCCCCGAATTCCTGCGCGAAGGCAAGGCTCTCTACGACAACCTCTACCCCTCCCGCATCGTGGTTGGTGAGATCTCCGACCGCGCCCGTACCTTCGCCAAATTGCTGCAGGAAGGTGCGCTCAAGCAGGATATCCCGGTGCTGGTCACGGACAGCTCCGAAGCTGAAGCGATCAAGCTCTTCGCCAACACCTACCTCGCCATGCGCGTGGCCTACTTCAACGAGCTCGACTCCTACGCCGCCACCCACGGCCTCGATACGCGCCAGATCATCGAAGGAGTAGGGCTCGACCCCCGCATCGGCAGCCACTACAACAACCCCTCGTTCGGCTACGGCGGCTACTGCCTGCCCAAGGACACCAAGCAGTTGCTCGCCAACTATCAGGACGTGCCGCAAAACCTGATCAACGCCATCGTACAGTCCAACAGCACCCGCAAGGACTTCATCGCCGACAGCATCCTCCAGCGCAAACCCAAGGTGGTGGGGGTGTATCGTCTGATCATGAAGAGTGGCTCCGACAACTTCCGTGCCTCCAGCATCCAGGGCGTGATGAAGCGTATCAAGGCCAAGGGGATTGAAGTGGTGCTGTACGAGCCGGAATTGAAAGAGAAGGAATTCTTTCATTCCCGCGTCATCACCGATCTGGACGAGTTCAAGAAACTGTCCGACGTGATTGTGTCCAACCGCATGGCCAGGGAACTCGCCGACGTTGAAGCCAAGGTGTATACACGAGATTTGTTCGGGAGCGACTAAGCCCTACTGTCGAGCGGATGGCTGGCGGTACCGTCTTCCAGAGGAAGACGGTCTCTGTCAAACACTGCGCGTTTTGCTCGCTAGTGTCTCTGCTGAATGCCGGCGTTTGCCGGTGTGAGTGACGGAAACCGCATGAGCGAATGGCATCATCCAATGCCTAACACAAAAAAACGGCACCCGCGGGTGCCGTTTTTGATGCAGCGAAACTTTCGTCACGCTTAATCGATACCGATCTGGTAGGTTTCTTCTTCGGTTTCGATGATCTTGCCGCTGACAGCGTCGACTTCCACTTCGATTTCCTTGCCGTCCTTGGTCTTGATGTCGAACTCGTAGGAGATGTCGCCGTTGGATTCGATCGCGGTCTCGCTCTCGACCACTTCGCCCGGATAGGCGGCGAGTGCGGTCTTCTTGGCGTCGTCGAAGCTGACCTTGGCCTTGGAGGCAAAGCGCGGATCCTTGGCGTCAACTTCTTCCTCTTCTTCAATCAGCTTGCCGGTCTTGGCGGCGCACTCGACTTCCCATTCCTTGCCGTCGGTGCCCTTGATGTCGAATTCGTAAGTGGGCTTGCCGTCTTCGATTTCAGCTTCCAACGAAATGACACCACCCGGGTGCTTTGCCAGCGCGGCCTTCATGCAGCTTTCCATCTTGCCGGTGTGCTTGTCGGCAGCAAAGGCGCTCGGTGTGAAGAAGGCAGAAGCGATCAGCAGTGCGATTAGTTTTTTATTCATGGCGTACTCTCCTTATCTCTATTTTATGTTGTCCAAAAACAATATCTAGACATTTTTATCCTAGCACTTCTGATCAAAAAACGCAATTATCTCTCTGATTTAAAAGAATAATGGTCCATAGCAGCCACATGGCTGCTATGGACCATTATTTTTACTTCCTGAAGGGGTGAGGGCGCTAAATACCGTGTTTTGACACGGCATGAATCGTGCTGGCGAAGAAGGTTTCCTGGAATTCGCCGCTTTTCGGGCGAGTTGACTTCTATATCAAGTCGGGAGTTTCTCCCATTTTCGAGCATGATGAACTCTATAAAATTCACGATTTCGCAAGCGGGGCAACGCATGAGCCTCAGGCTAAGACTAAATTTACTGATTACGGGATTGCTGCTGCTGGTGATGTGTGTGGGCGCGATCCTCATGATCAGAAACGCGCGGGAGGATGTCCGTGCCGAGTTGGAATCCACGGCGTCGCTAGCGCTGCACCTGCTGGATACGGAGATTCTGCACTACACGTCAGATTACGCCTGGCTCAACGGTGCGGACGCTTCCAGGGCCTCGATGTTCAGGTTGCAAAGCCTGGAGAATATCCGGCATTTGCGCATCGAGTTTTATGACTTCAGGGGGCGGTTGCGTGACAGCAACAGATCTCTGGAGAGGGGGGGCGAGCAAGAGCAGGTGCCGGCATGGTTCCTGCGGGCAATGGATATTGCTTCCCCCGCGATGCACGAAACACGGCGGCGGGTGTTCATGCACGGGCGCGTCATCGGAGAGATGGTGGTGACGCCTGACCCGACGTATGAAATCGCCGAAATTTGGGACGACACGGTGGGATTGATGGGATTGGTCGGGGTCTTTTTTCTGGTGGTGAACGGCATGGTCTACTGGGCGGTCGGTCGTGCCTTGCGCCCGGTCGATCGGGTGCAGGCGGCATTGACCGAGATCGAACAGGGCAACCTGGATGCGCGTCTGCCATTGTTCAAGCTGCCTGAATTGGCGGGTATCGGCCTCAAGTTCAATACCATGGCGTCTACCCTGCAGCTGAGCGTGCAGAGCAATCATCGCCTGACCCAGCAGATTATCCGGTTGCAGGAGGACGAGCGCAAGAATCTGGCGCGTGACCTGCATGACGAGATCGGCCAATACCTGACTGCGATCAACATCGATGCCATGGCCATCATCAAGTCCAGAAAAATCTCGGATGCGCGTGTCAGCGCAGAGGCGATCGCCGATATTACCCAGCAACTGATGGACATGGTGCACCACCTGTTGCAGCGCCTGCGCCCGGGATTGCTGGACGAACTCGGGCTGGCGCCGGCACTGCAGGATCTGGTGTACACCTGGCGGCAACGGAATCGGGCTATTTCGACCAGTGTGCGTATTCCTGACGATCTCGGGGCGATCGATGAGACTACGGCGATTGCAGCTTATCGCATCGTGCAGGAATGCCTGACCAATATTTCCCGTCATTCCCATGCGAGACGCGTGACGCTGAATCTTTCCAGAAGGGCGGATCGATTGGTGCTGCAGGTCGAGGATGACGGGCGTGGGTTCGATCTGGCCGAAATCACGGAAGGTTATGGCCTGGCCGGCATACGCGAGCGCGTCCAGGGGTTGCGGGGTAAGTTCGATTTGAAAACGGCATTAGGCGAGGGAACGATGCTGACGATGGAAATCCCCTGTGCTGGCGAGGAGGCACGATGAGCGGAGCGCTGAGAATCATGTTGGTGGATGACCACGCGGTGGTCCGTTCGGGGTTGCGTCGACTGTTTGAACTGGGCGGCAGCATGGAGGTGGTGGCCGAGGCGGACAGCGGCGAGTCGGCGTACCAGCTTTACGGCGAGCAGCTGCCCGATGTGGTGGTCATGGACATGTCGATGCCGGGGATGGGGGGGCTGGAGTCGCTGCGGCGCATCCTGTCGCGCTATCCGGCAGCACGTATCGTGGTGTTTTCCATGCATGAAACCGCCGCTTTCGCGACCCAGGCCTTGTCCTCGGGGGCGCGTGGTTACGTGGTGAAGTCCGGCATCGCCGATGATCTGGTGCGCGCCTCGCGCGATGCTGCGGCTGGCAAGATCTGGATCAGTCCGGTCGTGGCGCAGAACATCGCGTTGCAGACGCTGTCCGGCGAGGATGATCCGATCCGCCGGCTTTCCTCGCGCGAGTTCGAGGTGTTCAGGTTGCTGGCGGAGGGCCACCCGGTCGAAGGAATTGCAGACATGCTCAAGATTAGTCAGAAAACCGTGGCGAACTATCAGACGCTGCTCAAGCAGAAACTGGGCGTGACCAGCCCGGTCGAGTTGGTGCGGTTGGCGATCCGGCATGGTGTGATCGAAGGTTGAAGTGCTTTCAGAAAACTGCAAACAGGAGTGCGATGTGAGATCTGTATGTTCTAGCTTGATGTTGTTGTGGATCACCTTGCCGTTGCCGGCCTTGGCCGGTTTCGAGGAAGGCAAGGCCGCCATGCTGGCCCACCGCTATGACGCCGCCCTGAAAGAATTCAGGCCGCTGGCTGAGCGAGGGGATGTCAGAGCGCAGCACATCCTTGGCATGATGTACGACGAGGGGCAGGGTATGCCGCAGGACTACGTGCAGGCTGTCCAGTGGTACCGCCGTGCAGCCGACCAGGGTCATCTGGACGCCCAGTACAACCTGGGGGTGATGTATGCCCAAGGGCAGGGGGTGGAGCGTAACGATATCGAATCCGGGAAATGGTTCAGGAAAGCGGCGGAGAAAGGCCACATCCTGTCCCAGTTTGCCATGGGCCGCATTACTACCATCGGTCGTGGCGTGAAGCAGGACGATACCTCGGCCGCCAACTGGTACCGCAAGGCGGCGGAACAAGGCCATTACAAATCACAGCTGGTGCTGGGCCAGTGCTACCTCGAAGGGCGAGGGCTGAAGAAGGATGCTCGTCAGGGCGTGGAATGGGTCAGGAAATCGGCCGACCAGGGGCATAGCAAGGCGCAATACGCGATTGGGCTGTTGTACGAACATGGCGATGGCGTGAGCAAGGACCCTGTGGAATCGTACAAGTGGTACATGCTGGCTGCGGATCAAAGTCACGACGGGGCGATCATCGCGCGCGACAAGATTGCCAAAACCATGAAGCCGGAAGACATCGCGAGAGCCAAGGTGTTGGCGACGGAATGGAAGCCTGTGGGGCCGGCACGGGCAAGCGCAAAATGACTGCCGCGAATGCGTTGCACGAATGGCGTAACCGATCCCTGAATCTGGAAAACGCGCTGAATGCGACGGTGCTTGGCCTGAAGCATCCCGTGCGCCAGTTGGTGATTGCCATGTTCGCGCGCGGCCATGTCCTGCTCGAAGGCAATGTGGGGGTGGCAAGACCGCGTTGTAGCGGGCCGCTGCTGGTGCACGGCGAGCACTAGTCCGCAGCGCAACAGGTCTATCTGGAAGTATTGTCCCGTGCGGCAGGCCTGACGATCATGCTGGTGAAGCAGCCAAGGGATGTCCTGCTGGCGATCGATCGCAACGAATTGACCGTTGACGCTCGCGCCCATGCGAGATAGACGGGTGGTCGTGATGGTTCCAGAAAACCGAATTCTGGTTGTTGAAAGCCGATTTGTTGATATCAACCAACTACATTTTAATTTATGGTCAATAATATAATTATATAAAACAGATGATTAGAGTTAATTTTGGAGTGTGGCACGTTAGTTGCAGGAGTATTTCCCGGAAGCGTCAGGGGTAATGGGGGGCTTAGGCACCCCCGAATGGTTTGTGGAGTCGAGGCATGTCGTGTTCCCGTTGTCCCTCGTCACAATGCTTTCACTTACGTTTTAACCCTTTCATATCAACCAATAATGGAGACGTAAAATGGAGATGAGGAAAATCAACATCGCCTTGGGTCTGGCTGCCGGTGTGGCCATGGCAATGCCGATGGCGGCATTTGCTGCTGCCGATCAGGAAAAGGCGATGGCCAATCCGAACAACAATGCGCACCCGCGTATTTCCCACGACAATCAGGCTTATTCCAAGCTGACCCAGATCAACAAGGGCAACATCAAGAACGTGAAGATGGCCTGGACGTTCGCGACCGGTGTGAACCGCGGTCACGAAGGCTCCCCGCTGGTGATTGACGGTATGATGTACATTGTGACCGCGTTCCCGAACAACATCTACGCACTGGACCTGAACGACAACCAGAAGATCAAGTGGTCCTACTTCCCGAAACAGGATCCGTCCGTGCAAGCCGTGCTGTGCTGCGACAACGTGTCTCGTGGTCTGGGCTTCGGCGACGGCAAGATCGTTCTGCAACAGAACGACGGCACCCTGGTTGCTCTGAACGCAGCTGACGGTAAGGTGGTTTGGTCTGTGAAGAACACCGACCCGAAGGTTGGCGCGACTAACACCAACGCTCCGCACGTGATCAAGGATAAGGTCCTGACCGGTTGCTCCGGTGCTGAATTCGGCGTTCGCTGCTTCATCGCTGCGTACAACCTGAAGGACGGCTCCCTGGCATGGAAGGCTTACTCCACCGGCCCGGATTCGGAAACCCTGCACAACGCAGATACAAACAAGGAAAATCCGCAATACTCCGCACTGTCCGTCTATGAAGACGTGAACGGCGGCAATAAGGTCGGCGGTTCCTTCAAGCGCCTGCCGCTCGAAAAGCTGAAGATCGGTGAGCGTGACCTCGGCGTCAAGACCTGGCTGAAGCCGCAAGCGGTCAAGGACGGCTGGCAACACGGCGGTGGCTCCGTATGGGGCTGGTGGCCGTATGACTCCCGCACCAACCTGGTGTACTACGGTGCGGGTAACCCGTCCGTGTGGAACCCGGACGTGCGTCCTGGCGACAACAAGTGGTCCATGACCGTGACCGCGCGCGACCTGGACACCGGCATGGCCAAGTGGGCGATGCAGATGACCCCGCACGACGAGTGGGACTACGACGGCGTGAACGAAGTGATCCTGTTCGACAAGGGTGGCAAGACCTACGCCTGGCACCATGACCGTAACGGCTTCGCCTACACCTGGAACGCCCACAACGGCACCTTGATCGCTGCCGAGAAGGTGCACCCGTTCGTCAACTGGGCGAAGAACGTCGATCTGAAGACCGGCGTGCCGGACAAGACTCCGGAAGCTTCCACCCACCAGGACTATAACGCCAAGGGTATCTGCCCGGCTGCGCTGGGCACCAAGGACCAGCAACCGGCTGCCTACAGCCCGAAGACCGGTCTGGTGTATTCCCCGCTGAACCACGTGTGTATGACCTATGAGCCGGTGGAATCCAAGTACATCGCTGGTCAACCGTGGGTTGGCGCTACCCTGACCATGTTCCCGGGGCCGGACGGTGTGATGGGCGGTTTCGCTGCCTACGACCCGATGACCAACAAGGCCAAGTGGTACAACAAGGAGAAGTTCTCCGCCTGGGGTGGCGCGCTGGCAACGGCTTCCGACCTGGTGTTCTACGGCACTCTGGATCGCTGGTTCAAGGCGGTTGACGCTAACTCCGGCAAGGAACTGTGGAAGTTCCAGGTTGGTTCCGGCGTGATCGGTAACGCGTTCACCTACGGCAACAAGGGTAAGCAATACGTTGGCGTGCTGTCCGGTATCGGCGGCTGGGCTGGTGTGGCGATGAACCTGGGTCTGGAAAACCCGACCGATGCACTGGGTGCCGCCGGTGGTTATGCTGAACTGACCAAGTACAACGCTGCTCCTGGCGGCGGTGCACTGAACGTGTTCAGCCTGTAATACCAGGTAGATCTATCTACCTTCGAGGCACGGCCGGGGCAGGTCCCCGGCTGTCCTCCAGACTCCATGTTGAATCTCTACGTGCTCAGAGGTTCCACCCTCCAACCCCTCTCCGCGGAGAGGGGTTTTTTATTGGCGAATGGCCCTTCGCGCTGGCAGGCATCCCGGGAAAGTCCGGGAATTGCAGGGAATATTTCCCTGCCCGACTCGGGACTGTCGCTCATGTGGCAAGCCTTGTGTGCGGCCTATAGTGGCCCCACGTGCGATATCCGAATCGGGTGTTGACGGCGATGACTACCAATAAATCAAGGAGGATGTATGAAACAACCAACGTTTGCACTGCGTGCCGTGTTTGCGGCATTCGGTGCGATGGCCATGATCGGCGCCGCGGGCGTTGCGTCGGCCAATGAAGAAATCATCAAACGCAGCCAGGATCACAACATGTGGGCGGCCCCGGGCCAGAACCTTGCGTTGCACCGTCACAGCAAGCTCAAGGATATCAACGCCGGCAACGTCAAGAACCTGCAGATGATCTGGTCGCAGTCCTCCGGTACCTTGCGCGGCCACGAAGGGCAGCCGGTGGTGGTCGAGCACAACGGCAAGCCGATGATGTATCTGGTATCCGGTTGGCCGAACATCGTGCAGGCACTGGACCTGTCCGATCCGGACCATCCGAAGCAGATCTGGAACTACACCAAAAAGACGGACCGTGATGAATCTGCTGTGCCGCGCGCCTGCTGCGACACCATCAACCGCGGTCTCAACTATGCTGACGGCAAGGTCGTTTTCCACACTCTGGACGGCTTCCTGATCGCGCTGGATGCGACGACCGGCAAGGAAGTCTGGGTGACCAAGCACGCCTATCCGGACAAGGGCGAGACACACTCAGGCCCGGCCATGGTTGCTGAAGGTCTGGTGGTGGCCGGTTTCGGCGGTGACGAGTTCGCTGCCCGTGGCCGTACCGTAGCTTATGACCTCAAGACCGGCAAGGAAGTCTGGAAGTGCCATAGTACCGGCTCTGACGAAGACATCTGTATGACCAAGGATACCAACAAGGCCAACCCGCACTATGGTCTGGCTGGCCAGAAAACCGGCTTCACCTATCCTGGCGATGAATGGAAAATCGGTGGCGGCGCTCCCTGGGCATGGTTCAGCTACGACCCCAAGCTTCGCATCATGTACGCTGGTACGGGCAACCCCGGCCACTGGTCTCCAGCCTACCGCTGCGGCTACACCGGCAAGGATCTGACCCACGAACAATGTAATACCGTGGATCCCAAGACGAATGTCGGCAAGTATGACAACAAGTGGTCCATGACCATCATGGCCCGCAAGATCGACACCGGTGAAATGGTGTGGGCTTACCAGAAGACTCCGTTCGACCAGTGGGACTACGACGGTGTGAACGAAAACATTCTGGTGGACAACCTGGAAGTGGACGGCAAGAAGCATGACGCGCTGGTCAACTTCGACCGTAACGGCTTCGCTTATGTGCTGGACCGCAAGGATGGTACGTTGTTGCGCGCTCACAAGTTCGTGACCGTCAACTGGGCGGAAAAGGTCGATCTGAAGTCCGGTCGTCCGATCAAGGTGAAGGAGCACTCTCCGTTTGCCCGTGACGTCAATACTCAGGCTTGCCCGTCTGCCATGGGCGGCAAGGACCAGCAGCCGGCTGCGGTCGATCCGAAGGAACCGAACGTGTTCTACGTGCCGACCAACAACTGGTGTATGGAAGACGAGCCGCAAGAGCGTACCCACACCCAGCAGGGCACCGTGTACGTGTTTGCCAACGTCTACATGTATCCGGAAAAACCGGGCGTGACCGGCAAGTTCAAGAAGTTTGACGTAGTGTCCGGCAAGACTCTGTGGGAAATCCCGGATCCTTATCCTAACTGGGGTGGTGCACTGGTGACCGATGGCGGCCTGGCCTTCTACGGTTCCCTGGGTGGCGACTTCCGTGCGGTAGATCGCAAGTCCGGCAAGGTGCTGTGGAGCCGCAAGCTGGCCTCCGGCATCATCGGCAACCCGATCACCTACAAGATCAAGGGCAAGCAGTACGTGTCCGTGTGGTCTGGCATCGGTGGCTGGATCGGCCTGCCGGTGACCGCAGGTCTGGACATGGATGACAAGTACGGCGCGATCGGCGCGACTGCGATGGCCAAGGCCTCCGGTCTCGATAAAGTGCCGCAGGGCGGTACCTTGTTCACCTTCCGTCTGGACTGATCCCGATTGAAGTGGATGTGAAGTAGTGTGCCGGGCGGGCCGCGTGCAAGCGCAGCCCGCCCGGCTTTTATCGTTTCAAAAGCCGGTAAGAGACATGAAGAACAACCAAGACATGCAACGCTATGGATACCTGTTTTTACTGCTGGGCATGATGGCCCCGAGCCTGGTCCTGGCGGAAGACTCCGCCCCCAGGAAAACCGAACCGCTCCGGATTTGCGCCGATCCCGGCAACATGCCGCTTTCTTCCGACAAGGGAGAGGGATTTCAGAACAAGATCGGCACGGTGATTGCCGAAGCCATGGGCACCTACACGACTTATTTCTACCGCCCCTACCTCGAGCGTGGCCTGACCCGCCAGACGTTCGACAACAATGAATGCGACATCCTGATGGACATGTCCCACGACGATGAACGCATGATGGTGACCATGCCCGTCTATCGCAGCACCTTCGTCCTGGCCTACCGCAACGACAAGGGGCTCGACATCCAGGGCCTGGATGACCCCAAACTCCTGAACGATCTCAAGGTCGGCGTTTTTCAGCACTCTGCCATCCGCACGGTATTGCAGGAGCGCGGCCTGAAACGCGAGAACACCGTCGTCCACACCATCAGCCACGATGCCGATCTGTTACCGGAACGCCAGCCGCATCGTCAGGTGCAGCAGGTGGTGGAGGGCAAGCTCGATGTGGCGGCTATCTGGGGCCCCATGGCGGGTTGGTACACCACCATGCAGCAGGCGCCGTTGAAGATTACGCCGGTGAATCGCATGGAGGATCGCACGCCGATGGAGTTCGCGCTGTCGATCGGCATGCGCAAGAACGCGAAGGAACTCAAGGCCAAAGTGGAAAAGGCCATGCTGGACAACCGGGACAAGATCAAGAAGATTCTGACCGATTACGGTGTGCCGCTGGTGAAGTGCGACGAGTGTGTGGTTTCGGGTGACATTCCCTCCCATGGTCCCTACAAACCGCTGGCCCGCCTCGCCAACCACGCACAAATCCCCAAACAGTCCGATCCGGCAGCGTTGCCTGCACTGGTGGACGCGACGCTCAAAGAGGGCAGTACCCTGGAACAGGAGTTGCACAACGCCACGATTGCACGGGATTCGACCCGCGTCGAATATCTGCTGAAACGCGGTGCAAAGATCGACGCGCCCGATACCGAGGGGCAGACGCCGCTCATGGTGGCGGTGAAGAGCGGCGACTTGTCCATGGTCAATGGCTTCCTGGAGTACGGGGCCGACCCCAACCGGCAGGATCACGACGGGTGGACCGCCGCGATGCACGGGGTCAGGGGGAATGACCCGAAGATCATGCGCCTGCTGGGCAAGTTCAAGGCCAATTTCAGCCTGCAGAACCATGATGGTATGACCGCGCTCGGCCTGGCGGCCTACACCAACAAGGCAAATGCAGCCGTGGCCATGCTGGACTCCGGCGCCAATCCGGACGACGGCATGGGGGCGGCCCGATACACGGCGCTGATGATCGCTGCCAAACAGGATAACCAGCAGATGATGCAAACCCTGCTGCAGTACAAGGCCGATCCGAACGCCAGAAATGCCGGCGGGGTGACGGCACTCATGATTTCTGCGGTACGCAACCAGGACATGCAGATGATGCTGTTGCTCAAGTCCGGTGCTAATCCTCAACTGAAGGACGAGGAAGGCAAGACGGCACTGATGCTGGCGACTGAAATCGGTGCTCAAAAGACGGTCGATGTGCTGAAAGCCCATTCTAAGGGCTGAGGCGACCTTCTTGCGCACGCAGAAAGCTGACACGAAAACAACCACGATACCTTGAGGAGTAACATGAACATTCGAAATCTGGCCATGATGGCCACTATCAGCATGATCTTTGGCGCGGCGTATGCCGTGGCCGATGCCACGCAACCTGCAGATGCGCCAGCACCAGCCGAGGCGCCAGCACCAGCCGAGGCGCCAGCATCCCCTGTCGCGCCGGCGGTGACAGGCCCGCTGCCGCTCGAAAAAGTGGCGGCGACCAAAATCGGCGAATTGAAGAACCCGTACGCCAATGCCAACGACGAAGTGATCCAGCAAGGGCGCAAGAAGTATCTCAGCGCCAGCTGCAACGGATGTCACGGCGGCTCCGGCGGTGGTGGCATGTGCCCGCCGCTGTCGAACGACGTCTGGGTCTACGGCAGTGATGACGACACCCTGTTCCGCCTGATTTCCCTGGGCAGCGTCGAATTCACCAAGCAAACGGGCGTCTCGCGCAAGGGGCGTGAGAACGTCGTCGGCCCGATGCCGCCGCATGGCAACATCGTCAAGTCCGAAGACGACCTGTGGAAGATCATTACCTTCATCCGCGCCAACTACCGTGGCGATCCGTCCAAGAAGAACTGGTAAGGGCGTGAAAGGGTTTTTCTGTCGCGTGGCCTGTCTGTTGTTGCCTGCCGTGCAGGCTTGGGCAGGCAGCTACGCCTACGTGACCAACCAGGGCGACCACACCCTCTCCGTGGTCGATCTGGAGACGCAGGTGGTCATGGATACGGTGGCGGTCGGGCGCGCGCCTGTCGGCGTGGCGGTCGACCCGCTGGGCAAACGCGTCTACGTGTCCAACGTCGAAGGCCGGTCCGTCTCGGTGGTCGACATGCGCAGCCGCAAGGTAGTGCATGAAATCGCCATGCCGATCGCACCCGTGGGGCTGGCCCTGAGCAAGACCGGTGGCCAGCTGTTCGTGGCGGACTGGTTTCACGATCAGGTGCTGGTCTACGACACCGGCACCATGGCGCAATCCGGCATGATCGCGCTCGGCGGCAAGGCACCGGCCGGCATGGTGCTGAACCGCGATGGAGCGAGCCTCTACGTAGCTAATCGCGACAGCGACGACGTCAGCGTGATCGACACCCGCAGCCTGCGCGAGGTCCACCGAATTCCGGTGGGCAAACATCCCTTCGGCATGGCCCTGAGCGGAGACGGGCGCAGCCTGTTGGTGGTCAACGTCGAAAGCAATTCGCTGTCCGTTATCGACGTGCGTCGCGATCAGGTGACCGCCACCATTCCGGTCGGCGAGCACCCTTATTGCGTGGTGAGCGATACGGAAGGCAAGCGTGCCTACGTTACCAACACCGGCGAAGACAGCCTCTCGGTCGTCGATCTCGCGACCGGAAAGACCGTGGATCGCGTGGCCGTGGGCGGCTTCCCCGAAGGCGTAGCCTACGACGCGCGGCGCAAGCAGGTGCTCGTCGCCAGCTGGATGGACAACCGGCTGGACATCGTCGATGCGGTCACCCGCAAGCGCCTCCGGCATATCCCCACCGGGTCGCAAAGTCGCGCATTCGGCGATTTTGTCGGCACGGTCGACTAGTGCGAACACGCTCTGGATTCTCAATCCCAATTATTTTTTCAACCTGAAAGGAAATCACCATGAAATTCTGGATTGCCATACTCTCTGCTGCCATGTTGTTGCCCATGGGCGCCATCGCCGCCAATGCCCCCAGCCAGCAGAAAGTGATCCGGGAAGTGACGATCAAGGCGGAACCGGCCAAGGTGTGGGCCGTCGTCAAGGATTTCGGCGGGCTGCACAAATGGCATCCGGCCGCCGAATCCACTGAGCTCAAGATGATGAAGGACGACACCGGCGCCGAGGTGCAACACCGCCTGGTCACCCTCAAGGGCGGCGGCACCATTCTGGAAAAACTGGTGGGTAGCAGCGATGCCGACATGAAGCTGGAATACCGCATCGTCGAAAGCGTGCTGCCCGTCAGTGGTTACCGCGCCATCATGCAGGTCAAGGCAGGCCCGGGCGCCGGCGAATCCACCGTGACCTGGACCGGTCGCTTCTATAACAAGGCCAATGCCGTCGACGCCAAGCCCGGCGAAGACAACGCCGCAGCGGTCAAGGCCATCGAAGGCGTATACGACGGCGGTTTGCCGGCGCTGAAGGCATTGGTCGAGAAGCAGTAACCCCCGCAACCCCTCAAAACCAACGTGCCGCGGCGTTGGCGGCGGTACGTTCAAGGAGATGTAGATGAAGCATTACTGGTATTTAGGTCTGTTGGCAGCAGTGTTGCCTTTTGTCGCCAATGCCCACGGCCCGAGCCCCCAAAAAGTCGTGAAAGAGGTCGTGATCAAGGCCGAGCCGGCCAAGACCTGGGCTGTCGTCAAGGATTTCGGCAACATGCACCAATGGCATCCCGGCGTTGCCACCACCGCCGTAGAAGAGCGGAAGGACGCCGAAAGCGAAGCGATGCTGCAGCATCGCACCCTGATCCTGAAGGACGGCGGCAAGGTCGTGGAGAAGTTGCGCGAAGTCAACGAGGCCGACATGAAAATCGACTACAAGATGGTCGATGGCACCATCCCCGTCAGCAACTACCGTGCTGTGATGCAGGTCAAGGCAGGGCCTGGTGCGGGCGAATCCACCCTGACCTGGACCGGACGTTTCTACAACAAGGCCAACAGCATGGAAGCCAAGCCGGGCGAGGACAACCCTGCGGCCAACGCCGCCATTAACGGCATTTACGACGCCGGCCTCGCGGGGATCAAGCAATTTGTGGAGACCCGCTAAACGGCAGGTCGGGAAAATTTCCCATGGATATTCGGGAATCCTGAGGTAGAGGGCGAAGCGGGTGCCACCTATCATGCAAGCCATGCAATGCGAATTCGCGTAACTCTGTACACAGTGATGCCCGTCTCCCCGTAGCGCATAACTCCATAGTTCAATGCCGGGCCTCCTCCAATGCCCGGCATTTTTTTTGAGGAATCCCCCGCGCGGAGATTCCCTCGCATGCGAAAGAGAAAATACCAAGTGACCATGATCAAGCTTTGTGCAGCCGCTGCCATTACGGTTGCAACTACCGGTTGCGCCACCATCACCAAGGATGCCAACCAGCAAGTCCAGATCGATACCTATTCCCAGGATCAGCAGCGTGTCATGGACGCCAAGTGCGTGGCCAGGAACGACCGCGGCCAATGGGACGTGAAGACCCCGGGAGCGGTGAGCGTGCATCGCTCCGGTGAAAACCTGGTGATCAAGTGCGAGAAGGAGGGCATGACGCCGGGCACCGCCACTGCGATTTCCCGCGCCAACGGCGGCATGTTCGGCAACATCCTGCTCGGTGGCGGCATCGGGGCGATTGTCGACCACAACAAGGGCACGGCTTACACCTACCCCGGCTGGCTGAAGGTCATCATGGGCGAAGAGACCCTGTTCGACCGCAAGGACGAAACCGAGGAGGGCAGACCTTCGCCCGCGGCCGCAAAAATGCTTGGTCAAACTGCCAGCAAGTAGCATGGAGTAACGGCATGACGACCGGCGCGATCCCGATGTTATCGGGAGAGTCTCCCAAGCCAGATGAGGAAGAATGCGGTCGTCGTCCGGCCCGCCCGGGCTCTATGATGCAGTCCATGCACCAGCTCGCTGGGATACAGGTTGCCGGGAACCCCTATGCCCGTCTCCGCGCGTGCATCTCTCCATAGTGCCTGAGCCGGGCGTCATGCAGATGCCCGGCCTCTTTTTCTCCCGAATACTCGCGTTGCTGCTGATGGCATCGTCATCGGTGCAAGCTGCGCCTGTCGATGCCTGGCCGGCGCTGCACAAAGCCTATTTTGCCGGCAAGCCAGTGCAGGAAGACGCCGCGGCGATCCGGCTGGAAATCGCGACCATTGCCGAAAATCCAGCCCTGGTCCCGGTGGCGATCAGCACCAACCGACCAGGAATCCGGCGGATCTGGCTGCTGGTTGACGGCAACCCGGTGCCATTGACGGCCACGATGACTTTGCTGCGCGAGATTCCCGATGTGCATTTTCAGACCCGCATCCGGCTCGAAAAAAGCACCTGGGTGCGGGTAGTGGCAGAGGATGCGCAAGGCCTGTATTTCATGACATCGACCGAGGTCAGGACGCCGGGCGGCGGTTGTGGCGGCGGGCTGGACGGTGACGAGGCGAAACTTCGCGCCGAAGCCGGCCGCATCCGGGTTCGGCATGAGGCATCCCCGGCACAGGGCGCGCCTGGCGGACAGTGGGTGATCATGATCAAGCACCCGATGCGCACCGGGTTCGAGCGCACCACGCACGGGTATTACGCCAAGCCGTGGTTCATCCGGCAGCTGGACATCGCGCAAGCCGGGCAGCCCTTCATGCAAATCGATCTTGGCGTCGGCATCAGCGCCGACCCTTGGCTCAGTTTGCCTGTTATCCGCGATTTGCCGGCTTCGCTGCAACTTTCCGCTAGCGATAACGAAGGCAAGGTTTACCAACAGCAATATTCGACAACCCAACCCACAGGAGACTGAACATGACGACTCACATCCGCACTGCGATTGCCGCAACGCTTGCCCTGACGGCGCTGACGGCACAAGCTGCCCCGCTGGCCTACGTGCCCAACGAAAAGGACGGCAATGTTTCGGTGATCGACACCAGTACCGACAAGGTGATCAAGACCATGCCCAGCAAGGGCAAGCTCGGTGCAAAGATCCAGGCCACCGCCATCGATCCCGCTGGCGACAAACTCTATGTCGTGGTGCGCGACGCCAATGCCGTTGCCATGATCGACCTCAAGACCGGCGAGGAAAAGAACCGGGTAGACGTGGGCGACGAACCCGAAGGCATCAGCGTTTCGCCCGACGGCAAAACCATCGCGGCCTGTCTGGAAGAAGAAAATGCGGTTTCCTTTGTCGATCTCGCCAGCTTCAAGCGCACCCACACCGCCAGTACCCAGGGCAAGAACCCGGAACACTGCGTGTTCAGCCCCGATGGCAAATGGCTGCTTGCCAGTAACGAGGAAAGCAACGATGTCGACGTGATCGACCTCGCCAAACACCAGTCCGTCGCGCTCATCAAGGCCACCAAGCACCCGCGCGGCGTCGGTTTCTCTCCGGATGGCAAGCTGGCCTACATCGCCAACGAAGCCGCCAACCTGCTCGAAATCGTCTCCGTGGGCGACTGGAAAGTGCTCTCCCGCGTGACCGTCGGCAAGCGCTCCAATGGCGTGACGGTCTCTGCGGATGGCGGACGTGTCTACGTCAGCAACGGTGGCGACGGCACGGTCAGCATGATCGATACCCGCGACAATAAAGTCGCCAGAACCGTCAAGGTCGGCGAGCGTCCGTGGAACATGGCGCTGACGCCGGATGGCCGTAAGCTCTACGTCGCCAACGGCCGCTCCGGCACGGTATCGGTCATTGATACGGTGACGTTCAAGGTGCACCACGTGCCCGTGGGAAAATTCCCCTGGGGCGTGGTGATCCACTGAGTTCGCCGAGCTCATCGCCGAGGCAGGTCCTCCTCCTCGGCGAATCACGGAGTGCGTTTCATGGGTTGACTCGGGAGGACTCGCCATGAAAAAAGTTGCATTGGCTGAACTCGCCACCTTCATGGAGGCCGACGAGGTTCAGGTGGAAATGTGGGATGCCGCGTTGATCGACTATCTGGCGAACAACCGCGACGCGATGCACGGCTTTCGGTTCGGCAGCTATCAGGAGAAGTCTCGCATCTGGCACGGTTGCCTCATCAGCATCAGCAACGACCGGGCGTGACAGATGGCTTTGGTTAAAAACAGCCATAGCGGGTGCTGGTAACCGTCGTCTGATCTGGCATTTCAAAAGCCAAAAAAGAAAACCCCATGGGATTCATGGGGTTGAAAAAGGTGTTGTCGGTGGTGCGGGATTTGCTTTTCTGAAGGAATGGCTCTGTTTTTTCGTACAACCTTGATGTCGATCCATGATTGACTGGCATACTCTTCTCGACATGCTGGCCGTGACGGCGCTTGTCTATCTCACGCTCAGCGTCTGGCGCATGATCATGAACCGCAGCCAGCGGTTGCCGATTTTCCGGCTGTTCGCCATGGTGATCGGCGCGCAGGTGTCCATCTATTTCGCCCTGCTGGCGCTGATGCCCGATCTCATCGACGAGGGCGAGGTGATTGGCATGCTACTGCTCAGCGTGTATCTCACCCCCTTGTTCTGGCGCATCCACGAAGATGGCAAAGCCATCGAACTCGAACGCGAGATGGCGGTGGTCACCCTGTCCTCGATCGGCGATGGCGTGATTTCCACCGATCTTACCGGGCGCGTCCTCATGCTCAATCCGGTGGCCGAAATCTACACCGGATGGACGACGAAAGAGGCCTACAGCCAACGGCTGGAACTGGTGTTCCAGATCATCAACGAAGATTCGCGTCGTCCAGTCGAAAGTCCGACCCGCCGTGCCATGCAGGAGGGCATCGTGGTCGCGCTGGCCAGCAATACCCGGCTGGTCAGCCGGAACGGGCAGGAGTTCAGTATTGAAGACTCCGCCGCGCCGATACGCAATACCAGAGGCGAGACCATCGGTGGCGTCGTGGTGTTCCGCTGTGTGGATGACAAGCGCGATGCCATCGAGAAAATGACCTGGCAAGCCAACCATGACGCGCTGACCGGCTTGCCCAACCGCACCCTTCTCGGTGACCGCATCGAACAGTCGCTGGCCATGGCCAGGCGGACGGGGCAGATCGTGGTGGTTGCCTTCATGGATCTGGACGGGTTCAAGCCGGTCAACGACCAGTACGGCCACGAGGCCGGCGACGCCTTGCTGGTCGACGTGGCGCGCCGTCTCAAGAGTGTGCTGCGCACGGAGGATACCGTCGCCCGCCTGGGCGGGGATGAGTTCGTGCTGGTCCTGACCAGCCTGGCGGGGCACGACGACATCAATCCGGCGCTGACCCGTGTGCTCGATACGCTCTCCATGCCGTATGCCGTCAACGGCGCCATGCTCGAAATTTCCGCCAGCATTGGCGCGACGGTCTATCCCATGGATTCCGGCGATGCCGATACCCTGATCCGGCACGCCGACCAGGCTATGTATCAGGTCAAGCAGCGCGGCCGTCGCCATTTTCAGCTGTTCGACCCATGGATGGACCAGCAGGTACGCGAGCGGCACGCCCAGGTCGAGCGCATCCGTCAGGCGTTGCATCAACACGAGTTGCTGCTCTATTACCAGCCCAAGGTAGACATGCTGTCCCAGAAGGTCGTCGGGGTAGAGGCCCTGTTGCGCTGGCAGCATCCCGAACGCGGGCTGTTGGACCCCGCCTACTGCCTGCCGCTGGTGGCGCAAACCGCGACCATGCTCGAAATCGACCGCTGGGTGCTCGCCACGGCCTTGGCGCAAGTCTCGATCTGGCGCGCCTCCGGGCTTGATCTCGGCGTGAGCGTCAATCTCTCTGAACGCTTGCTGCAACACCCGGATTTCCCGACCTTCCTGCAGGATCTGTTGCGTCGTCATGCCCTGCCAGGCGCGGCGCTGGAGCTTGAAGTGCTGGAATCCACCGCGCAGCAGGATCTCGACAAGGTCAGCCGTGCCGTGGCCTCTTGCCGCGCGCTCGGCGTGACCATCGCGCTGGACGACTTCGGCACCGGCTATTCCGCCCTGGCGTATCTCAAGCGCCTGCCAGCCGACACCATCAAGATCGATCAGGAATTCGTACGTGACATGCTGCAAGACCAGGAGGATGCCGCCATCGTCAAGGCCATCATCGGGCTGGCCAACACCTTCCGCAAGAACGTCGTGACCGAAGGCGTCGAAACGGTCATGCACGCCGCCGCCCTGCGTGAACTGGGCTGCCAGTTTGCCCAGGGCTACGGCATCGCGCGGCCGATGCCGGTGAGCCAAGTCCCCTCCTGGATCACCAGCGTTTCCGAATCCGGTCTGTTCCAGTAGCGCGCTCCATGGCCCAAGTTCCGCAAGCGCTGCGCACGCACCTGTTGCAACTCCTCGGGGTTGTTGCCCCAATGGTGCCCCGCGGCCCGGGCGCGCGAGCCATGCGCGATCTGGTGCTGGCCGTGGTGCTCGGCATGTTGAGCGGGGCAGCGGTGCTCATGTTCGACACTTCCGAGCGATTTATCGCCTTCGCTTCCATGCACGAAGAATGGCAACTCGACGAACTGCCGCTGCTCCTGCTGACCAGTTCCATTCTTCTCGCATGGCTTGCCGGCCGGAGATGGGCCGATGCAGAGACGGCGCTGCGCGCGCAAATCCAGGCGGAGCATCGCGTTCGCGAACTCCTGCAGGAAAACCAGCGCCTGTTATGCCACGCGCTGGAAGCACAGGAAGAAGAGCGCGGCAATCTGGCGCGCGAGTTGCATGACGAGTTGGGACAGTACCTGCATGCAGCCAGAGCCGAAGCCGTCGCGCTGCGATTTTCGTTGCAGGGGCAGGCGCTGGCAGAACGTGCCCTGTCCATCGAAACCTCGCTCACCCATATCGCACAGGCCACCCGTGAGCAGATCGGTCGTCTGCGCCCCCCCGCGCTGGATGAACTCGGCCTTTCCTCCGCCATTGAGTACCTGCTGGAACGCCAGTCCATGGCTTCCGCCAACCTCGACTGGAGCGCGCAACTCACGCGCGATCTGGACCGATTGCCTCCCGCCGTCGCGATTCAGGTCTATCGCATCGTGCAGGAAAGCCTCACCAACGTCGTCCGGCATGCGCAGGCCTCGTGCGTCACCGTCACCGCCACCCGGCAACCTAATGCGCTGATCCTGCAGGTGCAGGACGACGGCCGCGGAATGCAGCAGCCCCAAAGCCACGGGTTCGGGCTGCCGGGCATGCGCGAACGCGTCGAGTCCTTCCACGGTCGCCTGCAGATCCACAGCGTACCGCAACAAGGGGTCGCCGTGACCGTCCATATTCCCTTTGTCGAGGAGCCCCATCCGTGATCCGTCTCTTGCTGGTCGATGACCATGCCGTGGTCAGGGCAGGGTACCGCCACCTGCTGCAATCGGTGCCGAATCTCCAGGTGCTGGCCGAAGCCTCCAGCGGCGAAGAGGCCTGCCAGCTATACGCCGAACTCAAGCCCGACCTCGTCGTCATGGATCTTTCCATGCCCGGCATCGGCGGACTGGAGGCGCTGCGTCGCCTGCGGGCCAGGGATGCGCGCGCGCGCGTGCTGATCTTCACCATGCACGACGACGCCGTGTTCCCGGCACGGGCGCTAGAGGCCGGGGCGAGCGGCTACCTGTCCAAGTCCAGCCCGCCGGAAAGGCTGCTCGACGCCATCCGCGCGATTGCGCGAGGCCGTAAATATCTCGGTGACGACATCGCCCAACGGGTGGCCGTCAGTCGTGTGACGGGGGACCGAACGCTGCTGGGCCTGACCCCGCGGGAGTTCGAAGTGTTCGTCCGCCTAGCCGAAGGTGAAGCCCCCGCCGAAATTGCCGGCAGCCTGTGTCTCGACTACAAATCCATCATCAACGTGCAGGGCCGCATCCGCGAAAAGTTGGGGGTGCAGAACACTGCGCAACTGGTCAGGCTGGCCGTCCGGGCCGGGGTGATTGATGCCGCTCGCCTGGATTAACGAGCCTGTTGCCGCAGGCCCCATGCGTCGCGCCGAAGGCCTGCGCACGCTGAAACAGGCTACGAGTAACCGCATGCGCCGTTCCATGGCCTGCCGGATGTTCACCTCCGAAGTTCCCGAAAAGAGCGGGAAAACATCCTGATCATCACGGTGGATTCTGTCCATTCAGCCCATCCCGCGTCGCTGGTGTAATAGCCTTACACGCAACGGGGTGAGTGCCATCAGTCAGGTGGCCGCGTGTCGGGAGCCATCTCCTCCCCATGGAAAGCGGTTCGAGTAATCGGGCTGACAATTTAATGATTCGGCTCACCGCAATCGGTTGACCGGAAATTTTGGATGGAGACAGACATGATCAAGAGCGTGAAGAACTTCCTGCAGGACGAAGAAGGCCAGTCCATGGTCGAATACGGCGTGACCCTGGGTGCTGTGGCTGCAGTGTCCTACATCGCTGTGGTGCAACTGGGTGACAAGACTGCCGACCTGTATGGCTGGATGGCTAACCACCTGCCTGGCGGCGAAACTGGCGAAGAAGGTTCCCAGCAGATCGTCCGTCTGGATGCCGACGGCCTGGTGCAAATGACCACTAGTGCTGACGGTGCTGTGTTCGACACCACCGAATACCTGGCTAGCGGCAACATGAACACTACCCTGGGCGGCGAAGCCAACGTTCTGGGTGACGACTAATATTCAGTTAGCTGCAACTTCGGTTGTAGCTTCGGGTATTCGAAATGCCACTCCCGCAAGGGGGTGGCATTTTGTTTTTGAAATGGCCTGCCATGGGGTTTGATTGGTTGTTGTAAATAGCCAGTGTGGTTATTTACAACAACCAATCAAACCCGGCATGGCGGCGGTAAAAGGGCGGAATGTATAGTGAAAAACTCATATAAAACAATGGAAAATACGCCAAATTTGCGAGTTGGCACACCCGTTGCTATATATACCCTGCACACATGGGGTGAGTGCCGGAGCCTAGGCCGGTCGTGTGTCGGGATCGCCTGATCCTCCCCGGTTTTTGGTGGCCACAAGCCATCAGTCAGGCGTGACGCACGACCGCTCTGGTAACTCCCCCGCCAGAACATAGGTCAGTCAATTTTGTTTGGGGGAATATCAAAACACTATGTGTGAGGAGTATCACTATGATCGAAAACGTTAAGAGCTTCCTGCAAGACGAAGAAGGCCAGTCCATGGTCGAATACGGCGTGACCCTGGGTGCTGTTGCTGCAGTGTCCTACATCGCTGTGGTGCAACTGGGTGACAAGACTGCTGACCTGTACGCATGGATGGCCAACCACCTGCCGGGCGGTGAAACTGGCGAAGAAGGTTCTCAGAATATCGTTCGTCTGGACTCCGATGGCCTGGTGCAAATGACCACTAGTGCTGACGGTGCTGTGTTCGACACCACCGAATACCTGGCTAGCGGCAACATGAACACCACCCTGGGCGGCGAAGCCAACGTTCTGGGTGACGACTAATATCAGTTAGCTGCAACTTCGGTTGCGGCTTCGGGTATTCGAAATGCCACTCCCGCAAGGGGGTGGCATTTTGTTTTTGTGCGCGTGAACAGTCGGCCCGTCATGTGGTGAGTCGATCTGTCGTGTGGCGACAGAGCGGGATTTGTCGGTGTGCGGGCGCACGCATCGCTTGCCATAATTGGTTCTTAACAGCCAATTATGGCAAGCGATGGTTATTGTGGTTGTAAACAACCTATCCGCAGGTGCCGCAGGGTTGGTGATTTTTCGAATAAAACAATATGAATCAATGGGGTATGAGCAGTGGTGGTTGTGGCATAAATCTTGCCAACGGTTCACTAATTTTGATCTTGGTGAGAACAGGTTGGTAAAGCATGTTTGAATGGTTTGTGGTGGCGTTGCTGGCGGGGGTGATCCTGTTGTCCTTGCTGGTGGCCTGGCAGGATCTACGGACCCGGCGTATCCCCAACACCTATCTGCTGTGGGGCGTGGTGTACGCGTTGTCGGTGTTTGTGGTCATGGCCGTGTTTCTCCCCTTGGGGCAGGTAGCCTTGGGTTTCCTGTTCGCCATCATGGGCATCTTGCTGGGCGGGGTGTTCCTGTATGTGCCGTATCGCTACAAGCAGGTGGGTGCCGGCGATGTCAAACTGATGATGGTCTACGGCCTGTTTCTCGGCCCTAAGGGCGTGATTCTGGCCTTGCTGAATGGGGCGCTGGTCGGGGGCGTCTGGGCGCTGATCCTCGCCTGGAAGCACGGCGGGCTGGGCCACATGTGGTACAACATGAAATTCATGGCACAGTCCGTGTGGCTTTCCGGCGGCAAGGAAATGAGCTGGAACCTGCGGTCTGAAAATGCCATCGCCATGCCGTATGGGGTCGCGCTGGCCGTCGGGGCGATCAGCGTTGCCGTGTGGCAGTTGTATATCCATCTCGGAAAAATCACGGGCACCGGCGCATGAGTTCCGTCATGCACAGCGTGGATGGCCTGCTCGACGAGCATCTTGCCAAGGCGTGGGCTAGTCTTCGCAAGTACGATCTGACCGGCGCCATGGAACATGCGCGCGCGGCTTCCGCGATGGCGCCGGATTCTCCCGAGGTAGCGCATGTGCTGGGGCTGATCGCCAGCCGCGACGAGCGTCCTGATCTGGCCTTGCCCTTGCTGCAGAAGGCCCTTGAGGGCGGCGTGAGCGAGCGTCGCCTGCGCGACATGGCCGAGGCCCTGATGACTGCCGGTCATCCGCAGGCTGCGCTGGCCCCCATCCAGGATGCGATCCGGATGTTCGGTGAAACCTCCGAGTCGCTTGGCATGCTGGCCGCCGTGCAGGTGGCGCTGGAATCCTACGATGAGGCTGCGGCTTCGGCCACCCGGGCGATCGCGATGAAACCGAATCTGCTGGCATGGGAAGGCACGCTGGCGTTCTGCGATTTGATACGCGGCCGTTACGTGCCAGGGTTCCTGGCGTTTACCTGCCGTAGCCAGAACCTGCCCGAGGGCAGCCGCTGTCCGACCCTTCAGTTCGCCGAGCCGGGGGATCTGTGGCTCAGGAACGAGCAGGGGCCGGGCGATACGATATTCTTCCTTTGCCATGCCGCCGAACTGGCAAAACGCGGCTGGCGCTTGCACGTGCAGTCGCATATCCGCACCCAGAAGCTGTTGCAGGACACCGGTCTCTTCGCGAGCGTGACGCTGGGGTTCGAGTGCCCGAACGACGGCTTCTGGATCAACATCGGCGATTTGCCGCTGGCGGCTTCCCAACTGGGTTTGCCGGCGCAAATGCCGCCGCTGCGCTTCCAGCCCGAAGAAAAGCTGATCCTGAAAATCCGCAAGTTGCTGGAAAAATTCGGCCCCGGCCCCTACGTTGCCGTTACCTGGCGTGGCGGGGTGCAAGGCAAGAAGCTGCGCGCCGGCGTCCGCATGGGCGACCGCTACATCGATGCCCGTAAACTGGGGGAGACCTTGGCCGGCGTTCCCGCCACCGTCGTCAGCATCCAGCGCGTGCCGGACCCCAAAGAGGCCGCCGCATTCGAGGCAGGTCTCGGGCGCAAGTGTCTGGACCTTTCCCGCCTCAACAACAACCTGCCTGAAATGCTGGCCCTGCTGGAAATCGTCGATGAATACGTCGCGGTTCCCAACACCAACCATCACCTGCGCGAAGCGCTGGGAAAACCCAGCCAGATCGTGGTAAACCGCCCCTACGAGGACTGGCGCTGGGCCGCGGAGGGCAACGCCCCCTGGTATCCCGGGGCCACCTGCTACCGGCAGACGCTCGATGGCGACCTGTCCGGCGTGTTCCGCGACATCGGGCAGACTCTGCAACGCAAGTTCGGCAGCAAGGTTGCCGCCCCGGCTAAGCCTGCGAACCCCGCGAAAACCGCCGTGAACGCGGTGGTGAACGAAGACCCGTTGCTGCCGCTGTTGCTGACCGGTTGGGATGCCGTCTCTCGAAACGACATTCCGGCAGCGATCCAGATAGCGCAGCAAGTCCTGGCGCAAAACCCTAAATATGCACCTGCCTATCATCTGCTGGGGTGGTCGGCGATGCGCGACCTCAAACTGGAGCTTGCGGCCAGTGTGCTGCAGCAGGCGGTGAACCTCGACCCGCACGACGGGCGTATCGTCGGTGATTTTATCCGTTGCCTGACCGCCAACGAGCAGGCGCAGCAGGCGCTCGAAATTGCCAATGGGGCATTGCAGGATCATGCGCTCATGCACCGTTCCAGCGTGCTGTATGGCCGTGCGGCGATCCATCTCAAGCTTAACCACTTGCCTGAAGCCATCGCCGATTATCAGGAATGCATCAAGACCAACCCCAATCGGCTCGACGCGCAGGAATATTCCGGGCTTGCCCGGCTGAAACTGGGCGATGCGCGTGCCGGTTTCCGCGAGAGCACCGCGCGCAAGGTGGCGCAGCGCCCCGAACTGCTCAACGACTGGTGTTGCCCGGTGCTCCGTCCGGAGCACAAGGGCAGCCGTGTGCTGATCAAGCGCGACATGGGCCTGGGCGACGAGCTGACCTATCTGCGCTATCTACCCTGGCTGACTGCCGCGGGCATCGAAGTCGATTACTGGGCCGGCAAGAAACTGGTCCCCGTGCTGGAGCGCATGGGTTACCTGCACAAGGTGTACCCCGATAACGCGCCGCCGCCTGACGCCAGCGCGTATGACCTCAGTTTCATCGTCAACGACCTGCCGGTGGCCGTGGAGCAACTGGACGCGCCTGAAATCGCCCCGCCGTTGCCGCTCACGCCGCGTGCCGATCTGGTCGATAAATGGAAGGCCTGGCTGCAATCGCTGGGGGAGGGCCCTTACATCGGCCTGACCTGGAAGGCCGGGGTGGGCGTGCAAGGGGCAGGCAATATGTTCGGCAAACTGGCCAAGGCCGTGGATGTCGACCAGTTTGCCGAAGCGCTGTCGCCCGTCCGGGCTACCTGGATATCCCTGCAGCGTAATGTTCTGGCCGACGAAATGCAGGTGTTCCAGAAAAAAATCGGCGCGCCTGTGCACGATGCCGCCTCGCTGACGGACGATCTGGAAGACCTGCTGGCCCTGCTTTCGCTGCTGGATGAAAACGTCGGCGTATCCAACACCAACATGCATTTGCGGGCAAGCCTGGGTAAAGGTTCGCTGGTGATGGTGCAGAACCCCGGCGGTGACTGGCGCTGGGGCGTCGAAGGTACCGGATCAATGTGGTTCACCGAAAGCCGTGTCTACCGGCAGGACCGCGATGGTGACTGGGCCCCGGCCATGTTTGCGCTCAGCAACGAGTTGCAGCAGGTATATGGTCTCCGGGAGACCGCATCAGAACACGACACCATCCACGCGCAGAAGCCGGCCGCCGACTCGAAGCGCCTGATCTGGGTCACCGCAGGTGCCATCAAGCAAGAGGGCGGGCGGCAGACCTCGCCGCTCGCCAGTGCGCGCTACCGCGTGATTGCGCCGTCCGAAGCCTTGCAGGCGCAGGGCTGGCACAGCGAGATCGTCAACGAGGAACTCTCCCAGGTGATGGGCGGGTGGGGCGGTGCAGTGCCCAAAATGGGCGATACCGTGATCATCTCCAAGGTATTCGGCGACCAGGCGCTGCGCCTCGCGCAGGATGCCAAGACGCGTGGCGCACGGTTGATCGCGGATTTCTGCGACAACTTCCTCGACCACCCCAAGCGCGGCCCCTTGCAACATTCGTTGTTACGCATGGCCGATCAGGTCGTGGCCGCCACCGATGGCATGGCGCATGCCATCAAGAAGCACGGGTATCGCGTCGATGCCGTGATTTCCGACCCGGTCGAGATGCCGCGCGGCGAGCCGAAATTTGCCCCCGCAGGCACGCTCAAGCTGCTGTGGTTCGGGCACGCCGTCAATCTGGATACGCTCAAACCGCTTCTGCCCCATTTGGCACAACTGGCAAAGCGCCAGCCTTTGGCGCTTAACGTGGTGACCCTGCTGCCCAACGGCAAGGTCGACCTGGATAAACTCGTGCCCGACGGGCTTTCCGTCACCTATACGCCATGGAGCGTCGAAGCCACGCGTGAAGCCATTGCCGATTGCGATATCGTCGTGATCCCGGTGCTGGCCAGCCAGTACAAGGTTGCCAAAAGCCCCAACCGCCTGCTGGAACCCCTGCGGGCGGGCCGTATGGTCGTCGCCGGGCCGCTGCCGGCCTATCAGCCTTTTGCCGACAGTGCCTGGATCGGCGAAAACCTGATCGAGGGGCTGCAATGGGCGCTGGATAACCCGCAAGAGGTTCTCAAGCGGATCCAGCAAGGGCAGGATGATATTCAGGCGTTTTTTACGGTGGAGGCAATTGCCAAAGCCTGGGGAGAGGTGTTTGAAGCCAGCCCCGTAGCGGCTGGTGCTGCCACGGCACCGCAGCCTGCCGCGTGCGAGCAGGGTAGCCTTGGGGATAGCCCCTGGTTCGATGCCGCCTGGTATCAAGCGCAACATCCCACCTTATCCAGTGCGCAAGAAGCGGAAGCGCATTTCATGGCGCAGGGCGGCAATGTGGCGGTTCAGCCATCGCCCCTGTTTGATCCCCGCGAAGCGGCAAGACTCTTTGGCGTGGCGGATTGGACAGCGCCGGCCATGCTCGAACGCTACCGTGGAAAATTCCCACCTGTGCAGGCACAAGCGGCGGCACAACTCCGCAAGGTCGCCGTCTTCACCGCCATTTTTGGCGGCTACGACGACCCGCCCAGGGTCGAAAACCCTGATCCAGCCATCGACTACCTTCTGTTTACCGACCAGTTTGAAGGGGAGCCGCCGGCACCGTGGCAAGTGCGGTTGTTGCCGCGTACGTTCGATGATCCGCAAGTCGATGCGCGTCGGGTCAAGGTGCTCTCGCACCTGTTCCTGCCGGAATATGATGCCGCCGTCTGGATGGACGGCAACGTCACGGCGCTGCACGTCACCGCCGACAACATCCGGCGCATCCTGTCGCACGCCCCGATCGCGCTGTGCCGCCATCAGTTCCGCGGTTGCATCTACGACGAATCGGTGCAAATTCTCAAGACTGCCAAGGATGCCACGGCGCCGGTCATGCGCCAGGTGCGCTATTACCAGTCGCTCGGATTCCCTCGGGGCTTCGGCCTGCACGCCACCATGTTTCTGGTGCGCAACCACCGCGATGTCGCCACCCGCAAGTTCAACGCGCGCTGGTGGGAAATTCTCTCGGCGCACTCCAAGCGCGATCAACTCAGCTTCGATTTCGTCCGGTGGGAGCAGGGCGCGCAAGTGCTTTCCATGCCCCTGAATTGCCGTGAGAACACCTTGTTCCAGTGGGGCACCACCAAGGATAAAGGCCACAAGGGCCAGGTGCGCCGTAGCGATGAATCCATGCGCCGAGCCTTTGCCGGTGTCGGCGATCATCAGTTCGAGCAGCCGTATGATGCCGCCTGCGAGCGCTGGCATGCGCCTTTCCTGCTGCAGTTGCGTGAATACAATGCCCGGCTCGCCGCCGCCGAGGTCGTGCCTGCCCACGACAATCCACTTTATCTCAAGGGCGAGCAGCACTTCCGATACGCACTCCCGGACCCCAGGCAAGGCCAGTTGCGCGAGCAGTTCCTCGCACTGGTGGGGGAATCACGCCATGTGGCTGACATCGGGTTTGATACCGGCCATGCCGCCTTGCTGGCGCTGAATTACAGCGGTGCCCACTACACGCTGTTCCCCGACACAAGCTTGTTCTGTGCACACCGGAAAGCGGCGCTTGCCGACCTGCAAGGCACAGCCAACGGCCGTTTGCGAGTTCAGGAGCAAGCCGGGTGGGAGCCCCTGCAAGGTGTGGATGCCATCTACCTCAATGGCGCGCTGCCGGCCCAGACGTTCGACATCGCCTTGCAAGGGATACTCGCGCAGGCCGGGGCGGTCACGCGGCTACTGGTTTCCTCCCTGCGGGATAAAGCCAATATCAAGGCGCTGGAAAAGCGGCTGAAAGAGGCCGGATGCCAATGGAATGGTCTTGGTGGCGGTACGTACATGGCGGTCATGCATGGCGCCGGGCATGCAAAGCCAGTCACCACCGCTTCGGCAGAAACCCCGTATTGATGGCTTCGGCAATCCACATCGTCGACCGTATCCGGTCAGGGTCACCGCTCACCAACCTGCAGGGGACTTTGCTGGCGATGGCCGGCGTTGCGGTGATCATGCTGCTGGCTTGGCTGCTGCATGCCATGCACTACGGCGTGGATCTCACTGACGAGGGGTTTTATTTCAACAGTATTTCCAACCCCTGGATCTACCCTTACAGCGCAACGCAGTTCGGCTTTATGTATTACCCGCTGTATGAACTGGTAGGCGAGAACATTGTGCGTCTGCGGCAGGCCAGCCTCCTGATCACCTTCGGGCTGGCGTGGGCGGTGAGTTGGACGCTGCTGCAACGGGCGGGTGAAGATAACCCGGCATCAGTCACCGGCAATACGCTGCCCCGTGCGGCGTTGGCTGCGATTCTGGCCGTGCCCGCAACCACTACGCTGATCCTGACCGATTTGTGGATGCCTACCCCCAGCTACAACACACTCAACTTTCAGGGCTTTTTGATCGCCACGCTGGGGGTGATGCTCGCCAGGCCACTGCTCAACAAGGCGAGTCTGGCGGGCTGGGTGTTGATAGGCGTGGGCGGGTGGGTGAGTTTCATGGCCAAGCCTTCCAGCGCGGCCATGCTCGGCGTGCTGGTGCTGGGGTATTTGTTTGCTGCGCGCCACTTCAATCTGCGCATGTTGGCTGTTTCAGTGGTTACGGCGTTGGCGTTGCTTGTAGCTTCGGCGCTGGTGATCGATGGCAGTCTGACTGGCTTTATCGAGCGTATCAAAAACAGTGTCATGGCGCTCGATATGATGGGGGCGCGGCATACCCAGAACCCTTTTCGGTTTGATGAAATCGCCTGGTCAGTCAAACTGAAACTGAACCTGCTGCTGACTACTGTTTTCGTCGCTGTTGCCGTCTATGTGATGGGCTCGGGGCATCGCGCCGGATCATTGTTGGTGATATTGGCCTCGCTTGGCATGGTCATGGCCGTGCTGGCTGTGCCGATGGGGTATTACCAGCCGGCATTTGCGTTGTTCCGTTTTCATGGATTGCAGGTCTGGGGAGTTGTCATTGGCTGCGTCCTGGGGTTGGCTGCCCTGGCGGTTCGTCATCAGGGCAACCTGCTGCCCAGGGCGGGCGTGGCGCTTGCGTTGTTGCTGTTGTTCATACCCTATGCCTATGCTTTTGGTTCGAGTAATAACTACTGGCAAACCGCTATTGGCGTTTCAGTGTTTTGGGCGATGAGCGGGGCTGCCATGCTGCTCTATTCGCGCTTTTCCCATGGGGGCGAGGCCAAGGTGCTGCTGCCACTTTCAGTCGTCCTGTTGCTGCTGACTGTGGCCAGCCTTGCGGCCAGTATGCACAGGCCTTACCGGCAGCTTAAACCACTGTTGACGAATACAAAGCCTATCGAATTCGCGCAGCCTGGCTCCAGGCTTTGGGTGAATAACCAGTTCGCGGAATATCTGAATCAACTGCGCAGCCAGGCCCGGACTGCCGGGTTCAAGCCGGGAACGCCAGTGATCGACCTCACAGGCCACCGCCCCGGTGTGATTTATTTTCTGGGTGGCAGGGCGATTGGCCAGCCTTGGCTCCTGGGGGGGTATCCGGGAAGTCAGTCTCTGGCGTATTTCGCGCTGGATAGGGTGACCTGCGGTGAGATTTCAACTGCCTGGCTTCTGTTGGAAGAGGATGGCCCACGCGCATTTCCACCCGAGTTTCTGTCACGGTACGGGCTCAGTGTCTCGGATGACTACGAGGCAGTCGCGTCAGCATCTGCCAAGCACGGCTATCGGTGGCGAGGAGATCCGGAAAAAAACATGAAACACCGGTTTTCAAGCCGCTTGTTGAAGCCAGAAAACCCAGCAGATGCAGAAAAACGTTGTCAATTGCACAAACGATCAGAGCCTGAAACTCACTGAAATGAAAATATCCATTGTCGCTACGCTCTATCGTTCTGCCGAATACATTGCAGAGTTTTATCGCCGGGCAAGTGCCAGCGCGCGTGAACTGGCGGGTGATAGTTATGAAATCGTATTCGTGAATGACGGCTCCCCGGATCACAGCCTGCAATTGGCGATGGAGTTGTCTCAGATAGACCCGAACGTGGTGGTGGTTGACCTGTCACGCAATTTCGGACACCACAAGGCCATGATGACGGGGCTGGCGCAT
Organism: uncultured Methylobacillus sp.; assembly: GCA_964445115.1. Taxonomy (GTDB): domain Bacteria; phylum Pseudomonadota; class Gammaproteobacteria; order Burkholderiales; family Methylophilaceae; genus CAIJXJ01. The sequence goes on along the minus strand of CAYUJU010000007.1, from coordinate 40,312 downwards.
GCGCAGGGAGAACGTGTTTTTCTGATCGATAGCGATCTGGAAGAAGAACCCGAGTGGCTGCTGAGTTTTTCCAGACAAATGGAAAACGACCGCTGCGATGTGGTCTACGGGGTGCAGAAAACCCGCAAGGGCGGCTGGTTCGAGCGGGTAAGCGGCGAGTGGTTTTATAACCTGCTCAATTTTGTCAGTGGCCTCGATTTACCTAAACATATCGTCACTGCGCGACTCATGAGCCGCCGATACGTGGATGCATTGCTGATGCATCAGGAGCGCGAGGTGTTCATTGTAGGGCTCTGGCACCTGACCGGTTTTGATCAGCGCCCTCAGGCGATCCAGAAACACGGCTTCAGTGAAACCAGTTACACCCTCGGCAAGAAAATTGCGCTGGCAGTCAACGCCATTACCTCGTTCAGCAATGCCCCGCTGGTGTGGGTGTTCAATATCGGGGCTGCTATTTCCTTGCTTTCGGCTTGTTATGTCACGTATCTGGTGGGGAGCTGGGTTTTCTTCACCAAGCCCATCATGGGGTGGACTTCAGTGATGGCGTCTATCTGGTTGGTTGGCGGCATGGTGATCTGCTTTACCGGTGTGGTGGGGATTTACCTTTCCAAAATGTTCAACGAGATCAAACAGCGGCCTTACACCATTGTGCGTGCCGTCCATCGCCATCCGGCGCAGTTGATGGCATCGAAGGAGGTAATTGAGTAATGGCTTTTTACTCGCAACAACAACTCGAATCCATGGGCTTCAAATCGTTGGGTAAGAACGTGCGGATCAGCGATAAGGCCAGCATCTATAACCACGACCAGATCGAAATTGGCGACCATTCGCGCATCGATGATTTTTGTGTGATTTCGGGGCGAGTGACGATAGGCCGAAACGTGCATATTGCAGTGTTCTGCAATGTCGCCGGTGGTGAAAAAGGGATCGTGATGGAGGATTTTTCCGGCTTGGCTTATGGCTGCCAAGTGTTTTCGCAAAGCGATGATTATTCAGGAAAAAGTCTCACGAACCCGACAGTGCCGGATCAGTACAAGCAGGAAACCAAAAAAGCCATCCATATCGGTCGCCATGCCATTGTCGGCGCCTCCTCCATGATATTGCCGGGCGTGACTTTGGCTGAAGGAACATCCGTGGGCGCGATGACCATGGTGACGAAAAGCACTGAGCCGTGGTCGATCTATTTCGGCATCCCGGCGAAGAAAATCAAAGATCGCAAGAAAGATTTGCTGGAACTCGAACAGCAATATCTTCAGGAGCATGCGTGAACAGATTTCTGGATCATGGCTATATCCTCGCGACGGTGGTGTTCACGATATATAGCCAACTCATCATGCGGTGGCAAGTCTCGCAAGCCGGTGCCTTGCCCGGCGATTTATCGGGCAAGCTCAGTTTCGTCGGGCATCTGTTCCTGAATCCCTGGGTGCTTAGCAGCATCCTGGCGACTCTGCTTGCCGGGATTTCATGGATGTTGGCGATGTCCCGCTTCGAGATCAGTTACGCCTATCCGTGGATCGGCTTGAATTTCGTGCTGATGTTGCTGTTTGGTGTACTGCTGTTCGGTGAATCCATGAGCGTGGCCAAGGTGATCGGTACTATGCTGGTAGTGGCGGGCATTGTCGTGATTGCGCGGGGGTAGGAATGAGTCAGATCACCTCAGGCATCCGCGCCATTCTCAGCCACCCGGCTGTTTACGATTTCTTCCAGAACCTGATGGGGGCGGACCGTATTCGCCGCGAACTGGTGGCGGAACACATTCGCCCGACGGCGGGCATGCGCCTGCTCGATATCGGCTGCGGTACGGCACGCATACTCGATTACCTCCCCGCGTTGTCGTATCACGGGTTCGATTTAAGTCAGGAATATATATACGAGGCCGAAGCCCGCTACGGCGGCCGTGGCGTGTTCCGCTGCGCCATGGTGGAAGAAGCGACTTTGCAGGATCAGGCCCCCTTCGATCTGGTGTTGGCGGTGGGGGTGTTGCACCATCTCGACGACGAATCTGCGCTGCAGTTGATGCGGCTGGCGAAAGCCGCGCTGAAAGAGGGCGGGCGGTTGGTGACCATAGACCCGTGCTTCGATCATGCGCAAAACCCGATTGCCCGTTTCCTCGTCAGCCGGGACCGCGGCCAGAACGTCCGCTCTGGCGGGCAGTACCGCGAACTGGCGTTCAACGCCTTCAGCCAGGTCGCAGGGGTGGTGAAACATCGCGCCTGGATTCCCTACACCCATTGGATCATGGAGTGCACCAAATGAAAGTCCCGTTCAACAAGCCCTACATGACGGGCAAGGAGCTGTTCTACATCGCAGAGGCCCACTTCAACGGCATGCTGGCCGGAGATGGTCCGTTCACCAAAAAGTGCCATCGCTGGCTGGAAGAAGAAACGGGCGCGAAAAAAGCCTTGCTGACGCACTCGTGCACGGCGGCGCTGGAAATGGCGGCGATACTGGCCGACATTCAGCCAGGCGATGAGGTGATCATGCCTTCGTACACCTTTGTCTCGACTGCCAACGCCTTTGTGCTGCGCGGCGGGGTGCCGGTGTTCGTGGATATTCGTCCGGATACGCTCAATATCGATGAAACCCTGATCGAAGCGGCGATCACGCCACGGACCAAGGCCATCGTGCCGGTGCATTACGCCGGGGTGGCGTGCGAGATGGATACCATCATGGACATTGCCCGACGCCACAACCTGCTGGTGATCGAGGATGCCGCGCAGGGAGTGTTCTCCACCTACAAGGGCAAGACGCTGGGTACCATCGGCCACCTAGGTGCGTACTCCTTCCACGAGACCAAGAACGTGATTTCGGGCGAGGGCGGTGCGCTGCTGATCAACGACGAGCGGTTTGTCGAGCGGGCCGAGATCATCCGCGAGAAAGGCACCAACCGCAGCCAGTTCTTCCGCGGACAAGTGGATAAATACACCTGGGTGGATGTCGGCTCGTCCTACCTGCCGGGTGAGGTGATCGCCGCTTTCCTGTGGGCGCAACTGGAAGATGCCGGCAACATCACCGCACGCCGCCTGGCGATCTGGGATCAATACCATCGCGGCCTGCACGCTCTGGAACGCCAGGGCCGCCTGCGCCGCCCCATCGTGCCGGCGGAATGCAGACAAAACGCGCATATGTATTACATCCTGCTCGATTCGCTCGAAGCGCGTACTCGCCTCATCGAAGACATGCGCCGCGAAGAGATTTACCCCGTGTTCCATTACGTGCCCCTGCACAGCTCGCCTGCCGGCAGAAAATACGGCCGCACGCATGGCGAGTTACCCGTGACCGAAGACCTCTCCGACCGCCTGCTGCGCTTGCCGATGTGGACCGGGCTGGAGCCGCAAGTGGAACAGGTGCTGTCGGTGGTGTTTGATGGGGTGGGTGGCGTCAACGTGCAGCTGGCGCGCGCATGAAGCATACTGAAATTCAGGATATAACAGGCATGGGTGAAGCGAGTGGTTTTGAAGTCTCCGTCATCATTCCCGTATATAACGCGGAGAAGTATGTGGAACGTGCGATTCGTTCTGCGTTGCAGCAGGATGAGGTGAGGGAAGTGGTGGTCGTGGATGACGGCTACGCCGATGGCGCGCTGGAAATCTGCAACCGGCTGGCGGCTCCAGATGCCAGAGTGAAGGTGTATCGCCATCCTAACGGCGAAAATCGTGGCGCGGGTGCCACGCGAAACTGCGGCATCCTGCACGCAAGTTGCGAATACATCGCTTTCCTCGATGCGGATGATTACTACCTGCCAGAACGGTTCAAGCATACCAGGGCGGTTTTTCAGGGGGACCCGAAGGTGGAGGCTGTGTATGAGCCGGTGGGGGTCGAGTTTACGTCTGAGGCTGCGAAGACGAATTTTTTGGCGATTAAACCGCGTGTCAAAAATGAAAACGATTTAACAACTTTTCTCTCGTACCCGATTGAGCCATATTCCGGAAATAAGTTATTCCTATCGCTTATTCAGGGGAAAAATGATGGACCCCATACCGATGGGGTGACACTAAAGAAAAGCTTGATCGGCCTGGCAGGACTTTTTAATCCTGCGTTAAAGCTGCATCAAGACACGGAGTATTGGATAAGAGTCAGTTTTAACGGGACTTTCTCACATTCTGGACATCATTTGACTCCTGTCGCAATTAGGACGATGCATGAAGAAAACCGAACCTACGGGATTAGCCTTCGCTCTTCATTGATTCTTTGGAAATCGGTTCTTTCCTGGGCAACACAATTAAATCCTCCCCTCCGCCCGGATGTTTTCGATTTAATTATGAACAGATATAAAAAATTGGTGGAAATCGAGCAAAAGGCTCTTGGGTCGAGAACATCATGAATTTGATTGGTGGGCAGGCGGGTTACCGATGCCCGGTTGGCACGAAGTTGCCGTGTTGATCAGAACCATGCACGACGAAAACCGCACCTACTCACATAACGTGCTGACCAAACTACAATTGCAACGGACTATTGTTTCCTGGATGTCCCAGGCTAACATCAGGCAGGAAATTTTCATGATCGCGCTCGGCAACCTTCAGGCACTGACCAAACAGGTGGATGACCTGAAGGCGGCTTCGGTAATTTAGCTTGTCGAAACAATCAGTGCAAACTGGAAGCAAACGAACCCGCCAGGGAAATCTGGCGGGTTTTGTTTTTTGCCGCGATGTTTTAGCCCTTTTTAAGCGCGACGACTTCTGCTTCAGGCCACAGGTTTGGAAACAGGAATCGTAAACTGCCGAATGGGACGCCAAGATAGACGGCACCTTTGGGGGTTTGGGAGCGAAGCAAGCCAACGTCCAGAAGAGATTTCAGGAGGCGTTCAGACACCCTGATGGAAAGCCCCGTCATGACTTTGAAGGTGCCGCGATCAATCGGACCGTTGATCGCAATGTAGTGCAGCGGAATCAGGGCCTCCATGCGGATGCCGGACCCGCGCTTCGCGGATTCGTACGCCAGTAATGCCGCCAGACGATCTTTAAACTCTGTCAGGTTGAGCATCTGCTCCATGAACGCGGCCTGATCCAGGCAGACATCCAGAAAGTATTCGGCAAAGCTGATCAGCCCTTTTTCGGAAAGCACGCCTCGCCCATCCTGATCGCCCTGGCGGTGTTCATCGGCGTCGATGAGCCTATTGTAGTAATCCTGCTGCCTGCGGGCCAGCCCGCGCATGGGGGACCAAATGCCCTGAGTGAGGCCCATGGCATTCAGCGCGAGGTGTGAGTGAAGGCGGGCAATCCGCCCGTTTCCATCCCGGAAAGGGTGGATCCATGCCAGCCTGTGGTGGGCGCAGGCCACGCCTACCAATGCGCGCTCACCTTCGGGGAGTGATCCGTAGAACTGCCCCCATCTTTCGAGAAAGGCGGGAACGGATGCATGCGTGGGTGCGACATGCATCCCGACGCGAACCGGGCCGTTCCTCAACTGACCTTCCATCACCGGCTCTCCGGTATCCGTGACGCGATCTGCTTCAGGCATTCCGGAGTACAGGTGGTGGTGCATCGAGCGAATGACTTCAGGATCGAACGTGGCACGCCATCCGTTTATCGCATGTGCATCTTCCGCCCATTTTTCCGTGTTCAGGTGGGCGATGGCCAGGCGCTGTTTCCTGGCTTTGTCGGGCTCTGCGGAATACTGATCATTGAGTGCGTTCTCAAGATCGGCTGGCAGAGTGTGCTGCCCTTCGATCTTGTTCGTGTAGTACGAGTTCATGATGCGAAGAAGCGGTAACAGGCATGGCTTCAGGCCCGGCATGGCATTTGCCGTGAGTTTCCAGCATTGCTTCTGCAATGCATGGGCGCGTTCAAGCAGCGGGGTCATGCTGGCCTCGCGCGGGAGCAGTGGTTCAAACTGGCTCACTTGAGTCGCTGCCGGTGCGCGTATCACTTTTCTGCTCATTTGGCGAATCTTATGGAGTTAAGATAATTTTGATTAAACAATAATATTTATATAGTTACAACATATTATTTGTATTTTTGATGCTTTATTTGGCGAATGATTTGGCGGATTATTTGCGGCGAATCTGGAGCATGGGGTCACGCTTGGAGGATTAGGGATTGGAGACCAAAGGAGCGGACCTCGGTGTGCGATGGGCAAGGTAAAAGGTGGATTCAACCAGCTTGAACGAGGCGGTTGCGGCGATCGCGGCAGTAGTGCTGGCGATGACGAACGCGGCCATGAAGGCCGTCAACGGATGCTCGAAATGGTGCAGGGCGACATTGGCAATGGTTGGGAAAAACACCAGATGCCAGATGTAGAGGCTGTAACTGCCGCGCCCGATGGTGAGCATGGCGGGTTTTTCCAGCAGGCGGATCGCGAGATTGGCGCGGGTGGCGTTGACGATGCCGACGAGCATCATGCCGGTGGCTAGGGCGATCAGGGTATAGCCGTAAAGCTGCATCCAGGGCAGCTCTTTGTAGGGGAGGGGGGATTGCGTGATGGTCCACATGACGCCGATGAAGAGGGCAGCACCGGCCAGGACGATCAGGGGGCTGAGGCGGGTCGGGATGCCGGGCCTGATGACGGCGAGCAGGCAGCCCATGGCGAGGGCATCCATGCGGCAGAGGGTAAAGGAGTAAATGGCGTTGTCCGAGGCGTTGAAATGCTGCAGTACCCAGCGGGTGGCGATGGCGAGCATGATCAGCAGCAGGGCGGTGAAACCAACCGAGCGGAACAGCCAGAGCAACAGCGGCAGCACGAGATAGAAGTGCCACTCGACGGCGAGCGACCAGAAATGCACCAGGTTGTAGTGGCCATCCATCAAGGCTGTGCGATGGATGAAGGAACTCTGGATGTTGGAGGTCATGGTCCAGAGGTGCAGCGAGTTATTGAGAACCTTGCTGTCGGGGGTGAACATCACGGCGATGGCCGAGAATACCAGCAGGCAGGCGAGATAGGCAGGCAGCAGGCGCCAGATGCGGCGGCTGAGGAAGGTGCCGTAATCCCCCAGCGTGCGTATCGGCCGGTGGATCAGCATGGTGGCGATCAGGTAGCCGGAGATCACGAAGAAGATGTCGACCCCGACCCAGCCGAGGTTGGCGATGGCGGCGTATAGCTGCCATGCCCAACCGGCATCTGTCAGCACGGGGGTGAAGGGCGATGTGTAGTGGCGCAGCATGACGGCAATGACGGCAATGGCGCGGATGCCATCCAGCCCCGGGACGTAGCTGAGCGAACTGGATTGCCGGATGCCAAGGCTGCTCATGCGCCTTCGCCTTGGGGTTGTGACTGTACGCAGGGGCGGCGGGGCGCCGACCATTTGAAGATGATCCCGTCGAAGCTGCCGTAGTGGCGGGTCTCGGATACCGGAATATAGGTTGTCTGGGTGTATTCCGGCATGCTTTTCAACACGTTGAACAGTGCTTGTGTATCCCGGAAGGGCGAGCTGTTGGTCAGCATGACGAAATCGGGCGGGCATTCGTACAACGATGCCTGCAGGCGTCGCGGGTCATTGCCAGTTTCCAGATAGCGATAGCTGAGGTGGGCAAGATCGGGCCGGCTGGGCCGCAGGCCGCTGAGGGGGATGACCCCCAGCATGCTGCCACTGATGGCGAGGGTGGCGCCGGGCCCGGCCTGCTGGCGGATAGTTTCGGCAATCAGAAGGTAATTGCTCTGGCGTATGGTCGATAACGGCCATTGGGAGAGGGGCGACTGCGCGACCAGCGTGCGCGTGTATCGCCCATAAACCTCCGCCAGTTTGCCCAGTTTGGGGAACAGCAGAACGGTAAACACCAGCAGGAGCACCATGGCCAGTATGCCGGTTTTTTGCCGTGGGTTTTCCCGCAGGGTACGCCAGCCGAGCGCGGTCAGCCCCGATAGGCCGATGAGGCTGGTGGCAAAGTGGTAGGGGTATCCATTCTTGAGGAGCGGTTCGACCAGCGGCAGAAGCGCCAGCGCCAGCCAGAAGGCGGTACGCCATGGCAGGCTTGGCACCTGGCCGCGAATGGCCTGCACGACGAGCACGATCAGCATGCCAACGGAAATCAGCAGCGCACCGGCGGCGTTCTGGACGAAGGTGACAGGGTTGGTTTGCAGCAACGCTGCCTGCTGATAGGCAATGCCGCCAACGATCTGCCCGGCGTGAAAGTAGCTCTGCACCAGGGTTTCGAGCCCGCCGCGCAGGCCGATGATGGCCAGCAGGATCAGTGCAGATGCGAGGATGCCGCCCACGGCGTAGGCGGCGGCGTTGCGCAGGCCGCCCCGTGCCCATGCCGCGAAAGTGCCGGCCAGCGCCAGAATCACGAACGGTTCCCTGAGCATTACGGCGACTGCCATGAGTACGCCGCACCAGAACCAGGGCGCACGCCGTTGCTGATCTGCCTGCTGTCCGAGCGAAATGGCGAGCAGCATAGGCAGGCAGGCCGCGGCAATACTGTTCTTGAAGCCATACTGCACGAAGACGGGGTCGTTGAGCGTGAGCAGGCAGGCGATGGCGATGCACGCGCCGGCAACGGGTGTGCCGCTTTCATGCGCGAGCACGCGGTAGAGCATGACCCCCGCCAGCGCGGCGATGATCGCATCGGCAAAGCGCAGCAGCAGGAAGGGGTTGAGGTCTGTCCCAAACACCCAGGAAAGCATCGCCGGGTAAAGGTTGAGGGTGCCGAAATCCGGTAGCCACCCACCCGGCGCAGGGTTGAGGTGTACGAGCAGGGCATTGAAAGCGTAGATGCCTTCGTCCGTCGCGGGTGGCCCCCCGATCAGCAGCATGCGCGGGATCAAGGTGGCGCAGAACACCGTGATCAGGATGAGAAAAGGGGGGGCTCTGAGGTTCATGATTCTAATGTGATGTGGTCGGGGGGCAAGCCACGCTGATGTCGTTGGTAGATGGCCTGGTAGACGTTTTCGATGTTGCGCGTGAAGCGGGTCGTGTCGAACAGGGGGTGGCTGTCGCGGTGGGCAGCGACCTTGTTTCGAATCTGCGCGAGTGTTTCCGGATGCCTGGCAAGCTCGATGGCGCGGGCCTGGTAGGCTTCGGGCGAGTGAGTGATGAGTTCCGGTACGCCGTGGGCGGTGAGCAGGCTGGCGGCGACACGCCCGGCAAAGGTGCTGCCGATGCAGGTGAGCACGGGGGTGCCGACCCAGAGCGCATCGCTGGTGGTGGTGTGGGCGTTGTAGTGGAAGGTGTCGATCACGAGGTCGGCCAGCCGGTAGCGCGCGAGGTGTTCGGCCTGGGGTTTCTTTTTTGCGAAGACCAGCCGTTGCGGCGCGATGTCGTGGCGCGCGGCCTCCCCGAGCATGTGCCGCATGGCGGAGGGGTTGGCCTCGAACAGCCATAACACGCTGTTTTCTACGGTGTGCAGCAGGTGCATCCAGATGTGGAACACGTCCGGCGTGATCTTGAAGTTGTTGTTGAAGCAGCAGAACACGAAGGCATCGTCGGGCAGGTCGTGCTCTGCTCTGGTCTGTTCGCGGCTGGCAACGATGCGGCAACGGTCGTTGACCTGGTAGGTATCCGGCACGTAGGCGATTTTTTCAGTGTAATGCTGTCGCGCCTCGGCCGGCACCACGATGGGGTCGGCGATGAGGTAATCGATAAAGTCGGCGCCCATGGTGCCGGGGTAACCCAGATAGTTGACCTGAAGCGGGGCAGGGCGCATCGCCAGCGCCTTGGGGCGCGCGCCGCGGGTGTAGCCCTTGAGGTCGATGGCGATGTCGATCTCAAGGGTGTGCGCGAGTTTGGCGATTTCCTCGTCGCTGTGCTTGCGTACCTCGTGAAATTGATCGAAGGCTGCGCGAATCCGCTGGCGCATTTCGTCTTCTTCGTTCGGGCCAAACGAAAATGCGATCAGCTCGAAGCACGATTTGTCATGCTTTTCGAATAGCTCTGCCATCAGGTAGGCGGTCGCGTGATTGTGCAGGTCGGCGGAGAAATAGCCGAGTCGGATACGGTCGTGCGCGTAGCGGGTATCCGGGCCGGTCAGCCGCGCTGCAGCGGGGATCTTGTCCTTGGCAAAGTTTTCGGCGCAGCGTTTCTGGATGGCGGCAGAGGCTGGTGTGGCCAGGATGTTGAACGGCACCACGGGCGCGCCCGACAGGACCCATTGATCGACCTGCTGAAAGGCCTCCTCGATGCCTTGCCAGTCGCAGGTGTGCATTTTGGTCTGCAACCAGGAACCGAAGGCTTCCGGGTAATCGGGCTTGATGGCGAGGGCGTGCGCGTAACTTGCGACGGCTTCGTCGAGCTGCTTGAGTTCCTTGAGTGCGTTGCCCCGCGAAAACCAGGCCTCGGCGTGCGCGGGGTTGAGTTCGATCGCCTTGTCGTAGCTGGCAATGGCCTCCTGCAGGCGGTTGAGTTTCTGCAAGGTGATGCCGGTGTTGGCCCAGGCGTCGGCGAAATCCGGCTTGATGCGCAGCGTTTCCCGATAACAGCCGAGTGCCTCGGCATATTTTTTCATCTCCTTGAACAGGTTGCCGAGGTTATTCCACGCTTCGGGGTAGTCTCTGCGGATGGCAATGGCCTGATCGAAGGCTTGAGCGGCTTCTGCCAGTCTTCCCAGTGATTGCAGCACGCTGCCCCGGTTGTTGTGGGCGTCGGCATGGTGTGGGTTGAGCGTGATCGCCATGTCGTAGGCTGCTAGTGCCTCGGTCAGTCGTCCCAGTTGCTGCAGGACGATGCCGCGGTTGTAATGGGTTTCCGGCAGGGGGGCGAGGGCGATGGCCCGGTCGTAGTCTTCCAGCGCGGCGTGGGGTTGCCCCTGGGATTTGCGCAGGTTGCCGCGGTTGTTGTAGGCCTCGGCATATTGCGGGTTGAGGCGGATGGCCTGATCGTAGTTGCCGAGCGCAAGGGCGGCACGGCCCGACAGCTGCATCACGATGCCGCGGTTGAAGTAGGCTTTGGCATGCTGTGGATCGATCTGGATGACCTGGTCGTAGGCCTCGATGGCCTGGTCGAACCGGCGCAGGTGTTTCAGGGCATTGGCGCGGCTGAAATGAAACTCTGCCTGGGTGTCGTCCAACTGACAGGCTGCTGCGTAGCACGTGAGTGCGGCGTCGTAGCGCTTGAGTTTGCTCAGGCACTTGCCGAGCAGAAGGTGGCTTTCCGCATGGCCGGGGTCGAGCGCGATGGCCTGCCGATAGCTGTCGGCGGCCTGTTCGGTGAGCCCCTGTGCAAGGTTCTGGTTGGCTTCTGCAAGGTGGTCTGCGGCGGTTTTCAACAACATGGTGTGCTGATATCGAAATGGAGTGCTGTCAACCGCAATAAATGTGCCTGTTGGCCGGAATGGCGGGTGTGGCAAGCGTGGCTTGGCGTAACTGCATGGTTTCTGGCGGTTATCGGCGATCAGGCATCGTGATGCTGGAGATGGTGCGGCGGATTGGTGGCTGCAATCAGCCATTCTGGCGGGGTCCGTGGTTGTCATCAGCCGCGGCGGTGTGTGCGGGCCGGAAAATCCGTTTGGCGCGCATATTGCTTTTGATGGGGCAGATATCCTGAACCACAAGTGGCGCGACACGGGCCGGACGCCGGCTCCCCGTAAACATGATTCAAATAGATCAACTGAAGGTAAGTTTTGGCGGTTTCGTTGCGGTCAACGATCTCTCCCTCAAGGTGGGCAGGGGTGAGTTGTTCGGTTTTCTCGGGCCGAATGGTGCCGGCAAGACGACGACCATCCGCGTGCTGACCGGGGCCTTGAAGCCATCCTCCGGCGCGGTGCGTGTGGCGGGGCATGATCTGGCCTCCGGGCGCGACAAGATCAAGCGCATCACCGGCTACGTGCCGGATACCGAGAACCACTTCGAGGATTTCACCGGTCGCGAGAATCTGGCGCTTTATGCCCGCTTGTACCGTGTGTCGCCGTCACTGGTGGATGAGTGGCTGGCACGTCTCCAGCTTACGGAGGCGGCCGACGTGCGCGTGCGTGAGTATTCCAAGGGCATGAAGAAAAAACTGCTGATCGCGCGCGAGTTGCTGCATGCGCCCGAGTTGGTGTTTTTCGATGAGCCGACCGCGAACCTGGACCGCCATTCGGTACAGTTGGTGCGCAACCTGTTGCGCGAACTGGTGGATCATGGCACGACCGTGTTCCTCACCACGCACGACATGGACGAGGTCGAGGCGATCTGTGACCGGGTGGCGATCCTCGCCAAGGGGCGCCTGCTGGAGTGCGATACGCCGACGGCGTTTATCACCCGCCACGCGGAGCGTTATTGCGACGTGCAGTACGACGAAGGCGGGCAGACGGTGCGTGAAACCCTGCATCTGGATGCTGCGGCGGACAAGGCGCGTCTCGCCGATATTGTGATGGCCAAGCACTGCGTACGGGTGCATTCGCGCGAATTCCGATTCGATGACGTGTTCAAGAAACTCACCGGGGAGGCCTACGCATGAGACGCATGCTCTGGATGCTGCTATGCCTGGGGTTGGTGGCGTGTGGAGATGAGCAGGTGCCCGCCGCGGCCCCGCCCCCGCTGGCGCCGGCGACCCAGGGGCAGTACGACCAGGGTTACGCCTGGGCCTTGTCCGAGCAGATCGAAGACCCGGACGAGTGTGACGACGGCGAGGCCGATCAGGAGTTCGTGGATGGGTGCAGGACATGGGTAACCCAGCGCCTGCAAATGCTCGCGATGCAGGAAAGCCAGGAAAGCATGGGGGTGCAGCAATTCGAGCCGGCACCTTCAGGACCCAGCGACTTTGACCTGGGCTTCGCCTGGGCGCAGCAGCAGGACGTCAACAAGGCCGAGGTCTGCAAGAAGCAGCGCGGCACGAGGGATTACCGCGAGGGCTGTGCCGCCTACGTCAAAAACCGGCTCGGGGTGAATCCGAATGAGTAATCCTGCCGTGCGATCCGGGCGGCCCCATCGTCTGTGGGGGCTGTACGTCAAGGAATGGTCGCGCCTGAAGCGTAACCCTGCTGCGCTGATGGCGGTGGGGTTGCTGATTCTGATGGCGGTCCTGCTGACTATCGAAGGCAAGGCCAGCGCGCGTGCTGCACAGGCTTTCCGTCAACCTTGCCTGGTGGTTTACAACGCGGAGGATGCGCTGGTCAGTGCGCTGAAGGCGCACCGGCAAAAGGGCGTACCAGTGCGTTTTAGCCAGGTCGAGTATGACCTGAACCTCAATGCGCGCCCGGCCTACCGCAAGGGGCTGGTCTGCGCCGTGGAGATCGGGCCGGAACTCGATCAAGGCGGTGCGCAGCGTCGCCTGGTGTTTCGCCATGCCGGCAACGACATGCGCCAGATTCACGCGGTATCCAACTGGGTCACGAACGTGGCCAACGCAGGCAGGTTTTCCGTGGAGAGCGTGAAGCTCCCGGAAGCGGCGGCCGGTACGCCCCGCAGTTTCGACCTCGGCTCATCCAAATCCCGCGCCATGGTGAGCGCGATGCTGTTGTTCTCGGCCCAGTTTTTTGTCTGCTGTGCGCTCATGATTTCGCTGACTGCGCATGAGCGCGAAAAAGGCATTTTGCAGGCGCTGACCATGACGCCGGTCGGGCCGGGCGAGTTGCTGGCGGCCAAGCTGCTGTTCCATCTGTCCCTGTCGTTGGCTGCCTCTGTCGCCATGACGCTGGTATTCGCCCCCGCGTATCTCCGGTTTTATCCGCTGTGGCTGGTGTTCTGCGCTTCCAGCCTCGGGTTGATGGCCGTGGCGACGCTGATCACCAGCTTTTCGCGCAACCAGACTTCGGCCAGCCTGATGGGGTTTTCCTACCTGATGGTCGTCGGCATCATCTTCGCGCTCTCGCAGAGTTTTCCCGGCTTCGCCGCCCTGCGCACGCTGATGTTCGAGCACCATGTCATCAGTGCTTATTCGATCATGTTTGATACCGCCGCGCGCGGATGGGGCGCGATCCTGCTGTTCTTCGGGCACTTGTCGTTCCTGATTCTACTGGCGTCGATGCTGCTCGCACTGGCGGCATGGGTCTGGAATCGGCACGGCTGGCGGCAGGTGTGATGCGATGAACGTCGATCGGGTGAAACGGTGAACGAAGGTTTTCAGGATGTGTTCTGGTGGGGCCTGATACTGGTGGGCGGCGTGCTGCTGGGTTGCGCCAACTGGCTGGAGTACATTTTCAGCCGCCGCGATGCACGAGACCGTCGTGATGCTTTCCTGCGCATGCTGCCGCTGCGCGAGCCGGTGGTGAAGCAGGTCACGAGCGTGTTGGACGAAACCGTGGATTTTCTCGTGGAAGCGATGCCGGTCGTGCTGGTGATCGCCTTTTGCGGCATGGTGGTGCTGTACGTCGTAATGCCGATGCTGACTGTCGGCTAGACGGGGGAGCCGGGGGCGGTTGGATGACGTTGCCGGCGCGTTGGAAAAGCAAATGGAAGATATGGGGGATGTGGAGGGTGCGCGTGCGATTGGGGCGATGGGCTCGGCGATTCGACCGGGCAAGGCGATACGGTATGGTGCTGGCGAAGTATTGGCTGTCGCGATGGGATGGCGCGCGTCGTGCCGGCAAGCAACCTGGGCGGGGAAAATTGGGCACGCACCTCACCGCCGAGTTCACCGAAGAAGAATTGCATCACCATCGCACGATGCTGGCCGATGCGCCGGAGTTGCGATTGCCTGAGGAGCCAGAACTGCGCGAGCGCCTCATCGCACGCAGCGAGTTGTTGCGGGCAAAGTTTACGTCGCCGGGGCCGCGTGGGGCGGAAGCGCCCATCGAAGCCGATGCCGCACGTGAATCGGCCACGGTAGTACCGTTGAGGAAAATCGGTTGATGACCACCTATCTTCAGGGAATGATGATCATGGCGCTGCTTGGTGTACTCGCCATGAGCGTGCTGGGCTGCATCCTGCTGGTCCGGCACCATCTCGATCAGGAGATGCGGTCGAGCCTGCGCAAATGGTTGCCGTTGCCCTGCCGGATGCAGAAAAAGCTGGGCGATGCGGCGGATGGTGTCGGTGAGGTCCTGTACTGGTTGGTGTCGCCGTTGATGGTGTGCGCGCTGGTCGGCACCGCCCTGTTTTTCGTGCTGTTGCTGATCTGATGTCGCGCAGGCAATTCGGGCGGTTGCGGCTTTCAGGTCTGGCGGTGCTCGTGTTTGTGGCGGGCGTTGCGATCTTTTCCGGCATGCATCACGACGACTCCCGGACAACGGGCGACCGCCTGTCAGGCGAGACCTGCCGTATCCCCGGCCATGCCCATACGCTGCTTTGCGGCACGCTGGCCGTCTCCCTGCATGCAGACGCGCGGCCAGCCGAAACACGCAGCCTGCGCTGGTATAAGGTGCCGGCACGGGCACGCTACCCCCTGGCAGACCCGGTCGTGTGGATCGCCGATGGCCCCGGTGTTTACCCGACGGATCGCGCTCCTGCGATGCTGGGCGCATTGCGCCGCGTCATGAACGATCGTGATCTGATCTGGCTGGAGCCTCGCGGGTTGCCGGCCACCCCGGAAGCCGGGTGCGTTCCGCCCGGCTACGCCTCCATGGCAGAGAAGATCGAGCCTTTGCAGTCCAGCGCGCCCCGTTGCCGGGCGGCCTGGAAAGCCTGGGGCGGGGCCGCGCGACTGACCCCGGCAGTGCATGCGGAGGATCTTGAGCAGTTGAGAACGCGGTTGGGTCTGGGGCAGGTGAACCTGCTGGCAGAAGGGTATGGCGCGCGCATCGCCGAGGCGTGGGCTGTGCGGTATCCCGCCAGCATCAGGCGCATGGTGCTCGACAGCCCCGCGCCCGCGAGACAGGCGCTCGCCCAGCGGGCCGAGCGCACCGCCCATGCGCTACGCAAGGTGTTTGCTGCGTGCGCCGCCCATCCGGCCTGTGCAGCGCGGTTTCCCGATCCTGCTGCTGATCTGGCACGCATCAGACAGGCATTGCCCGCCCGCCTGAGCCTGGTGCATCCTCAAACCGGCCAGACGGAACGGCTCGACATGCATGACCGGAGATTGGCGCTCATGCTGGAACGACTCGTGAGACATCCCGCACGCGCGGCGGCGCTTCCGGCCAGCCTGCATGCGGCCGCGCAAGGGCAGTGGGGCGCCTTTGTCGGGCTGGCAGCGATGGGCTGGGGCGCGCAGGATGGCGCTTTCGCGTGGGAACTGTGGCTGGCCGATGCCTGCCAGTCCGGCAGCCGGGAAGTGCCGCCACGGTCAGACCCGCTGGCAAGCTGGTTTTTCTCGGCGACCCAACAGACGCTGGGACAGCATTGCGGCGGCTTGCCGCCTGCGTCGCCGATGGCGCTGGAAACCACGCGCATCGACGTGCCGACGCTGGTGCTGGAGGGACGTTTCGATCCATTATCGGGCGATGCGCTACGCGACGGCGCGATGCGCATCGCGGTCGACACCGGCCACGGTGTGCTCGGTCACAACTGTGCACAGGACGTGGTGTTCCGATTTATCCGCGGCGGTCCACGGGCAGACATCCAATCGCTGGAGGCCGAGTGTCTGGCAAGCGTGCCTTATCCCGCCCCTTTCGTGCCTGCGCAGTTCGTGGTGAACGCCGGGGAGAGCGCATCTTGATCCGGGTCGAGTCGCTGGTCCGGCAGTACCCCGCATCCGGCGCTGCGCAAGCTCCCGTTGCAGCCCTGCGCGGCGTCAGTTTCGATGCGCCGGACGGCGCAGTCACCGCGATTCTCGGGCCTAACGGCGCCGGGAAAACCACCGCGTTGCGCATTCTGTCCGGGCTGGAATCCGCCGATGCCGGGCAAGCGATCGTGAGTGGCGATGCCGCATTGCCGCTGTCGTCGCGGCTCGGATTCTTCACTGAAGGTTGCGGCCTGTACGCTCGGCTCACCGGGCTGGAAAATATCCGCTACTACGGCCGCCTGCATGGCATGGCCGAGACGGCGATTGAGCGGCGTATCGAGGTGCTGGACCAAGCGCTGGGACTGGCCGGGTTGCTTGAACAGCGGGCCGAAAGCTACAGCCAGGGCGAACGCATGCGCGTGGCGCTGGCCCGCGCGATGGTGCACGACCCGCAGCACCTCGTGCTGGATGAGCCCACCAATGGGCTGGATCTCGCATCGGTCAGGCGCCTACGGACATTTCTCCGGCATGTCGTCAGCGCGGAGGGCGGAAGACGCTGCGTGCTGTATTCGAGCCACGTCATGGATGAAGTCGCCCGCGTGGCTGACCGGGTCGTCGTGGTGTCGTCCGGCCAGGTCCGGGCCATCGGTTCGGTGGAGGAGATCACCCGCCAGACGGGCGCGCCGGATTTCGAGACGGCCTTCGTCCAACTGGCCTTCGGGGAGGCGACATGAGGCGCTGGTGGCGGGTGGTGGCTGTCGTATATTTCAAGGAGTTGGGCGATATCCTGCGCGATCGCCGCGCGCTGCTCACGGTCGGCGTCGTGGCTATCCTCTCCGGCCCAGTCATGCTGTTGATGCTGGCCAACATGCTGGCCGGGTTCGAGGCGCGGGCAGAGCGGCGCATCGTGCTGGTTCAGGGGATCGAACACGCGCCGACCCTGCGCAACTATCTCGAACGTGAGACGGTGCGGATCGAAACGCCGCCGGCGGACTATATCGAACGACTGCGACTGGGCCGATTGCCTGATCCGGTGCTGATCATCCCGCCGGATTTCGAGCAAGCGCTGGCGCAAAACGCCGTGCCGCGCCTGGTCATCATGACCGACTCCACCAACGGTCGCGCCGATGCCGGCGTGGCCAGGCTGCAACGCTGGATTTCCGGGTTTTCGCTGCAGCGCGGCGGGCTTGAAATGGCCATGCGCGGCGTGGCCGGCACGGGGTATGGCCGCATGGAGGTCGAGGAGCACGATCTGGCCGGGCCGCTGGCGCAATCCACGCGCGTGTTCGGCATGCTGCCGTTCTTCTTTGCCCTGGCGGCACTGTATGGCGTGTGGGGCGCGGCGCTGGATACCACCGTGGGCGAACGTGAGCGCGGCACCCTGCAACCGTTGCTGCTGACGCCGGCAGGCGGGGCCGCCCTGGTCGCCGGCAAATGGCTCGCGGTCAGCAGCGTCGGGGTCGGCATGGTGGTGACCGCGATTCTTGGCTTTATCCCCGCGCAGGCGCTCATGCCGGGCGAAACGCTCAAGGCGATGCTGGCCTTTGGCGGACATGAATCCCTGATGGCCATCGCGATGTTCGTGCCGATGGTTGGGCTGTTCGCGGCCTTGCTGATGCTGGCCGGCGCACGCGCACGCAGTTTCAAGCAGGCACAGGCCTCGGCCACCGGCCTGCTGCTAGCCGCCACCATGTTGCCTCTGCTGGTGGGCAGCAGCGAAAGCGGGGTCGCGTACTGGCATACCCTAACCCCCGTGCTGGCGCAGCATGTGCAGATGCGCGCCCTGCTGGCGGGTGACCCTGTCGGCTGGACGGGTGTTCTCGCCGGCCATCTGACGACCGTGGTGCTGGTGTTGCCGCTGCTGTGGTGGACGAATCACGCTCTCTCACGGCAGCAGGCGCATCGCGGCTGAGGTTTTCGTCGTGACTCATAAGGCATCCATTCCCGCTGTGGTTGTTAATAACCACCTTCGCGCGAAATGGCTTTGGGGTGTGATAGAGGGGTCAGGGGTTGATGCACGGGGATGTGTGCTATCCCATTGATACATAAAGAATAGAGGTTTTTTCGGCCGATCGTCAAAGTGTAAGGCACGTATTTTGCGTAAATCCTCCCAAGTTCTGATATGGGTGAATCCCATCAATTATTCATGCCGCTTAACGGCCATCACACTTTAGAGGTAGGTCATCATGATTCGTGTTTTCATCGGCTACGATCCGCGCGAAGCGGTCGCCTTCAGCGTCCTGTCCCACAGCATCCATGTCCGGTCCTCCCAGCCCGTCAGCATCACCCCGCTGATGCTGAGCCAGTTGGATGGCCTGATGTGGCGCGAGCGCAACCCGTTGCAATCTACTGATTTCTCGTTCTCCCGCTTTCTTGCGCCGCATCTCTCCAACTACGAAGGCTGGTCCATTTTCATGGATTGCGACATGCTGGTGCTGGACGACATCGCCAAACTGTGGGCCATGCGGGATGATCGCTACGCCGTGATGTGCGTGAAGCACGACCACCAGCCGGAAGAAGAGACCAAGTTTCTCGACGCGGTGCAGACCAAGTACCAGAAGAAGAACTGGTCCAGCGTGATGATGTTCAACAACGCGAAATGCCGCGCCCTCACGCCCGAATACGTCAACACCGCCTCCGGCCTTGAACTGCACCAGTTCAAGTGGCTCGAAAACGACGACCTGATCGGCGAGATCCCCAGCCGCTGGAACCATCTGGTCGGCTACGACGCACCCGCCAAAGACATGGGGCTGGTGCACTACACCATCGGCGGCCCGTATTTCAACGAATGGCGCGATTGCGAATATTCCGAGGAGTGGCGCCGCGACCGCGACGCGATGCTGCAATGCATGCAGCGCAGTGGAGCGACGACCGAAGCGGCCAAACCCAAGCTGGTTTCCGCCGCCTGATCACACCCCGTGTTGGCTGATAGCAACCTGTCGATGGTTGTTGTCAGCCAATTTTGTGCCGGGATTTTCCCTCTGTTGAAATTCTCCCGAACGCCCCGTCAAAATTTCCTGCCCGATGATTTTCTACGGCCCGGCAGGAAAATTTCTAATATGATGATTCGTAAGTAATAAATTCCGGTGCCGTCAGACGTGGAGGACGCGTCTGCACGGATGCCCGTCCCTGATCAGGGTATCCCGCTGAACTGGCGTGTTTATTGCAACCGTTTTCTATCCCGTGCGCACGGATACGAAGTTCAGCAGTCATGATGCCCCAATTCTTGAAACACCCGCTTCAGCGCGGTCAGGCCATGGTCGAATACGCCATCATCCTGATCGTGATGACCCTGCTCGTCGCAGGGGGGCTGGAACTCGCGACTGCGGCGTATAACGGCTACGCTACGGTCGAAGCGGCCAAGGCTGGGGCGACCGAGTGGTCAGGGGTTTTAAGGTCGGCACGGATGAATGGTGCCGGAAAATACGTGTTGGGCGATGGAACCTCCGACTCGCCGGGCTTGGGGGACCATAGCGATCCCAGTTTGTTTTCCAGGCCTGCGTGTAATGCGGATGGCAGCTATAACAATGGCCTACCTGCTGATGGGAATATCTACCTTTTCAACCCATTGCCGCTTGATATCACCGATTGTCAGGGTGACGATGACAACGGCACACCGGCTGACACCGCTGATGATATATCTCGCTTGCGTGCGCTGATTTACGGGGCCGATGGATATGCCGGTCTACCAAAACTTAATCAGAGTATCTACCCCCAGTATGAGCTTGCCTGCCTGGATGAAACAATTGGTTCTGAGGCGTTTATTCCCTGTGCGGATTTTAACCCTGGGAATCCCAGCCACAGACGTTTGATGCGATTGCCAGGGTGGCTTGATCCATCGGACAGTTCCAGCGTTAGCCAACTGATCGAGATCGATGAAAATGGGAATCTTCAAGCCAGTCATGGGCCGGGGGAGCCTGATGCGCAGACCTTCCTGCTTGAGTGTCGGGATCAGGATGGTATCAATCAAGGAGTGTGCGATACCATGGCTGAACCGCAGGAAGTCTGTTGGTCAGGTACGGCGCCTAATGCGTTTCCTCTAGGATGTAACGTGAGGGTTACTTACCGGTATCGAAATGTCTTTGAATCCCTGGTGACTACTTTCGCAATGGGTAATTCACCAGATAATTTGCCGGCGGGGGTGATCAACTATTTTACGGATCGTCCTGAATCGGCCGGAGAAGAATATCCAACCGATACACCCGTCGGCATACTCGGTAGTGAAGCCGCAATCACGAAAAATACGGGTAGTGAGGGTGGGCTGGCTGCAAAGCTCAAACCCAGAAAGGATTTCAGCGGGTGTTTTGAAACTGCCCTCTCGGATGTTTCCAAACCTATTGTGGTGGAAAAAATAAACTGGGATTCGGCAACTCAGGTCAGCATTACCACCCCAGGCCCTCATTTTCTTTCAACTGGTGACCCAATTCGCATTCGTGGTGCCATGGATAGTAGCAACAATCCGTTGAACGATTACAACCAGACTTTCACGGTGAGCGCAACGACTTCGTTGACACTCACGGCTGCACCTGGGATACCGATTGCTGTCAATCCCGAAGTTGCAGCCCATGGATCGATTATTGTTGATCATGCAAATGCCGTTTCGATAAATGTCAGCAAATGCGAATAGCTGCTTGTTAAGGAGTCCCTGATTGGCCCAAGCCCCTTCCACCGCAAGAATCCGTCAGCGTCGTCGGCAGCGTTTGCTGTTGATTCTGGTATTGCTCCTGCTAGTCGTGGGGGCGGGAGCGTATATGTTCCTGAAGCCGGAAAAGCCCAAGGCGCAACCGCGCCCCGAGGGGAGCGTGGCGATCCCGATTGCGCGGGGTCCGATCCCGATGGGCACGACGATTACCCAACGGATGTTGCGCGTCGACTACATGAAGCCGGAAAATGTGCCGCATGATGCGGTGATCGTGCCGGCGCAGTTTGAGCGTCGTATTGCCATGCGGGATATTCGCCCCGGCGAATACCTGAGGCAGGATGCCCTGTCCGAAAAAGATGCGCCCAACGGTTTTTCCGGCCTGGCGAAACCCGGCATGCGGGTGGTGGTGGTGGAAACCAACAATATCAAGGGCACGTCCGGTTATCTCGCCGCGGGCGATCATGTGGATGTTCTCGCCGTGGGATGGGTGAGTGGCGCGTCGGGCGCTGCCGGGGCAAAGCTGAATCCCAACTCGATTGCCGGTGGCGGAATCCAGCCGGGAGATCCCAACGCGGCGGGCAGAAAGGGGGGGGGCGGCGGTGCCGCGATGGAGGCGACACTGGTGGCCGAAGATGCGGTCGTTTTGTTGGCACCACCGAAAAATTCACGTCCGGGCCGTCGCAATACCTATACCGTGCTGCAAATGAATCCGTCCGATGCCCATACCACGACGTTGGCGCTAGGGGGCGGTGCGCAACTGCGCTTCGTATTCCGGCCCTTTACCGAGGATAAGCGCATAGCAGAGGCCAAGCCGCTGGAGCAGACGACTTACGTGCCGCGCGACGAGCGTAGCGTCGAGGTGATCTCGGGCACTAGCCGCAAGGTGCAGAACGCCTGGTCTGACAATGGCGTGATTACGCCAGCACAATAAACTGTTGAATTAAATCGGGCGGCGATGCGGTTTCGTACCTGTTGTGTGGCAGTGGTTCTGGGCGCCACATGCGGCCCCGGTATCGCGCTTGCGCAATGGCGTGTAGGCGGCACTTTGGAACCGGGTTATCGGCTGGACGAATTCAAGTGGAACATCGGTAGCAGCCTTGCGGGCAACACCACGCCTAATATTCTCTCCGAATTGAGCTGGACCGACCTGCACATTGCCCAGATCGAGGCGGGGATCAAGGCGGAGCATAGCGCCGGCCTGCGGCTGCGCGCCAACGCAGGGTTGGGTACGATACTCGCCGGGGATAATCAGGATTCCGATTACTTCGGCAATGACCGCACGTTCGAGTTTTCCCGTTCCAATAACGATGCCAGCAACGGCAGTGTCGATAGGCTGGGCGTCTCGGCTGGCTGGGCGATCCCCCTCTCGGGCCGGTTGCGGGCCGATGGCAGCGGTAGAACCTATCTCGTGCCTCTGGTGGGCTACGAAACCCGGAATATTCATCTGCGGATGCAGGACGGTGTGCAGACCGTGGGGCCGCAATTGGGCCCCTTCGATGGCCTCGACAGTTCCTATGAAGCTGCGTGGCGCGGTCCCTGGGTGGGGCTGGAGTTTGTGGACGAAGTGCCGCAGCACCTGCACGGCTTTCTTCGGGTCGAATATCACCGTCCCGAATATGACGCCAAGGCCAACTGGAATTTGCGAACCGACTTCAGCCATCCGGTGAGTTTCAGACACCAGGCCGAGGGCGATGGCGTGGTCGTGCGGCTGGGGTTCCAGACCCCGGAGCGCCGGGGGTTGTCATGGCGCATGCAGCTTGGCTACGAATACTGGAAAACCGACCACGGGCTGGACCGGACATTTTTCTCCGATGGCACGCACTCGGATATCCGCCTCAACGAAGTGAAATGGGAATCGTGGTCTTTGCATTACGGCGTTCAGTACCATTTCTGATTACATGATCGACAGCAATAACAATTCCAACGAAAAGATATGACCATGCAAACCGTGAATTTTCCTTCGCCCCCTCATACCTTCGTCAAACTGCAAACGCTGCTGAATGATGCTGATGCCGGTATCGCCGATGTGGCCGCCGTGATCAGCGCAGATCCGGGCATGTCTGCCCGGGTGCTCAAGCTTGCCAATAGCGCCGCGTACGGCACATGGGGCAGCGTGCGGCGTATCGAGGCGATCAAAGATGCATGTGCCTTGATCGGCATGGAAGGGATTCGCGACCTCGCCCTGACGACTGCCGTGATGGATGTGCTGGGGCAGGGAGATAACACGCTCGACCTGCGTGACTTCTGGCGTCACAGCCTGTGGGTGGCCTGCCTGACGGTGGCACTGGGCGAGCAGGGCTTTGTGGGAAGTACGTCACACAACTTCGTGGCGGGGATGCTGCACGAGATCGGCAAGCTGGTGTTCGTGCTCAACGATCCTTTCTCTCCCCTGCAGATGACGCTGGAAGAAGAACAGGTGCGTTTCGGCTTTGATCATGCGGTAGCCGGTGCGGAGATGGCGAAATCCTGGAATTTCCCGGCTGCGCTGGTGGCCGCGATTGCCGGACATCATGGGGCGGTGGTGACGTCAGCGCATGCGGCAGTGGCTGGACTGGTGCGCGATGCCGAGGCTATGAGCGAGTGGACCTGGCCGGATGGCCGCCGTAGCGAGCCTCTGCCGGAAGCCGTGACGCCTGGCCCGGCGCTGGATTATCTGTTGCAACGCGCGCGCGACCTTTACCACGACTCTTCTGCGGTTATTGCCTGATTCAGGCAGAAACGTTTTCCAGCACCAGCAAGTCGCCAACCTGAACACTCAGGACGTCGGAGGCTGTCATTTCGATGACGGCATGGGCCTCTTTCACCCAGGGGGAAAAACGCCACGGTTTGATGCCGGAGATGACATGTTTCACCACGAGGTGCTTGTCAATGAAAATCAGGTCTAGCGGCACCTTCATGAACTGTGTATGCACCTGCTGGCAGGGTGTAATCCACATCGCCTCTCCGGGTTGGAGGACCGGTCTGCCAACCAGGCCACGCAACCGGAGCCAGTAGTTGTCGGCCATCATGATGCGGCGGGCGATCACCATGCCGGTTCTGGCATTGCGTATGTTTTGTTGCAGTATGCGCATTGCGTTACCTTTGAATGAGAATTGACTGGAGCCGAGGTTATTTGACCATGCCCGTCGCCCCCCCCATGATCTCCTCCATGACGCGGATGACCTTGAGGAAGGAGGGCAGGGCGGCCACAATGATCACGGACGGCAGAATGGTCAGCATCATGGGCATAAGCATGCGGATCGGCAGGCGTTCTGCCCGGCGCTGGATTTCCGCCTCGTTGTCGCGCATCAGGGCTTGACCGTGATGTCGGAGCACGGAACCAAGCGAACTGCCGGTCTGATCGGCCTGGATCAGGCCCGAAGTGACGTCTGCGATCTGGGCGAGGTTGCAACGTTCGGCCCATAGCTTCAGTGCCTCGTTGCGACGTCGTCCGCGCCGCATCGCCTCGCTCACGACGTTGAGGTCGAAAAAGAGCGGATGCTTGGGATCCGATTCACGCAGGATGTGCCCCAGCGAGGCTTCGAAAGCCAGTCCGCCTTCCATGATGGCGGCCATCATTTCCATGACGTTCGGCAGCTCCTTGCGGATCATGCGCTCACGCTTGCTGGTTCGCAGGCTGAGCATGGTCATGGCGATCAGGAGCGTACCCAGGCCGCCGGCCACGGCAAAGGTGGCGATCTGCTGGAATTTCATCTGGCTGATGAAACCGAACACTGCGGTGGCGCCTGCGCCTGCGCCTGCCAGCAATAGTCGCCCTTTGGGGGTCTCGAAGAAGCGCTGCAGGTGGTAATAGAATTTTTCCCGACCGGTAAGCCCGTAGTCGCCGGCGCTCAGGTCTTCGGAGACCTCTTCGACGACTTCCTGAAAGCCGAACGCCAGCCGTTCGCGCATGCGTTGGTTCTGGCGGTTGCGCATGAGCAGGACCGCTACGCCGGCCAGAATGATAAGCAACCCAACGGAGAGGATCAGTGTCATGGCTTACTGCTCCAGCTTGGCCATTTTACGGAGCCAGATAAAACCGACGGTCAGGAGCGCTCCGGTGAACATCAGCGCCTTCTTGCCGAAGGGGTCGTTGATCATGTGCTCGAACAGGTCGGGGCGGATCGAATAGGTCATCATTGCCACGGCGAAAGGCAGCCCGGTCAGGATGTAGGCCGAGAGCTTGGCCTGGGCGGTGATGGTTTCAACCCGCAATTCCATGCGCTTGTGGAACTCCATCGAATCCAGAATGTGCGCGAGGATGGCGGTCATTTGCCCGCCCGTCTCCCATTTCAGCCGGATGCCCATGGAGAGCATGTGGGCGCTGCGCGTGTCCCAGAACAGCGACCATTCGCGCCATGCCTGGGTCGCCGGAACGCCGATCTGCATGGTATGCAGCAGATCGCCGATGGACTCTCGAATTGGTGAGGGGGCGTTTCTCGAAATGGATTGCATGGCTTGCAGCGGCGTCCCCCCGGAGCGCAAGGTGGTGAGGAACTGCGACACCATGGCGGGCAGCTGCTCGTCGAGTCGACGCGTGCGGCGCTCGGCGAGTTTGGAAAGGATCAGCCAGAACAGCACGGGGATGGCGATGGAGGATACGACCGGCGCGAGCAGCATCTTGAAATAGGCATAGGTGCCACCTGCCACGATAGCGGTGGTCGCGAGCAGGATCAGGAAGATTTTGGGAAGTGAGAGATTGATGCCAGACTTTTTGAGATGCTTGTCGAAACGCCGCGCCAGGACGGAATCTTCGAGAATCCGCTGCATGGTCTCCAGTTGCAGCAGGTCGGCAGCATCGCTCCACAGGCTGACTTCTTCTTCTTCTTCAGTGTCATACACGTCGGCCATCAGGCGTTCGCGCGCGCGGTCGATTCTGGACTCCTGCAGGTAATCAAACAGCAGGTAGGCAATGACGAGTGCAATCAGGCCAACGAAGAAATAGATCATATCGACGTTAGGGGCGTGAGCCGGTTAGTTTCTGAACCACTCGGAGTCAATCTCGACGCCGCGTTCATGCATCGTCGATGCCAGTTGCGGCACGATGCCGGTAGAACGCATGACCATCTGATCGCCTTCACGACGGGTGATGAACAGATCCTGCATCAGCACGACGCCGTCATCCACACCGTTGATTTCGGTGATGTGCGATACCTTGCGCTTGCCGTCGGCAAAGCGGTTGAGATGCACGATCAGGTGCAGGGCGGAGCCGATCTGTTCGCGCAGGACGCGCTGCGGCAGTTCGAGGTCGGCCATCAGCATCATGGTTTCCATGCGGGCGAGGGTGTCGCGCGGACTGTTCGAGTGTAGCGTGGCCAAACTGCCATCGTGGCCGGTGTTCATGGCCTGCAGCATGTCGAGCGCCTCGGCGCCGCGCACTTCCCCGATGATGATGCGGTCCGGGCGCATCCGCAGGGTGTTGCGCACCAGGTCGCGAATCGACACTGCACCGTGCCCCTCGGTGTTGGAGGGGCGTGCTTCCAGCCGCACCAGATGCTGGTGATTGAGTTGCAGTTCGGCCGTGTCTTCCACGGTGATGACGCGCTCGCCTTCGGGAATGTATTGCGACAGACAGTTGAGCATGGTCGTCTTGCCTGACCCCGTTCCGCCGGACACGATGATGTTCAGTGCCGATTTCACTGCCGCCTGCAGAAAATAGGCGGCCTCGCGGGTGAATGAACCGCTTTCAACCAGTTCCTCGATGCGCAGGATGTCACGCATGAAGCGGCGAATCGAAATGGTCGGGCCGCCAACAGCGAGCGGGGGGATGACGACGTTGACCCGGCTGCCATCCGGCAGGCGCGAATCGGCCATCGGGGAGGCTTCGTCTACCCGGCGCCCGGCACGGGAGAGGATGCGTTCGATGGTCAGCATCAGATGTTCGTTGTCATGAAAGTGAACGTCGGTGAGTTCCAGCATCCCGTGCCGCTCGACGAACACCTGCTGCGGGCCGTTGACCAGAATGTCCGACACCGTGGCATCGGCCATCAGGGGAGACAATGGCCCGAGCCCCATGACCTCGTACAGCAGGTCATCCAGCAGACGCATGCGTTCGATGCGCGACAAGGGCATGTTCTCCTGCGCCGTCACATTAGTGACGTATTGCTCAATCGCCACCTGCATCTGGCCAATGGTGGCGTTGGCCACGGCCTGCGGGTTCAGGACCTCGATCAGCCCGCGATGCAGTCGGTGGCGAATCTGCGCGTACCCGGAGGCGGAAGCCTGCGCGGCCGACTCCAATTGGGCGTTCGCATTGTTGTTCAGTGCGGATACGCGTTCGGCCAATAGATCGCGATGGATGGGTTCCTGCCGTCTCAGGGTTTCACGCAGGCTGTGGAGATTGCTGTGAGTGTCAGAGGAATTGCTCATGCGAACATGTTCCTGATACGAAGCATCAGCTTCTCGATGGCATTCATGACCGGTTGCTCGGTCTCGACGCCGGTGATGCTATCCACGACAACCGAAAGGCCGAGCGTCAGATCCTGCTCGGGAAACATTTCGGAAACGGACTGGCCGCTGTTGGCGGCGACGGTGGCATGCACGTCATAAGGCAGCACATGACTGATCGGCCAGTTCAGCGTCTCGGCCACAAGTTCGGGCGTTACATTGCCGCGGAACCGGGTGAAACGATTCAGGATGACCTCGATGCGGTTGTGTCCGTAGCCCGCCTGCTCGAGCATCTGCAGGTTGTAGCGTGCACTGCGGATGGCGGGAACAACCCCCTCGGTCACCAGGAAAATCTTGTCCGAAAGGTCCATCACGGCAAGATTGAGACTGGATAGCAGGGGGAAGGTATCCACGATGGTGTACTCGTAGGTTCCTTTGGCGACCAGCAGAATCTTCGACAACTGGTCTTCCGAAAAATCCAGTCCCAGCGGATTGTCTGAACTGTGCGCCAGCACATCCAGTCCGGTCGGCTCGTGGAATGTCATGAATTGACGCAACATGTCGGAGTCGAGGCGGCGATACTCCTGAATGGCATCGCGCAACCAGTGTTCCGGGCGCAGGTCCAGCATTGGCGCCACGTTGGGCGCCTGCGTGTTGGCGTCGATCAGTGCTACCTTGCCCGGTCCCAGGCGCTGGGCAAGTTGCACCGCGAGGTTGCACGAGATCGTGGTTTTACCCACCCCTCCCTTGCTGGAGAAACAGACAATCACCCGGCCTTCTCTAAGCGGCTGGGAATTTTCGTCGTTGTTCAGGAGATGCAGGGTCTTGATGATGATTTCATGGACTTCTTCTTCCTGCGGCGGTTGCTGCAGGATTTCCTGCGCTCCGGCACGAATCGCACGGCCCATGAGTTCCGTCGTCAGTTTGTCTGAACTGGCTACGACCATGCGGTTCTTGATCTGCGCCAGTTGACCGATCGCCAACAGCCCGGCCTCGATGTTGCGGGTCAGGTCGATAAAGACGATCTGTGCCTCGATCTGGTGGGCAAGATCCAAACCCTGACCGATCGAATCGGCAGTTCGGAGACTGACTATCGTCGAAGTAAAGCGAAGACAGGCTGCCTGCACCTGCTGACGAAAGTTGTCCTGATTGCTGATGATAAGAATGCGCATGGAATGTCCGATGTCTACTTCACAATTCCTCTGGATTCCCGGTCGTATTTGCGGATTGCTTCAAGCAGAGAGCTTGGTGCGCCAGCATTGCTTTCCATTGAAGTGGCGCCTGCAGAGCCATTTTGCCGCGCTTGAGTCTGGATACCTGATTTCTGGTCTTCAGCGAGGCCGTGCAGGAGTGCTGCAACATCATCGTCCTTGATCAAACTGTAGTTGTAGCCAGATACCACGCGACTGTCGGCAAGTCTCACCAGCTTTTGTGTGACGAAAACACGTGCGGCAGTTTCCGTGTAGGTGCCGATCACGACCATGTCCGCATCATGCTCGCGTGCAATCTCCTTGAGTTCACGAGAGAGGATCAACTCTCCCTGATCTCCCTTCACGAGCACATTTCCTCTGAGTCGAATTTCCGTGACAGGAAACCCCTTCTGGGCGAGTTCACCAGCCAATAGTTCGGAAATCGTTCTCCCAAACGCTGAACTGACTGCGAAATTTTCTCCATTGACGAGCGTCGTTACGATGGTTGCAGGCTTCTTTTTCGATGTCATGTCGGATGGTATTGCGGCAAGCTGCTCCGCAGCCCTGCGCGACTCTCCTAGCAAGCTGCTGGAGGCCGATTGTGGCTGCGTCGGCCAACTGGGATTGGTTTCACAACCGCTCAGCAGGATGGCGAGTGCCATAATCCCGAGTATTGAGGCACGCATCATTTGCGACACTCCTTGCCATCGTTGCCACAGTCACCGACCAGACGGATCCTTTGATGAGCTTCACCTTCATACAGAGACTGATCCGGGTCGTTGACATAGTAGATATCAGACCTGCGCATTACGTAGGCGCCGTCTTTGACGATTGAACTGTTCACGATGACCTCTACCTTGGGAATCTCCCGCTGTGAGTCGTCTTCCAGGCCGTCTTGTTTGATTGCTGCAATGATGTCGCCAGTGGCGGCCGCAGCTAGCAAGGCCCCTTTACGCGTAGCAGGGCTCCAGAGCGTGGCCGCATTGTGCAAGACCAGAACGCCGGCGGTCAGGGCGGTTGCCGTGCCGGGCACGTATTCTGGCTGGCTACGATTGGTACGATTGGCTGTAAATCGAACGACCTGGATGTCATATTCCAAAGCCAGTTTGCCGTGTCCTTCACGCAATACGGTTGCGCCCTTGTTCACCAAGCGAGTTACGAGAAATTGGTGCAACGCACGTGAGAACGGTGATGGAGCACCGGATTGAATCACTTCCAACGGCATGCCGCGAAGTTCTCTTTGGGTAAGTTCTTCCATGGATTGCCTGGCCGCATCTTCTGCCACGGCATCCCAATGGCGAGACGCTTGTAGCTTTAGTTGAAACTCTTTGGCGTGATTCGATGGCACGGGAACCTGATATTGGGGTTGCGTCGACGCACAACCTGCCATCATGGCGCTGATGGATAGCATGAGCACGGCATAGGATTTCATGGAGTCTCCTTGGTGGTGGCTGCGTCCACCGTCAATTGAATTTTCTCTATCGCCTTCTCCAGGCCTGACTTTTCTTCAAGTGGAGCGGCTTCAAGTGATTTCTTGAAAGACTCCAGTGCTTCATCGTGCATTTTGGCGCGGTATTGCACCCGGCCCAGCATCTGCAGGGATTTCCAGGAGGTGGGTGCCAGTTGTACCGACAGGGTGGCGTAATGGACCGCCGCGCGGTGCTCGCCACCCAGCGAATAGGCGAGGGCAATGTCGCGGTAGGGTGCGCTCTGTTGCGGCGAAGCCGCAGCGACTTTTTCAAAACTCTTCGCTGCATCGCGATAGACGCCTGTGGCCATCAGCACTTGTGCGAGTTGCTGATGGGCTTTCAGGATCGCGGCTTTCTGCGTGGCAGGGTCCATTTCCGGGATGGCTGCCCGAAGTTCCTTGGTCGCAAATGCACATTGTCTGGCGGCTGCCTTGGGGTTCGCCAGACAGGCTTTCACAGCGTTCTCGGATTGATTAACGTCGCGTTGCGCGGTTGCCTGGCCCCAGTTCTGTGCGAAGGTGAGCAGGACGAAAAGCCCGACTACACCCGCCCCCCCAAGGATGGCGAGTTTTTGTTTTGGTGTCATGGCCATACTTGCTCCGTGACTTTTTCAGTAGCAGCGGGTGATTGACCCGTGGGCGCAGGGGGAACTTCCTTCGGTGCGCCTGGCGTTGCCGGCGTGGCGGTGCCCGTACGCGCACCAACACGCCGTGCCGTGACGGTGATGATCAGTTCCGAGCGTGTTTTCTTGTCAGAGGTGCTTCTGAAGAGCGCGCCGAGTACCGGGATGTTTGAGAAGAATGGGATCTGACGCAGGCTCTCGGACATGTCTTCGGTGATCAAGCCGGCGACAGCCCAGGTTTCTCCATCTTCTGCTTCTGTCACGGTGCTGACCGTTTTTTGAGTGAACCCCGGGATGTTGGCACCAAGCATCTGGATCTGACGGGCGTAGTCCGGTTCCGATATGGATTGATCCAGTACGATGGAAATCTTGCCGTTTTCGAGAATGGTGGGACGCGCGATCAACTTGAGGCCGTATTGCAGGAACTGGGTGTTGGTGGTGGTCTGGGTCGCCGACGAGGCTCCGCCCGTGGTGGTGGTTTGGGTGGGGATCGGGATGTTTCCTCCGACCAGGAAGCTTGTGGACTCGCCACTCACCGCAGTGAGAAGCGGTTCGGAAAGCGCGATGCCCGCACCTCTGGATTCCACGGTTTCGAGGAATGCGTTGATAGCGATGCTGCCGGCCGTCAGGCCGATTACCCCGGTGACGTTGTCCCCGATAATGAACGGATTGACGGTGCCTGTGGAGGCGTTGCCTCCGGGGTACAGGTTGATGACCTTGCCGACCGGGCTGCTGAAATGTACCTTGGTCCCATCAAGGCGCCAGTCGATCCCCATGTCCGCCGTCTTGTTGCGATCGACGGCAACGATACGCATCTGGATTTCGACGCGGGGCTGATCGTCGACCTGAATCAGGCTCATGACGCGACCGGACGCCGCCGTGATGACGTCGCCACGCGATAAGTTCTGGGCAATATTCCCTTTGCCTTCCGTTAATGGCTGGCTCAATGCGTTTCTGCCTCGCCCACCTCTGGCCGCCCCCGCCCGGTTGCCGCCTGCAAATGTCTGTATGGACAGATTCGGGTCTACCGGCTCGACCCCCTGGTCTCGTTCCGCCTGTACATCGCCAGCCAACACGCCTCCCGCATCGCTGATTACCTGAATGTTGGGGCGCTCATCCTGGCTGACGAAACGGTCAGCGATCGTCAGGGCCCGCGCCAGTTCCGCAGGGGTTTTGACGTTGCCCTTGAGGATGAAAACACTGTTGGACAGTTCGACGGAGATGCGCTGGTCTACTTGCTTCAGCAGCCCCTCCATGCGCTTGGGGGCGGGCATCATACTTTCTGCAGCAGTCAGCAGATTGATTACGCGTGTTCGCTTTGCGGAGAGTTGCTCGGTCCCGATCGAGGCAGCACCCTGGTTTGCGGTGATATTCCCTCTCCCTTGTTGCTGGGGCGTCAGCGCGATATTGGGGTCGTTCATTGCACGGGCGTTGAGCACGTTGCTCATCGTGATGGAGGCATCGCCAAAGAACCGGATGGCGGCGTCAACTGCGCGCTCAATGATTTCCTTGGTCTCGGCAATGCCGCTCAGGATTACTGCATCACCGTTAGGATCAGTCTCGACTCGAATGCGTGTATCCAGCTTCTGGAGATGCCGGCTCAGCAGGGTGAGATCGTGCGACACCAGAATACGGTAGTCGTACAGTCGCCCGCTCTTGCCGAACAGGGTGAGCGAGGTAGCGCCCGGGGACTTTGCGTTGATCAGCAGGGTGTTGGGCTTGAGTATGATCGTTTCGGCGATATCGGGATTGCCGAGCGCCACCGTGCCGATGTCTTCTTCAATGAAGATGGTGGCAGAGTGGCCTTTGATAATTTCCATCACCGGCACTTCTGCGCGTGATGCGATGGCGAAAAGCAGCAGTGATACTACTGCTAGGCTCTGGCTGGCACTTCGGATGAATCGTTGCATTAATCGTGTCAGGTCTGTGTCGTCATCAGAATGAAGCTAAATGCACAAACCGTACCTGACAGTCTGCCGACAATCTAACTCAATATAAACAATGAGATGACTGCCAAAAGGCCCAGTCTCTATTGGGTTTCCGGTTATAGTCAGCCACCCGTATGGTTGATAGCAGCCACAGCTGATCCGTTCAACCATCTTGCCCCCGTGGCTTATGTGCGATTGGTTCGTGCTTGAAAATCGATCGCCAGGCGTTTGGGCTGGACTCAACGTTTCTTTGGTGCTTGGCGGCGCTTTCGCTACGTGACTGTACGAAGTGCGTACGTAGCAGCAGTGCGTCAAATTGAAAACGTTTTCAGAGGACATTCGCTCACGATGTATGAGGGGGCGATTTATTGAGCAACAAAAAAACGAGCCGTCCCTGGGGAAGGGAGAACGGCTCGGGGAGGAGGAGATCGAGGGTAAAGCGCGCGTCAGGTGGAGGTGATGCTGCCGCTGACGACCCTGACGTGATCGCCGACGGCATATTCTGGAGGTTGGGATTGCGTGACTTTGCGATAGCTGCCGTCTTCCATCCTCACCTTGACGACGTAGGCGGTGGAGGACTTCATCTTCTTTTCAATTTCGTGGCCGGCGTAGGCACCGCCGCCGAGGCCGATGATGGTCAGCAGTGTGTTGCCCTTGCCTTTGCCCATCTGGTTGCCTGCGACGCCTCCGACGACACCGCCTGCGACAGCGCCCAGGCCGGAGCCTTCGCCGTCGTGTTCGACGGTATTGATCGACTCGATGACGCCGCACACCTTGCAGGCGGCCGATTTGGTGACTTTGTCAGACGATTTCGCCGAAGGGCGATGACGCGTGGCATGGCCGGTCGCAGGGGATTCGTCAGCCTGACCGGAAACAACCGATTTGAAAGGCTTTTCAGTGGATGGTTTTTCCTGCGACGGCGTGACCGCCGGCGCGGGCTGCGCAGTGGCAGCATCTGCCGATTGCGCGCTGGGGATCAGCCCGGCGACCGCTGCGCTGCCGACGATGCTGAATAGCGTGACGGCTGCGGCGGCGGTAATCACCATGGGGTGCGTTTTGTTTGCAGAAGCCTTGTTCATGCGTGTCTCCAATCAATCGTGATGGTCATGATGGTGGTGTTTGTGGTGGCCGTGATGACGCCCATGGTCGTGATGATGGCGCCGATAATCCCGGTCGTCGTCGTGGTTGCTCGGGGTGGCGATGACCACGCCCGCTGCGGCGCCGACAGCACTGCCGACGATGGCGCCGTTGCGGCCGCCGACGGCAGAACCGACTGCGGCTCCTGCGCCGCCGCCGATGGCGCCGCCCAGTACCGCATTGGTATTGATGTTCTGGAACCCGTCCGCATGCGCACCTTGCGCGGCCAGCAGCAGGCCTGAGGCGAGCAGGAGGGAAATCGTAGTGGTTTTGTACATCATGCTTATCCTTTCAAAATCAAACTGTTCTTGACGCTGACGACGCCGCGCACGCCAGAGGCGATTTGGGCTGCGCGCCGGATCTGTTCTTCGCTTTCGACAAAGCCACTGAGGATGACTTGCCCGTGATGCGTTTCCACGCTGATGCGCAGGCCGCGGATGCCGGTGTCCTTGAGCAATTCCGCCTTGATGCGTGCGGTGACCGTGCTGTCATCCAGAAAACGCTGCACGCGGGCCTGCTGCAGCTTGCTTTTGGTCTCGACGTATTCCCGGTCGCTGAGCTTGCCGTCGTGGTTCTGGTCGGCTTGCTCGAAGGCCTGTTCGATTTCCTGATCGTGTGTCGACTCCTCGCGCGTCAGGTAGCCGTTGTGGTTTTTGTCGAGAGACTTGAATTCGGTTTGCAGCGGATTCTCCGGCTGGTCATTCAATGTGCCGAACGAGGAAGCTTCGCCAGCGGGCAGCAGCATGAGCAGCATGAACAACGTTTTGCCAATGCGGGGAAATGTGCGAATCATCTTGTCGTTCTCCGGTGTTACAGGATGTCGAAGATACGGTAGCAATCGCTATGCCAGAGACAATTTGTTTAATAAAAACAGATGGATGTGATTTGTGCTGGTGGACGGATTTCCCATTCTGTCGCCATTGCACGACAGAATGGGAGGGTGAGTTGTTAACGTGTTGTTTTTGAAGTGAATGATGTCGTCACTTTCAGGCGACATTGCGCTGAAACCCTGATGGAAAGGGCGCGTTACTCTTCCGGCTTGAAGAATGCAGGGCTGAGCTGGTGGCGATCCAGTAACTTGTAGAACTCGGTGCGATTACGCTGGGCCAGGCGGGCGGCTTGGGCGACATTGCCATTCGTAGCCTTGAGCAGGCGTGCCAGATAGTCCCGCTCGAAGTTGCGGCGTGCCTCGTCAAACGGGATGATGCCGTCACCACTGCGTCGCCAGTTCATGCCCTTCTGCAATTGCGTCGTTGTGATGAGCGGTGTTGTGGAGAGCACCACCGCCTGCTCGATGATGTTCTGCAGTTGGCGGATATTGCCGGGCCACGGCGCAGACACCAGCAACTCCACTGCGTCCGGGGCGAAACCCTGCACGTCCTTGCCATAGCGTTGGGCATACAGGCTGAGGAAGTGTTGCGCCAGCAGCGGGATGTCCTCACGACGCGCGGCAAGCGAAGGCAGTTCCAGCGAGACGACATTCAGGCGGTAAAAGAGATCCTCGCGGAACTCGCCGTCTTGCATCATTTCCGCCAGGTTACGGTGGGTCGCCGACACGATGCGGGCATCGACCGGGACGGACTGCGTTGCGCCGACCGGACGCACGACCTTTTCCTGCAGCACGCGCAGGATCTTGACCTGCAATTGCAGCGGCATGTCGCCGATTTCATCGAGGAACAGGGTGCCGCCCTCGG
Organism: uncultured Methylobacillus sp.; assembly: GCA_964445115.1. Lineage (GTDB taxonomy): Bacteria > Pseudomonadota > Gammaproteobacteria > Burkholderiales > Methylophilaceae > CAIJXJ01. The sequence continues at coordinate 4,877 of CAYUJU010000007.1, read as the reverse complement.
CCGTCTGGAACAGGCCCTTGTGGTCACGCGCCGCGCCGGTAAAAGCGCCCTTGGCGTGGCCGAATAGCTCCGACTCCAGTAGCGCCTCGGGCACGGCGCCGCAGTTGATCGCGACAAACGGCTTGTTGCGGCGCGGACTGGCGCGGTGGATTGCACGCGCCAGCACTTCCTTGCCGGTACCGCTCTCGCCGCGAATCAGGATGCTGGCATCGCTGGTCGCGGCCAGTTTTGCCTGTTGCAGCATGACCTCGATGTTGGGGCTGCGGCTGACGAATTCGGCCCGCCAGGCGTGTTGCTCGTCGTCGTTCGTGCTGATATCCGGTTGTGACAGACGCAGTGCATCGGCGACCTGTTGCAGCAACTCCTTGCTGTCGAACGGTTTGGTGAGAAACCCGAAAACGCCACGCCGGGTTGCCTCCACGGCCTCCGGGATCGAGCCGTGCGCCGTCAAGATAATGACCGGCATGCCGGGGTCGTTCTGACGCAATACTTCGAACATCGCCATGCCGTTCATGCCGCCCATGCGCAGGTCGGTTACCACCAGATGGGGCTTGTTTGCGGCGACAAGCGCCAGGGCCTTTTCAGCGCTGGGGGCGGTTTCGACTTCATAGCCGGCGGTTTGTAGCCGCATGGCGAGCAGTCGAAGGATGTCGGCGTCGTCGTCGACGACCAGAATTCTGTGGGTCATTTGTTGGTGCCTTGGTTGCGGTCGATCAGGGTTTTTTCGATATTTTTCAGCGCGTCGAGCTTGGCCTGCAGGTCATCCGAACGGCGTTGTTCGTCGCGCACTTTCTGGTTGAGCCGGGCAAGATTTTCATCCGCACGCTGGCGTTCCTCCACGACGTCACGGAGCAGGTCGACTAGTGCCGCCACATCTTCCTCCGTCTCCTTCTCGCGCTGCAGTTCCGACAGCAGCGCGATCGCCTTGGCGTTATCGTGCAGGCGGCTGCTTGGCAAGCTGTAGATCAGGGCTGCCTTGAGCCGGTTTTCAGGATCTTTTTTATTGCGGTTGAGCGACTGCGTCACCTGGGCCAGCTCCTTTTTCTGCTGATCCAGAGGCAGTTTTCCAAGCCGCATGGCATAGAGCAGCAACGCATTGACGGCAGGTTTTTCCTTGCTTGCGCTGGCGTCAGCCGGGGACTGACCGACGGTCAATTTCGGCCTGGATGACGGGGAGGTCGATGTGACCGCGACTTTTTCAGGTGTGCTGCTGCAGGCTGTCAATGTCAGCACAAAGGCAACACCAAGGAATCGTTGGACTGGTTTGATCATGAGGCTTGTGGAATCAATGGCAAAGTGACGCGAAATCTGGCCCCCTTGTCAGAGGGCTCCAGGGAAATATGGCCGCCGTGGACCTCGACGTATTCCTTGACGATGGAAAGGCCGAGGCCGCTCCCGCTGACGCGGCCTTCATACTCGCCGTTGCCCCGATAAAAAGGCTCGAACAGGCGAGGGCGATCGGCCGGGGCAATGCCCGGACCGGTATCCGAGACATCCAGCACGACGCGATCATCAGCGTGGAATAGCCGAATGCCGATCGTGCCGTTTCTCGGGGTGAACTTGATGGCGTTGGAAAGCAGATTATCCACGATGGAGATCAGTTTCTCGCGGTCTCCCTGTAGGGTAATGTCGGCCAGTGCCGGCAGGGTGCGGATTTCCTTGGCGCCGAGGCTCAGGGCATGGCTGGCCAGTACCTCTTCGATCAGCGGGCGGATGCGCAGGGTGGACAGATTCAGCTCCGGTCGCTGAAACTGCACGGCGGTGTAGTTCAGCAGGTTCTCGATCATCTTCTGCAGGCGCAGGCTATTGTCGCGCAGGATGGTCGTAATTTCCCTCTGCTGCGGCGAAAGCGTGCCTCCGACGCCTTCCCCCAGCAGTTCACTGCCTTCGCGGATGGCCGTCAACGGGGTCTTGAGCTCGTGCGACACATGTCGCAAAAACCGCTTCTTCTGTTCTTCCAGATCCAGCAACTGGCTGCGCAGCCAGTCCAGGCGGTCGCCCAGACTGCGTAGGTCACCGGGGCCGTCGATGGCGATGGTGTTGGAGTATTCCCCGCGCCCCAGCTGGTGGATGGCGCTGTCCATTCGGCGGATCGGGCGCGCCAGCAGGAAAGTGATGGCGGCTGCGACCAGCAGGGCGACCGGGATCAGCGTCAAGGTTTGCCAGAACAGCATGGCCTGCGCGCGGCCAGCGGTTTCTGCCAGCACGGCGGATTCGCGGTCGATCAGCCGACTGTTGGCCTGCAGAATGTCCTGCGCGAGATCGGAAAGCGCGACGAACTCATCCACGATGGGCTTGGCGTCGGTATCGCGCAACGGCCTGGCGAGGATGTTCTGATGCAGCGCGCTCTCACGCTCTTTGACCTGCGCCAACTGGGCGCGCTGGGTGTTGTCGAGTGGCAGTGCGGCCAGTTCGCCGACAGATTTCAGGAAACGCTCGTGGGCGGTTTTATAGTGATCGAGCAGGCTGTCATCACCGAGCACGAGGTGCTGGCGCACGCTGCGTTCCATGTCGGTCAGGTGCTCTGTCAGGGCACGGCTGGTGCGGGTCGCAGCGACGGCCTGGGATACGGTTTCCTGACTCTGATCGGCCAATCGGTCGAGGTAGAGTGCCGCATTCGCAAAGGCAAACAGCAGCGGCAGCATCGCCAGCGCGAAGCCGATCAACAACAGTTTGAGGAATGAACTGGGGTAGGCGAGACGCAAGGTATTACACCCCATCCCCAAGTATAATGATCGTCATGACTTGTATTTCCATTATCGTCGCCGTTGCCCGCGATCGCGTGATCGGGGTCAACAACACCTTGCCGTGGCACCTGCCCGAAGACCTGAAGCGCTTCCGCGCCCTGACCATGGGCCATCATATCATCATGGGTCGCAAGACCTATGAGTCGCTGGGGCGCCTGTTACCCGGGCGCACCACGGTTGTGGTCAGTCGAAGCAAGGATTATGCCGTCCCCGGTGCGCTGGTTGCCAACAGCCTGAAACAGGCCCTGGCGTTATGCGGTGATGACCCTGAAGTGTTCGTGATCGGCGGCGCCCAGCTTTACCGGGATGGCTTAGGGATGGCTAACCGTCTGTACTTGACGGAAATCGACGCCAGCTATGAAGGCGATGCACATTTTCCAGAGTATGACGGCAACGCGTGGCGGGAAGTGGCGCGCGAAGACCATGTCAGCGACGCCGGATTGCCGTTCCGCTACGTCACGCTTGAAAAACGCGGGTAACTGAAATAAAAAAACCGGCCGCAGCCGGTTTTTTTACGCCGTAACTCAGGCGACGCAGTCGACGTAATACTTGCCGTCCGTCCCCTTCACCAGTCCGTGGACATCGGTTTCGAAGCCGGGGAACTTGGTGTTGAACTCACGGGCGAAGCGCAGGTAGTTGACGATGGTCGCGTTGAAGCACTCGCCCGGAATCAGCAGCGGGATACCCGGCGGGTAGGGGGTCAGCAATACCGCGGTGACACGGCCTTCCAGCGCGTCGATTTCCACCCGTTCGATTTCCTTGTGCGCCATCTTGGCAAAAGCATCCGATGGCTTCATGGCCGGGGCCATTTCCGAGAGGTACATCTCCGTGGTCAGGCGCGCCACATCGTTGGCCTTGTAGACGTTGTGGATCTGCGAGCACAGGTCGCGCAGGCCGACGCGCTCGTAGCGCGGATGCTTGGCGACGAATTCCGGCAGCACCTTCCAGCACGGCTGGTTCTTGTCGTAGTCGTCCTTGAACTGCTGCAGCGCCGCCACCATGGTGTTCCAGCGGCCCTTGGTGATGCCGATGGTGAACATGATGAAGAACGAGTACAGGCCGGTCTTTTCCACGATGACGCCGTGCTCGGCCAGGTATTTGGTGACGATGGCGGCCGGGATGCCGAACTCGTCCGAGAACGCACCGTCCACATCCAGGCCCGGGGTGATGATGGTGGCCTTGATCGGGTCCAGCATGTTGAACCCCTTGGCGACCTTGCCGAAGCCGTGCCAGCGGGCCTTGGTCTTGAGCATCCAGGCTTCGCGCTCTTCGATGCCTTCGTCGGACAGATCGTCCGGGCCCCAGACCTTGAACCACCAGTCCGTACCCCATTCCTCGTCGACCTTGCGCATTGCGCGGCGGAAATCCAGCGCCTCGGCGATGGACTCTTCCACCAGCGCCTTGCCACCCGGTTGCTCCATCATGGCCGCGGCCACGTCGCATGAGGCGATAATGGAGTACTGTGGGCTGGTGGAAGTGTGCATCAGGTAGGCTTCGTTGAATACGTCGCGGTCCAGATGGGTGTTTTCAGCATCCTGTACCAGAATCTGCGAGGCCTGCGACAGGCCGGCCAGCAGTTTGTGCGTGGACTGGGTAGAAAACACCATGGATTCCTTGCAGCGCGGGCGACCTTCGCCGATGGCGTGATAATCGCCGTAGAAGTCATGGAACGCCGCGTGCGGCAGCCAGGCTTCGTCGAAATGCAGGGTGTCGATCTTGCCGTCCAGCATTTCCTTGATTTCCTCGACGTTGTACAGCACCCCGTCGTAGGTGGATTGCGTGATGGTCAGCACGCGCGGCTTGGCATTCTTGTCCGTGGCAAACGGGTTACGCGCGATCTTCTTCTGGATGTTCTCCCACTCGAATTCCTCTTTCGGAATCGGACCGATGATGCCGAAGTGGTTGCGCGTTGGCATCAGGAACACCGGGATCGCACCGGTCATGATGATGGAATGCAGCACCGACTTGTGGCAGTTGCGGTCCACCACCACGACATCGCCCGGCGCCACGGTGGAGTGCCAGACGATCTTGTTCGAGGTCGAGGTGCCGTTGGTGACGAAGAACAGGTGGTCGGCGTTGAAGATGCGCGCCGCGTTGCGCTCGGAGGCCGCCACCGGGCCGGTGTGGTCG
>CAYUJU010000006.1:0-77917 GCA_964445115.1 uncultured Methylobacillus sp. | reverse complement strand
TCGCAGGCGTTGACCATCAAGTTGCGCAGCGATGTGCCGATGAACGAGATTCACGACATCATCGCCTCGGCAAATGACTGGGTGAAGCTGGTGCCGAACGAACGCGAAGTCAGTATGCGGGAGTTGACCCCGGCTGCCGTGACCGGCACGCTGACCGTGCCGGTCGGTCGCCTGCGCAAGATGAACATGGGGGGCGAATATCTCTCCGCCTTCACCGTGGGTGACCAGTTGCTGTGGGGGGCTGCTGAACCTCTGCGCCGTATGCTGAGAATCTTGGTCGAGCAGTAATTCGCTCCTGAAGATAGCGGCAAAATGTAATGTTCGGCATGAGCTTGCAACTCTAACTATTTGATGTTAGTTTAATAACCGTACCGATAGTTCGTATAAGGGTGGGATAGTGCATAACTCCAAAATCAAGCGGATATCGCTGGCAGTCTGTCTTGCGCTGATGCCTTACGCAGCCCATGCTGCTGGGTTGGGCAAGTTGACCGTATTTTCCGGACTGGGCGAACCACTCAATGCGGAAATCGAGCTATCCGCTACCAAGGACGAGCTGTCCTCCCTGACAGCAAAGATCGCGTCCTCTGACACCTACAACGAGCAAGGCCTGCAGCGCCCGGCCATCCTTGGAAATCTTCAACTAGAGATCGGCAAACAGGCAAACGGTACCCCCGTTCTCAAACTCAGTTCCCCTTCGCCCATCGATGATCCCTTCCTGGATATGTTGATTCAGGTGGAGTGGTCGAACGGCCGTCTGTTGCGCGAATACACGGCGCTGCTCGATCCTCCGGGTTTCGGCGAGAAAGTGGAAGCAGCCGCCAAGCCACCTCAGGTAGCGGCAGAATCTGCCGGTGCAGCGCCGGCGGCTAAGGCTGTCCCCAAATCCGGCAAGGGTAAGCCTGGTGCAAGCAAGCCAGCAGCCTCGCAAGCGCCGCAGGGGGACGAATACAAGACCCGCTCCGGCGACACGCTGCGCAGCATCGCCAAAGAGATGCAAGTCGAAGGCGTCAGCCTTGATCAGATGCTGGTGGGACTCTACCGCGCCAATCCGGACGCCTTCGTCAATGGCAATATGAATCGCCTGAAGACAGGGCAGATTCTGCGTGTGCCGAGCAGTGAAGACCTCCAATCCCTTACGCAGCAGGAGGCGGTGAAGGAAATTCGCGTGCACGCCTCCGACTGGAACGCCTATCGCCAGAAACTGGCGGGGGCGGTGACAGAGGCCGAAGCGGAAAGCGCGCAGGCACAATCTGCCAGCGGCAAGATCACGGCGCCTGCGGAAGACAAGGGTGCCAAGGCGCCAGAAGGTCCGCGCGACGTGGTCAAGCTGTCCAAGGGCGATGTCACAGGTAAGGCGACAGGTCCGGAGACGGCCGCCGTTGCTAAGGATGACGCTGTTGCGCAGCAGAAGGCTGGCAAGGAAGCGGATGCACGCATTGCCGCTCTGGAGAAACAGATACAGGACATGCAAAAGCTGCTCGAGGTCAAGAATCGCGATCTTGCCAGCCTGCAGAAACCGCCCGCCGGGCAGGCGACTCCGGCTCCAACGCCGGCGCCTGTAGCAACGGTTCCTGCGCCTGAGGTTAAACCTGCTGAGCCCGCAGCACCGGTAGAAGAAGCCCAACCCGTCGAGGCCAAGCCTGCCGAGGCGACGCCGCCAGTAGCGGAAGTCAAGCCGGCAGAACCGCCGAAGCCCAGGCGTGTCAAGCGTCCCCCTCCTGTATTCGACGAACCGGCACCTGAGCCGGACTTGCTGGAAGATCCGCTCGTGATGGGCGGCGTGGGCGGCGGCCTGATCGCTTTGCTGGCGGGAGGGTGGCTGTACCTGCGTAACAAACGCCGCAGAGGGTTGGATAGCTTCGAACAAGGCATCCTGACGACCAGTGGCCTGAAACCGAACACCGTGTTCGGCAATACGGCCGGCGGCATGGTGGATACGGGCGATACCTCCTTCCTGACCGACCTGTCCCAGGGGGGCGGCGGCATGATCGATACCAACGATGTCGACCCGATCGCCGAGGCCGAGGTGTACATGGCCTATGGCCGCGATGTGCAGGCGGAAGAGATTCTCAAGGATGCCATCGTCAAGGAGTCGCGTCGTTACGAGTTGCATCAGAAGCTGCTCGAAATTTACGCGAGCCGCAAGGATACGACAGCGTTTGAAACGCTGGCGGGAGAGCTTTACGCGACTCTCGGGCCCGCAGATGCTAACTGGCAGAAATTCGCTGCCATGGGGCATGCGCTGGAGCCCGGCAATCCGTTGTACGTGAGCGATGGCACTGCAGCAGTGCCTTCTGCTGCGGCAACCCAGGAATTCCCGGCAGCATCCTTCAGCCCCACCGATATGGAGCAGGCGGAAGTCGTGGACACCGGCGCCGGCCAGGCGTTTGACAGCCTGGAGGCCGTTGAGGTCGATAACAGTCTGGATTTTGATCTGGGTGGGGTCGAGGAGAGCGTCGAGGCCGATGCGGAATCTGCCCAAACTCCCGCGGGCGATGTGATCGAATCGATGGCATCCGAGACGACCGAGTCACCGGTAGCGGATACTTCGTCTTTGGATCAAGGGCTCGACTTCAGCTTCGAGTTGCCGGAACCGGCGCTTGAGGAGAATCTGCAACTGGGTGCGGCCGATATTGGACTTGAGACGACGGCCCCGGCCGAATCTGAAGCCTTCTCTGGGCTGGATGTGCTGCCAGAACTGGAAATCCCGAGCGAAGAAGCGCCGGCTGTGGCTGGTGAAGGCGAGATCAGCCTTGATCTGCCGGCGTTGGATATGGGTTCCATGGAGCCATCCGCAGAGGTGGATTTGGCTGCCGAGGTCACGGCAGAAGCCCAGCTGGAATTGCCTGAGAGCGTTTTTGAGTCCGTAGCGCCGATTGCCGAAACGGCGGCGGTCGTGGATACCGAGCTTGACGTGCCGGAAATCAGTTTCGATCTGTCGGAACCTACACCGGTCGAGACGGCGGTGGGTGCGGAGGCGCTGGATACTGTCGAACTTGAATTGCCTTCACTGGAAATGGAGCCGGTGCAAGCGGATGACATGGACAAGACCATGGTCTTCCAGGCGCCGGTCGCGGAGGCTGAAGAGATTGTGTTCGAGAGCACGCCTGGCGAAGAGGCTGCACTGGATTTCAATTTCGACACGGAATTTGCTGGTCCCGCTGAAACTGCTACCGAGACCCCGGCCGACGCTACAGGTGCTGGATTGCCGGACCTGGATCTTTCCGGGATCAGTCTGGAACTGGATGATTCGCCTGTCGAGGGTGCCCCCGCAGCGAACGAGACCGTTGGACTGGAGTTGCCGGCGGTGGAAGATATCGTGCTCGATACAACCGCCACGGAGGTGCCGGCGCAGGCCGATGCGGCCGCGCTGGATGCGTCGATAGAGGCGGAAGCAGTCGAAGAGATTACCTTGTCCGGTAGCGAGTCCGCCGATGTCGACACCAAACTGGATCTGGTGGCCGCCTACATGGACATGGGGGATACCGAGGGCGCACGTGAACTGCTGGAAGAAGTGCTGCGTGAAGGCGGTCCGCAACAGCGGGAACGTGCTCAAGGATTGCTCGATTCTCTGGGCTGATTGCGTGTAAACAGGCCCTGATCTCTGGGAGGAAATGATGGCCGGCCAAGTCCGGCCATTCCTTTTTTATGCACCTGATCCACCCCGTAGTGCGTATCGCTGGCTTATTCGTGCTGGCCGTGCTGGTTCAGCTTCTGCCGGTGACTGCCTTGGTGGGGGCGAGCGCAGTCCTGACGCTCGTTGCCTACGCCTGCTATCGCCCGGTTTGCAGGACTACGCTGCGGCGTTCCCGCTGGTTGCTGGTGACCCTGCTGCTGATTTACAGTTTGTCTACTCCGGGGGAATACGTAGCAGGGTGGCCGACCTGGCTTTCGCCCACCTACGAGGGGTTGATGGCAGGGGCGTTACAGACGCTCAGGCTGCTGTCCATGTTGGCGGGGTTTGTGCTGTTACTGGGAAGTACGCCACGAGAAGACCTGATGGCGGCCATTTATCAACTACTGCGGCCCTTGCGACGGGTTGGAATCAGTCCGCAACGCTTTTCAGCGCGCTTGTGGCTGACGTTGGAGTATCTGGAGCATCCGAGATTCCGCGGGCTGGTGGGATCTGAAATGTGGGTGACCTGGTTTCAGGATGACAATGTCATGCTCGGAAAGGAAAAAATCGCGATCGAAGTGGTGCAATTCAAGCCCGTGGATTGGGCGATACTGGGGGTGGGCGTATTGGCGGTGTGTTACGTAGTATGGGCATGATGAAAATTGCATTGGGTGTCGAGTATGACGGCCTTCCCTGGTGCGGATGGCAAAGCCAGCCTTCCGGTTGTGGCATTCAGGATCAACTTGAGAGGGCACTGGCAGCGGTGGCTGGCGAGGCTGTGCGGACCCATGCTGCCGGGCGGACGGACGCGGGCGTGCATGCGTTACTCCAAGTGGTGCATTTCGATACAACAGTGCAACGGCCACTCAGCGCCTGGGTCCGTGGGGTGAACGCCTTCCTGCCGCCCAGCGTGCGGGTGCGGTGGTCGTGTGAGGTACATGAAGAGTTTCATGCCCGTTTCTCGGCGCGCGGCCGCAGCTACCAGTATTGGCTCATCAACGCCCCGGTGGCACCGGCGATCCTGCACGGCAAGGCAGGGTGGTATCACCGCCCGCTAGATGTCGAACGGATGGCTGAAGCGGCAGCCTATCTGGTCGGCGAGCACGATTTCAGCACATTCCGAGCCGCAGAATGTCAGGCGAAATCGCCAGTCAAGCAGTTATATCAGGCTGGGGTGGAACGTGTTGGAGGAAGCGTGTTGTTCCGGTTCCATGCCGGTGCGTTTTTGCATCATCAAGTGCGTAACATGGTGGGCGCGCTGATCTACGTCGGGAACGGCACGCATGCGCCCGACTGGATGGGCGAGTTGCTGGAACAGAGAAATCGCACGCTCGCGCCGCCGACCTTCGCCCCGGACGGCTTGTACCTGAGCGGTGTTGACTATGATCCAGCATGGGGCTTGCCGGAACGCGGTCGCAGCCTGGAGGTGTGTGCGTTTCCCGCTGGCTGACAGTCCCGGCGCTTTCGGTTAATCTAGCCGCTTTCCTGTGGCGAACCATACTCTTGCGTACACGTGTCAAAATCTGCGGAATCACCCGTGTTGAAGATGCCCTTGCGGCAGCGGAGTCTGGTGCGGATGCTATTGGGCTGGTGTTCTACCAAAAAAGCCCACGTCATGTCACCACTGAGCGAGCTGCCGAGATCGTACGGGGCATTCCTCCTTTCGTCAGCGCGGTTGGGCTATTCGTCAATGCTACCGCTGCTGAAGTGCGGGCTGTACTCAGTGCCGTGCGTCTCGACGTATTGCAGTTTCATGGAGAAGAACCCCCCCATTTCTGTGCGCAGTTCGGGGTGCCGTACCTCAAGGCGGTGCGCGTCCGGCCCGAGACAAATTTGGTACAATACGCGTCCGATTATGCAGACGCCAGTGCGCTGTTACTGGATGCCTACGCCAAGGGGGCGCACGGCGGCACCGGGCAAGTATTCGACTGGGAGTTGATCCCGACAGGCCTTCCGAAACCTTTCATTCTGGCAGGTGGTCTGAATCCGTCGAATGTCTCAGAGGCGATTCGCAGTACCCGTCCCTACGCGGTGGATGTCAGCGGTGGGGTCGAGCGGGACAAGGGAATCAAGGACGCAGACAAGATGGCTGCGTTCATGCGAGGCGTGCAAGCCTGCTCTGGCAGGTAAATCACAATCCTCACTAAATGGAGCAGGCGATATATGGGCAAGTATGATTTTCCGGATGCCGCTGGCCATTTTGGTCAGTTTGGTGGCATCTACATGGCAGAGACACTGATTCCAGCCGTTGACGAGCTGCGTCGCCAGTATCTGCATTTTCGGGATGACCCGGAGTTCAAGGCCGAGTTCGCACACGAACTGAAATACTATGTCGGGCGTCCCAGCCCGATCTATCACGCCAAACGCTTGTCCGAGCATCTGGGCGGCGCGCAGATTTATCTCAAGCGTGAAGACCTCAACCATACTGGCGCGCATAAGATCAACAACGCCATCGGTCAGGCCTTGCTGGCCAAGCGCATGGGTAAAAAGCGCGTGATCGCCGAGACCGGTGCGGGCATGCACGGCGTGGCCACGGCCACCGTGGCGGCACGTTTCGGCATGGAGTGCGTGGTGTACATGGGCGCCGAGGACGTGCAGCGCCAAGCCCCCAACGTATTCCGCATGAAGCTGCTGGGAGCGACAGTGGTGCCGGTGGAAAGCGGTTCCCGTACGCTCAAGGATGCTTGTAACGAAGCGATTCGCGACTGGGTGACCAACGTAGAGAGCACGTTCTACATCTTCGGTACCGCGGCCGGCCCGCATCCGTACCCGATGATGGTGCGTGATTTCCAGTGCGTCATCGGCAACGAAGCCAAGGTGCAGATGCCGGAATTGATTGGGCGCCAGCCGGATGCGGTGATTGCCTGCGTCGGCGGCGGCTCCAACGCCATCGGTATCTTCCACCCCTACATCGAGGAAGAGGGCGTGCAACTAATCGGCGTGGAAGCCGGTGGTCACGGTATCGCCAGCGGCCAGCACGCGGCACCGCTCACGGGTAACGCCAAAATCGGCGTGCTGCACGGTAATAAGGTTTACCTGATGCAGGACGAGGACGGCCAGATCATCGAGACACACTCGATTTCTGCAGGCCTAGATTATCCCGGTGTCGGTCCCGAGCACTGTCTGCTCAAGGACATTCATCGTGCCCAGTACGTCGCCATCGACGACGAAGAGGCGATTGCTGGCTTCGACGCCCTGTGCAAGTTCGAAGGCATTATCCCGGCACTGGAGTCCAGTCACGCGCTGGCCCATGCTATGAAGATCGCGCCAACCATGAGCAAGGACAAGGTGTTGCTGGTCAACCTGTCCGGCCGTGGTGACAAGGACATGAATACCGTGGCGCGCGTGAAAGGAATTACCCTGTGAGTCGTATCCAGAACGTATTTGCCGCCCTCAAGCAATCCGGGCGCAAGGCACTGATCCCGTTCGTCACTGCAGGTGACCCGAATCCGGAACTCACGGTGCCGTTGATGCACGCCATGGTCAAGGGCGGTGCAGACTTGGTCGAACTGGGCGTGCCTTTCTCTGACCCGATGGCGGATGGCCCGGTGATCCAGCGTGCCAGCGAACGTGCACTCGCACACAAAATGTCGCTGCGCAAAGTGCTGGCGATGGTTGCCGAATTCCGCCAGCAGGATGCCGTGACGCCGGTCGTGCTGATGGGGTATGCCAACCCGATCGAAGCCATGGGCTACGAGCAATTTGCGTCGCAGGCCGCCGCCAGCGGCGTGGACGGTGTGCTCACCGTGGACTATCCGCCGGAAGAGTGTGGCGGCTTTGTCGATGTGCTGAAGGCGCATGGCATCGACACGATTTTCCTGCTGTCACCGACCACGGAAGCTGAGCGCGTGCAACGCGTGGTCGAGGCGGCTAACGGTTTCATTTATTACGTTTCCCTGCGCGGTGTGACTGGCGCAGGTAATCTGGATGTCGCCGATGTGGCACAAAAGGTAGCGGCGATTCGCCAACATACTGCGCTGCCGATCGGTGTGGGTTTCGGCGTGCGCGATGCCGCGACGGCCAAGGCGATCTCCGCCATCGGAGATGCTGTTGTCGTCGGCAGTCGTACCGTACTGGAAGTCGAGAATTCGCCCGTCGATCAGGTCGTGGCTAATGTAGGCAAGCTGATTGCCGAATTGCGTGCGGCGATTGACGCATAACGAGAGAACATAATTCATGAGCTGGTTACAGAAACTCCTCCCTCCCAAGATCAAGCGCAGTATCGGCGACTCCAAGAAAACCGTACCGGAAGGCTTGTGGAGCAAGTGCCCATCCTGCGAGGCGGTGCTGTACCGCACCGATCTGGAAAACAATCAGGAAGTGTGTCCGAAGTGTGGTCACCACAACCGTATCTCCGCCCGTACACGTCTGGATTTCGTGCTGGATGCCGAGGGACGCTTCGAGATCGGCGCCGAAGTAACGCCGCTCGACCCGCTCAAGTTCAAGGATAGCAAGCGTTATCCCGATCGGCTGAAGGCGAGCCAGGCAGAAACCGGCGAAACGGATGCCTTGGTGGTGATGCAGGGCGCGATCAAGACTGTGCCGGTCGTCGCAGCGGCGTTCGAGTTCCGTTTCCAGGGCGGTTCCATGGGGTCGGTGGTCGGCGAGCGCTTCGTGCGCGGCGTGCAGGTGGCCATTGAGCAGAAGGCGCCGTTCATCTGCTTCTCCGCCAGTGGTGGGGCGCGTATGCAGGAAGGGCTGTTCTCATTGATGCAGATGGCCAAGACCAGCGCAGCATTGACCCAGTTGAGCCAGGCGCAATTGCCGTTCATTTCGGTGTTGACCGACCCGACCATGGGCGGCGTGTCCGCCAGCTTCGCCATGTTGGGCGATGTCATCATCGGCGAGCCGAATGCACTGATCGGTTTTGCCGGCCCGCGCGTGATCGAGCAGACCGTGCGTGAAACCTTGCCGGAAGGCTTCCAGCGTTCCGAGTTCCTGCTGGAGCACGGTGCCATCGACATGATCGTCGATCGTCGCGAAATGCGCGACAAGCTGGCCGTGCTGATCTGCAACATGATGCGCCATAACGCCGTTGCCTGATCCCTTGCCTTTGCCAGTCGGCCTCGCCGACTGGCTTTCCTACCTAGAGCAGCTGCATCCAAAGTCCATCGCGCTTGGGCTGGAGCGTGTCAGCCAGGTGCGAGACCGTCTCGCGCTGCAATACGATTTCCCCGTCATTCTGGTTGCCGGCACCAACGGCAAGGGTTCTACCTGCGCCATGCTGGAGCGGATCTATCGTGAGGCGGGTTATCGCGTCGCCTGTTACACCTCGCCGCATTTACTGCGGTACAACGAGCGGGTTCGCGTGGACGGCGTCGAAGTCGGGGATGACGCCCTGTGCGCTGCGTTCGCGGCCGTTGAGGCGGCACGCGGCGAGACGCCACTGACCTACTTCGAGTTTGGCACCTTGGCCGCCATGTGGCATTTCGTTCGCGCAGGTGTCGATGTGGCGGTACTGGAAGTCGGGCTGGGTGGGCGGCTGGATGCCGTGAATATTTTTGAACCGGCCTGTGCAATCGTCACCAGCGTCGATCTGGACCATGTGGATTATCTCGGCCATACGCGGGAAAGCATCGCGACAGAAAAAGCCGGGGTATACCGAGCCGACGTTCCCGCGATTTGCGGAGATCCCGAGCCTCCCGAGACGCTGGTGCGGCATGCGCGCGAGATCGCGGCACAGTACCGGCAGATCGGCGAACATTTCCGTTTCGAAGCTGACGGAAAGGGATGGCGTTACGTAGGGGATGGCGTGGTGATCGACGCGCTGCCGCAGCCTGCGCTGAACGGGACGTTCCAGTTTTTCAATGCCGCCTGCGTGGTCAATGCGGTGCAGTGCCTGCAGGCGCGGCTACCGGTCTCGCAGGAGGCGATCCGGGTGGGGTTGCAGCGGGTTAGCTTGCCAGGCAGATTTCAGACACTGAGTCTGCGGCCGCACGTGATCCTTGATGTGGCGCACAATCCACATGCGGCCAAGGGTTTGGCGGAAAACCTGCGTGCGTACCCGGTGACGGGAAAAACGGTAGCGGTGTGTGCCATGCTGGCGGACAAGGATGTTGCAGGCGTCATGCAGTTGCTGGCTCCGGTTGTCGATGTCTGGCACATGGCCAGCATTCATGCACCGCGGGGTGCTTCGGCCACTTATCTGGCGGATCGGCTGCGCGCGGTGGCGGCGAACGCTTCCTTAGCCGTTTTTGATGACGTGAAAACGGCCTTCCGTCAAGCCTGTCTTGGCGTGGGTGAAAATGATAGAATCATCGTGTTTGGTTCTTTCTATACGGTGGCTGATGTGATGCATGAGCTGCCCAAGACTTTCGGGTGACGCATGGCGACCAATCAGGTTAGCGAGCAGGAAATTCAGTTCAGGAAACGTGCCCGGCGGCGACTGGTGGGCGCGATCGCCCTAGTGCTGCTGATGGTTACCGTGCTGCCGATGGTACTTGATGATCGCGAGGTCAAGCCGACGCAGCAGGATATTGCCATCACCATCCCCAGTCAGGATGGCACCAGTTTTTCTTCCAGAATCGTTCCCGTATCGCCGAATGCGACCTCACAGCCCGCGGCCCACGAGACTGCGGCCGAAAAAGTCCAGCCGTTGGCACCTCCGCTGGAGAAGCCTGCTGCGCCCGCAGTCAAGCCCCCTGTGACCGAAAAGCCGCAGCCCGTAACCAAGCCTGAACCCGTATCCAAACCTGAAACGGCGCCGGTTGCCAAACCTGAGACCCCAAAACCGCAAGTGGCCGCCAAGCCGGAGGCGTCGAAGCCGACCCCGGCCAAGAAGGGCGCCTTCGTGGTGCAGATCGGCGTGTTTACCGAGGGTGAGCCGCTCAAGAAACTGGAAGCCAAGCTTGCTGCGCAAGGGGTGAAGGTGACACGTGAGAAGCTGAGCACGCCCAAGGGAACCAAGATTCGCTTGCGTACAGGGCCTTTCGCCACGCGCGCGGATGCTGAGGCTGTGCAGGCCAAGCTGAAGGCGGCCGGGATGGGCGCCATGGTCGTGGCCAACAAGTAATGACGGTATTCGATTACGCCGTGCTTGCAGTGGTGGGGCTCTCCATCCTGCTGAGCATGATGCGCGGGTTTGTAAGAGAAACGTTGGCGTTGGCGGGGTGGGTGGCGGCCTTTTTCGTCGCCAAGACCTACACGCTGCAGCTGGTGCCCTTGTTGCCGGAAGCGATTCCGACGGAAACCCTGAAGTTGCTGGCGGGGTTCGTGATCCTGTTCCTTGCGACCTTGCTGGTGACCAGCTTGCTGGCGATTGCCCTGTCGGAGGTCTTCAAGAAGGTAGGGCTGGGCTGGCTGGATCGTTGGCTGGGCGCCATTTTTGGGTTGGCCCGCGGTGTGATCATCGTGGGTGTGCTGGTGTTGCTGGCGGGCCTGACCAGTCTTCCTCAGGATGCGCGCTGGCGTAATGCCATGTTCAGCGCACCATTGGAAGCCATGGTCCTGAGTATCCTGCCTTGGGTCCCGCAGGGGATTTCCCGGCATATCCATTTCTAAACGTATTTCATCTATTCGAGCGGACGATCGATCATGTGCGGAATTATCGGCATTGTCGGAAAAAACCCGGTAAACCAGTTGCTGTATGACGGGTTGCTGGTCTTGCAACATCGCGGGCAGGATGCCGCCGGTATCGTGACCAGCGATGGCGGCACGTTCTACATGCACAAGAACAACGGTCTGGTGCAGGACGTGTTCCAGACGCGTCACATGCGCAGCCTGATCGGCAACGTGGGCATCGCCCATGTGCGTTACCCGACGGCGGGCTCTTCTTCCGCCGCTGAGGCGCAGCCGTTCTACGTGAATTCGCCGTTCGGCATCGTGCTGGGGCATAACGGCAATCTGACCAACTCCGAACAACTCAAGCAGGAGATGTTCCGTCAGGACCTGCGCCACATCAATACGACCTCGGATTCCGAGGTGCTGCTCAACGTACTGGCCCACGAAATCGAGAGTACTGCCCGTAGCGCAGCGCTGGACGTGGACATGATTTTTAACGCTGTGGCGGGCGTGCACCGTCGCGTCAAGGGAGCCTACGGCGTGGTGGCGATGATCGCCAACTACGGGCTGCTGGCCTTCCGTGACCCGCATGGTATCCGTCCGCTGGTGATTGGCCGTCAAGAGACCGACAAGGGTGTGGAGCACATCGTGGCCTCCGAGAGCGTGGCGCTGGACGTGCTGGGGTTCCAGTTGGTGCGTGACGTGGCGCCAGGCGAAGCGATCTTCATCGACATGGATGGCAACTTCCACTCGCGCCAGTGTGCTGAGAACCCGAAGCTGACACCGTGTATTTTCGAATACGTCTATCTGGCTCGCCCGGATTCCGTGATCGACGGCGTGTCCGTTTACCAGACCCGTTTGCACATGGGCGAAAGCCTGGCAGAAAAGATCCACCGCGAATGGAAAGACCTGCACATCGACGTCGTGATTCCGATTCCGGATACCAGCCGTCCTTCCGCATTGCAGCTGGCCAACGCGCTGAACCTGACGTATCGCGAAGGCTTCATCAAGAACCGCTATATCGGCCGCACCTTCATCATGCCCGGGCAGGCGCTGCGCAAGAAATCGGTGCGCCAGAAGCTCAACCCGATCGGCATGGAGTTCAAGGGCAAGAACGTGTTGCTGGTGGACGATTCCATCGTGCGCGGCACCACCTCGCAACGCATCGTGCAGATGGCCCGTGAGGCGGGCGCCAACAAGGTATTTTTTGCCTCAGCGGCGCCGCCTGTTCGCTTCCCCAACGTGTATGGCATCGACATGCCCTCGCGCGATGAGTTGCTGGCGACCGGTCGCACTGACGAGGAAATCTGCAAGGAAATCGGTGCCGATGCCCTGATTTATCAGGACCTCGATGCGCTGGTCAAGGATATCCAGCTCAGCAACCCGAACCTGACGCAGTTCGACTGTTCCTGCTTTGATGGCAAGTACGTGACGGGGGACATCACGGAGGCATACCTGGCGGCGATCGAGGCAGCACGCAGCGACGGTGACAAAAAGAAGAAGCCCGCCAACTCCAGCACCCAGCTGGATTTGAACCTCGTAGATTCCTCGCAACACGAGGAAGAGGCGGCGGCCTGATTGAAAATTTTTTCCGTGCGTTTTAGTATGCCGGTTGCGCCGATTTGAATTTCAGCTTGCGGGCGCGTTACAAATACAGCTAAAGCGAGCCGAAATGCCCGTTTTAGCGCTAAGCTGAAGCGGGTTTTTTGTTTTCCGAATCAGGGAAAAAGAAGGGCGGCATCATGACAGATTGGCAAATCGAGACGCTGGGCGTACGCGCCGGAAGCGCACATACTGAATTTGGCGAGAATTCGGAGGCGATGTTCCTGACCTCCAGTTTCGTGTTCAACAGCGCTGCGCAAGCCGCCGCGCGTTTCGGCGGGCAGGAGCCGGGCAATATTTATTCGCGTTTCACCAACCCGACCGTCACCATGTTCCAGAACAAGCTGGCGGCGCTGGAGGGGGCGGAGTTCTGCGTGGCGACGTCCAGCGGCATGTCCGCGATCCTGGCTTGCGTGATGGGAATCTGCTCTGCCGGCGACCACGTCGTCGCATCGCGCAGCGTATTCGGTACCACCGTGCAGTTGTTCGGCAATATTCTCAAGCGCTGGGGGCTGGACGTGACCTTCGTGTCGCTGACGGACCAAGCCGAGTGGGCTGCAGCCGTGAAATCGAACACCAAGTTGTTCTTCGTCGAAACGCCGTCCAACCCGCTGACCGAGGTGTGCGATATCGGTGCACTGGCGTCGCTGGCGCACAAGTCCGGCGCGCAACTGGTGGTCGATAACTGTTTCTGTTCGCCGGCATTGCAGCGCCCGCTGGCTCTGGGAGCGGATATCGTCGTGCATTCGGCGACCAAATACATCGACGGTCAGGGGCGTTGCCTCGGTGGTGCGGTGCTGGGCAAGAAGGATGTCATGGAGCCGGTGTACGGTTTCTTGCGTACCGCCGGCCCCAGCATGAGTGCGTTCAATGCATGGGTGTTCCTGAAGGGGTTGGAAACCCTCACCTTGCGCATGGAGGCCCATTCGCGCAATGCGCTGACGCTGGCGCAATGGCTGGAATCGCAACCGCAGGTGGCACGCGTCTATTATCCCGGCCTGTCGTCACACCCGCAGCACGCGTTGGCGATGCGTCAGCAGAAATCCGGCGGTGGTATCGTGTCTTTCGATCTCAAGGGCGGAAAGGACGCGGCTTGGCGACTCATCGACAGCACCAAGTTACTGTCGATTACCGCTAATCTGGGAGATGCCAAGAGCACCATTACCCATCCAGCCACGACGACCCACAGTCGCGTGACACCAGAGGCCCGTGCGGCTGCCGGGATCGGCGATGGTCTGGTACGGATCGCAGTCGGACTGGAAAACGTCGAAGACATCAAGGCAGACCTGGTGGCAGGGCTGCGAGCATAAGGGGGGCTGGGCAATGAACCGTAGAGAAGCGATGTTGGGCGTGGCTGCACTGGCAGGGGCGGCAGTTGCTGCGAATGCCAGGGCGGATGCGCACGAGCATCACCATGGCTTGATGGGCGGCGCGTTGGCACAGGCTGCTGCCGATTGCATCCAGAAAGGGCAGGCGTGTCTCGATCACTGCCTGGAATTGCTGGGCAAGGGCGAGACCGAAATGGCTGGATGTGCGAAAAGCGTCAACCAGATGCTGGCGCTTTGCAGTGCTGTTCAGCAATTGGCCAATCAGAATTCCCGACACTTGCCCGGGCTCGCGGCGCTCGCCATGAAGGCCTGCAAGGAGTGTGAGGACGAGTGCCAGAAGCACGCGGACAAGCACGAGGCCTGCAAGGCTTGCGGCGAGAGTTGTGCTGCCTGCTATCAGGAGTGCAACAAGGTTGCTGCCTGATATCACGGCATTGTGAAAAACAAAAAAGGGGACCTTGGTCCCCTTTTTTGCAGATTGCTGCAACTACATGATGGATTACAGCTTGTCGGCGTTGGCGGCCAGGTATTTAGCGACGCCTTCCGGGCTGGCGTCCATGCCAGGTTTGCCCTTGTTCCAGCCTGCCGGGCAGACTTCGCCGTGTTCTTCGGTAAACTGCAGGGCATCGATCATGCGGATCATTTCGTCGATGTTGCGGCCCAGCGGCAGGTCGTTCACGACCTGGTGGCGTACGATCCCGGCCTTGTCGATCAGGAAGGAGCCACGGTAGGCGACGCCTGCGTCGGCCTCAACGTCATAGGCCTTGCAGTACTCATGCTTCATGTCAGCGATCAGCGGGTAACCGACTTTGCCGATGCCGCCGGCATTGACTGGGGTGTTCTTCCAGGCCAGATGGGTGAAGTGGGAATCGATGGACACGCCCACGACTTCGACGCCGCGCTTCTTGAACTCTTCCAGACGATGGTCGAACGCGATCAGCTCGGACGGGCAGACGAAAGTGAAGTCCAGCGGATAGAAGAACACGACGGCGTATTTGCCCTTGATGTGGTCAGCCAGCGTGAAATCTTCCTTGATGCTGTTGCAGCCCATGACGGCTGCGGTAGTGAAACTAGGGGCGGCTTTGCCAACGAGTACGGCCATGTGTGTTCTCCTTCTAAGAATGGTAGAGTAAATTAGTAAGGTTAATAAAAATCGCCGGGATTTCCAACTGAATTTTGATGACTCTGCTGTAAACCTTGTCAGCGCTTGTCGATGCGGCGTGACAAATTCATCAATTTGAATCCGTCGACTGGAGGGGTGTTATTTCGGTTTTCTTGGCGTGTTGCCGATGTGGATGGGTGGGCGATTTTGATAGGGTGCCAAAGGCGAGCCGAAAAGCCTTTTACAGCGTGCTTTGGCGGGGGTTCTCATGCTAAAATCGCGAGGTTAATTACCAACCGGATTCGATGGCTTTTGAGCCATTCGGCTACCCAGAAAAAATAGGCTATTCATGGATCAGTTTGCCAAAGAAACACTACCCGTCAGTCTCGAAGAAGAAATGCGCCGTTCCTACCTCGATTACGCCATGAGCGTGATCGTGGGCCGTGCCCTGCCGGACGTGCGGGATGGCTTGAAGCCAGTGCACCGTCGTGTGCTGTTTGCCATGCACGAACTCAACAACGATTGGAACCGCCCATACAAGAAATCGGCGCGTATCGTCGGTGACGTGATCGGTAAGTACCACCCTCACGGCGACACCGCGGTGTACGACACTATCGTGCGCATGGCGCAGGATTTCTCGCTGCGCTACATGCTGGTGGACGGGCAGGGTAACTTCGGTTCGGTGGATGGCGATAACGCCGCAGCGATGCGTTATACGGAAATCCGCATGGCCAAGATCGCCCACGAACTGCTGGCGGATATCGACAAGGAAACGGTGGATTTTGGCCCGAACTACGACGGTTCCGAGCATGAGCCGCTGGTGCTGCCCGCGAGAATCCCAAATCTGCTGATCAATGGCAGCTCCGGCATTGCCGTGGGGATGGCGACCAACATCCCGCCGCACAACCTGAACGAGGTGATCGACGCCTGTCTGGCGGTGCTGGGCAATGCCGAGATCACGCTCGACGAACTGATCGACATTATCCCGGCGCCAGACTTTCCGACGGCCGGTATCATCTACGGCACCGTGGGGGTCAAGGAAGGTTATCGTACCGGCCGTGGCCGTTGCGTGATGCGCGCCCGCACCCATTTCGAGGATATCGGCCGTGGTGACCGTCAGGCGATTATCGTGGATGAGTTGCCTTATCAGGTGAACAAGAAGTCCCTGATCGAGAAGATCGCCGAACTGGTCAACGAGAAGAAGATCGAGGGCATCTCCGACTTGCGCGATGAGTCGGACAAGTCCGGCATGCGCATGGTGATCGAGCTGAAGCGCGGTGAAGTGCCGGAAGTGGTGCTCAATAACCTGTACAAGCAGACCCAGCTACAGGACACCTTCGGCATGAACATGGTGGCGCTAGTCGACGGTCAGCCGCGCCTTTTAAACCTGAAGCAGATGCTGGAAGCCTTCCTGCGCCATCGCCGTGAAGTGGTGACGCGCCGGACCGTGTTCGAACTGCGCAAGGCGCGCGCGCGCGGCCATGTGCTGGAAGGTTTGGCCGTGGCGCTGGCCAATGTGGACGAGATGATCGCCATCATCAAGGCCGCACCGACCCCGCCGGAAGCCAAGATTTCCCTGATGTCGCGCACCTGGAAATCTCCAGTCGTGGAAGAAATGCTCAAGCGTGCCGCTGCGGATGCTTCCCGTCCGGAAGGGCTGGATGAGGCCTACGGGCTGAAGGACAACGGCTACCGCCTGTCCGAAGTACAGGCGCAAGAGATCCTGCAAATGCGTTTGCAACGCCTGACCGGGCTGGAGCAGGACAAGATCGTGTCCGAATACAAGGACGTGATGGACCTCATCACCGATTTGCTGGACATTCTGGCCAAGCCGGAACGCGTGACGGCGATCATTTCGGAAGAACTGGCGGCGATCAAGCAGCAGTTCGGCGACAAGCGCCGCAGCGAGATCGAACTCAACGCCCAGGATATTTCGCTGGAAGACCTGATCACGCCGCAGGACGTGGTGGTGACGTTGTCGCACACCGGCTACATCAAGTCGCAGCCGCTGGACGAGTACCGTGCACAGCGCCGAGGCGGCCGCGGCAAGCAGGCGGCAGCGACCAAGGAAGACGATTTCATCGACAAGATGTTCGTGGCCAACACCCACGACTACATCCTGTGCTTCTCCAGTCGCGGTCGCGTTTACTGGCTCAAGGTGTATGAAGTACCGCAAGGCGGCCGTGCCAGCCGCGGCAAGCCGATCATCAACCTGTTCCCGCTCGAGGAAGGCGAGAAGATCAACGCCATCCTCTCAGTGCGCGAATTCGACGAGAACCACTTCATCTTCATGGCCACCTCGCAGGGCACCGTGAAGAAGACCCCGCTGACCGACTTCGCCAACCCGCGCAAGGCCGGCATCATCGCCATTAACCTGGACGAGGGCGACTTCCTGATCGGTGCCGAGATCACCAGCGGGACCGATGACGTCATCCTGGTCTCCGACGCCGGCAAGGCGGTCTGGTTCGACGAGGAGGAAGTCCGTGACATGGGCCGCGCGACCCGCGGCGTGCGTGGCATGAAGCTGCAGGAAGGCCAGCAGGTGCTGTCGCTGCTGATCGCGCAGAACGACCAGCAGAGCGTGCTGGTGGCCACCGAGAACGGCTACGGCAAGCGTACCGTACTTTCCGACTTCCGCCATTCCGGTCGTGGCACGCAGGGCGTGATCGCCATCGCCACCTCCGAGCGTAACGGCAATGTGGTTGCCGCCAAGCTGGTGAGCGACGAAGATGAAGTGATGTTGATTACCACCGGTGGCGTGCTGATCCGGACCCGCGTGAGCGAAATTCGTGAACTGGGCCGTGCCACACAGGGCGTGACGCTGATCAATCTGGGCGAAGGCGAAAAGCTGTCCGGTCTGGAGAAGGTGGTCGAGTCCGAGGATGACGGCGAAGGCGAGGTCGAAGATCAACTGGACGATGCCGCAGAAGGTGCGGAAAACGAAGGGGGCGCGGAATAACATGGCGCGTGTCTGGAATTTTAGCGCTGGCCCCGCTGCACTGCCGGAAGAAGTCCTGAGTCTTGCCCGTGAAGAAATGCTGGACTGGCACGGCAGCGGCATGTCCGTGATGGAAATGAGTCATCGCGGCAAGGAGTTCGGCACTATCCTCGCCGCGGCGGAAGCTGACCTCCGTGACCTGCTGCACGTCCCGGGCAACTATAAGGTGCTGTTCCTGCAGGGAGGGGCGACGCAGCTCTTCTCGCAGATCCCCTTGAACCTGGCCGCAGGGCGTTCCGCCGATTACCTGGTGACCGGTTCCTGGTCCAAGAAGGCCGTGGAGGAAGCCCAGCGCGTGTCGCCCATTGCCGGTCCGGCGCGTGTGGCGGGCAGTACCGCCGCCAAGGGCGCGACAGCAGATGGGTTTACCCGATTCCTGCGTGAGGACGAAATCAGTCTCGACCCCAACGCCGCCTTCCTGCATCTGTGTACCAATGAAACGATTTATGGCGTGGAAGTGCAGGACGACTGCGCCGCGCTGGCCGCTCGACTCGGCGATGTGCCGCTGGTGGCGGACATGAGTTCGCACATTTTGTCGCGCCAGATCGACGTCAGCCGTTACGGGCTGATTTATGCCGGCGCGCAAAAGAATATCGGGCCTTCCGGGCTGGTGCTGTGCATCGTGCGTGAGGACCTGTTGGGCAAGGCAGTGACAACGATGCCCAGCACCATGGACTTTGCCGTGATGGCGGCCAACGACTCCATGCTCAACACACCGCCGACCTATGGCATCTACATGGCCGGGCTGGTGTTCCAGTGGCTGAAACGGCAGGGCGGCGTGGCGGCCATCGAGCAGGCGAATATCCGTAAGGCGACGATGTTGTATCGCTGTATTGACGACAGCAACGGTTTTTATCGCAATCCGGTCGATCCGGCTAACCGCTCGCGCATGAATGTGCCATTCACATTGCAGGACGCAGCCTTGGATGACGTGTTCCTGAAAGAGGCTGCCAACGCCGGCCTGGTTTCGCTCAAGGGGCACAAGACGGTCGGCGGTATGCGTGCCTCCATCTACAACGCCATTCCGGAAGCCGGGGTGCAGGCGCTGGTCGATTTCATGCAGGATTTCGCACGGAGACACTAAAAGATGTCCGACGAACTCAAGAAATGTCGCGAGCAGATCGACGCCATCGATGACCAGGTGCTCAAGCTGGTCAGCCAGCGCGCCCAGCTTGCGCATACCATCGGTAGCCTGAAGGGCGGCGGGCCGATCTATCGTCCGGAACGCGAAGCCCAGGTGCTGCGCCGTTTGCTGGACCAGAACGAGGGGCCGCTGCCGAACGAGGCGATTACGGCGATTTTTCGTACGGTCATGTCCAACTGCCGCACCTTGGAAAAAGCCCTGTCGGTGGCTTTTCTCGGGCCGCTCGGGACCTACAGTGAAGAAGCGGCCAGCAAGCAGTTCGGGGGTCTTAGCCATCCGGTGCAGTGCGCCTCCATCGACGAGGTGTTTCAGTCGGTCGAGGCTGGCACGGCGGATTATGGCGTGGTCCCGGTCGAAAATTCCACCGAAGGGGCGATTGGGCGCACGCTGGACCTGTTGCTCGCCACCGGCGCGCAGATCTGCGGCGAGGTGACGCTACCGGTACACCATAACCTGCTTGGCAAGGGCACGGACACCGCCGGTATCACCAAAGTGTATTCCCATGCGCAGTCGCTGGCCCAGTGTCACGAATGGTTGAATCGCAATCTGCCCGGCGTTGAACGCCAGGCAGTGGCCAGCAACGCGGAAGCCGCACGTCTGGCTACTGAACAATCCGGTGCAGCAGCCATTGCCAGCAAGCGGGCAGGCGAACTCTTCGGCCTTAACCTGCTGGCGCAGAATATCGAGGATGATCCACGCAATACGACGCGTTTTCTCGTGCTTTCGAGCCACGATGTGGCAGCCAGCGGGCGTGACAAGACTTCACTGGCGATGGCGACACGCAATGTCCCGGGTGCGGTGGTTCAGTTGCTGGAACCGCTGGCACGCCACGGCGTCAGCATGAGCAAGTTTGAATCGCGCCCCGCCCATACCGGGTTGTGGGAATACGTGTTTTTCGTCGATATCGAGGGCCATCGGTCGGATGCCAAGGTGGCAGCAGCGTTGGCGGAACTCAACGAGCGCGCCGCCTTCCTCAAGGTGCTCGGCTCGTATCCTGTCGCAGTCATCTGAGAATAGTTTCATGACCCAAGCTTGTGACCTCGCGCCGGCCAACGTGCGCGCCATCGCCCCATACCAGCCCGGCAAGCCAATTTCCGAACTGGCCCGCGAATTTGGCCTGGAAGAATCATCCATCGTCAAACTGGCGTCCAATGAAAATCCGCTGGGCGTCAGCCCGCTCGCACGAAAGGCGATGGAGGAGGCGATCCAGGACATCGCACTCTATCCGGACGGCAACGGTTTCGTGCTGAAGGATGCAATTGCCCGGCGCTTCATGATCGGGCTGAACCAGATCGTGCTGGGCAACGGCTCCAACGATATTCTGGAACTGGCGGCGCGCGCCTTCCTGCGTCCGGGTGTTGCCGCCGTGTATTCGCAGCATGCGTTTGCCGTGTATCCTCTGGTGACGTTGGCGACCGGGGCCACCGGTATCTCGGTGCCGGCCCGTGCCTTCGGACATGATCTCGATGCCATGCTGGCGGCAATTACACCGGCCACGCGCATGGTCTTCATCGCCAACCCCAATAACCCCACCGGGACCTTGCTCGGCAAGGCCGAACTTAGGGCGTTTCTGGCCAAGGTGCCACGCGAGGTGGTGGTGGTGCTGGACGAAGCTTATGACGAATACTTGCCGGATGACCTCAAGGCAGAAAGCATCGGCTGGCTGGCAGAATTCGATAACCTGATCGTGAGCCGGACGTTCTCCAAGGCTTACGGCCTCGCCGGCTTGCGCGTAGGGTTCGCCCTGGCACATCCAGCTGTTGCCGATCTGATGAACCGTGTACGTCAGCCGTTCAACGTCAACAGCATCGCCCTTGCGGCCGCCGCAGCGGCATTGCAGGACACCGATTTCGTGCGTCGGACGCGCGAGCTGAATGATGCCGGCATGAAACAGATGGTTGCGGGCGTGACAACACTCGGCCTGAGTTACATCCCGTCCTATGGCAATTTCGTCAGTGTCCACATTCCGGATGCCATGGCGGTATACCGACGCTTGCTCGAACACGGTGTGATCGTGCGGCCAGTGGCGAATTACGAAATGCCGGATTATTTGCGTATCAGTATCGGGACCGCGTCAGAAAACGCGCGCTTCCTCGAAGTGTTGGCGAAGGTGCTCAAGGCCTGACTCCCAGAAAGCGGAAAAGGGCGCAACCGTTGGGTTTGCGCCCTTTTTTATTTCATGTTTTTGGTGACGGGTGCGCGATATGGGGTTATGGAATGACTGCATCCAGCGTGTAACCAGCGCCACCGTCCAGCCCCAGTTGATCCACCAGCACTGGCATCGTTTCTTCCAGGGTTTTCTTCAGGGTCCACGGCGGATTGATCACGAATAGCCCGCTGCCATGCATGCCAAATCCTTCCTTGCTCGGCGTCTGCACTGTCAGCGTGACGTGCAGCCAGCTGGGCAGGTTCAGGTCGCGCAGGCGCTCCTGCAGCAACTTGGGTTCCGTACGCTGCAGCAGTGGGTACCAGAGGAGGTAGGTACCTGTGGCGAAGCGCTGCAGGCTGTCCTTGATCGCCTCGACGACCTTGGCGTAATCCTGTTTCTGCTCGTACGGCGGGTCAATCAGCACCACGGCACGACGTGGTGGTGGAGGAAGAACGCTCTTTAGCCCGGCAAATCCATCCTTTTTTTCGATCTGCAACTTCTTGCCCGGTCGGTCGAAGGTCTGGTGCAGCAGGTCGTAGTCGGTCGGATGCAGCTCGAACAGGCACAGGCGGTCTTCCGCACGCAGGATGGGGCGGGCGCAGCCGGGAGAACCCGGGTAATACTTGAGCTTGCCTGGCGGATTGCAGCCGCGCACCAGCGCCACGTATTCCTTCAACGCGGGCGGCAGGTCATCCGCTGTCCACAGTCGTTCGATGCCATCGCGGAACTCGGCATTCTGGGCAGCGTAGCCCTCATCCAGCGCATACATGCCGGCGCCGGCATGGGTGTCGATGTACCAGAACGGTTTATCCTTCTGGATGAAATACTTGAGAACCTGAATCAGGACAAAGTGCTTGAGGACATCGGCGTGGTTGCCGGCGTGGAAGGCGTGGCGATAACTGAGCATGACGTCGTGTTTAGTGTAGGTTTTCGGCGGAGGTCAGCAGAATCTTGCCGCCCAGAAAACTGACGGCAATATGACTGGGCGGATTATCCCAGCCGCAGTTCTTGACGCCCAGCACCTCGTCACAGGTGGAGGGCGTTCCCAGGATGGCGATGGCCGCCTCATACGACATGCCGGTCTTCAGTTTGTCGTAATTCTCGAGGGTGATTTTGCTGCAGCCGGCGAGCAGCAACAGGGTGCAAAGTAACAGGGATTTCACAGGGCGACTCCAAAGCGGCGCAGCAAAGGCAGGCACGCAAAATAACAACATATGGTAGCGGCGGCGGCCAGGCACAGCGCCTGCCAGAAGCCCATGCCTGACCGGAGCAGCCACGGCAGCAGCAGGAACAGGAGCAGGGAAGGAATGACCAGCCAGAAGATCTGCGTGGAGAGCGTGGCGATGGCTTCCGCAGGCGTGCCCTCGACATGCAGCCAGACAAAGGCGAGCAGAGAGGTCAGCGGTAGCGATGCGATCAGCGCCGCGAATCCGGAATGCCGCCGGGCGACTTCGGAAATGGCCGCGATCAGCAGCGCGGATATCAGGACTTTGGCAAGAAAATACAGCATGGATAGCAGTTGCGATGAGCGAGTGGACATTATAGGCGCTAATATAGCGACCCATGAAAAGCGATACGACCTGTTTTGACCTCGATTGCCGGCGCTGCCCACGCCTGTCCACGTTTCTGGACGATGTGAAAGTGCAGCACCCCGATTACCACGCACGCCCCGTGCCCCCCTTTGGCGATGTGCATCCTCGCCTGCTGATCGTCGGCCTTGCGCCCGGCATGCACGGCGCCAACCGCTCTGGACGGCCGTTCACCGGCGATTACGCCGGGGTGCTGCTGTACGATACCCTGCACAAGTTCGGCTACGCCAGTGCACCGGTCTCAGTGTCGAAGGACGATGGCCTGGTGCTGACGGGGTGCCGCATTACCAATGCCGTGAAGTGCCTGCCGCCCGAGAATAAGCCGGAAACCCGTGAGGTGGCCGAGTGCAATCGCTTCCTCGCGGCGGAAATCGCTGCGCTGCCGGCAGACGCGGTAATCCTCGCCCTCGGCAACGTGGCGCATGCGGCGGTGCTAAAGGCCTGTGGGCTGAAGGTGGGGGGATACAAGTTCGCCCATGCTGCCCGGCACGTGTTGACCGATGGTCGCATCCTGTACGACAGCTATCATTGCAGCCGCTACAATACTCAGACCCGACGCCTGACAGAACCGATGTTCCATCAGGTATTCGAGATGATCCGCAACGAAACGAAAGGAGCCTGACATGCCCTACGTCAACGTCAAACTGGCTGGCAGCATCAGCCGCGAGCAGAAGCAGAAGATCGCCGAGGAAATCACCGCAACGCTGCAGCGCCACGCCCACAAGCCGCCCGAGTATACCTACATCACATTCGAGCAAGTTGAACTGGAAGACTGGGCCATCGCGGGCAAACTGCTGGACGAATAACCCACCCTTCGTCCTGCCCGTATGTTCGACGCCAAAGCTTTTCTCAAGACGCTAACCAGCTTGCCCGGGGTCTACCGCATGATCAATGCGGCAGACGAGGTGATCTATGTTGGCAAGGCGCGTGACCTGAAGAAGCGGGTGTCCTCGTATTTCCAGAAGAATCTGCCCAGCCCGCGCACGCGGATGATGGTGTCACAGATCGCACGCATCGAGACCACGGTCACGCGTTCGGAGGCGGAAGCCTTGCTGCTGGAAAACAACCTGATCAAGTCGCTGATGCCGAAGTACAACGTCATCTTTCGCGACGATAAATCGTATCCCTACATCACCCTGACGGGCGACGCCTTTTCCCGGCTGGCGTTTCACCGTGGCACGCAACACAAACAACATCGCTACTACGGGCCGTTCCCCAACGCCGTGGCGGTGCGTGAAAGCATCCAGTTGCTGCAGAAGGTGTTCCGGCTGCGTACCTGCGAGAATTCGGTGTTCAGCAACCGTTCGCGGCCGTGCCTGCAATACCAGATCGCCCGTTGCACGGCCCCGTGTGTCGGCTATATCTCGGAAGAAGACTACCGACGTGATGTCGAGCACGCGGCCATGTTCCTTGAAGGGCGCGAGCAGCAGGTGATGGAAGCGCTTTCGGACGACATGATGGCGGCAGCGGAGCGTCAGGAGTACGAACTGGCGGCGGTGTATCGCGATCGTATCCAGAGTCTGCGGCAAGTGCAGCAGCGTCAGTTCGTCAGCGACTTCAAGAGCGGCGATGCGGATGTGGTGACCTGTGTCGCTGCCTCCGGCCTGATGTGCGTCAATCTGGTCATGATCCGTGGCGGACGACATGTGGGGGATCGCAGCTATTTTCCTCGCCATATCGACGACTGCGATGAGGCGACTGTGCTGCAGGCCTTCCTCGAACAGCATTACCTGCAGCAACCGGTACCCCCCCTTATCATTACTGGCGTAGCGCTGGAGCAGGATGGACTGGAAGAGATTCTGGCAGAGCGTGCCGGCAAGAAGGTACAGATCAGCGCCTACGCGGGCGGCGATCGCCGCGTCTGGCTAAAAATGGCGCAGACCAATGCCGAGATTGCCTTGCAACAGCACCTGTCGCAGAAAGCGACGCAGGAGGGCCGCCTGCTGGCGTTGCGCGAGGCGCTGGACCTGCCCGACAACGCCGAACGCATCGAATGCTTCGACATCAGCCATACCATGGGCGAGGCGACGGTGGCTTCGTGCGTGGTGTTCGACCAGGGCGCAATGCAGAGCTCGCAATACCGCCGCTACAACATCGAGGGCATCACCGGCGGCGACGATTATGCCGCCATGCGGCAGGCGCTCACGAGGCGCTATACTAAAATCGCCTCGGGCGAAGGCAAGGTGCCGGACCTGATTTTCATCGACGGCGGCAAGGGGCAGCTCGGTGTGGCGGTGGAGGTCATGCAGGAGGTCGGGCTGCCCGGCATCCAGCTTGTCGGCATCGCCAAGGGCGAGGAACGCAAGGCCGGGCTGGAGCAACTGATTTTCCCGGAGCGGGAAGAGGCGCTGCGCCTGCCCAAGGATAATCCTGGGCTGCATCTGTTGCAGCAGATCCGTGACGAGGCCCACCGCTTTGCCATCAGCGGTCACCGTGGACGTCGTGCCAAGGCCCGTACCTCGTCTTCGCTGGAGGAGATCGAAGGCGTGGGCGCCAAGCGCCGCCAAAAGCTGCTGACACGCTTCGGCGGGCTGGCAGGGGTGACCAAAGCCAGTGTCGATGAGCTTGCGCAAGTCGAGGGCATCAGCCAAACTCTGGCCCAGACCATTTACGAGGCCCTGCACTGATGCAATGGAATATCCCTACACTACTGACCTGGCTGCGGATCGTCATGATTCCGCTGTTCGTCGGTGTGTTCTACCTGCCGGATGAACAGATGTCGCCCTACGGCCGCGACTTCACCGCCATGCTGATTTTTGTGCTGGCTGCGGTGACCGATTGGTTCGACGGCTATCTGGCGCGCAAATGGAACCAGACCTCGGCATTCGGGGCGTTTCTCGACCCCGTAGCGGACAAGCTGATGGTGGCAGCCGCGCTGATCGTGCTAGTCGAGTTCGATCGTGTCGGTGCCGTCATCGCGCTGATCATCATCGGCCGTGAAATTGCTATTTCCGCATTGCGCGAGTGGATGGCTAGCCTTGGCAAAGGCAAGGGCGTGGCAGTGGCCATGATCGGCAAGCTCAAGACGGCCGCGCAGATGGTCGCGATCCCATTCCTGCTGTATTACCGTCCGGTGTTTGGTATCGACACGGTGTGGTTGGGGACCGCGTTGATGTGGGTTGCCGCGATTTTGACTTTGGTGTCAATGGCTTATTACCTGAAGGCCGCCTGGCCCCAGATTCGGGCGCAATAAAACTGTCACGAGATTGCGTCGGAGCGCTTGACACAAGGGCCGAAATCCTTAAAATGGCGCCTTCTTTAAGACGACGCGGGAATAGCTCAGTTGGTAGAGCGCAACCTTGCCAAGGTTGAGGTCGCGAGTTCGAGACTCGTTTCCCGCTCCAGAATTCGTTGACGGGGGAGGCAAACGCTTTCCCCGTTTTAGTTTGAGATTGCATAAAGGCGCGATAGCAAAGCGGTTATGCAGCGGCCTGCAAAGCCGTTTAGACCGGTTCGACTCCGGTTCGCGCCTCCAACCTTCCGCTCGCGGCCCGGGTGGTGAAACTGGTAGACACAAGGGACTTAAAATCCCTCGGCCTTGCGGCTGTACCGGTTCGATTCCGGTCCCGGGCACCAAATGGTTGTGTAGGTAAGTCATACGCGGGAATAGCTCAGTTGGTAGAGCGCAACCTTGCCAAGGTTGAGGTCGCGAGTTCGAGACTCGTTTCCCGCTCCAATGAAAAAAGGGAAAGCATGCAAATGCTTTCCCTTTTTGTTTTTTTAGATCGGGGCGGCGTTAGCGCGGCGGTTGCCGCAACGGGTCGAGCAAATGGGATAGCCCGTTGTGGTCGATCTCCTGCATCAGGGCGAGCAGCCGACCGATCTCTCCCGGCGGGAAGCCTTCCCGCGCGAACCAGTTTAAGTAATTCCCCGACAGGTCGGCGATAACGCGTCCTTTGTGCTTGCCGTAGGGCATGACAAAGGTGACGAGGCGTTTGAGGTCCTCGGGCTGCATCAGGATGCGACCGTCTTGACGGCCTGTGTTGCCCATTCGATAGCGTCCAGATGGGCCAGATTGACGGTTTTGAGGTCGATGTCGTCCAGTTCGATTTCTTCGGGCAACGCGACGCCTTCGCAGGCCTGGGCCAGCTGCAGATAACGCAGGTAGCGTCCTTCGCCGTTGACCAGTGCCTCTTTGACATTGCTGGGCAGGTTGACGTGCTGCAGGATGTCGTCGAAGGGGACGCCCATGATGCGGTCCAGCATCGACAGCATGCCGGTGACGAACAGGTTGTCGCTATCGTATTTATCCAGCATTTTTGCGCCGATCAGTTCCATCAGCTTGGCCCGCACCATGGCAGTGTGGGTGAGGGCCGGGGAGCCCTCGCTGCCGGCCGTCACGGCGAGCAGGGTCAGCCATTTGAGCAACTGCTGGTAGCCGATGATGGACAAGGCATGGCGCACCGATTCAACCTGTGCGACCAGCCCGAACCAGGGCGAGTTGATGTAGCGCAGCAGCTTGAACGAGAGCGTGACATCGCGCTTGAACAGGGTTTCGATCACCTTGGGTTCTGCCTCCCGCTGCACGGCACCCATGATTTCCAGGATCAGCGCATGACTGGGGTTCATGCGTTTGTTGCCGGCGACGGGCGGGAACTCCTGCATCAGGAAGTCGCCGCTGAAGTACATGGCAGTGGTTGCACGTGCCTGTTGGGCATCGTCAGGCGTGTGCAGGTCGGTGTAGATCGTATCCGGCGTGGCCTTGATGCTGGCACTCCAGTCGGCGAGGACAAAGTCGCTGGCGGGGCGTGTCGTCAATTCCTCACGCAACTGCAGCGCTACCCGAAAACCTGACTGGCGGGCGGATTCGCCCAGGTCACCAGTGATTTCCTCAGGCGTGGCGAGCGGGATCATGTCGCGCGCCAGTTTGTTCAGCAGCACGGCGTCCTGAGCCCAGCTGAGCGGCACGAAGTAGACCGCTTGCGGGACCTCGATATTCGCCAGTTTGAGCATGAACGGGTTGAGGATTTCCAGTTCGGGACTAGCGATGGCCAGCCGCTGGAAGGCGACCTCGTGGTTACGATCCACGATGGGATGGCGGGTGATCAGTAATTCGGGATTGAAGGCCATGGGATCGCGCTGGTCGGGTGTGGTTTATTGTTTCTGCCGGATCGCGAGCACTGCTTGGTTGCGCAGTGTGCGCAGCAGGCCGAGTTGGCGTGGCGTGATCTGCAAGGCATTGGCTTCCTGCATGTCGGCGTAGATCAGGCCGATGGCCTTGCCGTTGATCATGACTGGCAGCAGCAGGAAGCAGCGTGACTTGACTGCGTCGTGGTGCCAGGCGGGGATCTTGGAGGCGATGTTGTCTGCGTTGACGTCCTCGATCACGATATCCACACCCTTTTCGAGGGCGACGTGGAAGACGTCAGGCTCGAATTTCATCGGAAAGACCATCTGCGGCAACAACTGGTCGATGCGGGCGCCGAAGCCAAAGCGGGCGCGCATGGTGTCGGTCTTGGCGTCGCGGACAAAGCCGATGATACGGTTGAAGCGCATACCGCGGTACATGGTTTCCAGCACCATGTGCAGCACATCGTAGAGTTGAAAGTCAGCCACCAGCGTGTTGGTAACATCCTGGATGCCATCGCTGAGGATGCTTTCCGCATCAATCCGGGGTGCTTCCGTATTCTGTTCTGCGACTTCGTCGAGTGCCGTGATGCCGCCAAGCGGGTCCTCTTCTTCCTTGGCGTCTGCTTCGGCCTGATAGGTGTTCCAGGTTGTGACGGCCTGGATCATGTCGTTGTTTGCGGTCGGCAGGTTCAGTGCAGCACCGCGCAGGTGGATTTCTTCCAGGCCGTGCTCCAGCGCCTTGTTGAGTGTCTGATCCGAAATCTCGATGGCGTGACCGTAGCGCTCGCGCAGGGCGGCGATGACCTCAGGCTTTTCCTCGGCGCCGGAGTGTGCGGCGAGCGCGCACAGTTCGTTGGCCAGGTTGACCGTGACGGAGAGCGTGTCCAGTTCGTCGCGCGGCTTGCGGATTTTTTCGCTGGCGATGCGCTGCATGCCGAGTTGCAGGCGCTCCGGAAAATTCCAGTGCTTGGCCACCCCCGTGCCGAGGTCATCGTAGCTGATCCCCAGCACATGGTAGGCCGCTTGTGCCTCGGTTTCTCCCGCGGCGACACGTTGCGCAACCGCCTGGCTTTCGTCGAAGAAGTAGTACATGGCCAGCAGCTTGCCCAGTTTCTGGAACATGGCGCAGATCATGGCCTCTTCAGTGTCGCGGACGTTGCGGTCCCGAGACAGCTGTCGGGCGACCAGGCCGGCAAGGAAGGAGCCGAGCACCTCGTCACGCAATTGTGTCATCTGCGCGCGGTTCTGCAGGAACTCCAGCAGGATCAGCGTCATGGCGACGTTGCGGATGGTCTCGAAACCCAGGATGACGACGGCCTTTGAGATGGTATTGATCTTGCCGCCGAATTGCCCGTAGGACACGGTATTGACGAGGCGCAGCAGTTTGTTGGTCAGCGCGAAGTCCTGCAGGATGGCCTTGGTCAGCTTGCCCGCGCTTTCGGATTCGGACGCGACGATCTGGTTGATTTCGTTGATGGTGCCGGAAAGTGCCGGGAAGCCTTGATCGGCCGCCATGGTGGACAAGAGGTGCTCCAGCACCTCGGTGTGTTGCTTTTGACTCATTGCTTTTGCAGTTTCTTGAGATCGTCAATGATTTCTTGCGAGTGGCGGGACGTGTCCACGCTCAGGTAGGTGCGGGCGATCTTGCCTTGCGGGTCGATCAGAAAGGTGTAGCGCTTGGCGATGCGAATCACCAGCAGGTCGTTGATGGCGCCATAGCGCTCGGCAACCTGGCCGTCCGTATCTGCCAGCAGTGGGAAGGGTAAGTGGTACTTTTCGGCGAATTTGGCGTGGGACTCGCTGTCGTCCACGCTGATGCCAACCACCTTGGCGCCCAGTTTTTCGAGTTGTACCAGATCATCCCGGAAACTGCAGGCCTCCTTGGTGCAACCCGGCGTGTCGTCCTTGGGGTAGAAGTACAGCACGACCCACTGGCCAGCGTAATCCGACAGTTTGTGTACACGCTTCGCCTGGTCGGGCAGGGCGAATCCCGGCGCGGCCTGGCCGATTTTGGGCAGGTCGGCGGCCAGCAGCGTCAGTGGCAGCAGGCTGCCGAACAGGAGGGTCATCAAGGTGCGGAAGGATTTCATGCTGGTGCTCGCAAGTGAAAGGATCATTTTAAGACAAATACGGTGTATTTCCCCGGATCAGCGGCGGCCAACCTGCATTTTTCCGGCATTGAAGACGGGGTTTTTGGTACGATTGCAGTTAGTTTGATCGCGCGTTAACCAACACCAAAGCACACGATCCATCCCCTAACCAGATGCGTCCCCAAGGGCGTTCGTAACACGCATGGCTAAACAGACTTACGACGAATCTTCCATCCGCGTCCTGCGCAAGCTGGAGCCTATCCAGCTCAGGCCGGGCATGTACACCCGCACCACGGATCCTACCCACATGGTGATCGAGGCCATCGACAACGCGGTCGATGAAGCTATGGCCGGCCATGCCGAAAACATCGAGGTGACGCTGTACCGGGATGGCTCGGTGGCGGTGAAGGATGACGGACGCGGCATTCCCGTGGGGCTGCACCCGGAAGAAAATGTCCCGACGGTGCAGGTGGTGTTCCAGGTGATTCACTCCGGCGGCAAGTTTGCCAAGGGCGAGGCGGACAGCAGTTACAAGTTCACTGGCGGTCTGCACGGCGTGGGGGTATCGGTGACGAACGCGCTGTCCACCCGGCTGGAGGTTGAGGTCAAGCGCGAGGCCAAGGTGCACCGCATCGTGTTCGCCGACGGCGAGGTGATCGAACCACTGACGGTCACCGGGACCTGTGGTGTACGCAATACCGGAACATTCCTGCGTATTTGGCCGGATCCGAAATACTTCGATTCGCCGCACCTGAACCGCAACGAGTTGGAACACCTGTTGCGCGCCAAGGCCATGCTGCTGCCCGGCGTGAAAGTGCTGCTGAATATCGAGACCGCCAGCGGCTACGATACGCGCGAATGGCATTTTGACGGCGGCATGGCACAGTACCTCGATCAGATGATCGCGGAGGACGAACCTATCGCCCCGAGTTTCTGCGGTGAGAAATACCTGGCCGGCAACGAGTCATTTTCCGACGGCGAAGGCGTGCAGTGGGCCCTGGCCTGGGTCAACGGGCCCGGTGGTGGTGAGTCCTACGTTAACCTGATTCCGACGCAAGGTGGCGGTACCCACGAGGCCGGCCTGCGTGATGTGGTGTTCAACAGCGTGCGTACCTTTGCCGAAATGCACGGCCTGATGCAGCGCAACGTCAAGCTGGCGGCCGAGGATGTCTGGGCCAAACTGCGGTTTGTGCTCGCCATTCGCATGGTGGACCCCAGCTTTGCCGGCCAGACCAAGGAAAAGCTTTCCTCCCGTGAGGCGCTGAAACTCGTCACCATCGCCGTCAAGGACCCGCTGGACCTGTGGCTGAACGAACACGTCGCCGAAGCGACGAAAATTGCCGAACAGGCGATCAAGAACGCGCTGGCCCGCGGCAAGAGCGCGAAGACCGTGGAGCGCAAGAAAGGCTCCGGCGTGGCGGTGATGCCGGGCAAACTGACCGATTCCGAACTCACCGGGCTCGAAGCCGAGCTGTTCCTGGTTGAGGGGGACTCTGCCGGCGGCTCCGCCAAGGCCGGGCGCGACAAGGAAACCCAGGCGGTGCT
The DNA here is from genome assembly GCA_964445115.1 of uncultured Methylobacillus sp. Lineage (GTDB taxonomy): Bacteria > Pseudomonadota > Gammaproteobacteria > Burkholderiales > Methylophilaceae > CAIJXJ01. Next base: position 46,184 of record CAYUJU010000006.1, on the reverse strand, counting down.
GCCCCTGCGCGGCAAGGGCATGAACAGCTGGGAGGTCGATCCGACGCAAATCCTCGCCAACCAGGAAATCCACAATATCGCCGTGTCGCTGGCGATCGACCCGCACCGGCTCGACAGCGACGTGGACATGAGCGCTCTGCGTTACGGCAAAGTGATCATCCTGTCGGACGCCGACGATGACGGCAGCCATATCCAAGCCTTGCTGCTGACCCTGTTCTTCCGTCATTTCCCCAAGCTGATCGCGCACGGCCACGTCTACATCGCCCAGCCGCCGCTGTTCCGTGTCGACGTACCGGCGCAGGGCAAGAACAAGGCGCCGCGCAAGCTGTATGCGCTGGATGCCGACGAGCTGGCCGTGCTGGAAGCGCGGCTGCGGCAGGAAGGCGTGCGCGAGGGCAGCTGGACGATTTCGCGCTTCAAGGGCCTGGGTGAAATGGATGCCGTGCAACTCTGGGAAACCACCTTGTGCCCCGATACGCGCCGTCTGGTGCGGGTCGACCTCGGTGACGTGGCACTGGCCACAGGCACTTTCGATACCCTCATGGGCAAATCCTACGCCAGCCAGCGCAAGGAGCTGATCACCACGCACGGCAACGAAGTCGAGGCGGATATCTGAGATGACGACATTGGATCTGTTCGGTTTCCCCGAACCCGAAACCGAAAAAGCCGAGAAGGGCGCCAAGCCCGCCCCGGCATTGGAAGTGCCTGCACCTGAGCCGGCGCTCCCTGAGGCGCCTCTCGTGGAGGCAGTGAGCCCGCTCGAGCCGGTTGTGGAAGAGATGCCTGCGGATGCAACCGACGTACCCGCGCCGGAAGATGTGCCTTCGGAAGAGGCAACGTCCTCGAACGAACCGGCTGCTCATGCTGCCCCTCCGGCTGCGCCGCCAGTTCCCCATCTACCGAACGGCGCCGGCGGCGATGACGGTGACGGCAGTTTTGATCTTGCCGAATATACGCATCAGGTCTACTTGCGCTACGCCATCAGCGTGGTGAAAGGGCGTGCCTTGCCTTCAGTATCGGATGGCGAAAAGCCGGTGCAGCGCCGCATTCTTTACGCTATGCACCGCCTGGGCTTGGCCCCGGGCGCAAAACCGGTCAAGTCGGCCCGCGTGGTCGGTGATGTGATCGGTAAATACCACCCGCATGGCGATTCGGCCTCTTACGAAGCCATGGTGCGCATGGCGCAGGATTTTGTGTTGCGCTATCCGCTGGTCGATGGCCAGGGCAACTTCGGTTCGCGCGATGGCGATTCTGCCGCAGCCATGCGCTACACTGAAGTGCGCCTGACCAAGTACGCCGAACTGCTGTTGTCCGAAGTGGATGCTGGCACGGTCGATTTCCGCCCTAACTACGATGGCTCCGAGCAGGAACCGGTGGATTTGCCGGCACGCCTGCCGTTCCTGTTGTTGAATGGCGCCTCTGGCATCGCGGTCGGGATGGCGACGGAATGTCTGCCGCACAACATGGTGGAGGTGGGCAACGCCGCCATCGCGCTGATGCGCAACCCCAAGCTCGATCTGGATGGCGTGCTGGAACACGTGCAGGGGCCGGACTTCCCCGGAGGCGGCCAGCTGATTTCGACGCCCAAGGAAATCCGCGAAGCCTACGCGACCGGTCGCGGCGTGTTCCGCGTGCGGGCCCGCTGGACCATCGAGCAACAAGCGCGCGGCCAGTGGCGTATGGTGGTGCACGAGCTGCCGCCGGGCGTGTCGGTCAAGAAAGTGCTGGAAGAAATCGGCGAATACGCTGACCCGCAGGTCAAGACCGGCAAGAAGGATCTGTCCGTCGAGCAGAAGCAGATGAAGCAACTGTTCCTCGATGCGCTGGAAACCGTGCGCGACGAATCCGGCAAGGATGCTGCCGTGCGCATCGTGCTGGAGCCGCGTTCCTCGCGCATGCCGCAGGAGCAGTTCATCGCGCTGCTGCTGGCGCATACCAGCCTGGAAGTCACGGTGTCGGCCAACATGGTCGCGATCGGGCTGGACGGCCGCCCCAACCAGAAGAATATCGTCGAACTTCTGTCGGAATGGGTGCAGTTCCGCATCACTACGGTGACGCGCCGCAGCCGCACCCGTCTGGATCAGGTGCTAAAGCGCCTGCACATCCTTGAAGGCCGCATGGCAGTGCTGCTCAACATCGACGAGGTCATCCGCGTCATTCGTGAATCGGATGAGCCCAAGGTTGATCTCATGACACGCTTCGGTATCAGCGAAATCCAGGCCGATGACATCCTGGAAATCCGCCTGCGCCAGTTGGCGCGGCTGGAAGCGATCCGCATCGAGAAGGAAATCAACGACCTGCGCACGGAAGAAGAGGGCCTGAACAAGGTGCTCGGCAGCGATAGCGCGATGCGCAACATGATCGTCAGCGAAATCCGCGCCGATCTGAAGAAATATGGCGATGCCCGCCGTACGCTGATCGAAGCGGCCGAACGCGTGGTGGCCAAGGCCGTCTCGGTGCCGGACGAGCCGTGCACCGTGATCCTCTCGAAAAACGGATGGATCCGCCAGCGTCAGGGCCACGACGTGGATGTCGCGACGCTGACGTTCAAAGACGGCGATGCCCTGCTGGCCGTGGTGCAGACACGCACCGTGCACCCGCTGGTGGTGCTGGACAGCGGCGGACGTGCCTACAGCGTCAATTCCAGCGATATCCCCGGCGGGCGTAGCGATGGCGTGCCGTTGGCCTCGCTGCTCGACATGCCGCCCAAGGTCAAGGCCAGTGTCATGATCGGTGCCGCGCCAGACACGCGCTATTTCTTTAGTAATTCCGGCGGCTACGGTTACATCGCCACCCTCAAGGATATGGTCTCGCGCCAGCGCGCCGGCAAAACCTTCATGTCGCTGGCGGAGGACGACACGCTGTTGCAACCCGCCATGACGCGCGAAGAAGGCCTGATCGTGGCGCTGGGCAGCAACGGCCGGGTGTTGGCCTTCCCGCAGGTCGAGATGAAGGAACTCGCCAGCGGCAAGGGCGTACAGGTGATGGCGCTGGCCGAGGGCGAAACCCTGCTCGCGACCACTGTGATCCGCCCCAGCGAAACCCTTGCCGTCAGCGGCACCGGTCGCGGCGGCAAGGCCTCGCAACTTTTGATTAAATGGGATGACCTGCAAGCCTACGTGTCGAAACGTGCCCGCAAGGGCGTCGTGACGCCCGCGAAGTTCAAGCCCGATAGCGTGGCCGTGTACGTCGCACCTGCGCCAGCCGAAAAAGCCTGATCTGGCATGCGCCTGGGGCTGTTGTCCCTGCTGGCCCTTGTTGCGCTGGTGCACTTCGGGGTGATCCCGCGCTGGCTCCTCCTGCTCGACGGTGTGCTCAGCGCCTTGCTGCTTTGCTGCTATGGCCTGGACAAAGCCGCCGCCAGACGGGGTGATCACCGCATACCGGAATACGCCCTGCACCTGCTGGCGCTGCTCGGCGGTTGGCCGGGTGCCGCCATCGGCCAGCAGATCTTTCGGCACAAGCGCCAGAAAACCGCTTTCCTGCGCGTGTTCTGGCTGACCACGCTGCTCAACCTCTCCGTTGTGGCCTGGTTGTGGCTAATTCCCGCAGCGAAGCGCCTCGCTTGAAACATAACCCCGGCAAACGCTGGTAAAATCCTGCCTGCATTAATGCGCCCCGGTAGCTCAGTGGATAGAGCAACCCCCTCCTAAGGGGTAGGTCGGACGTTCGATTCGTCTTCGGGGCGCCACCTCTTGAAAAAGCGGATGCCCTGATGGAATCTGCCGCTATGGGAGATCGGTTTCTACTTTCTCGATGCGCAGCGTGTGGTGCCGACCATCCGGGAAGCGCCAATTAATCGTACTGCCGACTGTCAATCCCAGCAAAGCAATGCCGACTGGTGCCAGAACTGAAATCGCCCCGGCCTGGGGAGAGGCTTCCTCTGGATATACCAGCCGGATTTCACGGCGCTCACCAGTGACCTCGTCGAGATAGGTGCAACGCGCATTCATCGTGACCACTTCTGCCGGCAGGGTGTCCTTATCCAGGACGACGGCACGATCCAGTTCGTCATGGAAATCATCGCCACCGGGCAGTTGCTTGAGTCGCTGATAGTCTTCGAGTAGCAGGAAGATATCGTTGCTCGTTTGTGTTGTGTTGTGGATTCTCATGGTTCGATGATGATAGCCCGGCTTTTTGCAAGGCATAAGACCACACTTTGTTACCATTTTGTCGATATTTCGGCTACAAAATACGGTTTTAATGTGTGATGTTTGATGTATTGTTTCATTTTGGGAAACGTTTTGATGCTATTAGGGTGGCTTAAAGCTGACGGAGGTTTTCGATATGATCGTCAGCGTGTGTGGCAAGAGCAGGGGCCGTGGGCGTTCGGAGCCGTATCTTGAATGACCCTGGATTTCGCCGTTCGTTGTTGACTCAACGGATGCGCAGTGGGCTCGATTAGATGTGCGTGGGGGAGGTTATAAGGGTGCGTAATGAGAGGGCGCAAACGTAGTCAGGCCGGGACTCTACCACTTGGGTGAGTGAGGGGCGATAGGAAGCTACATGATGCCAATACGGTATTGCCTGAATTGGCTGATGTGAACGATGCAGAAAAGGCCGGCGTTGGCCGGCCCTTTGACACAATTAATAAATGCCTTGAGCAATCATGGCGTCCGCGACCTTCACAAAACCGGCGATGTTCGCTCCGTCCACGTAATTGACAAAACGATCATCGCGCGTACCGTACCGGACGCAGTTTTCGTGAATGTCTTGCATGATGATGCGCAGGCGATTGTCCACCTCGTCGCGCTCCCAGGGCAGTCGTTCGGCATTCTGGGTCATTTCCAGACCTGAGGTTGCCACGCCGCCGGCGTTCGCGGCTTTGCCGGGGCCATACAGAATTTTTGCCTGCAGGAAGACATCAACCGCTTCCAGCGTGGAGGGCATGTTGGCCCCCTCGGCAACGCAAAGGACACCATTCTTTACTAATGTCCGTGCATCGTCGCCGTCGATTTCGTTCTGGGTGGCGCAGGGCAGCGCGATGTCAACCGGGATCACCCAAGGCTTGATGCCTGCTTCATAGCGCAGGCCAAGGCGTTCGGCATATTCCTGGATGCGGCCGTAGTGGGTATTCTTGATCTCCATCAGTATGGCCAGTTTTTCCGGTGTGAAGCCATCTTCATCGATCACGGTGCCGCCAGAGTCGGACGCGGCAACCACTTTTGCACCAAGTTCCATTGCCTTCTGGATCGCGTATTGCGACACGTTGCCAGAGCCTGATACGGAGACACGCATACCCTCCATTGAGCGGTTCTGACGCGCCAGCATGTTCTGTACGAAATACACCAGCCCGTAACCCGTCGCTTCTGGACGGATCAGGCTACCGCCAAAGGAAAGTCCTTTGCCGGTGAAAACGCATGCAGCATTGTTGGACAGCTTTTTCATCATGCCAGCCATGAACCCGACTTCGCGTGCGCCTACGCCAATGTCGCCTGCAGGAACGTCCGTGTCCGGGCCCAGGTGACGATACAGTTCCACCATGAGCGCCTGACAGAAGCGCATGACCTCGCCGCGACTCTTGCCTTTCGGATCGAAATCCGAGCCGCCTTTGCCACCGCCCATGGGCAATGTGGTGAGTGCATTCTTGAAAGTCTGCTCGAATGCGAGGAACTTCAGGATCGAGAGGTTAACCGAGGGGTGGAAGCGCATGCCGCCCTTGAATGGGCCGATCGCGGAGTTGTGCTGGATGCGGAAGGCGCGGTTGGTGTGCGTGTGGTTGTGATCGTCCACCCAGGAGACGCGGAACTGAATCACGCGCTCTGGTTCGACCAGGCGTTCAAGCACGCCTGATTCGGCATATTGCGGGTTGTGGGCAATGAATTCCCACAAGCTGCCCATGACTTCCTGGACGGCTTGATTGAATTCGGCTTGATGGGGATCGCGACTCCGGACGTGATCGAGAAAATCGGAGAGGGTCTTATATTTCATTGCTATTAGGCCTGGGATGAGGTTGGTGGATTTGGCTCGCCGCTTCGAATTTCAGAAATTGACGTCGCGGCGATCCGCTTGGCTGTTACGCGCCAATGTGTTTTTGCTGCAAGTGCGCGTAAATCTGGTCCTTGAGAAGCAATTTCTGTTTCTTAAGGATCTCGATTTCTTCGGGGGTTCCGGGTTCGATGTGCGTTTCCATGTTGCGGATACGCTGGTCAAGGTCATTATGTTTGTCGAATAGCTGTGTGAAATGATGGTCGTGATGCTTGAGCTTGGATATCAATTCGCGATATTCGGGAAACATTAGGGAACTCCTAAATATGGGTTGTCGAAAACATTGCACGCAATGGATTATTCACATTCGTGTGAAATAGGAGACAATGGTGGCTGGCTAATGAGGCTAATGGCGTTGGGGTTTCATTGATCCGTGCTGCCGCCGGGTAAATTTTTGGTCTCAACTTTGACGATCATAGGAGTATTGCAAAAATTGGATAAGTGGCAGAATGAACACCACTATGTTTCTTTTTGGTTGACAATAAAACTATGCAAGACCTGAATCTCATGCGCATCTTTGCCGAGGTGGTCGAAGCTGGGAGTTTTTCCGGGGCAGCCCGCCAGCTCAGCGTTTCGCGCTCTGCTATCAGCAAGGCGGTTGCAAATCTGGAGAGGTCTTTGGGCGCGCGACTTCTCAACCGCAGTACGCGTCACCTTAGCCTTACCGAGGTGGGGGCTGCCTTTGCCGAACACTGTCGCCGCATCAAGCAGGAGTCAGAAGCTGCGCGCCAGGTGGTGGACAGCCTCAATTCCTCACCGCGTGGCACCCTGCGTGTCGCTGCCTCGGTTGCCTTTGGCACCTTGCATATCGCACCGGCGCTTTCAGATTTTCTTTACAAGTATCCAGAAATCGATATGGACATGACCATTATCGACCGGCCGGTGGATCTAGCCGAAGAAGGCTATGACGTGGTGATTCGTGTATGCGAGACGCCTCCGGAGCAAATGGTTGCACGTAATATTGCCCCGGCGGGTAGTAAGGTGTGCGCGACGCCCGGCTACTTTGACCGTTTCGGCATTCCCGAGCGGCCTGAGGATCTGGAGCGTCACAACTGTCTCGATTACATCCATTCCGGGGACAGGGGGGTATGGCGCTTTACCGGCCCCACGGGCGAGATCGCGGTTCCCATTTCCGGCCGATTGCGGATCAATGATGACGATGCCCTTTCGCACGCAGTGCTAGGCGGTCTTGGGTTGGCACTACTGCCGACTTTCCTGATCGGCAAGGATTTGCAAGAAGGGCGCCTGAGGGCCGTTCTCTCCGAATACATCCCGATTAAACGCAATATCTACGCCATCTACATGCCGACACGGCACCTGCCACTCAAGATTCGTGCCTTCGTCGATTTTCTTGCGGAGCGTTTTGGCCCGCATCCGTATTGGGACCGGAATTAAGTGATGGCAGATATGGCTGCGCCGCAACCCGCGAGGGAAACACTGAACAAGCCTGTGCTCAGCGCCTGCTGACGGGCTGGTCGTGGAGCCCCTGGGGTTCGGACCGTTGCTTGGGGTGACGGCAATGGACTTCATCCGCTGCGCCGGACTTTATTCATATCGCTAAAGAACCTTCTCCTGGCGCCGATAGAGTCATTGATGACTCAATATCCGCAATCCGAGAGTTCGTTACTGCGCCAGCAGTTGGAATCGCTGCTGCAGGAGGCGCGTCGTAATGAAGCGAAGATGCGGCGTTTCGACCAGCTTCAGCGCAGGTTGATCGGCGCCGGGTCCCTGCTGGAACTGATCCGACTGTTGCTGACGGAATATCGCCTCGCCTTCGGGGTGGAGGTGGTCAGGCTGGCGCTGGTGGACCCCGAATATGAAGTCTCCCGCTTGCTCGACGAGGCGGCTGACAAGGACCCGCTGTTCGCGGATTTGATGTTGTTGCAGTCGCCCACGCTTATCGCTCCTTATTTCGAGGGAAGCGAACGCCCCTGTTTGCAGGCGTTTGACGCCCGTCAGCATACGGCGCTGTTTCCCTCCACTTCCTGGATCCTCGCCTCTGTCGCCTTGTTGCCGCTGGTGCGGCACGGCGCGTTGATCGGTTGCCTGTGCATCGGTAGCGTCGACCCCGAGCGCTATGATGCGGGATGCGGCACGGATTTTCTCGAGCGCCTGGCCGAGATCGTTGCGATCAGCCTCGAAAGTGCGATGACGCAGGAACGGCTGAAGCGCATGGGGCTGACCGATGGCCTGACCGGCGTGCAGAACCGCCGTTATTTCGAACACCGTTTGCTGGAAGAAATCAGTCAGTCCCGCCGACATGCGCATGATCTGGCATGCATGTTTCTCGATGTCGACAAGTTCAAGCACGTCAATGACGACCACGGTCACCAGGCTGGCGACGCGATATTGCGCGGTGTGGCTAACGTCATCCAGACGCAGTTGCGGGCCGGCGATACGATCGCCCGCTACGGCGGTGAGGAGTTTGTCGTGCTGCTCCCGCGTACTGCCCCTCAGCACGTGTATGAAATCGCCGAACGGATACGCAGCACGATATCCCGCCAGACATTCGACACGCCTGCCGGGCGGTTGCATGTCAGTATTTCGATAGGTGTTTCCATGTTGCCGCAGACCACCGAAGACATCGCGTATCAGTCGCTGGGAGATACCCTGGTGGCCGCTGCCGACCGTGCGCTTTACCGGGCGAAACAGGCCGGCCGCAACCGCGTGGAATGGGATGACGGCGCGGTGCCGCAACGAGTGGATGCCACAGCGTTATCCTCCATCTCGTTTGGGCGCACTGTCTGGCTGGGCTGGAGCCGTGTTGTCTCTGACGTGTCGGCGCTGTTGCTTAATGCCCTGCAGCATCGATGGCGACAGAGACGATTCTCAAAGCGTTTCCTGTTTACTGAAACTCTCTGAAGGCTAGTGATCGAGCGCCAGCTGAACCACTGCCAACAACGCTTCTTCGTCGCTATTCTGACAATCGCGCCACTGGTCAATCGATTCATTGATCAATTTGTCGAAGAATCCTGAGTCACCGCAACCGGGGCGTCATTCATTGGCAAAGTGGTTCGCCCCCCTCCGTCACGGGCCACTTCCAGGCATAACGGATAGCCGTTAACAGTAGAGCGACTTCTACAAATGCACCCAATATCATGTGCGGCCAAGCCTCTCCTGCCAAATTGAACAACGTATAAGGGATATAAACTAAAGCCACGAAGAGGTTGGTCCAGCGATTGGCGCGAGCTGGCAGGCCAACAGAGAGGAAGATCATGAGCGCCGGAATCGTGACCGAGGCCAGACCTCCCAATAAAAATGCTTGAGAGATGTCAAATCTCCACACTTTTCCTGCCAATAAGTCTTCGATGGAGCCTGGCATGAACAAGTGGAAATAATCTACATAAATGTAGAGAAACATGAAACTCGCCCACAATGCCGCAAGTTTCAGCTTTACATTGACCTCGGTGTCTTCCAACACCGTTGGTGAGTTCACCACTTGCACTCCTTGGTTAAACGATAGGGATGACCACGCAATAGCTTCTTACACCTGCCCTGATGCGACATCACGGGCGTAAACGGTCCTTCGGGTGAGCGCGTGTCAAAATGCCCTCGCATTTCTATGTTCGAAGGAGTCTGCTGCGCAACGATGGGGCATAGGTTCTCCCGACGCGGACTTCTGAGCCATCGGTGAGCACGGCGATCATTCCAGCGAATGGGGCGGGTTTGATGCGGACGACCGCGTCGCGGCGCACGAGGTTGCTGCGATGGATGCGGATGAATTCCGACGGATCGAGGCGTGCCTCCAGCGCAGACAGGGTTTCGTGATACAGGTATTCCGCGCCATCGGCATGGATGCGCACGTAATCGCGCTCGGCCTGAAATCGAACGATATGTTCCAGCCCGATGCGGACGTGTTCTCCCCGCACTTTGACCCAGAATTCGCCGTGTTGTCTTGGATGCTCGCGCAAAGCTTGTTTCAGTGAGGCGATGGTTTCATGCAGTTCGGCAATCCGGTCGGTCTGATGACGCGAGCCGGCCGCTGCCCTCGCACGATCCATGGCTTGCCCAAAACGGCCGGGTTCGATGGGTTTGGTCAGGTAATCGACGGCATTGGCTTCAAAGGCGCGCAATGCGTGATGATCGAAGGCCGTGACGAAGACGACGACTGGGGGCTCGGCGCCCAGTCGTTCCAGCACGTCAAAGCCGCTTCCTCCAGGCATCTGGATGTCGAGGAGCAGAATGTCAGGGCGGGTTTCCGCGGTCTTGTGGCAAGCCTCGATTACATCGGCGGCTTCGTCGACGCGATCGACCCAGTCCAGTTTCCCCAGCAGTCGAATCAACCGCCGGCGGGCTAGGGATTCGTCATCAACGACGAGCACGTTCAGGCCTGTCATGCTTCTCTCCACGGCAGATCAATGACCGCACGATAACGGCCGGGTGCGGCTATGCCGGTTGAAAGCTGGCCATTTCCCTGGAACCGCACGCGCAGGCGTTCAGAGACGTTTTGCAATCCTACTCCCGCACCAGGCCGACGGTTTTCCTCCGGGTCGCCGAGCGGTATGTCGTTTTCGATCGTAATGTGCAGGTGATCGTCTTCCCGATTGGCCTTGAGCGTGATTTCCACCGGACCGGACGTGGCGCCGACTCCGTGCTTGAGTGCGTTCTCAACCAGTGGCTGGAGAATGAGGCTGGGTACCAGTGCGCCCTGAACTTCCTCCGGTACGTCGATGCTGAAGGTCATGCGGTCGGAGAAGCGCTCGTGCTCGACTGCCAGATATTCCTGCTGCAGCGCGATTTCATCGGCTAGGGGAACATCCTGCATCGGGTCGAGGGTGAGTGTGGTGCGCATGAAGGTCGAGAGCGACAGCACCATACGTTGCGCGCGGGTAGCCGCATTTTCCTCGATCAGTCCGGCAATCGAGTTCAGCGTATTGAACAGAAAATGTGGATTAACCTGGTAGCGCAGCGCTTTCATTTGCGCGGAAAGTGCTTCTTCCCGAACTGCTGCCAATTGGCGTTCCCGGTCTCTGACATCAAAGCTGTACAAAAGTGTAAGAAACGCGCTGGACCAGCCGAAAAACATGGCCCAACACATAAACAATTCCATGATGTTATCCATCAATGAAAAATTCAGGTTCTCGTGAGCGTAGAGCATTTTGTAAAACTCTTGTGTGAGAAAGAAATCCGCAATGGAAACAATGGCGGATATAAGGAAGCATATGATGATGTTGTAAATCATCTTGTTTTTTCGCAGGTGCCAGACTGCAATCGACATGATGAAAAAAGATGTGAGTCCGAACATAATTTCGACCAGCGCAGAATGATCGAAGGACCCCGCCGGGACGTGTTGGTATGATCCCGAGTCGGGAATATATGAAGACAGGCTAAAGAATAAAGTGGCCAGGAGCAGGTAGCTTACTCCTAGCCTGAATGCCTCTCTAAAGAGGGATTCACGAGGAGGTATTCCATCCTCGCTCTGAAGTTGTAAAGACTGGATGCTCTTGCGAACGGCAAGAGATTTATCGTCCGGTTCAGGCTGGCGCATCAATTCCTCTCCAAGTGACGCAAAAGCAGCACGAGTCTGTGTCCGACCGACTGTTCGTGTTCGATAGCGGAAACGGAAATCCCGTTCATGCGCTTCTCCAAGGCAGAATAATGGCGGCCCTGTACCGACTGGGGGATATTCGACCTGCGTGGAAATCGGCGGCATCCTGAAAGCGCACGCGCAGACGCTCATCTACGTTGCGCAGACCCACGCCCATGCCCGGGCGAGAATTAGCGGGTGCACCGTCATGCGGCATATCGTTTTCGACAACAATATGAAGCTGGTTATCTTCGCGATAGGCACTGAGCGTGACTTCCACTAGGCCAACCGTCGCACCAACGCCATGCTTTATCGCGTTTTCAATCAGAGGCTGAAGAATGAGGCTGGGCACAAGGGCAGACTTCACCTCGTCAGGAACAGCGATTTTCAACGACATACGGTCGGCGAATCGCTCTCGTTCGATCTCCAGATACTCGACCTGCAGGGCTATTTCATCGGCGAGCGATACATCGTGCATGGGGTCAAGCGATAAGGTGGTGCGCAGGAACGTCGCGAGCGACAGCACCATGCGTTGCGTCCGGGTGGTAGCCCCTTCCTCGATCAGCCCGGCAATCGAGTTAAGCGTATTGAACAGGAAATGCGGATTTACCTGATAGCGCAGTGCGCGCATCTGTGCCGATAAAGCCTCCTCCCGGACTGCCGCCAGGCGCAGCCCACGCTCATGGAGTTCGAAACTGAAGATCAGGCTGATGAACAGGCAGGACCAGCCAAAAAACAATGCCGCGCCAAGGGCTGTGTCGTTGATGAAACTGTTCCAGTTCTGGGCTGCCAGTTGTGGCAATGGGTATGCCGCTTGCGCCGCATATCCAATCCCGGCCCAGACCGGTGCGGTTGCCAGCGCTACCAGGAAGGAGACGATGATGAACATGGGCAGCGAACTTTCCAGTGGCCCACGACGGCTTGCCCGGTCGTGCAATCGAAGCAGAATGTAGGAAATGAGGGTCGTGACCAGCCACCCCGATCCGTAGCGCAGGAGTTTCTCCGCAAGGTAGGCGGCGTGATCGGCAAGACTCACGTCATCCGTTGCCTTGAACAGGTAAAAAATGGTCGATGAAAGAAGCGCGCCGCCCCAATAGATCGCGCCGAAGCGGAACTGTGCCTCGCGAATGGCGCATTCATTGGCAGAGCGGTTCATCACCTTGTATCCCGGGGTGGTTGGGTCGAACTGCTTCGATGCGAAGCGCAGTGGTATTCATGGCTGCATTATCTCCTCCCCCGGGATGTCTTCGCGTGCATTTCGTCGTCGATTTATCGCCATTCGCAGATTTTTACAACGTCGACCGATGTGACATGTCGGTTGGCAGAAAGGGAGGACATCGTCACCTCAGCGTGCTTTTACAATCGCCTTGCACCTCATGCAGGACGGCAATGACCTTGAGGTCGAAGAATATCTTAATGGAGAAATGTAATGCGTATGAAACGACTGTGCCCGGGGCTGATTGTGATGATGTTGGCTGGTTGCGCCACGCTCGCGACGGATGATGCCATCGTCAAGCGTACCGCCTTTGCGCTGGGGCTGGATAAGAGCGAATTCACCATATCCGATCGCCAGAATGACGGCGCGCAGGCAAGGTATCTGGTCACCACCAAGACGGGGAAGAAGTATACCTGCTACGTGGAAGGCTATTTTTCCTACACCTCGATTGGCGAGTCGTCGGATGCGATTTGCAATGAACTGGGCGGTAAGGGTGAGAGCGGTACCTGCAATGCCCTGCTCAAGAAGGCTGGCAAGTGTTGATTGCCAAGATGGTCGGGAGCGCTGACGGAGGATATATGAACCGGTGGATGATCGTGAGTATCAGTGCATTGCTGATGTCGACGCTGGCGCATGCAGATCTGGCGCAGGATTTGCGGCAATTGAGCAACACCATCTCGGAAACCTCCAGAGCCAGCAAAGAGGTGAGCCACCTGATCGGGGGCGATCAGGCGCAACGCAATGCCAATGCAAACACTGGCAACACGGCGTCTGTCGAGATCAGTGAAGGCGCCATTCTCGTCGGCAAGATATCGAACATCAAACTCTACGCAGAGCCCGACAGGAAAGCCCAGAGCAGCGGCACGCTGACCCGGAGTGATGAACTGGTCTATACCGGGACGGAAATCAATGGCTTTTACTCCGTGGTTTCCGCAACCAAGGGCGAGGGGTGGGTGCAGAAGGTGCTGGTCAGAAAGCGATAGCTTGATCTGCGACAGGACTTGCATAGACGTCAAAGAAGTTGTTTGTGCCGGGGATTTCCGGCCCCATGGTGCAGGGGTTCTGCACTTGATCGCTAATCACTCAAAGGAGTCACCATGATGTGGAAAAGAACTGAAATTCGAGGCAAAGGCGCTTCCCCGATGCTGTTGTTGACGACGGCCTCACTGTTTCTCGCAATATCATCTACGGCGAGCGCGACGAAGCTTGAGGACGGTGACACGTCTGTACCGCAGATTTCCCAACAAGCTCTCGTGCGTATGGATGGCCTGGCATCGCTGAAGGCGGTGAACGACCGCAGCAATCCATTTGAACATGCCGTGGCCGCTGTGGATGGCACGCCGGACGCTTTCAAGGTTGGTCTTGGCAGAACCTGTGACGATCCATGGTGGGAGTTAAGCGGGATTCAATTCGTCACCTGTCTGTTTGTCTAAGGCGCTTGGATACGGGTGGCTTGTGCTGATCACGCAACAGGCTGCCCGTTGATCGCCGGGCGCAATGAAGGAGTTTCTGATGAAAATGACCGGTATCCATCAGGTTCATGACAACGCCCGTGTGGTGCATGCACGTCCTGCCTTTGCAACGCGTGGAGATGCCGCATCCACTGCCTCGGCGACAGTGAGTATTTCGGCCTCCGGGAAGAAACTGAGCGTGGGTGAATCCGCTGCCACGGGCGATGATTCCATCGCCAGCATCATGTCCGGCATGAGCCTGCGTCGTATCCGGTATACCGAGCTGGTGGCCGTGGCAGACAAGTTGCGCGATGCGGGGCATCTGGCGGAAGAGGACTATCTGGATTTCATCGGGCCGTCGCCGGAATTCTCCATGGTGGACGGTTCGCGCAACCCGGGTTGGAACGCGCCTGTAGACGTGATCGGCATGCATCAGACTAACCTTGCATTCCTGAGTTCCATCGGCGCCGAGCAACGGTTTATCGATTTCGAGAAACGTCTTATCGGGCTCTATCACAGGTTTGAAGCATGAGGCTTTGCGTAGCCGGCATACCTCTGCTGATGGCGGCGTTGCTTGCGGGGTGCGCCTCATTACCCAATGTAACCACTGTGCAGGTCAATGATCGCGCGGTCGAATTCGCCATGACGCAACACGACACCATCCCCGTTGTGTTTGAAAACGGACTGGGTGGCGACATGGCGAATTGGAAGCAGGTCATCCCGGAAATCTCGAAAGAGGCGACCACGTTCGCCTACAACCGCCCGGGTTACGGGCATAGCGCTCCGACCTCAACACCTCGAGACGGCGGCCACATCGTGGATGAGTTGCGAACGCTGCTGCGCAGTCAGGGCTTGTCTCCCCCCTACATTCTGGTCGGGCACTCGCTGGGCGGGTTGTATATGCAACTTTTTGCCCGACGCTACCCGGATGAGGTGAGCGCGCTGATTCTTGTCGACTCGACGCATCCGAAACAGTTCGACGGTGCAGGTGCCCTGGAGAAGCAGTCACTCCTGGTGCGCGGGATCATCGGCGTGCTGGTGACAGGGGTGGCCAGGCAGGAACTCGATCTGTTGAATCAAACCGGCGAACAGGTGCTCAGCCTCCCGACCCTGCGGGACAAGCCAGTGTTCGTGCTAAGCGCCTTGGCGCCAATGAAGGAAAAATCGCCTTTGGCGGATGACGCCAACGCAAAACGTCAGGACATCGCTCGACTTTACCCCGGCGCCAGACAAATCTGGGTGGAAAGCGGCCATGTCATTCCACTGGAAAAGCCCGAGGCGGTCATCTCCGCCGTACGTGAAGCACTGTCAACGACTTCGGGGAAAAGCCAGCCTTGAGTCCCCGGAGAAGGTCTACATTGATTGCTGGCGTGTGCTACCTGCTCACGTTTGTCTCGATTCCCACGCTCGCACTCTACAGTTCGGTGCGTGATCCGGGCTTCGTGCTTGGCTCGAGCCCGGACGCCCCCGTGATACTGGGCGTCCTGCTTGAGATGGTCGTGGCGCTCGCTGGCATCGGTACCGCCGTTGCGCTCTATCCCGTGGTGCGACAGCACGGCGAAGCGCGTGCGATCGGGCTGGTCGGCTCGCGAATACTTGAAGCGGCCATGATCTACGTCGGTATCGTTAGCCTGATGTCGATCGTGAGCCTGCGCCGGGCCGGAGTCGGCGCGGCTGCGCTGGCCGCTAGCCAGGCACTTGCTGCTCAGTATCAATGGACCTTCTTTTTCGCCCAAAGCTTCCTTCCGGCAGTCAATGGCGTACTGCTGGGCTCGCTGCTGTATCAGTCGCGCGTGGTGCCACGCTGGCTTCCGGTGCTTGCCTTCGTCGGGGCAGGGCTGCTGGTCACCTCCTGGTTCGCCATCCTGTTCGGGGTTATCAGGGCATGGAGCCCGGTCGCGGGCATCGCGGCGATTCCAGTGGCGGCTTGGGAGTTCTCGCTGGGGGTATACCTGATCTTCCGGGGGGGGCAGGTTACCTCCAGTGACGACTGATTGTTGAGTCCTTCTTAACATGGGCCTCGACTTGAAAAATGCGATGCCGAAACAAATCATGGAGGTGAGCGAAAGGCACCTGGGATTTGCACTCCTGTTGGCGATGTTGCTCCATCTGGTTGTGCTCGCGCTGGTTAAACCAACCTTTCGACCCATCCCGCACACGCCGGGATCCCCAGTCCTGGAGATCCGGATCGCCGAGCGGGCAGCAAGTATCCCGACATCCCCAATCGAGATGCCTCCAGTCATGGAGCCAACTAACACCGGGGGAGAGCTGCGCTTTGAAAGGCCACAAAGAAGGCCGGTTCCCGCTCCTGTCGCCATGGTGCATCCGGTGCCCGAAAAGCGTTCCGACGCCACGCCTGAATCCCCAGTTCGACTGGAGGCTGTGATGGACGACGGCATGTCTGCCCAACGTCCAGGCAGCGCTGAGCCAGCCAAGGCCAAGACGCTGGATTTCAGCAATCTGCAGGAAATTATCCGGCGCAGTGCCGCGGATGGTGACCAGCGCGATGACACACAGCGTCGCGCACTTCCTCTGACAAATCACACCAGTGCTCAACTTGCACAGGCCATTGCCAAGGCGTTCGGTCACGATCAACACTCTGCCATCGCAGGCATAGACGTTCTGGCGGATGGTACTGTGAAGGTGATGACTGCCTACGGCACGACCTACTGTTTCAGGGAAAACGAGAGGTTTGCACAGGACAGTCCCGTCAGGCCGACGGAAATTTCGATGACGTGTCCGTAACCGGGTTGGAGGGTCTGGACGCCTTGTGGGCGCGCGGACTGCTTTTTCGATATTGGCGTATCCCCGTTGTTCATGATGCGCCGTTCAATCATCACAGGTGCTCACTGTCGCGAAGGCAGTGGGGTGATGTTGGTCTGAAAAAAGGGGAGTTGTCATGGGTGTGGTTGCGATTGATACGGAAGTGATGGCCTTGTTCGAGCGTGCGACGCTGGGCAAGAACGCACAGGAGAAAACAGAGGCGTTGCAGGCATTGCACTCGCGTAACCCCGGGGTGGCGGATATCGCTGAGGTGTTTCATCAGGTCAAGAAGGATGAACGGGATCCGGTGGTGACGATTCCAGCCAATCACGCGCGCTATGCAGCCTTGTTCGAGCTTGCAGAAAAGTGGTCTTTCAAGGAGACGCATGCCGCGAGCAAGGCCGATATGGACTACGCCGTACACGCCGTGCGCTATGGTGAGGGGAAGGATGCGCTGGAACTCGCGTTGACCGGGGTCACGCAAACGCGGTCAACCTTGATCGCGGAAGTGGGCAATACGTACAACCATCACCAGGATGAAGCGCTGACCAAAGCCAATCTGGCGCGACTCCGGAAAATGGACCCGGAATTGTCGGCCCGCCTGCAAGGCGCGATGCAGGATGCCGATGCCAGCCACAAGTTCGATCCCGTCTTGCAGTTGGTTCAGGATGTCTATCATGGCAAGTACGACAAATATGGCCTGAGCAAAGCCGCCTACGATTTCAATGCCCTGGCCGGCATGGATCCGAATTCGCCGGACTACAAGCCGAAGTTCGACCAGGCGGTGGGGGAGAACAAGATCATTGGCCCTTACCTGGCTGCGATGAAAGCACTTGAAACCCGGCTGCGAGCCGACGGCGAGTTGAGCGAGGCGGACGACAATGCGCTTGGCATGCTTCAGCGAGGCTTTGCCAGCCAGATCCGGGAGGACAAGGAACTGGCGTCTGTTACCGAGCGGGCCCCAGCACAGCAGCCTGAACGGTAACCTTGAGTTTCGCGGCATCAGGGCGCGCGGCGGAGCGTGACCTTGATGCCGCCATCATGCAATTCTCCATGTAACGTTTGATATCCCGGCCTTTTCTCCTCCCCCCATGAAGGTCGGGATCTTTTTCACCGCTTCCTTTCGCTGCAACATGTCCCGGTATCGGTTCCATTTGCTGTGTCGTCATTTGTCGGATGATGAAAATGCTCTAGAATGGCCCAGATAGCAGGAGGGCATCATTCATGGACGTTTCAACGATTGCAGCAGCAGCCGTGTCATCTAGCGCGGCACAAACCGGCCAGTCGGTGCAGATCGCCGTGCTCAAGAAAACCATGGAAATCCAGGCGCAGGCCGCTGCGGCGCTGATCGAGACGCTGGATTCCGCTGCCAGGTTGCCCGACCATCTGGGAAAGAACATCAATACCACCGCCTGACATGACCCGGTTCATCATGCATCGATTGCTCCTCACTTTTGTCGTTTCCGCTGCGCTAGTGGTCTCCGGTTGCGCTTCCGCACCGCCTTCCCCTGCCGCCTCGGAAACGCCTCCGCCGCAACCGGAAAAGCACGTTCTGGCCACGCAGGGCAAGGCGCTGGCTGCGCAGCACTGGGGCGCCATTGCCGCGGACATCGCGGCCCGTACCAAGCAGACCCTGGCGGCGAACAACTTCCTCGATGGGCGTGCCTTGTATGTGGCTCCTTCGCACACCGTGGCGTTCGATCAGGCCTTCAGCAATTTCATGATCACCGCGCTGGTGGAGGCCGGACTGCCGGTGTCGACGCAGCAGGAGGGCACGGTCGAGATTCGCTACGAAACCCAGATGATCCAGCACAAGGTCGATTTCGACCCGCGCCAGAAGGGCTATGTCCCGGGCGCGCCGGGCACGGTGGAGGCCGGTTTCTGGGTGCATCGCAACGCGACGGCTTCTGGAGTCGATCCCGAGCGCCGCGACGAGCGCTCGCCGCACCGTATGTGGCCGACCAGCACGGAGATGATCGTGACCACCTCCATCATCGAAATGGACCAGTTCGTGCAGCGCACGACGGATGCCTATTACATCGAGCAGGCGGATGCCAGCCTGTTCAGGAACGAACGCGCCTATCGCGAATGGAAAGTCGCCCCCCAATGAAGCGTAGACTTGTACTGGCTGGATTGCTGGCGTTGCTGGCCGGTTGTGCCGGCGATTTGACCTATCTGGATGCCCGAATCGACCCGTTTATCTCGACCAACTACAAGGCGGCAGATGCGCTGGTCGACAGCATCAAACTCAGCGGCCACGGGCTGCCGCCGGACGCGACCCTGATGGTTGGCACGCTGGTGAATATCGATGCGCTGGACCAGTCGTCACGCCTGGGGCGCACGATTTCCGAGCAGGTGCAGGCACGTCTGACGCAGCGCGGCTTCAAGGTGATCGAACTCAAGCTGCGCGGTGCGCTGTTCGTCAAGAAGGATCAGGGCGAGTTGCTGCTGTCGCGTGAAGTGCAGGACCTACGGGCGAGCCACAAGGCCGAAGCCGTGGTGGTGGGCACTTATTCGGTGGCCAAGCAATTCATCTACGTCAACCTGAAAATGGTGGATGCCGACAATCTTGCCGTGGGGGCGCATGACTACACTCTGCCGCTGGACCGCAACGTGCGGACGCTGCTGAAGAGCCAATAGGGTGAAGATGTCGGGACGGATGGCGTGGGTGGCGGGCTTGTCGGCCTTGTGGCTGGCGGGTGTGGCGCAGGCTGCGCAATGGCGGGAGGTGGGCGAGGTGCCGGATACCGGCACCATCGTCTACGTGGATGAATCCTCGGTGATGGTCGACCACGACACCATCGTCAAGGGCTGGGTCAAGCTCGAATACGACAAACCGCGCATGCGCAATGGCCAGAAGGTCGAGGCGATTGCCACGCATCGGATGGTCAACTGCGAGGTCAACCGCTACTGGCAGATGGACGAGTGGGGCTACCGCAGTGACGCCGATCCGGTCAGGTTCTACAGCGGTTCGCAGGAGTGGGACATCCCCGCGCCCGACAGCGACAGCGAAGTGGCTTCCGCCGTCATTTGCAATGCAGGAAGATCGTTCCTTGGCGTGATCTGGGATCAGGTCGCCATCGCGCAGCGCTTGCAGATGGTGTGGCGGTTGATTACTGCCGCGCTCAGCCGTTAACCAAGCCCTGAACCCATCGACCTCAACCGTTCTTGCGCTGTTCCAGCGCTTCCCAGCGTGCCATGGCCGCTTCGATTTCCGTTTCGATTTCTGCTAACCGTGCCTGCAGGGTTTTGACTTCCTGTGGATGGTCGCGGTACAGGTTGGCGTCAGCCAGCCGGGCGTTGATGTCCTGCTGTTCCTGTTCCAGCGTGTCGATGCGGTCGGGCAGGGATTCCAGCTCGCGCTGCTCCTTGTAGCTGAGTTTGGTTGCTGCCGGCTTGGTGGCAGGGGCAGGCTTATCGGCGGGCACGGCCTTGGGCTTCTGGCTGGCGCTTTTTGCCGCGGCTTCGCTGACGCACTGGTCGTGGTAGCGCTTCCAGTCGTCATAGCCACCACCGAATTCGTCCAGTTCGCCATTGCCCTCGAACGCGATCACCTGGGTCACGGTGTTTTCCAAAAATGCCCGGTCATGGCTGACCAGGAACAGGGTGCCGGTGAAATCCTGCAGCAGGTCTTCCAGCAGTTCCAGCGTGTCGATATCGAGGTCGTTGGTCGGTTCGTCCAGCACCAGTACGTTGGCCGGGCGGGCAAACAGGCGTGCCAGCAGCAAGCGGTTGCGCTCGCCGCCGGAGAGCGACTTGACCGGCGCCCGGGCGCGTTGCGGCGGAAACAGAAAGTCTTCCAGATAGGAAATGACGTGCTTGCGCTCGGTGCCGATCTGCACGTAGTCCGAGCCAGGGCTGATGGTGTCGGCCAGCGTGGCTTCTTCGTTCAGCTGTTCGCGCATCTGGTCGAAATACGCGACGTTGAGGTTGGTGCCGCGCTTGATCTCGCCACTGTCCGGTTCCAGCGTGCCCAGAATCAGCTTGAGCAGGGTGGATTTGCCGGCACCGTTAGGGCCCAGCAGGCCGATGCGGTCGCCGCGGAGGAGGCGGGTGGTGAAGTCGCGAATGATGACGTTGTCACCGAAGGCCTTATGCACGTGGGTCAGTTCTGCCACCAGTTTGCCGGAGCGTTCCCCGGCGTCCAGCGCCAGTTTGACCGTGCCCTGGCGGTCGCGGCGTGCTGAGCGTTCCAGTCGCAGGCGTTCCAGCCGGCGTACGCGGCCTTCGTTGCGTGTGCGGCGCGCCTCGATCCCCTTGCGGATCCAGACTTCTTCCTGGGCCAGGAATTTGTCGAACTTGGCGTTCTGCTGCGCCTCGACTTCGAGTAATTCGGCTTTTTTGCGCTGGTAGGCGGTGAAGTTGCCGATGAATTCGGTCAAGTGGCCGCGGTCCAGTTCGACGATACGGGTCGCCAGGCGGTCGAGGAAGCGGCGATCGTGGGTGATGAACAGCAAGGCCCCCTTGAAGTCCAGCAGCAGGTTTTCCAGCCACTCAATGGCGGCGAAGTCGAGGTGGTTGGTCGGTTCGTCCAGCAGCAGCACTTCAGGCTCCGCGACCAGCGCGCGGGCCAGCGCCACACGCTTGCGCCAGCCGCCGGACAGGGTGGAGACCGGGGTGTCCGGTGACAGGCTGAGACGCGACAGCGCGGTTTCGATGCGGGCCTGCACCTGCCAGCCGTTCTGGGCTTCGAGATCGTGCTGCAAGGTTTGCATGCGTTCCAGCAGGGCGGCCGTGTCGGCGTCCGGGGCGCTCATGGCGTGGGAAACGGCATGGTAGTCCAGCAACAATTGCTGCAGGTTGCCCAGACCTTCAGCCACGGCTTCGAACACGGTATGCTCAGGATCCAGCGGCGGTTCTTGCGGGACATAGGCGAGGCGCGCGCCCGGGGCGTGCCAGACGGTGCCGTCGTCGAGCTTTATCTGACCCGCAAGGGCTTTCAACAGACTGGACTTTCCAGTACCGTTGCGACCGATTAAGCCAACACGCTCCCCCGGGTCGAGCTGGAAGTTGGTATGATCGAGTAACGGATGCAGGCCATAAGCCAGAGAAGCTTGGTCGAGAATAATATAAGGCATGGCGCCATTTTAGCAGGCGCCGCCAAAACACAGCGGGGAAAGCATGGGCCAGCTCGTCAGAGGAGATTGGATCAAGTGCGGAGTCGCGGCAGCATGGCTGGCCGTGACCGGTGTCGCACGCGCCGGAGAAGATGCGGAAGATCCGCAGGTGCGCATACGCGAACTGGAGCGGCAAATGCAGCAGATGGCCGAGCAATTGAAGGCCGTGCAGGAGCAGCTCGCCAAGCGTGCTGCGCCGGCCGCGTCCGTGACCGTTGCTGCTACGTCCGCATCCGGCGGTAGCCCGGTCGAGGCCTCGTTCAAGAATGGCCTGGTGTTCCGCGATGCGACGGGCGACTGGTCACTGCGTTTGTATACCCGTGCCCAGCTGGATTACCGGCAATTCAGCCCGGATGCGTTTTCTGCGGATACCTTCAGCATGCGTCGCGCCCGTATCGGGGCGATCGCGACCTTCTTCGAGGATTTCACCCTGCGCATCGAGGGCGAATACTCCGAAGCGTCGACCAAGCTGAACGACGGCTATCTCGACTACACCCATTTCAAGCCTGCCATGCTGCGCCTGGGCCAGTTCAAAACCATGTACGGCCTGGAGCGATCCCAAGGGGCCATGGACCTCAATTTCATGGAACGTGCCATGACCGAAAGCCTGCTGGGGTCGGTGTTCGACCGTGGCGTGATGCTGCACGGCGCGCCGCTGGAAGGGGTGTATTACAACCTCGCCTACGTCAATGGCACTGGCCAGAACGTCGATGAAAGTAACGCACGCTCGGACAGCAAGGACTGGTCGCTGCGCGTGGTGGGCAATCTGGCGCAATGGGCCGGCTGGAAAGACAGCGTGGTGCACCTGGGCGGGTTTTATGCCGACGGCAAGCAGGCCAGCGGCATGACCATCCCCACCTTGCGCACCGAAGGCCGGGGCGTGACCTTCTTTTCGACCACGTCGACGACGTTTGCGGGGGATGTCGACCGCACGCTCCAAGGGGTTGAAATGGCGCTGGCACACGGGCCGGTGAAACTGCAGGGGGAGTGGATACGCGCGGGCTATGACGGCGCCGGCTTCGACCGCGACCTGTCGGCCTGGTATGCCAGTGTGCAGTGGCTGGTGAGTGGCGAATCCTATGCCGGCATGTACAAGAACGGTGTGTTCGGCGGGATCCAGCCGCACCGGCATTTCCGTTGGGGTCGTGAAGGCTGGGGGGCGCTGGAGCTGGGTGCACGATACTCGCAATTCGACGCTTCCGATTTCCGCTCGCTGCTCGCTGCCGGCGCCACGGACGGCGCCGAGGCCTGGACCCTGGGGGCCAAGTGGGTGCTCAATCCCAACGCGCAGTTGCAGTTGAATTACGTCCGCACCGATTTTGATACGCCGGTGGTACTCAACGGCCGGACTGACAGCCGGGAGGATGCGATGAACATGCGCGTCCAGTTCGATTTCTGATCATGTCGGGGAGCATGATGATGCGATGGTGGATGGCGATCCTGTGCCTGCTGGCGCTGAGCGGTTGCGGCAAGGGCGAGGATCAGACCTATCAGCTCGGTCTCAGCGCGCGATCGGATGGCGAACTTAAAGAGTACGTCGTCGGAATCCATCCGCTGCACAACCCCAAGCGGCTGATGGAAGTCTACGGCCCGGTGGTGGAATACGTGGGCCGTCAACTGCCCGGCGTGCGTCTCCGTCTGGAAGCCTCGCGCAATTACGATGAGTTCGACCGTAAGCTCTATAGCGGGCAGTTCGATTTCGCCATGCCCAATCCTTACCAGACCGTCAGTGCCCTGAAGCATGGCTACCGGGTGTTTGCGAAAATGGGGGATGACGCGGAGTTCCGCGGCATCATTCTGGTGCGCCGCGATAGCGGCATCCAGACCGTGGCCGATCTCAAGGGGCGCGCGATTTCCTACCCCGCACCGACCGCACTGGCGGCGACCATGATGCCGCAGTATTACCTGCATACCCATGGCCTCGATGTGAACCGCGATGTCGAGAATCGCTACGTGGGGTCGCAGGAATCTTCCATTCTCAACGTGCTGCGCGGTCATGTGGCGGCGGGCGCGACGTGGCCGGTGCCCTGGAAAAACTTTTGCGTGGAACACCCCGAACTGGCGGCGCAACTGGAAGCGAAATGGGAGACCGAAAGCCTGCTCAACAATTCATGGATGGTGCGTCAGGACGTGCCTGCGGAGATTGCACAAGGATTCGAAAAGGCGTTGCTGGCCATGAACGACAGTGAGAAGGGGCGGCAACTGTTGCAGAAACTGCCGATCTCGCACTTCGAGGCGGCCACGGATGCGACGTACGCGCCTGTCGTGGACTTTCTGGAAAAGTTCTCCAGGGAAGTGCGGCCGGTCGAATGGTAAAGCTGTTCTTTAGCCGCTTGCTCTGGGCCAGACACATCAAGTTGTATTGGGGGCAATCGATACGCCGCCAGATGGTGTTGGCGTTTGGCGTGGTGTCCGCGCTGACCATGCTGGGGTTTACCTATCTGCTCTATACCTACCAGCGTGACGTACTGTATGCCGCGGGCAACGACCACGCGATGCATGTGGCCCGCTCGCTAGCCTCCAGCAGTGCTTCCTGGGTACTGGCGGAAGACGTGGCCGGCTTGCAGGAGGTGCTGAACGGGTTTTCCGGGGATACTGATTTCAAGCTGGCGTTGGTGTTGTCCCCGCGCGGCGAGGTGCTGGCGTCGACGCTGCCTTCGCAGATCGGCCTGTTTGTCAGCGACCCGGTGAGTGCGAGTTTGCTGGGCGCTGACGTCGATGCCAGATTGCTGATCGACGCCCCGACTCTGGTGGATGCCGCTTATCCCGTCATGGCCGGAGACCGCCATATCGGCTGGGCGCGGGTCGAGATGACCCGTCACGCTGCGGATGCCAGCCTCAATATCCTGCGGCTGGCCGGCCTGGGATTCGCCATGCTCGCTATCGTGCTGTCCGTGCTGTTGTCCCGCTGGCTGGGGCGTCGTCTGACGGTTGGCTTGTACGATTTGAAACAGGTTGCCGAGCGGGTTGAGACTGGTCAGCGTGATGTACGTAGCCGGGTGCGGGGCAGCGATGAAGTGGCGGTGCTGGCGCAGAGCTTCAACCGCATGCTGGAATCGCTGGAGGAATCCGAGCGCAATCTGGGGCGGGTCAACCGGCTGTACGCCGCGTGGACGGAGTGTTCCAACCTGATCGTGCGCGAGGCGGATGAAGCCGCCCTGCTGGAGCGCGTGTGCGAAATTCTCGTCGAGCGCGTGCCCTTCAAACTCGCGTGGGTCGGCCGGCCGGATGCCGAAGGCGTCGTGCGCCAGATCGCCTCGAGCGACCGCGGCTCGGCGTATCTCAGCCAGGTGACCATCCTGACCGACCCGACCGACGCGATGGGGCAGGGGCCGATGGGCACGGCCTTGCGCGAAGGGCGTGCCAGCATCCACAACGATTTCGTGCTCAACAAGGAGGTGCCCTGGTACCCCATTGCGGTGGATGAGCATTTCAATTCGGTCGCTGCCTTCCCGTTGCTGCGCGGCGGGGTGGTCTACGCCGCCATCGCGGTGTATTCCGAAGAACAGAATTACTTCAGTAGCGACCGCATCACCCTGATGCAGGGCCTGGCTTTCGATGTGTCCTACGCGCTCGACAATGTCGACCGCGAGCGTCAACGTCAGACTGCCAACGCGGAACTGGTGCTGGCAGCGCGCGTGTTCCAGCACAGCAAGGAAGGGATTCTGGTGACCGATGGCAATAACCGTATCATTTCGGTCAACCAGAGTTTCAGCGACATCACCGGCTATGCGGCCGAAGAAGTCCTCGGCGAGGATCCCGCCATGCTGGCCTCGGCGCGGCAGGATCGCGATTTCTACCAGGCGATGTGGCACAGCATTGAGCAGACCGGGGGATGGCAGGGCGAGCTATGGAACCGTCGCCGCGATGGGGAGGTTTTCCCCGAGTACCTGACCATCAACTGCGTCAGGAACGAGCAGGGCGAGATCGTCAATTACATCGGCATTTTCAGCGATATCTCGGAGCGAAAACTGGCCGAAGAGCGCATTCAGCACCTGGCCCACTACGATACCCTGACTGGGTTGCCCAATCGCGCCTTGTTCAGCGACCGCCTGCAACAGGCTTTGATCTACGCCCAACGCAACCAGACCTCCGTCGCCCTGCTGTTCATGGACCTGGACCGCTTCAAGCAGATCAACGATACCTTGGGCCACGGCATTGGTGACCAGTTGTTGCAAATGGTCGCGCAACGGCTGCTGGAATGTATCCGCGAGCAGGACACCGTCTCGCGTCAGGGCGGGGATGAGTTCATCGCCGTGTTGCCCGACACCGACGCCGCCGGTGCGGAAATGGTGGCGGAGAAAATCCTTTCGTCCATCATCCAGCCTTACACCATCGAAGGCCATGAGCTGCGAATTTCGTCCAGTATCGGGATATCGCTCTATCCAAACCACGCGCAGGATGCCGACGCCCTGATCAAGTACGCCGACGTGGCGATGTATCAGGCCAAGGAGAACGGGCGCAACAAGTTCCTGCATTTCGACCCCACCATGAATGCGACGGCCTACGAGCGGCTGCAACTGGAAAACAGCTTGCGGGGTGCGATCGAGCGCAACGAACTCCAGTTGTATTACCAGCCGCAGGTCGATCTGGTCGACGGCCGCCTGATCGGTTGCGAGGCGCTGGTGCGCTGGAAGCACCCCACCATGGGGCTGGTGTCGCCAGCCAGTTTCATCCCGATTGCGGAGGAAACCGGGCTGATCCTCCCCATCAGCGACTGGATCATGGAAGAAGCCTTGCGCCAGACGCGCGCGTGGCGCGATGCCGGTCTGCCGGAACTGATCATGTCGGTCAACCTGTCGGCGCTGCAGTTCCGTCAGGGCAACCTGCACGCGCAGGTGCAGGGCTTGCTCAAGCGCTTCGAACTTCCCGCCCATGTGCTGGATCTGGAGCTGACCGAAGGCGTGCTGATGCAGGGAGTGGAGCGTACGCTGACCATGCTGCACGAGTTGACGATGATGGGGGTCGGGCTGTCCATCGACGATTTCGGCACGGGGTATTCCTCGTTGTCCTATCTCAAGCGCTTCCCCATCCAGAAGCTCAAGATCGACCAGTCTTTCGTGCGCGACGTGATCTCGGACAGCAACGACGCCACCATGGTGCGCACGATTATCCTGATGGCGCACAGCCTCAAGCTGCATGTGATTGCCGAGGGCGTGGAAACTGAGGCGCAGGCTGACTTCCTGCGGCAAGCGGGCTGCGAGCGCGCGCAAGGGTACTATTTTGGCAAGCCGATGCCAGCAGAGGCGTTTGTCGAATTCATGTCACAACACGGAATGCTTAATTTGTAAAAATACGGGAACGAGCTCATGTATTTCAGACGGTTTCTTAATCTGCCCAACAAGGTCGCCCTGTCGACCCTTGTGCTCATTTGCCTGGGCTTCCTGCCATTGGTCTATTTCTCGACAGACCGCCTGGAGCACGATCTTGGCAAACTCTTGCTCAACCAGCAGATGTCTTCGGTCAATTACGTAGCCAACGACCTGGAACAAAAGATACTGTTACGTTCCCAGTCCTTGCAGGATGTGGCGGACGCAGTGCCGTTGGACATGCTGCATGACCGCGCAGCCATGTCCAATTGGTTGGAAAAGCGTCGCGCCATTTATCGTCTATTTACCTACGGCGTGGCCTTGATTGGTCTTGATGGCCAGGGGATCGCGGATTTCCCGCGTGTAGAAGGCCGTGCGAGCGGGGATTACACGACGCTGGAGTACTTTCGGGAGGTGATGGCGACGGGTAAACCCGCCATTGGCAGACCGCGAATTGGCCGGTTTACCACTAAACCCGGGCTCGGGATAGCGGTCCCGATCAAGGATGAGCATGGCACGCTGAAAGCGGTGATGGTCGGCTACCTTGGCCTGACGGATCGTGCGGTATTCGACCAGACCCATTCGGCGCTGGGGAAATCGGGCGAATATGTGGTGCTTGCCGCCCGGGAACGCATGGTCATCATCGATTCCGATAATTCGGACATGATGGCTGAACTCCCCGATGCCGGCGAGAATCCTGCACTCGATCAGCTGGTCGCTGGTCATCAGGGCGCAGTGATCGTCGACGGATTTCATCGTATGCATTCCCTTGCCACGGCGCGCGAGATACTGGACGGGCGTTGGGTGGTGGTCGGACTGTTGCCCGAGACCGAGGCGTTTGCCCCGGTGAATGCGCTCAAATCTGATATTTACCTGATGGCGGGCGCTGTGTTGATGCTGATCGTGGGGATGGTCGCCTGGCTGATTCACTATCAACTGCGGCCCTTGACCCGGGCGACGCGAGAACTGAACAACATGGTGCAGCAGGGGACGCCGCTGCGGAACCTGCAGGTGGACAGCGACGATGAAGTCGGCCAGTTGCTGAAGACCTTCAACCAGTTGCAGCGGGAGTTGCAGGCCAGTCATCAGGAAGTGTTCGACCAGAAGGAATTTCTGCGGTCCATCTTCGAAAACGAGCCCGAGTGCGTCAAGGTCGTTTCCGTGGGCGGGGAATTGCTGAACATGAACCAGGCAGGCCTCGCCATGCTGGAAGTGGGCAGCCTGGAAGAGGCCAGGGCCTACGGGCTGATCAATTTCCTCCACCCCGAATATCGTGAGGCCTTTTTCGCGCTGCACAGGAAAGTCTGCGAGGGCGGGAGCGGCGTACTCGAGTTCCAGATCGTGGGCAAGCATGGGACGCCGCTGTGGCTGGAAACGCACGCCTCCCCGATGCGGGATGCGGAGGGCAAGGTGACCGGCCAGATCAGCATCACCCGGGATGTGACCGAGCGCAGGGCCCTGCATCAGGCGCTCGAGCATCAGGCGCAGGTCGATTACCTCACCGGTTTGCCGAACCGGCGACGCTTCATGGAGCTCGCCGAACTGGAACTGGCCCGGTCGCTGCGCTACCACAAGCAGTTGTCACTGTTCATGATCGATATCGATCATTTCAAGAAGGTGAACGATACCCACGGGCACAAGACTGGCGATATCGTCCTGCAGAAACTGAGCGAGATCATGCAGGAGTCGCTGCGTGAGGTGGATATCATCGGTCGCCTGGGGGGCGAGGAGTTCGCCGTGCTGTTGCCGGAGACTGGACGCGTTGAGGCCAGCGAAGTGGCCGAACGCTTGCGTGACCGGGTGGCGGAAGAGGAGATCGTACTCGAAGGCGGCATGCCGCTACGGGTGACGATCTCGGTCGGGGTCACCACCATGCAGCAGAAGAGCGTGAACATCGACATGCTGTTGAGCGTGGCGGACGAAGCGCTTTACCTGGCCAAGCATGGCGGGCGTAACCAGGTAGCGACTGCCTGAGGAAGTCCAGAACAATTCCGGGAACGTCATTCCGGGACTGTGATAGGCAGCACCCGGAATCCAGCTGAAACAGGCTCTGAATCCCACAGTCGGAACGTGGTGTGCGTTTGGGGAGAAGCTGATAGACTCCGCAGCGTTTTGACTCCTCCCTTCTGTGAAAGAGAATTGCATGAAAAGAATCTGGATGCTGCTGACGGTTTTGGTGACTTGCCTGAGCCTGTTTTCGACTGTTGCCGAGGCCAAGCGCCTGGGCGGGGGCAGCAGCTTCGGCAAGCAGCGCTCCATGCCTGCCCGACAGGAACAGCAGCGCGCGCCGGAAGCGCCCAAGCCGGCACCTGCCGCCGCGCCTTCCGCTCCGGCCGCCAACAAATGGCTGGGACCCCTGGCAGGTCTGGCGATCGGCGCGGGCCTGGCTTCCCTGTTCGCAGGCAGCGGCCTGGGCGGCATGATGGGGCCGCTGTTGCTAGGCCTGCTGGCCGTCGGCGTGGTGATGTTCCTGCTGGCACGTATGAACAAGGCCCAGCGCCCCGCCATGCAATACGCTGCCGCTGGCCCCGATCTGCGCGCTGTGGAGCCGGTGCAAACGCCGGCCTACGGCGGTGCCGCTGCGGCGGCAGCGCCTGTTGAAGCCGGCAGCATTCCGGCGGATTTCCCGACCGAAGCGTTCCTGCGTAACGGCAAGGCGACCTTCATCCGTCTGCAGGCCGCCAACGACCGCAAGGATCTGGATGACATCCGCCAGTACACCACGCCCGAAATGTTCGCCGAGATCAGCCTGCAGGCGCAGGAGCGCGGCGATGTTCCGCAGAAGACCAACGTCATGTCGCTGCACGCCGATCTGCTGGAAGTGGTGACCGAGGGTGACTATTCCATCGCCAGCGTGCGCTTCAGTGGTCTCCTCACCGAGAACGATGGCGTGCCGGAGAGCGTCAACGAGATCTGGCACGTGCAGAAGGATTTGCGTGACGCCAAGGCACAGTGGCTGCTCGCCGGCATCCAGCAGGTCGAACTGCATTAACCTGCGCTAGCGCGAATTTTCTGCGATGAAAAAAGCCCGGTTATGCCGGGCTTTTTTCATGACGGTGTGCGGCTATTTGTTGCCGGCCAGCATGGCGCGGATGTTGGCCATGCGCTCGCGCCCGTGTTCCTTGCTGGCGACCGGGTCGGCGCCCGGCATGCCGGTGTAGCGCACGTCGTCCTGCGGCAGTTCGGCGATGAAGCGGCTGGGTTCGCAGGCTTCCGTTTCGCCCGCTCTTTTACGTTTCCTGCACCAGGAAATGTGCAGTGAACGCTGCGCGCGGGTGATGCCGACGTACATCAGCCGGCGCTCTTCCTCGATCTTGCCGGTATCGACCGACTCGCGGTGGGGCAGGATGCCTTCTTCCACCCCGATCAGGAATACATGGCCGTATTCCAGCCCCTTGGAAGCGTGGAGGGTGGAGAGCTTGACCGCGTCGATCTCTTCTTCGCGGCTTTCCAGCATGCTCATCAGCGCGACGGTTTGCGTCAGCTGCAGCAGGTTGGATTCGTCGTTTTCGCCCTTGCGCGTCAGCCAGCCGATGAAATCCATCACGTTCTTCCACTTGGTCTCGGCAGGGCGCGGCTCCTCGGTGTCATAGAGGTGCATTTCGTACTGGATGGCGGCCAGCATGTCGTTCAGCACCTCGCCGGCGGGGTCTTTCACCGCGCGTTCCTGCATGCGCTGGATGAACTGGCAGAAGGTGAGCAGGTCATCCAGCTGCTTCTGGCCGACCTGGCTTTGGAACTCGCCTTCAAATGCCGCTTCGAACAGCGAGATGTGCTTTTGCGCCGAGTACTCGCCCAGGCGCTCCAGCGTGGTGTTGCCGATGCCCTTCTTGGGGGTGGTTGCCGCGCGGATGAAGGCCGGGTCATCGTCTTCGTTGGCGATCAGGCGCAGGTAACTAATGATGTCCTTGATCTCGGCCTTGTCGAAGAACGACTGACCGCCGGACACGGTGTAAGGCACTTTGTGCTCGCGCAGTTTTTCTTCGAGGATGCGCGACTGGTGGTTGCCGCGATACAGCACCGCGTAGTCGGCGAATTTGGTGCGGTGCTCGAACTTGTGCGCCATCAGCTTCAGCACCACAGCCTCTGCCTCATGGTCTTCATCGCGCATGGCGTTGACCTGGATCGGGTCGCCGGTGCCATGTTCGCTCCACAACTGCTTCTCGAACAGCTTGGGATTGTTGGCGATGACCTGGTTGGCTGCGCGCAGAATTCTGACGGTCGAGCGGTAATTCTGCTCCAGCTTGATGACCTGCAGCTTGGGGAAGTCTTCCGTAAGTTGGCGCAGGTTTTCCACGTCGGCACCGCGCCAGCCATAGATCGCCTGGTCGTCATCCCCCACAGCGGTGAAACGGCCTTCGACGCCGGTGAGCAGCTTCACCAGGGTGTACTGGCAGGCGTTGGTGTCCTGGTATTCGTCGATCAGCAGGTATTTGAGCTTGCGCTGCCACTTGTCCAGCGCCTCCGGATGCTGCTGGAACAGTTCCACCGGCAGGCGGATCAGGTCGTCGAAGTCGACAGCCTGATAGGCCTTCAGGGTCTGCTGATAGAGCTGGTAGATCTTCGCCGCGGCGTGCGCGTCCTCTTCATCCGCCTGCAGCAAGGCTTGGTCTGGATTGAGGAAGGCATTCTTCCAGCCGGAGATCTGCCATTGGGTACGGCGCAATAATTGCTTGTCCGTAGTAGCGAGGATGTCCGAAAGGATCTTGAAGCTGTCGGAGGAATCCAGAATCGAAAACTGCGGCTTGTAGCCCAGCAGCGTAGCTTCCTGGCGCAGCATCTGCAGTCCCAGCGAGTGGAACGTGGTGACAGTGAGGCCCTTGCTGGGCTTGCCCTGCAACAGCGTGCCCACCCGCTCCTGCATTTCCTTGGCGGCCTTGTTGGTAAAGGTGATGGCGGCAATTTCGCGTGGCTGATAGCCGCAACTGTCGATCAGGTGCACGATCTTGTGCGTGATGACGCGCGTCTTGCCGCTGCCCGCGCCAGCGAGCACGAGCAGAGGGCCATCCAGGTATTTGACGGCTTCGCGTTGTGGGGCATTCAGTTTGGAAAGCATAAATTCAGGAAGGAAGCGACTTTGCGCAGCAGACAACGGGCCGCAATTTTAACCGCGCTGTAGGTGAAACGTCACTTTCCTGATTGAGAATAACCATGCAAAATGCTCAAAATTTTATAAGAACCTGAAATGGCTTTAGATATTCGCACCATGATGGTGATGACCGCGTTGCTCGCCCTGTTGTTGTCGGGGTTGCTGGCGGTCGTGAGTCTGCATTCCGAGAATATTCGCGGTGTACGTTGCTGGGCGACGTCTGAACTGTGTGTCGGCATCAGTTTGGGGCTGGCGTATACCCAGTTGGGGCCGGGAAACGGCTGGGTGATGGTGTTCGGTTCCGGCTTGCTGGCCTTGGGACTCTGTTTCCAGTGGGCAGGAAACCGGGCTTTCTGCCAGAAGCAGCCACACTGGCATTGGGTCTGGCTGGCGACCGGCACGGTGGTGGTGCTCAACATTTTGTTCGCGGTGATGTTCGCCAACGCCAATCATCGGGTGATTGCCAATTCCCTCATGCTGGCGGTGATCAGTCTTGCCAACGCGCACGTTTTGTTCCGGCACGTGACGCCGCCGATGCGTGCCCCTTTCTTCTTTACGGCAGGCACTTTCTGCGTGCTGACCTGCCTCATGCTGGCGCGTGCCGGGTACGTTGCGTTACATCCAGCCCAACACTACGGCCTGTATAGCCAGGTAACGATCAATCCAGTCACGTTCTTCGTTGCCAGCCTGGTGCAGATGGCGCTGGTGTTCGGTTTTGTGCTGATGGTGCATTACCGCATTTCACACGAGTTGCAGTCGCTGGCCGCACGCGACAGCCTGACGGGCGCCCTTAACCGGCGCAGCCTGAAAGAGGCGTTCGAGCATCTGCGCGCATTGTCCCAGCGGTCCGGCGATGTGTTGTCGGTGATGATGATCGACGTCGACCATTTCAAGTCCATCAACGACCAGCATGGTCACTTGGTCGGGGACGAGGTGTTGTGCCGACTGGTGTCGGTCATCACGTCCACGCTCCGTAAACAGGATTACCTGGCACGTTACGGCGGTGAGGAGTTCTGTATTCTCATGCCGGCCACCTCCGAGATCGAGGCGCTGGTCATCGCCGAGCGCCTGCGCACGTTCTATGCCGGCACCAACATGGGCGACGAGGACGCGCCCTGGTACAGCACGATCAGCATCGGTGTGACCGATTCGGTCACCTCCGGCTTCGAGTTCGAATCACTGATCGAAGGGGCGGACCGCGCACTTTATCTGGCCAAGCAAACCGGCCGCAATCGCGTCATTTCGGCTTCGACCCTGCAACAGCCAGGCTGATTTCTGCGGTCCGTGCTTTGGGATATGATGCGGACTTAATGACCGTCAGGTTCTGGAGTCCCATCATGCTGAAAATCCCAACGCGCGGCCTGCTGTTTATCGGAACGCTGTTTTTGGCAGCCGCATCGGCACAAGCGGCCTACATCGACCAGTTCACCCCACAGGGCGAAGTGGCTGATGCGAGCCGTGCGACCGCCGTCTTCAACGAGGACATGGTCGCGCTCGGCGACACCACGGCCCCGGCGCCGTTCCAGGTGCGTTGCGCGGTGGAAGGGCAGGGACGCTGGAGCGACGCGCGCACCTGGGTGTATCAGTTGCCGCGCGACCTCGATCCGGGCGAACAGTGCCGGTTTCAATTGAAACCGGCACTCAAGTCGCTCAAGGGCCATGCCGTGGTCGGTCAGCAGGAATTCCTGATCCGCACGCCGGGGCCGTGGGTCCAGCATCTCCAGCCTTATCCCAACGGCCGCATCGAGGAAGATCAGGTGTTCCTGATCACGCCGCGCATGCCGGTGACGCAGGCCAGCGTGGAGGCGCACGCATGGTGCGAGAGCGATGGCGTCGGCGAACGCCTGCCGCTCAAATGGTTGCCGGAGGCCGAGTTCCAGCATCTGCTGTCCGCACTGAAACAGTCTCCCCAGCCGGGCCAGTTTGCCGCGCATTGTGCGCAACGCCTTGCCCCGGGTGCCCACGTCAGGCTGGTGTGGGGCAAGGGGGTCGAAAGTACCTCTGGTGCCCGGGTACGTGATGCGGATAGCTTTAAATACGAGGTGCGCGTGCCATTTCGCGCCGAGTTCACCTGCGAGCGCGAACGTCCCGCCGCCCCGTGCTCGCCCTTGTCCGACCTGCGCCTGACCTTTACCGATCAGGTGTCGTGGCAGCAGGCGAAGCAGGTGCGGCTGGTGACGCCGCAGGGTGAGCGCGCCCCCTGGCGGGCCAAGGATGCACGCGAAGATGCGGTGAGCGTAGTGGTGTTCAAGGGGCCTTTTGCCTCCGGGTTGGCGATGACCTTGCGGATGCCAGCTAATCTGATCGATCTGAGCGGACGGCCCTTGAGCAATGCGTCGAGCTTCCCGCTCAAGACCGGCGTCGGCGCCTTGCCGCCGCTGGCCAAGTTCTCGTCCGGCTTCGGCGTGCTGGAGCTGAAGGAAGGGGGCGTGCTGCCGGTGACCTTGCGCAACCTGGAAGGCAAGGTCGCGATGCGCTGGCGCCACCAGACCGATCCGGAAAGCGCGCTGCAGATCATGCGCGACCTCGCCCGGTTCGAGCGCCAGACGCGCACCCTGCCGCGCAAGGGGAAACCGCCGGTTAACGAAGACGAATACGACAGCCCGCCGCCGGTCGATGTGCTTTATCCGCGCGAGTTGTCCTACCTCACTACGGCGGGCGAGGCGCCGCCACGCCTGCTGCCCAAGCCGAACGGCGCACAGGCGTTCGAGGTGGTCGGCATCCCGCTGCAGAAGCCCGGATTCTACGTGGTGGAACTCGAAAGCCAGTTGCTGGGTGCCGCACTCCTGACCCAGCCCAAACCGAAGCAGCCGCGCCCGATGTACGTCCGCACCTCGGCGCTGGTCACGGACATGGCCGTGCATTTCAAGAAAGGGCGCGATTCCAGCCTGGTGTGGGTGACCTCCCTGTCGACCGGCAAGCCGGTCCTGGGCGCGGTCGTGCGCATCGAGAATTGTCGTGGCAGTGAACTGTGGCGGGGAAGGAGCGATGCGCAGGGACGCGCCGCCATCGATGGGCCACTGGAGCAGCGTGACAACTGTGAACAACAAGATGCGGTGTTTTACGCGACCGCGCACAAAGGTCAAGATTTCTCGTTTGCGCGTTCGGACTGGAACCGTGGCATCGAACCGTGGCGTTTCAACGTCGACACCTGGGCCACGCTGGAAAGCCCGATGGTGCATACCATCCTCGACCGTACCCTGCTGCGTGCCGGGGAAACCGTTTCCATGAAACATATTGCCCGACGCAACGATGCGCGCGGGTTCGCCTATCCCGATCCGGCCAAGCTGCCGGCCTCGCTGACTATCGCACTGATGGGCGGGGAAGAGACTTTTACCGTGCCGCTGACATGGGATGCCCGCGGCGTGGCGGTCAGCCAATGGAAAATCCCGGAAACCGCCAAGCTGGGCACGTACGAAATCCGGGTGCTTAACAGCTGGCAATCCAGTGCTGAATTCCGTGTCTCTGACTTCCGCTTGCCGGCCTACAAGGGGGCCATCACGTCGAGTAAGCCACGTATGGGCGGCGTCAAGGCAGTCCCGATGCAGTTGTCATTGGCCTATCTCAACGGCGGTGGTGCGCGTGGCCAGCGGGTTGCAGTCTCTGGCATGCTGTCGCCGGCCTATCTCAATTTCCGGGATTATCGCGAGTTCAATTTCAGCCGCACGGAGGAGGACGAGGCCCAGCGTGAACTGGTCGCAGACAAGGTCGAGGTGACGCTGGATCAGCATGGCCTCGCCCGTACTGCCATCCCGTTACGCGACAAACTGGCCTCGCCCATGCGCCTGACGGCGGAAATGACCTTCCCCGATCCGAACGGCGAGATCCAGACGATTTCCAGTGAAACCGAGCTTTGGCCGGCCGAAGTGGCGGTGGGGCTGCGCCTGCTGGACGAAGGGCGCCGAAATGCCCACCGCTCACTGCAGGCCGTGGTGCTCGACCTGGCGGGCAAGCCGGTGTCCCACACGGCGGTGCGGGTGCGCGCCACCAGACACATCGACTATACCCATCGCAAGCGCATTCTCGGCGGGTTTTACAGCTACGAAACGCAAACCACGCGTGAGGACATGGGGCTGGTCTGCGACGGAAAAACCGATGCCCGTGGCCTGATGACTTGCGACATCGCGGCGGACAAGCCGGGCAACATCCATCTGCAGGCCGAGGTGCGCGATGCCCGCGGGAACGTGTCACAGGCCGGAGCGTCGTTCTGGTCCTCGGGTGATGGCGATGTCTGGTTCGACCAGGAGGACCGCGACCGCATGGAAATCGCGCCTGCCAAACGGGAATACCAGGCAGGGGAAACCGCGCGCTTGACCGTGCACACGCCATTCCGCGAGGCGACAGCGTTGATCGCCGTGGAGCGCGAGGGTGTGCTGGAGACCTTCGTGCGGCCGCTCAAGCGCCATGATCCGATAGTCGAGATTCCCGTACGCGCCGCGTGGGGCCCGAACGTGTTCGTCTCGGTGCTCGCGGTGCGCGGGCGTCTGCGTGAGGTGCCTTGGTATTCCTTCCTGCAATGGGGCTGGCGCTCGCCCGCCGAATGGGTGCGCGAATACCGCGGCGGCGTGCCGCAGCCGACCGCCATGGTCGATCTGGCCCGACCCGGCTTCAAGTTTGGGCTGACGGAACTGCAGGTCGGCAAAGCCGGTGCGGAATTGAAAGTCAGGGTCGAGCCCGATAAATCTGCCTACGCTCCGCGTGCTACGGCCAAGGTGAAGGTGCGGGTCGCCATGCCCAACGGCAAGGCGCCGCCGGCGGGGTCGGAAGTCGCGGTGGCGGCCGTCGACCGGGCCTTGCTCGAACTGTCGCCCAACCCCACCTGGAACCTGCTGGACGCGATGCGCCAGGAGCACGCCTATCTGGTGGAAACCTCGACCGCGCAGATGCAGGTGGTCGGCAAACGCCACTTCGGTAAGAAGGCCCTGCCGGCCGGGGGTGGGGGCGGCAAGCTCTCGACACGCGAGCTGTTCGATACCTTGCTGTACTGGAATCCGCGCGTAAAGCTCGACGCCAAGGGCGAAGCGACCGTCAGCGTGCCGCTCAACGATTCGTTGACGGCGTTCAAGCTGGTGGCGATCGCAGACGTCGGGCCGGGGCTGTTCGGCACCGGCGACACCGAAATTGTCAGCAAGCAGGACTTGCAGATCACCTCCGGCATCACGCCGTATATCCGCGAGGGCGATCGCTACCGTGCCGGGGTCACGGTGCGCAACGGTGCGGAACGTACCATGCAGGTGACAGTGGCTGGGCACGCTGGCAAGCAGGCGCTGAGCGCGCAGAAGCTCCGCCTCGAAGCTGGCGGCGCGCAGGAAGTTGCCTGGCAGTTGCAGGCGCCGGAAGGCGTCGAGTCGCTCCAGTGGCAGGTCGAGGCGATCGAGCAGGGCGGCAAGGCCCTGGATCGGATCAAGCTGACGCAAAAAATCGCGCCGCGCGTTCCGGTGACGGTGCAGCAGGCGACTTTCATGCGGTTGGAACAGCCGTATGCCGTGCTGGCAACGCCGCCGGCGGGGGCGTTGCCGGGTAAGGGAGGCATCGAGGTCACCTTGTCGGCTTCGCTGGCTGGCCAGACGACTGAGCTTCGACGCTATTTTGAGCGTTATCCGTTCTCCTGCCTGGAGCAACGTACCTCGGTCGCCGTGGGCTTGCACGATGAAAAACGCTGGCAGGAAGTGGCCGGCAACCTGCAGGGCTACCTCGACGCACAAGGGTTCGCGCAATATTTCCCGGGCGCCGGCCAGGGCAGCGACGCCTTGACCGCACACCTGTTGAGCGTGACGCATGCTGCCGGGTTCCAGGTGCCGGATGAGCCGCGCCAGCGCATGGAGCAGGCGCTGGCTAATTTTGTCGCTGGCAAGGCAAAACCCAGTTTCTGGACCCCGCGCGAGATTCTGCCGGAGCGTCGTTTGCATGCATTGGAAGCGCTGGTCCGCATCGGCAAGGCAGATGCGCGCATGCTGGGCGCGTTCGAATTCAAGCCGCTCAAGATGCCGACGGCCAGCCTGATCGACTGGTATTCCATCCTGTATCGCGTCAAGGATGCCCCGGAGCGCGAGGCGCGTCTGGCTGCTGTCGAGCGTGAGTTGCGCAACCGCATGACCTACGCCGGTGGTCGACTGGTGTTCAGCACCGAGCGTGACGACCGCTGGTGGTGGTTGATGATGGACGGCGAAGTGAACGCCCTGCGCCTGCTCGAAGTCGCAATCGACGACCCCGCCTGGAAGCAGGACGTGCCGGCGCTGCTGCGTGGGGCCATGCTGCGTCAGTCTCGCGGGCATTGGGGAACGACCACGGCCAATGTCTGGGGCGTGCTGGCGCTGGATAAATTCGGCCAGCGCTTCGAAGCCGAAGCGGTGGGCGGCAAGACGCAAGCCACGCTGACGCCGGCGGGCAGCCAGTCCTACGCGTGGAAGGGCGCAGACAAGACCGAACAGGGCAAACTCAGCCTGCCGTGGTCGGCCGAGGTCGAGGTGGCCAAGCCGGCCAGCTTCGCCATGCGTCACGAAGGCGCCGGACAACCGTGGGCCACCGTGATGCTTAAGGCCGCCGTGCCCGACAAGACCGCCGATTTCGGCTACAAGATCACGCGCCACCTGACCCCGGTCGAGCAGAAGGTCGACGGGCGGTGGAGCCGCGGCGACGTGGTGCGCGTGCGTGTGGAAATCGAATCCGCGCAATCCATGAGCTGGGTGGTGGTGAGCGACCCCACCTCGGGCGGAGCCGCCATTCTGGGCAATACGGCCCGCGATTCGGCCATCGCGCGGGAAGGCGAGAACGACCATTTCTGGGAAGACAACGACGCCTGGCCGACCTTCACCGAACGCGGGTTCGGCTTCTTCCGCGCCTATTACGACTACGTCCCCAAGGGCAAATTCTGGGTCGAGTACACCGTGCGCCTCAACAACGCCGGCGAATTCGCCTTGCCGGCGACGCGCGTGGAGGCCATGTACGCGCCGGAAGTGTTCGGGGAAATTCCAAACACGACTTTGCAAGTGAGTCCCTGATGGCAGGAGAAGAACGTTTGGCTGCGCGCGCTTTGTACGCGCTCGTGTCAGCGTTCATGTTAGGGATGTTGCCAGCGCAGACGCTGGCAGCGCCTGATTTTCAGGAAACCAGAACCGCCTACACCCCTTCCGACGCCTGGCTACTGGACCGCGAGGGGCGGGAACTGCAACAGCTGCGGCTGGACCGGCAGGTGCGCCGGCTGGCGTGGACGCCGATCGAGGCGGTCTCCCCGGCGTTGCTGCGCGCCTTGCTGTACTCCGAGGACAAACGTTTCTACGAACACGCTGGGGTCGACTGGAATGCAGCGGCGGCCTCGGCCTGGCGCAATTTGTGGAATACGAAAACCCGAGGCGCCAGCACCCTGACCATGCAACTATCCGGGCTGCTGGAGGATGGCGCGAAAGGGCGCAGCGCGCGTCGCGGGGTAATGGAGAAGGCCGGGCAGGCGGCCGATGCTCTCTGGCTGGAGCGCCGTTGGCGCAAGGACGAGATTCTGGAAGCCTACCTCAACCTCGTCGGCTTTCGGGGCGAACTGCAAGGCGTCGCGGCGATGAGTTGGGGGTTGTTCGGTAAAGCCCCCGCCGGGCTGAACGAGCGCGAGGCCGCCGTGGCGGCCGCCTTGTTGCGCGCGCCCAACGCCTTGCCCGCTAAGGTGAGCGAGCGTGCGTGCCGCTTACTGCATACCATGCAGCGCGCTGGCGAATGCGAAGGGCTGGAAGGCTTTGTCGCCCTGCATCTGCGCGGGCCTTACACCGTGCCAGTGGCTACGCATGCGCCACATCTGGCGCGCAGGCTGCTGCAAACGCCGGGCGCGCGGGTCCGGAGTACGCTGGATTTCGACGTGCAGGCTTCCGCCATGCGCCACCTGCGGGCCAACCTAATGCAGCTGCAAACCCGCAATGTGCAGGATGGCGCGGTGCTGGTGCTGGACAACGCCAGCGGGGATGTCCTGGCCTGGGTCGGCTCCAGCGGCGACCTCTCGGGAGCAGCCCAGTTTGATGCCGTTGATTCGCCCCGGCAGGCGGGCTCTACCCTCAAACCATTTCTCTACGGCTTGGCCATCGAGCAGCGCCGGTTGACGGCGGCATCCCTGCTGGATGATTCTCCGGTGCGCATTCAGACGCCCGGCGGGCTGTACGTGCCGCAGAACTACGACAAGCATTTCGTCGGGCCCGTAAGCCTGCGCCTGGCGTTAGGCAGTTCGCTCAACGTGCCTGCAGTCCGCACCTTGCTTCAGGTGGGACCGGATGCGTTTCACCAGCTGCTGCGCCAGTTGGGCTTCGATTCGCTGCGCGAAACCGGCGATTACTACGGCTACAGCCTGGCGCTGGGCTCTGCCGATGTCACGCTGCTGGCCCTGACCAACGCCTACCGTGCGCTGGCGAACGATGGGGCGTGGCGCCCGGTGAAGTTCTTGCCCGATGCCCCGACCGCTGCCGCGCGCCGCACGCTGTCGCCGGCGGCCACCGCGATCGTGTCCGACATCCTGTCGGACCGAAGCGCACGCATGCATACCTTCGGGCTCGATTCCGCCCTGGCCACCCGGTACTGGTCGGCGGTCAAAACCGGCACCAGCAAGGACATGCGCGACAACTGGTGCATCGGCTACTCGCGCCGCTACACGGTGGGCGTGTGGGTCGGCAACGCCAGCGGCGAACCCATGCACGACGTTTCCGGCGTCTCGGGCGCGGCACCGGTATGGGTGGCGGTGATGGACGACCTGCATCGCGCGTCGGACGGTTTGAAGTGGCGCAGCGACAAGGCGCCGCTCCCCAAGGGCGTCAAGCGCCACGCCATCCGTTTCGATCCGCCGATCGAGCCACCGCGACAGGAGCTGTTTTTACCAGGAACCTCACAGCCGGTGATCCGCGCCAACGCCACCACGCTGCAGCGCTTGGAGGCAAAGGGCGCAACCCAAGCCCTTCCGGTACGCATCGACTATCCGGGGCAGGGCACCATCATCGCCCTGGACCCGGACATCCCCCAGGCGCAGCAACGCGTCCTGTTCAAGGCCGACACGCCGTTGCCCAAAGGCTGGTACTGGATGCTGGATGGAAAAAGACTCTCGGATGCCCGCTGGTTTCCGTGGCCGGGCCGGCACGTGCTGACGTTACGTGATGCCACGGGGCACGAGGTCGATCAGATACGCTTCGAGGTTCGTGGCGCACGCTTGAAGCCACTAGGTCGAGGATGACGTTTTTCAGTGGGTGTGCGCCTTGTCCATCCTCTGCTGGCCAGTATTCAAGACTCCCCAAACCGAGCGTCGTGCGGTAAGCTTCGCCCTTTCAAATCAACGGTAAAGCAACATGGCCCAATACGTGATGTCCATGCTCCGCGTGAGCAAGGTCGTGCCCCCGAAAAGACAGATCATCAAGGACATTTCCCTGTCCTTCTTTCCTGGCGCCAAGATCGGCCTCCTGGGCCTGAACGGTTCCGGCAAATCTACCGTGCTGCGCATCATGGCCGGTGCGGACAAGGAGTTCGAAGGCGAGGTGCAATGGCAGCCGAACCTGTCCATCGGCTACCTGCCGCAGGAACCTGAACTGGATCCTGCCAAGACGGTGCGTGAGGAAGTCGAATCCGGCATGGGCGCCATCATGGAAGCCAAGGCTAAGCTTGATGCCATCTATGCCGCGTACGCCGAGCCCGATGCGGACTTCGACAAGCTGGCCGAAGAACAGGCCAAGTACGAGAACATTCTCGCCGCCAGTGGTAGCGATACCGAAACCCAGCTGGAAATCGCGGCGGACGCCCTGCGCTTGCCGCCGTGGGATGCGAAGATCGAGCACCTCTCCGGCGGTGAGAAGCGCCGTGTAGCCTTGTGCAAGCTGCTGCTGTCCAAGCCGGACATGCTGCTGCTGGACGAACCAACCAACCACCTGGATGCCGAGTCCGTGGAATGGCTGGAGCAGTTCCTGGTGCGCTTCCCCGGTACCGTCGTCGCCGTGACCCACGACCGTTACTTCCTCGACAATGCCGCCGAATGGATCCTGGAACTGGACCGCGGGCAGGGCATTCCCTGGAAGGGCAACTACTCCAGCTGGCTGGAACAGAAGGAAGCCCGTCTGGAGCAGGAAAACAAGCAGATCGACGCCCACATGAAGGCGATGAAGACCGAGCTGGAATGGGTGCGCCAGAATCCCAAGGCGCGTCAGGCCAAGTCCAAGGCACGCCTGTCCCGCTTCGAGGAACTGAAATCGGTCGAATACCAGAAGCGCAACGAAACGCAGGAAATCTTCATTCCGCCCGGCGAGCGTCTGGGCGACAAGGTCATCGAGTTCAACAACGTCTCCAAGGGCTTTGGCGACCGTCTGCTGATCGATGATCTGTCCTTCAGCATCCCGCCCGGCGCCATCGTCGGCGTGATCGGCCCCAACGGTGCCGGTAAGTCCACCCTGTTCAAGATGATCCAGGGCGCAGAGACTCCCGATTCCGGCGAAATCGTCATCGGGTCCACCGTGAACATCGCGGCGGTGAACCAGAGCCGTGAGGGCCTGGAAGACAAGAAGACCGTGTTCGAAGCCATTTCCGGCGGCGCAGACATCCTGTCCGTGGGACGCTTCGAAATGCCCAGCCGCGCTTACATCGGCCGCTTCAACTTCAAGGGCGGTGACCAGCAGAAGATCGTCGGTCAGCTTTCCGGCGGTGAGCGCGGTCG
This sequence comes from uncultured Methylobacillus sp., assembly GCA_964445115.1. Taxonomy (GTDB): domain Bacteria; phylum Pseudomonadota; class Gammaproteobacteria; order Burkholderiales; family Methylophilaceae; genus CAIJXJ01. Next base: position 3,064 of record CAYUJU010000006.1, on the reverse strand, counting down.
TTTGCATCTGGCCAAGACGTTGATCGCCGGCGGCAACGTGCTGCTGCTGGATGAACCGTCCAACGATCTGGACGTGGAAACCCTGCGCGCGTTGGAAGATGCCCTGCTGGAATTCGCCGGCTGTGTGCTGGTCACCTCGCACGATCGCTGGTTCCTGGACCGCATTGCGACGCATATTCTGGCGGCAGAAGGCGATTCCCAGTGGACCTTCTTCAACGGCAACTACCAGGAATACGAAGAAGATAAACGTAAGCGTCTGGGTGAGGAGGGGGCCAAGCCGAAGCGCATCCGTTATCGCCCCATTACCCGCTAAGTAGTTAATTTGTGGTATATTTCTTGCTCAATTTTTTTTGGCCCGACTAGTGATCCACTAGCCGATTTGATTGATTAACCGTAAAGGAAATGACGATGAAGTCTCTGATTCAAATGCTGATCGCATTGTCGCTGGGTGCGACTGTGCTGGCTGGTTGCAGCAAGGAAGAAGCTCCGGCTGAAACCGCTGCGCCGGCTGCTGATGCTGCCGCTGCGCCGGCTGCTGCTCCGGAACCCGTCAAGGAAGAGCCGGGTGGCTGGGTGCCTCCTCCGGCTGACGCTGCACCTGCCGCGCCTGCTGCCGATGCAGCAACTGCTCCGGCTGCTGATGCTGCTGCTCCGGCTTCCGGCAGCTAAGTACGTATTCGGTGCACAAAAAAGCCAACCCGCATGGGTTGGCTTTTTTTATGCCCGGCGCATGGCCGGGCGGTGGGGCTACGCCTACTTCGGACTATCGAAGCTGACGCGACGGGTTTCCGCTTGATCCGGCTTGCTTTGCGGGATGATCTGGATATTCAGTGACTTGGTTTCCTCAGCCAGTTCGTGCTCCAGATCAATCTTGATCGGTACCTTGATGTCACGGCCGCCAGCGACGTGGAACGGATTGCCGATTGCCCCGAAGTTTACGGCGTTCTCGGGAATCCCGTCGATCTTCACCAGAAAGTCTTCCGCCTCCTGCTGCTTGTTCACCAGATGAATTTCGTAACGATTGCGTATCTTCTCGTCGGACAATTCCACGAACAACGGCTGACGCACTTGCGCGATGCGCACTTCAAAGGCCGTTCGCGTTGCGAAGGTATAAACCAGCACGCCGATCATGATTGCCAGTGCGCCGGCATAGCCCAGCACCTTGAGGCGCAGGAAATCGAGATGCGGCTTGGCAGGCGGGACTTGTTTCAGATTGGCTTCCGAGTCGTAGCGGATCAATCCGCGTTCCCAACCCAGAGAATCCATGATGGTGTTGCAGGCGTCGATGCACAGGCCGCAGGAGATGCACTGGTATTGCAGCCCCTTGCGGATATCTACGCCAGTCGGACAAACCTGGACGCAGAAGTTGCAGTCGATGCAGTCGCCGTGGCCCTTGGCCCTGCGTTCTTCCTGCGTATGTACGCCGCTCTTGGCGACGATGCGGCCGGCAGTGCCCTCGCCGCGCTGACTGTCGTATGCCGGCACCAGCGTATCTGCTTCGTACATCACACTCTGGAAGCGGGCGTACGGGCACATGTAGATACAGACCTGTTCGCGTAACAGCGCGCCAGCCAGGAAGGTAGAAATGGTCAGGAACAGTACGCCATAGTAAGCGGTCGGGTCAGCGGCCCCATGCAGGAAGCGCCCAAGGAAGGCCGGATTATGGTTGAAATAGGCGACAAAAGTGAACGCCGTCCAGAACGAGAGCAGCAGCATCAGAAAGCGCGCGCCACCTACCTTGAGGATCTTTTCCATGTTCCACGGCTGCTTGGCCAGACGAATGCGTGCTGGACGCTCGCCCTGGATGTAATGCTCGATCAGCATGAACGCGTCGGTCCACAGCGTCTGGAAGCAGAAATAACCGCACCAGGCGCGTCCAATCAACCCCGTGGCGAAGAACAGTAATGCGCCTGCAATAAACAGGACAAGGGAAAGCAGGAAAATATCCTGCGGATAAATGACGCTGTCGAAAATGAAGAAACGGCGCAGCACCATGTCGAACATGATCGCCTGCTGCGAGCCGCTGGCACGCTCCCAGGGAATCCACGGCAGCATGAAGTAGACGGAATAGGCGAGGACCAGAATAGCGGTCTTGAGATTGCGGAACTTGCCTTTGACGGTACGGGTGTAAATGGGGATGCGCTTCTGGTAAAGCGGCATCTCGATGTCGTCGTCTTCAACCTGAGGGTTCATGTGCTGCTTCCTTCCATCATCTGAATGCAATCAGGACAAGTATATCAGAAAATACTAATATGTTTGGAGCGGGTACAATGTTGTTGTCATGATAGATCACGAAATTAACACAGCTGGCGTAGGGCATCCAGTTGACCATAACCTCCACGCGCTGGAACTGCTAGAGCACGGCATTGAAGCGCAACTCGAGTTCGAGCATCAGCTGATTGAGCGGGACAAGCGCGAGATCGCGCTGGCGACCTGTTTCCCCCAAGGAAGACTTATCCTGCGCGGCGCGATGCGCGGAATGTTCCCGACGATAGACCCTGAGGTATTTCGGTCCGAACTGGTGCAGGAAGGAAAGATTAAAGGGATGCTCTACATCAACCGGCGACGCAAGGTGTGCGTGGCGGTGGATTGGGAAATTTGACGGTTTCGATCTGCGCTTAAGCGGTTGGCGGGGGAAGTGATTTTTCCTTGGCCAGGTCATTCACCAGTTCGGCGATATCCCATTCGCAGCCTCCGCACCCCGTCAGTGCTCCCGTTCTCCTTGAAATTCCTTCCATATCCAGCCCTTGGTGACACAGATCGACGATCATGCCATGGGTTGTCCCGCTGCAGGGACACAGGACTTCATCGTTTTTTTCCGGGGAGCAGGTTGGCATCGTGACGTAGGCGATGATTGGCAACAGGGTGAATGTAGCGATGCGGCGCCGGTCTGGCAACCATGATACTGAATGGTCGGCTGCGGGACGCAAAGAAAAAGGCCAGCCTGGGCGAACCGGCTGGCCTCGGGTGTGACAACGTCGATACGGCGTTTAGAAGCCGTTCGGGAAGTCGTAGCTGTAGTGCTTGCGCAGCGGCTTGACCACTTCCCACTGGCTGTCGAGGC
>CAYUJU010000005.1:0-80759 GCA_964445115.1 uncultured Methylobacillus sp. | reverse complement strand
TTTCTCCGTTCCGTTTTAGACATTATGATTTGTCTAGCAGAGCGGGTGAAGTCCACCATGCGGCCGAAAAGCTGCGTCAGCAGCACTTGCTGACCAGCACGATCCGCATCTTTATACGTACCAGTCCGTTCGAAAAAAAAGAACTCCATTACGGGAACAGCATGACGATCCCGCTCCCCTCGCCCACGGATGACACCTTGCGCCTGGTGCGTGCCGCGCTATGGGGATTGCAACGCATCTATCGATCGGGATTCCGTTACCAGAAGGCTGGCGTGATTCTGTCAGACCTGGTGTCAGCTGATGGTCTACAGAATGAGCTCTTTTACGTTGAAAGTGAGGCCCCTAAAAGATCCAAACTCATGCAGACGCTGGATGCGGTCAACAAAAAGATGGGGAGGAATACTCTGACGATCGCCAGCCAGGGATTCGATCATTCTTGGCAGATGCGGCAGGGAAACAAGAGTCCCAGCTACACAACCAGTTGGGAGGAGATGCTGGTGGTAGGGTGACGACCACCACCACTAACAACAAAAAGCCCGGTTATCCGGGCTTTTTGCTTCTCCTACACAGGCATTCCAACGACTGCTAGACAGCCACTGTTTCGATCAAGCCGGCAAGCGTCGACAGCAACTCCTCGTCCGGCACTGGTTTACCCAGATAGGCGTTCACACCAATTTCGGTCGCCAGATTACGGTGCTTTTCAGCCGTGCGCGAGCTGACCACCACCAGTGGCAAGCCCGCGGTCCGCTGGTCGTCACGAATATTACGCGCCAACTCGAAGCCATCCATGCGTGGCATTTCGATATCCAGCACGACGGCGTCGGGCATGGTTTCCTGCAACATCTGAAGCGCTTCGATACCGTCCTTGGCGGTCACGACGCGATACCCTTCGCGCGTCAGCAGGCGGCTCAACACCTTACGCATGGTCAGGGAGTCGTCGACGACCATGATGGTCTTGGTCAAGTCTTCCACCACCTGTTCGACCGCACTGACGTGGATGGCGCCCGCCGCGAGCACCGCACGGTTGGCAAGCTGCACCGGGTTGAGAATCAGCATGATCCGGCCATCGCCGAGCACGGTCGCGCCGACGATCCCCGGCACCAACGTCAGCTGCTGACCGATACGCTTCACGACCACTTCGCGGTTGCCGATGATTTCGTCCACATGCAACGCGATGTGGTAGGTACCACTGCGCAGCAGCAACACCGGGGCGCTCCGCTGCGCTTCTGGCATCCCTGTTGTATCGCCAATCAGGCGCGGCAGGTAATGGATGGGATACTGACGTCCAGACCACGGGATGTTGCCTGTCTCGTAAGCCGCATTGATGGCAGCGGCCTTGAGTTGTTGGACCTGCTCGACCATCACCGAAGGCAGGGCGATCGTATGCGTACCAGCGCGGACCAGCACCACTTGCGACATGGTCAAGGTCGCCGGGAGGTAGATATTGAAGGTCGCCCCAGCACCTCGTTGGCTGGAGACGTCGATGCGCCCCCCCAGCATGGTGATGTCATTGCGGACGACATCCAGCCCGACGCCTCGACCAGCCACCTGGGTAACTTCACTCGTCGTGGAGAAACCCGGTTCAAAAATCACCGACATCAGGGCCTGCTCGTTGAGGGCCTGGTCCTGATCGAATAGCCCGCGCTCGATGGCACGTTGCCGCACCAGGTCAAGGTTAACCCCACCCCCATCATCGGTGACGGTGATGATGATTTCACTCTTTTCCTGACGCACGGCAAGCACCACATGGCCAACCTCGTTTTTACCGGCAGCGGCACGCTGGGAGGCAGGTTCGATGCCATGGGCGATCGCGTTGCGCAACAAGTGCTCAAGCGGTGCCACAATTTTTTCCAGCACGCTTCGGTCAATTTCCGCTTGGGCACCTTCAATTGCGAGTTCTACCCGGCTGCCCAGTTCACGCGCCGTCTGCCGCACGATGCGGTAAAGTCGCTCACTAATCGTTGAGAACGGAATCATGCGGATGTGCATCAACTCCTGCTGCAGATCACGGCTCATGCGCATCTGATCCTGCAAGGCAGACTCGGTCTCATCCAAATTATCCAGCAAGCCATGTTGCGTCGTGGCCACGTCGTTGACGCTTTCCGCCATCATGCGCGTCAGTTCCTGCAGGCGCGTATAACGGTCAAATTCCAGCGGGTCGAATGCCTCCCCAGCTTCCTGCAACAGGCTGTCGTGCGCCTGCAAACGACTATCCGCCTCAATTTCCAGTTCACGCAGATAACTACGAAGTCGGGTCACACTCTCCGTCAGATCGTGCAGTGAATGCTTGAACATCCCCATTTCCCGCTCGATCCGGGAACGGGAAATACTGATTTCCCCAGCTTCGTTGACCAGTTCGTCCAATACGTCCGACCGTACACGCAAGCTCTGCACCACCGCCACCATGGGCTCGGCCTGCGCTGCGACACCCGTAGTAGCTGCCGCCGGTGCTGCGGCCACATCCAGGGTTTCCATCCGTCTGGAAATGTCATCCAGTTCAGCAAACATCTGGTCGAAATCGGCCTCTGCCGGCGTGGCCTTCAAGACTTGAATGACTCGGGTTTCCAAATCGTGAATCGCATCACCCAGCGCGGCTTCGCCGGCCATGCGAGCGCCACCCTTCAGGGTATGCAAGGCACGCTGCAGGGATCTGGGCGGTTCGGGATCTTCCGGTTTTGACTTCCAGTCACGCAAATCACCGCCCACCAATGGGAACAACTCACGTGCTTCTTCGAGGAAGATGTCCAGCAAGCGTTGTCCGGCCGCCGGAACGCCCGCCTGTGCGGGGGTGGGAACCGCCGGTGCTGACTCGGCTGCCGCGGTCACACGGGGGGATTCCAATTCCGGGACGCGCAAGGCGCGAACCGCGGACAACTCCGCCTTGGGCTTACGCAAAGCCGCCACTCGCGTCAGCATCAACTGCAACGCCAGCACCGCACGTTCAATCGCAGTCCATCCCTCGGCCGTCCAGGCACGCGCCGTATCCTGATGCGCCTCGATCCAAAGCTCAAGTGCTTCGGCAAGCTCCGCCATCGGCGCGATCCCGGTCGTCTTGGCTGTTCCTGACAGCGTATGTGCAGCACGCAGGCTGGTTGCATCAGGGCGCTGCAACGGCGCAGATTTCGCCGCCGCCACTGCATTGGACAGCAGTTCCAGATTTTGCCTGGCTTCGTTCACGAACAGGTCGAACAGGGTTTTGGCAACCTTAAGCGTGCCGCCGATGACAACGGTTTCAGTCGTCGCAGACGGCTTGGAGGCAGGCTGATCAACTGCTGTTTCAGTCGCGGACTCGATGGTTTCCTGAACATCACGTCCCAACTCACTGGCAAGATGTTTCCAATGTTCGGGATCAATCGCAACCTTGCCTTCTTTTTTCAGTTGCTCTATCCAGCCACCGAAAGCCGTTTGCACTTCCCCGACAAAATCCAGCTCAGAGAGCGACGGATGCTGCTTGTTTTCGATCAGTTTGTTCAATATCTGCTCAACCTGCCAGGCCACTTCGCCCAGCGCAGTCAAGCCAACGGTTCTCCCGCTCCCTTTCAGGGTGTGGAAACCACGACGCACCTCGGTCAACGCGGGCTGCTGCGTCATGTCTGCACGCAACTCCTGGAGGAAGCCTGAGATGGTACCCAACACCTCCTCGGCTTCCGTCAGGTAGATTTCCAGCAATTCCGCATCGGCGGCCTTGTCGGTCACTTTCTTGCTTCTTGCGCGAGGCTTCACCGCCGGTTTCTCCGCAGGGGATTCCAACTGAGGAGTAGTCGCCAGCAACTGTTGATGTGCCTGCTCCAGATCGGCCACAAAGGGGGCGATCGACTTCTCGGCCGAGGCCCCTTCGCGCATGGCGTCATCTACCAGATACCCGAGTGCACTCAGGCTTTCGGCAACCTTCTCGAAATACAGGCTTTCGGGTGCTGTTGCTTGCGTCGCAAAACATCCAATCAACTTGCCGCAGGTGTCGGCAAGCTTGGAAGCCTCGTGCAGTTCCAACATGTGGAACGCCCCTGATACCTGATGCAGCGAATCGCCCAAGGGCAGTAGCGTGTCCTTCTGTGTGGGATCGCGGAAATACCGGTCAAGCACATCTTCGATATGCTTGAGCATCCCCTTGATTTCCTGCCCGACTGCGGACAACGTCGCCACGTCGAGTACGTTCGACAAGGTTTCTTCACGGTTTGCCGTTGGATCCTGACGCAGTCGCGCCAGATGCTGTTGCACCTGCTGTTCGAAATCCTTGCCCAAATAGGCGTAATTTTCCAGGGCATTTTCTGACAACGTCAGTGCGGCGGCCACGTCGAGGGCGAGTTCAGCCGATAACGCAGAAGGATCGTCAGTCAGCCGCTCAACTGTTTTCAGGATGGTGAGCAGGAGCTCAGATAGCGCCGTGTTGGAGAGCGCCTGTCGGGAGGCTTCGATTTCGTGCAACCTGGCAAGCACAGCAGACAGCTGTCCAGAGCCCGTTTCCGCGACCGCCTCCCAAGCTTCCTTCAGTCGCGGCATCACCGCACGCAGGGCCGTCAGCGCAGCGCTCTCGCCACCTGGCTGGTGTATCTGAGACGCGTTAACATCGACATAAGGCAGCAGCGTCTGCAGTTCGAACCGATCCACCACCTGCCGAATCCGTTCACTGTCAGGGGTCCCCTTGGCCACTTGGAACAGCAGGTCACGCATGAGGGCATTCGCTGGCCTGCTCGTACCTTCGATCAATAAACGCAATTGCTGATCCAGCCTACGGAACACGCGAATCGCCTGCAAGCCAGCATTGGCACCACCTTGACGGATGGCGTCCAACGCCGCGCCAGCAACCCACCAAAGCGTTTTATTGACAGGCAGGCGCTGCGCCTGGCCTACGATATCGACCACCTCACGCATCTCAGCGATCGGGGCATCGGATCCTTTACGTAACCAGCTCAGCAGGGCACGTTGAAAACTGCGGCGCTGTTCAGCGAGAAACTGGGGTAATGCAGCCTCGTCCATCTCCAAGACGGGCACATTGGAGGGCGCGCGAATCGAGGTGTCGGGAAAAAACAGTGAACTCTCTTCAGGCGCTTCCCGCCCTTGGGCGACCGCCAGCGTGCTTAAGGCGGGGAAAAGACGCAGCGGGATATCCGGGACACCATTGACGAGGTCATCCAGATAGGCACCGAGGGTTCTTACACCCTGAGAAAAAGCTGCCACCAGTTCTTCGCTGGACTTGAGCTGGCCATTGCTCAACCGGTCTACGACAGACTCCAGTTCCTGGCAAAAAAACTTGGCTCCTTCGAGTCCCACCATGTCCAGCGCACCATTGACCTGATGGAGATGGGTCGACATGAAGCGAAGGGACGACGTATCTTCCGGTCTATCCCGGAACTTCACGACAAGATCGAGAACGCTGGCCAGCGCCTGATCAATTTCCCCCTTGACCCACGTCAACGGACCAAGATCGAAATCATCCCGGCTCATGTCCTCTACCCCTCTCTGAGATCTGGCTTGACGGGGCCATCGATGCACTCGCCCCCACAAAATGGCTCATATCAAGCAGCCGGGTGTCAGTTCACCTTGAAGCCTGCAACCGAGGCACGCAACTCTTCGGCTAGTGCAGACAACTGCCCAATCGACTGGGAAGTCAAACGTGTGCCTTCAGTCGTCTGCGTCGTAATCTGCTGAATTTCCTGCATGTTGACGCGAGCCTTGGCAGCCATCTCGGTCTGCGCCGCAGTCGATTGCGAAATCGCCTCGATCAACTGTGCCAGACTGGTCGTCACCGATTCAATTTCCGTCAGCGCCTGACCCGCGGCATCAGACAGCTTGGCCCCTTCCACCACCCCGGCCGTACTGTTTTCCATTGCAGCCACGGCGTTGTTGGTGTCAGTCTGAATGGTTTTCACAATCACGCTAATCTGCTTGGTTGCTTCCGAGGAACGTTCTGCCAGGCGTTGCACTTCCTCCGCCACCACCGTAAATCCGCGGCCGGCTTCACCGGCAGACGCCGCCTGAATCGCAGCGTTCAGCGCCAGAATATTGGTCTGCTCGGTAATGTCGGAAATCAGTTCCACGATTTCACCAATCTCCTGTGAGCTTTCACCCAGACGCTTGATTCGCTTGGAGGTTTCCTGGATCTGTGTACGAATTTCGTTCATACCGGAAATCGTATTCTGCACCGCCTGAGAGCCCTGCGTTGCGGCTTGCAGAGAACGTTGCGCCACAGATGCGGCCTGACCGGCGTTGTTGGACACTTCCAGAATCGAGGAAGCCATCTGTTCTACCGCGTCACCCGTTTCCTGAATTTGCTCGGACTGTTTCTGTGCCGCTTGCAGCAGCTGGTTAGATGTATTTTGCGCCTGCGCGGTCGCGGTATTCACCTGCTCCGTTGCACGGTTAATTTCTTCAACCAGTTCACGCAGGCTGGCAATCGTATAGTTGATGGAGTCAGCGATGGCGCCCGTAATGCTTTCCGTCACCTCTGCATTCACGGTCAAGTCACCATCGGCCAAATCGCCCATTTCATCCAGCAGAGTCAGAATGGCTTCCTGATTACGCAGATTGGCTTCCTCAATTTCCGAGGCACGTTGGCGAGCCTCAGCCGCTTGCTTGTTACCGTTGAACACAATCAGGATCAAAGTCAACAAGCCGGAAGCAAAGGCCAGCGCGAACCAGATAGTTGCCTGACCGCCCACCCCATGCTGCTCCAGCACGTCGCGCGACACAGCGATGATTTCGTCCCCCAGTGCGGCCAGTTTTTCCGCCGACTCGGGCGTAGCATCGGTCTTGGCGAGGACTGCGTTGGACAGCTTGCGTAGTTGATCCCAAGTCGCATTCAGTTTATCCAGCTGCTCGGTCGAAGCCCCGCCAGCCAAGGACATCATGTTGTCAGAGGTTTCCTGAATGGCAGCCAGACCTTGCGACACACGAGCCTCGGCGGCCTTGATACGACCAGCGGCATACTTGTCGTTCTGCGAAGCGAGCAACACGTCACGCGTCATCTGCTGCACAAACACCTGAACATCACCCACGCTCACCGCAAAAGCGGCATCCTGTTGCAGTTGCCGCACCCCCATGCCGCCGGACGCGGTCAGGAAAATGAAGGCCACCATCACCAGCACCGGCATCCGGTCAGGCCTCTGGAACAGGGGGGTACCATCGGGGGATTTGCCAGTACCGAACTTCAATCCCTTCAGCTTTGCTACCAAAGCTTCCGGAAGACTCTTCAACTTTGCAAGATCTAGCGCCATCTGTATTACTCCCGCCCTGAATATTTAATTATTTTTCACTACTAGCCACGAGGCCATCCGCAACACCTATCACCCGAGCCGGCCTCATCCACCGAATCAGGCTGCCACCTGCATGAATGCGGTGCTGTTCAGTAGCTTCGCCACGTCCAGCTCCCGCCACTCCATCGCACTGGCATCCCAGAAAACACCCTTCTCCCACTCCGTCGCCCCCCGCCCAACTTCCTTGGGGTGCATGTCGGAAATGCTTCTCAGACCGTACAAGCGATCAATCAGGAAAGCGGAGTTGACGCCAAAACGAGAACCTGCCAGCAAAAGCCGGCTGTCGGCACTGACACGTGCAGGCTTCCCCCCCATGAAAGCGGAAAGATCCGTCACCGCGTACAGGTTTCCGCGCACGTTACTGACGCCCATGAACCAAGAACGCGTCAGAGGAACCGGTTGTATCTCGGGCACAGGCAGTACTTCCCCCACGTCTTGCAGCGAGATCAGCCATGCACTATCGCCTACCTGGACGCCCAGACGGGATGAGGAACCAGCTTCACCAGACCCGGCAAGCGCCTTGAGTCGGGAAAGGATGTTCTCCTGGTACTCCTGCAGGTTGAGACGCTTAGCCATTCGCGCCGTCCAGCGCCTGAATCTTGGTCAGGAGCTCCTCTGCCGACACGGGCTTGGCAACGCATTCCTTGGCACCTTGACGCAAAGCCCAGACGCGATCGGTCAACTGCGCCTTGCCGGTGCAGACAATCACCGGGATATGAGCCGTCTCGGGGTTATGGGTAATGGCCCGCGTAGTCTGAAAACCGTTAAGCCCGGGCATGAGCACGTCCATCAGGATCACGTCCGGTTTTTCGCGCGTGAGCAATTCAAGACACGCTTCGCCGCTATCGGCGTTCGAAACCTCGTAACCTGCCCCTTTCAGAATTTCGCTCAGATAAAAACTGTCGGTGGCGGAGTCGTCTACAACTAGGATTTTCTGAATGGCCATGGCACTGTTCGTTATCTTGTTTTGTTGGCGTAGGTCCGGACAGCCTCTAGCAAGGTGTCCTGCGTGAATGGTTTGGTCAAATATTGGTCGGAGCCGACCATACGACCGCGGGCGCGGTCGAAAAGGCCGTCCTTGCTGGACAGCATGACCACAGGGGTCGATCCAAAGCGGGAGTTCTTTTTGATCAGAGCGCAGGTTTGGTATCCATCCAGACGCGGCATCATGATATCAACGAAGATGACTTGTGGTTCGTGGTCAGCAATTTTGGAGAGCGCATCGAAACCGTCCTCTGCAAGGATCACCTCGCAGCCTGCCTGAGACAGAAACAACTCAGCACTGCGACGGATGGTATTGCTATCGTCAATCACCATCACCTTCACACCCGTCAACCCGGTAGCCTCGCCCACTTAACTCACCCCTCGCGTTTTGGTTTTGGTCCAGCAGCCTTTGAGCAGGCTACTGGCGCGTGTTTCTTATTGTTGAGTCACTCGATAACCGCTGCCATTCTATCCAGAGTTTTCGAGACTGTGCAACACCTGATTAACCCTCTAGTCACTTTATTCTTGACCCCTGTTGCGCGAGAGGTGCGTCATGAGGTTAAATACCCATGGATTAATAGAAGCCAAGTTATTTCCCCACCCTCCAAGCAGGGAAACGGCAATAACAAAGCAGACTGAATATTTATAATAATCATATTGTTAAAGGAATGCTGACCTAAACCACATTCTCCTTTAACCTGGGGAAGCGCGCTCACTATGATGATCAGACAAGAATCCGTGACTGAAAAAATGACGCTCAAGGATTTACCCTCCGCGTCACCATTACCCAACGCCTCGCTGGTACTGGTATTTGGTTCCGTCAAACGTTTTAGCGACTCGAAGTTGACCGCTTTTCTCAAGGCGCGTTACCCGGCCGCCCAAATCGTGGGTTGTACAACCACTGGCGAAATAGGTTCGAATAATGTGCATGACGACAGCCTGCAGATCACCGCAGTGTTCTGGGAAAAGACGGCCCAGCGCGCGACCAATGTCAAGGTCAACGGCATGCAGGGCTCCTTTGAAGCGGGCGAACAACTGGCACGCCAACTGAAATCCGATAGCCTGAAAGCGGTCGTGGCATTCTCCGATGGCCTCAATGTAAACGGTTCAGAACTGCTGAAAGGTTTCCAGAGCGTCCTCGGCGACATTCCTGTCGTGGGCGGCATGGCGGGTGACAACGCCACGTTCACCAAGACCTTGTTGATGTTCAACGACACCGTTTCCGACAACATGGTGATCGCGATCGGCTTGTACGGATCGCACCTGGTCACCGCCAGTGGCGCACTTGGCGGCTGGAAGCCCTACGGCCCACCGCGGAAGATTACCCGCTCGGTCAAGAACGTGATTTACGAACTGGACGGCAAGCCCGCCCTGCCGATGTATAAGATGTACATTGGCGAGCACTTCGCCAAGGGATTGCCGGCCACCGGCCTGAAGTTCCCGGTCGCGGTCATTGGCGAAGGCAAAGAAGTGGAAACCGTGCGCACGCTGGCTGCCATCGACCCGGCGAACAACAGCCTGACCTTCTTCGGCGATGTGCCGGAAGGCGAGACCATTCGTTTGTGCCAAACCACTCACGACCGTCTGGTCGAAGGTGCGGCTGGTGCCGCAGGCATGGTCACCAGCCTGCTGGACGCCGCAAAACAACACGGCCAGGGGCTCGCGATCTGCGTCAGCTGCGTGGGCCGCAAGCTGGTGATGGCAGAACAGATCGCTGACGAAGTCCAGGCCGTGCACAACATCCTGGGGCCGCAAACGGTGCTGACGGGTTTCTACTCCAACGGCGAGTTCTGCCCGCGCCCGAACACCACGGACAACGCGTTGCACAACCAGACCATGACGATCGGCTACCTGACCGAAGACGTGTTCAGCTAAAACAGAAGACGCGAATACGATTACTCGTATTCGGTGTATTTGGCATTGCTACCCCGCACCTTGTCTGCGGGGTATTTTTTTGCGTTGAGGTCCATCTTGGCATGCGCGGCATCGATAAGGTCAATGCCTAGCACGTCCGAGATACGCAGCAGGTAGACGAAGGTATCGGCGATTTCCTGCGACACCTGTTCACGCTTTTCGGCGCTGATGGCACGACTTTCCTGCTCTGTCATCCACTGGAAATGCTCTACCAGTTCGGCCGCTTCGACGATCATGGCCATGGCGAGGTTCTTAGGCGAGTGGAACTGCTCCCAGTCGCGCTCGCGCACGAACCCGCGCAAACGCTCCCTTAGCGCATCGAGTCTGTCCCGATCAGGCATCGCGGTCCTTGCGGTTGCTACCGGCCACGATCCGGATTTCGAACAATCGGCATTCCAGCGGGCCGTTGAACAAAGGGATTTTTCGGGACGGGGTCAGGCGCATCAGTTTTGGCATGCGCAAGTCCGAAGTCAGGAACCATGTGTTCCAGCCGGCAAAGCGCCGCTTCAACACCTCGGCGATTCTGGGGTACAGCGCCGCCAGTTCTTCCTGTTCGCCAATCCGCACGCCATAGGGCGGGTTGGTCAGCAAGGTCCCGGTATCCGTGGGCGCCTCGATTTGCGTGACATCTTTCTGCGTCAGCCAGACCGCTTCGAGCAGGCCGGCCTGTTCGAGATTCTGTTTAGCAACGCGCACGGCACGCAGGTCGGCATCGCTGCCGTAGATTTCCATAAAATCGACCGGCTTGGCCCGAGCTTTGGCTGCTTCGCGCATGGCCCGCCAAGTCGGAGCATCGAAGTTTTCCAGCTTCTCGAAGCCGAAGGTGCGACCGCTACCCGGCGCGATATCCAGCGCCATCATGGCGGCTTCCAGCAGGAAGGTGCCGCTGCCGCACATCGGGTCCAGCAGTGGCGTGCCGGGGATCCAGCCACTGAGTTTCAGGATGCCGGCGGCCAGGTTTTCGCGCAGCGGCGCCTCGACGCTGGCGCGCCGCTGGCCGCGCTGGTACAGGGCATTGCCGGAGGTATCGAGGTAGAACTGATAACCGTCAGCCGTCAGAAAGGCATGAATACGCACATCCGGCTGACGGGTATCGATGTCCGGGCGCGAACCGCCCGCTTCACGGAACTTGTCGCACACCGCGTCCTTGATACGAAGTGTGATGAATTCCAGGCTTTTCAACGGGCATTTGATGCCCGTGACCTTGACCATGAAGCTGCGCTCGACCTTGAACCACTTCTTCCAGTCGAGTGCCATTGCAGCCTGGTAAAGGTCGTCTTCGCTACGGTACTTGCCCTGGCCCACGCGCCACAGGATACGGGTGGCGACACGGCTTTCGAGGTTGGCGCGGTAGCACAACGTCATGTCGCCGGAGAACCCGACGCCGCCGTCCGTTGGCCTCAACGATTGGGCACCGACACCTTTGAGTTCTTCTTCAAGAACGGCTTCCAGCCCGCGCGGGCAGGTGGCAAAAAACTGCTGGGCCGCCACTTTTACAGCTTCGGGGTGGATTCGTGGGCGTACATCTTCTCGTGCTGTCCCTGACAGCTGATACAGCGCGTCGCGTGCGGCACGGCCAGCAGGCGCTGGACGCCGATATCTGCACCGCATTCCTCGCAGGCGCCGTAATCGTCCTCGGAGACGCGCTTCTGTGCAGCTTCGACCTGGCTCAACTCCTCAACTTGGCGCTGCACGATGGCGATCTCGTGGTCGATCAGCATATCGGCGACGGACGCATCGCCGGCATCGTTCACCTCGCCTGCCAGATCGGCAAAATGCTCGTTGCCGGAACGTTCGAGTTCCGTGCGGATTTCAGCGGCGAGCTGGGCACGACGCGCTGCTAGCGCGGCGGCGATTTCCTGTTTTTGTGCGGGAGTCAGGGTGGACATATGGGCAGCCTTTTTTCAGAGCGTTAATCGGTTAGAAGTATTGGGGTTATTATCCCGCAGGCGCTCGACAAACTCCAGAAACTCGATCGGCAGCTGCTCTGCCAGCGCTTTGGCACGCTCGCGCAGGGTCGCCCAGCGCAGATCGGCCGGCGCGCGGCGAAAGCCGAACACGACGATATTGCCCGGCCGGCCGGTGGGCAACACCAGCACCCGGTTGCCAAAACTCTGTTCGATACGCTGCAGATAGATGTCGAAGTTTTTGTCGCTGCCCCAGAGGTTGGCGGCCAGCATGCCATGCCCCGTCAGCGCTTCGGCACAGGTATCAAAAAAGTCCTGGGAATAGAGCCCGGAAGGGACTCCCTCGCCGTCGAACGCATCCAGAATCAGCAAATCCGCGGTGCCCGGATGGGCGGGCAGGTATTCGGCGCCGTCGCCAAGGATCACCTCCAGCCGTTCATCATCGTCGGGGAGAAAAAAATGTCGGCGCGCAACTTCGAGCACTTCAGCGTTGATTTCCACCACCCGGGTGCGGATCGTCGGCACGTAATGGTGCAGAAACTTGGGGATGGAGCCTCCACCCAGTCCCAGCACGACCACCTCGCGCACATCATCGCGGAACAGCATGAAACTCATCATGCCGCGCGAATAACGCAATTCGAGGTCGTAAGGCGCCTTGATGCGCATCGCACTCTGCACTGTGGAGCTATCGATGTGCAGGGCCCGGACACCGTCGATTTCGCTGATCTCGATCCCCGGGGTAGAGCTGGCCTGACGGCTGCGATAGGACCGGTTCGGCCCCAGTCTGAACGCACTCATTCGGCGACTCCTTTGTAACGGCAATCCAGCTCCATCAGCAGCGGGTCAACGCGCTTGACGTCGAGATATACGCGCACGCCAGGCGCCAGTTCCGGCAGGCTGTGCACCTTGGTGATATAGGGCATGCCGTCCAGCCGTACCAGGTTTTCACGCCACACGGTCGCGGCCACTTCCTGCACGTTTTCCTGAATCAGGTATTGCAGGCACCAGTGGCGCTCCATGCGCGTCTGGAACTCGTTGTAGGCGTTGTAGGCGAGATCGAAATCGCGCATGGCGGTGGTGAGCGCGTCGCTGTTTTTGGGATAGGCAGGCTCGGTCCCTTGCAGCAGGGCGATCATCTGGCGCTGGTTGATCAGGTCGACCGCGCGACGCAGGGGGGAGGTATTCCAGGCGTATTGTGCCACCCCCAGCCCCTGATGCGGTTCGGCCTCGGTCGTCATGTAGACCTTGCCGCCCATCTGCGCCCGGTAGATGCCGGGAATCTGCTGCTCGGCCAGCATGCCACCCCAGCGGGCGTTGGCATGGATCATGAGCTCGGCGACCAGTTTATCCATGGGCGCACCGCGCTTGCGCGCGGTGATGCTGACGCGCCCCGCCTCGACGGTGAAGTTGTAATCCACCTGCGGCGCACGGTTGGGATCATGCTTGCCGCGGGCGATTTCCAGCGATTCGGCCAGGCGGTGCAGCAGATGCAGACGCGCCCAATAAGGATGATCGCTCGGGGTCTGCCAGTTGTCTTCGTTGAAATGGGGTTCCAGCGCATCGAGGCGCAGGTTTTCGGCGATTTTGACAGCCTCGACCCGGCTGCTGGTCTGGACGATGCCCAGTTCGGCATCGATATCCAGATACAAGGACATCGCCGGGCGCCAGTTGCCAGCATTCAGGCTAAACGGCGTGATCGCCTGCTCGGGCAGCATGGTGATCTTGTGGCCGGGCATGTACACCGTGGACAGCCGCTTCAACGCGATGGCGTCCAGCGGGGAGTCCGGGGTCACGCCCAACGCAGGTGCGGCAATGTGGATGCCGATGCGCGCATGGCCGTTGTCCAGCGCCTGGACGGAGAAAGCGTCATCGATTTCAGTTGTGGTGGCGTCATCGATACTGAAGGCCTCGACCGACGCCTGATCGAGATTGTCCGGCGCCAGCACCGGCGCGTGATCGCCGAAATGTACGCCTGCCGGGAAATACTCGCGCAAGAAAGCGCCGAAGTGGTAATCGTGCGCCGAAGCGATTGCGCCACAGGCTTCCAGCAGCTTGATATGACTGAGGTTGGTCGCGATGGCCGCCTCCTCCAGCGCCTTCCATTCCAGGCTGTTCTTGTCCGGCTCGTAGCACAGCATGTCGAGCTTTTCGGCAAACTCCGACGGGAGTTGATGCGCCTTCAGTTGCTCGACGTACTCCGCCACCTTCTCCGCCTGCAGGCGTTTACGTTCCTGCGCAGCCAGGGCCGCCTTGAGGTTGTCTTCCGGTGCGGCCTTGTAACGTCCCTTGCCCTTGCGATAGAAATACATGGGCGCCGCATGCAGGCTGATCGCCGTGGCCGCAGCCTCGATCGAACTGGGCTTGCGGCCGTAGTATTCCTGCGCCAGGTCCTCGAAGCCAAACTCCGGCTCCCCGCAGCATTCCCACAGAAAATCTGGTTCCAGCGTCTCGGCTTCAGCCTGTGCCTGCTCCATGAAACCGGCGAGCGCCCCGTCGAACTTTAGCAACACGTTGGCGGATTTGATCTTGGAGCGCTTGCCCGAGACAGCCTCGACCTGCAGCGAACCGGGATTTTCGGACATCACCGAAGCGACCTTGAAGCTGCCTTCTTCTTCGTAAAAAACGTTCATGTCATACATTCTTGAATCATCAGGGGGCATTTTACCGTGGAATGGTGCCCGCCACCCTGTATCATTCCGGGCATATGGACACGCGCATCCCCGTCACCCTGCTGACAGGCTACCTCGGCAGCGGCAAAACCACCCTGCTGAATCACTTGTTACGCCAACCCGGCATGCAGCACACCGCAGTCGTGATCAACGAACTTGGCGAAGCCGGGCTGGACCATCTGCTGGTTCGCAACGTCGAGGACACTTACATCGCCGACAACACTGTGCTTCTCGGCTCCGGCTGCCTCTGCTGCGTCCTGCGGACGGAACTGGCCGACACCTTGCGCGACCTCTATTTCAAGCGCACGTTTCAGGCGATTCCCCACTTCGACCGGCTAATCATCGAAACCACCGGCCTCGCCGACCCCGGCCCCATTCTCGCCAACCTGCTCAACGCGGAAGTGATTCGCGACCAGTATCGCCTGGACGCGGTGGTGGTCACGGTGGACAGCACGTTCGGCCTGGAACAGCTCGCGCAGCACGAAGAGGCCGTGAAACAGGCGGCCATCGCCGATGTGCTGCTGCTGACCAAGACGGATCTCTGCCCAGTGCAGACCATCGATACCCTGATGCGATCGCTCGCCGACCTGAATCCAGGCGCCACCTGCCACCGCGTCGCGCAGGGGCGGATCGAGGCTGCGGCAATCGTGGATGTCGGCCTGTTCGATCGCCAGCCATCGCAGGTGCGACTCACACGCTGGCTGCGTGCGCCCGGCCCCGCCTCCCATACCAACCGTGCGCTGCCATCCTCGCCCCACGCGAAAGACCTCGGGACGCTCACTCTGACCTTGCCGGAAGGGCTCACCTCGGCCGCCCTGCAAACCGCGCTGGAAAGGCTGTGTGAAGATTATGGCCCCCGCTTGCTACGGCTCAAGGGCATCGTGCATGTCACCGATCTGGGGACGGTTGCCGTGCACGCCGTGCAGCACGTGCTCTACCCGTTCACGCCCCTGCCGACCGGTCTGACTGACGAACCTTCGCAACTCGTACTGATCGGAAAATCCCTGGATCCGCATGCGCTCAAAAAGCAGTTTCAGGGCCTTGGCCCGTAACCCGTTTGTCTCGCTATAATCGACGAAGGCGTCGTTGCAATTGGACGCCCCGATAACGAACTTATAACAACTCAGGGGATGACCGGCCTGCCACGACTGACCGCGAGACACACTCATGCCACATACGGAAATCTATCTCGGCCGACAGCCGATCCTGAACGCCGCGCAGTCGGTCATCGCCTACGAACTACTGTTCCGTTCAGGGCAGGCCGCGACAGCCGGCGTGACCAATGACCTGCAAGCCACGGCAACGGTCATCGTCAACACTATCAGTAACCTCGGCATCGAGAACGTGCTGGACCAGCGTAGCGGGTTCATCAATGTCTCCTACGATCTGCTGATGAGCGACATGCTCGAACTGCTGCCACGCGAACGCATCGTGCTCGAGCTACTGGAAACCGTCGCGATCGACGAGCAGGTCATCGCCCGCTGCCGCGATCTCAAGGTCAAGGGATTCCGTCTGGCGCTGGACGATTTCGAATACGCGCCGGTGTACGACCCGCTGTTCGAGATCGTCGACATCATCAAATTCGATGTAATGCTTTCGGATACGCCGACCATCGAGAAAACACTGCATCACCTCAAGCGTTGGCCACGCCTGCAACTTCTCGCCGAGAAGGTCGAGGACCAGGCGCAGTTCGAGTGCTACAAAAACCTCGGTTTTACGATGTTCCAGGGCTATTTCTTTGCCAAGCCGGTCGTCATCTCCGGCAAGAAGGCCAACCCCGACCAGCTCAAGCTGATGCGCATCATCAGCCAACTCGCCGCAGACATCGAAATCGCCAAGATCGAACAGACCTTCAAGGAAAGCCCCAATCTCACCATCGGCCTGCTGCGCCTGGTCAACTCGGTCGGGATGGGCATGCGCAACAAAGTCGGCTCGGTCAAGCAGGCCCTGGTCGTGCTGGGGCGCAGCCAGTTGCAACGCTGGCTGCAACTGCTGCTGTATGCCCAGGACAACGCACAGTCCTCCAGCCCGCTGATGCAGTTGGCGGCAACCCGCGCAAAAACGATGGAATTGCTGATGCAGCGGCATCCTGACATTGCAGCACAAGGATCGGACGCGCTCGACCAAGCCTTCATGACCGGTATGCTGTCGCTGGTTGATGCCGCGATGGGCGTCCGAATGGAAGACCTTATCGATCAGTTGGGCCTGATCGATGAAGTCAAGGTGGCGGTGTTGCTGCGCCAGGGACTGCTGGGCCAGATGCTATCGCTGGTGGAATCCGTGGAGGCCGGTGATTTCAATGAAACGGCGCGCCTGCTGGAAACTCTCCACCTCAAGCTGGCCGACATCAATCAGGCCACGCTGGCGGCGATCCAATGGGTGGCCGATCTCGACAAGGAAGCGGACTAGGAAAGCTGGTTGTGGCCGATATCAGGTGATATCCGACCAGACCTTCTCCAGCCGTTTCACCGAGACCGGGAACGGCGTTTTCAACTCCTGCGCGAACAACGAGACGCGCAGTTCTTCCAGCAGCCAGCGGAACTCTTCCAGCGCCGGTGTCACGGTCTCCGCCTTGCGGGCGGCCGCCATACGGGTTTCCCAGCGCTGCCAGAGTTCCTGGATCGCCTGTGCATGGCGCGTGTCGCGCTCGATCGCACCCGGATATTTCTCCAGCCTCAGACGCAAGCCCTTGAGGTAACGTGGCAGATGCTGCAAGCGCTCCCATGGCGTCTGGCTGAAGAATCGCTTGGGCAGCAGGCGCTGCTGCTGTTCCTCGACCTCTCGTTTTACCCTTGCCATGGTAGATGGCAGCCCGTTCAGCTTCTGCGCTAGCGGCTGAATTTCCGCCGCAATTGCCGAAGCCAGGCGCCCCGCTCCCTCCACTACAGCAGGTAGCCGGGTACGGGCACGCGCTTTCAGCGCCATGAATTCGGCGTTGCTGCGAGGCAATTCGTCCTCGCCGATAAAAGCGCGATCGGCGATGGCGGTCAGCATGTCTTCCCTCAGCTCATCCGGATTCATGATGTTGCGCAGCAGCATGGCGTATTGGTTGAAACCCGGAAGCCCCTTCTCCAGTTGCTTCATCTGTTTCTTCAGTTCAAAACGCATCAGGCGTCGGACGCCCTTGCGATGAGAGTCCTGTGCTGCTGTTTCCGTATCGAACAACTTGACCGCCACGCTGTCGCCGTTGTCTTCCAGCGCCGGGTAACCCGTCATCTGGCGGCCGTTGCGGCTGAAGTCGAGCTTCTTCGGCAGATCGCCGAAATCCCATTGCTTCAGGCCGGATTTCTCGATGTCGGGCGAGGCGTTGCGGAACGTGAGCTGTGCCGCCTGGCCGAGCTGGTTGCGCAGGGCTTTCCAGTCGCGCCCCATGGCGAGCTCGCGCCCGGCGTCATCCACCACGCGGAAGTTCATCAACAGATGGGCCGGGACCGGCTCGTCCCAATCGGCAGCTGACATCTTGAGCCCGGTGCGTTGCTGGATATAAGCGGCCAGCGTCGGCAACACCTCACCCTCGCCTACCTTGGCCTGTTCCAGAAAGCCCGTCACAAACTCCGGTACCGGCACGCACACGCGGCGGACGGTTTTGGGTAGCGCCTTGATCAGGTGGGTAAGCTTTTCGCGGATCATGCCCGGCACCAGCCATTCCGCGCGCGTCGGGTCCAGCTGATTGAGCAGCGCCAGCGGAATGGTGGCCGTGACACCGTCCAGCGCATGCCCCGGCTCAAAGCGATACTTGAGTGGGACTTCGGTACCGTCGAGATCGAAGGTCTCAGGAAATTGCGCCTCCGTGATTCCCGTCGCCGCGTGACGCATCAGGTCATCGCGAGTCAGGTAAAGCAGTCTGGCGTTGTCTTTTTCAGCGTCCTGCCGCCACTTCTCGAAACCCGTGCCATTGACGATCCCTTCAGGAACGCGGGCATCGTAGAACGCGAACAGCACATGCTCGTCCACCAGCACGTCCTGCCGGCGCGCCTTGTGCTCCAGTTCCTCGACCTCGCGGATCATCTGGTTGTTGTGCGCGAAGAACGGTGCACGCGTGTCAAATTCGCGATTGGCCAGCGCCTCGCGAATGAAGATCTCTCGCGACTCCACCGGATCAATCGGGCCGTAATGCACGCGTCGCTTGGGCACGATGGTCAGGCCATACAGGCTGACGCGCTCCCACGCCACTACCTGCGCCGGCTTGCGGTCCCAGCGCGGGTCACTGTAATGGCTCTGCGTCAGGCCGCGTGCAAGCGGTTCGATCCAGTCCGGGTCGATTTTCGCTACGCAGCGGGCATACAGCTTCGCCGTTTCCATCAACTCCGCCGCCATCACCCACTTGGGCCGCTGCTTCTTCAACGCCGAGCCCAGGGCGATATGGAAGCGGATGCCACGGGCACCGAGATAGGACTCTGCCTCGCCATCCTTGAACCCGATATTGCCCAGCAAGCCCGCCAGTAGCGCACGATGAATCTGGTCGTAGCCCGCTTCATCCGTGTTCTGGTGGAACTCCATCTCGCCGACGATGGAGGCCAGTTGCCCGTGCAGTTCCCGCCATTCCTTCAGGCGCAGGAATGACAGGAAATTCTGGTGGCACTTGTTCAGGAGGTCGCGGTTGGACTTCTTGTGTTTCAGCGCATCGTCATACCAATCCCACAGCTTGAGGAAGCCCATGAAGTCGGAACGTTCGTCGGCGAACTTGGCATGCGCCTGGTCAGCGGCTTCTCTTTTGTCCATCGGCCGCTCGCGCGGGTCCTGCACCGCCAGCGCCGCACCGATGATGAGAATTTCGCGCAGGCAGTTCTCGCGCTTGGCGGCAAGGATCATACGGCCGATGCGCGGGTCCAGCGGCAATTTGGCCAGTTGCGTGCCGACCTCGGTGATGCGGCGTTGCTCGTCTACTGCGCCCAGTTCCTGCAGCAGCTGGTAGCCATCTGCGATCAAGCGTGAGTATGGCGGCTCGATGAACGGAAACTCGGCCACATCGCCCAGCCTGAGCGAGGCCATGCGCAGGATGACCGAAGCCAGTGATGAGCGCAGGATTTCCGGGTCGGTAAATTCCGGCCGATTGTTGAAGTCTTCTTCCGAGTACAGCCGCACGCAGATACCGTTGGACACCCGGCCGCAACGACCAGCCCGCTGCCTGGCAGCTGCCTGCGAAATCTTCTCGATCTGCAGTTGCTCCACCTTGGCACGCGCGCTGTAACGGTTCATCCGGGCCAGGCCAGTGTCGATCACGTACTTGATCCCCGGGACCGTCAGCGAGGTTTCCGCCACGTTGGTCGCCAACACGATGCGCCGCCCGCCAGATGGGCGGAACACTTTCTGCTGGTCTTCGATGGAAAGACGCGCGAACAAGGGCAGGATTTCCGCCCCCTTGGGGTGATGTTTGCGCAAATGCTCGGCGGTATCGCGAATCTCGCGTTCGCCGGGCAGGAATACCAGGATATCGCCGCCGCCGAGGCGCGACAGGTCGTCCACCGCGTCGAGAATCGCGGCCTCCATGGTCTCTTCCTGCTCGTCTTCTTCGGTTTCCTGCAGCGGACGATAGCGCACTTCCACCGGATACATGCGTCCGGAGACCTCGATCACAGGGGCATCGTTGAAGTGTTTGGAGAATCGCTCGGCGTCGATCGTGGCTGAGGTCACGATGACCTTGAGATCGGGCCGCTTCGGTAATAGTTGTTTCAGGTAACCGAGCAGGAAATCGATGTTCAGACTGCGCTCGTGCGCCTCGTCGATGATGATGGTGTCGTAGGCGTTAAGAAAGCGGTCGCCCTGCGTCTCGGCCAGCAGAATGCCGTCCGTCATCAGCTTGACGTAGCTGCTGTCCTGAATCTTGTCGTTGAAGCGAACCTTGTAGCCCACCGCCTCGCCCAACGGAGTTTTCAGCTCTTGCGCAATACGCGACGCCACCGACCGTGCGGCAATCCGCCGCGGCTGGGTATGGCCGATCAGCCCACTGACACCACGGCCCAGTTCCAGGCAGATCTTGGGCAACTGCGTAGTCTTGCCCGAGCCAGTCTCGCCGCAGACGATCACCACTTGATGCTTGTCGATAGCCGCCGCGATCTCCTCCCGGCGCAGGTTGACCGGCAAGTCCTGCAGGTACTCCGGCTGGGGCAAGGCAGCCTTGCGTGCCGCAAACTTGCGCATGGAGGCCTCGAAACGCGCTGCCGTTTCCGCCAGCAGACGATCGACTGGCTTGTTCAGCTTGCGGGCTTCGCGAATATCGCGCAGCTTGCGCTGCAGAGGATGGCGGTCGGCCAGCATGCACTCAGCCAGGCGCGCATCCAGCTCAGACAATGAAGGGAAAGGGGTTGTACTCATAGGAAGGCGTGCATTTTACCATGCACCAGCCACACCCCAGATTCATGAAAATCATGAGGTCTGGTTCATGGCCCGCACGAATATCCGAGCAAAACGGGCAGGTATATTGGGAACCGTGCAAGGAAGCGATTGCAACCCTGCCAAACCAACTAAAACTTAAGGAGACTTACCATGTGGACCAAGCCAGAAGTGACTGAAATGCGTTTCGGTTTTGAAGTGACCATGTACGTCTGCAATCGCTAATTCAGACGATCGTCACAGCAAAGGGAGCCTCGGCTCCCTTTGTCGTTTCTGGCGTCATCAATATCGATCACATCCTGCTTGTCAGTATTTCATAGCGTACGCAGCAACACTCTCCGAGATTGTCGCAAGAAAGGCAGGCGCAATTTCGCGCGTTCGGTAGCAATTCGATCGATAGCAACCCCCACGTCATGCTTTCGCATTGCGGACAGAGGCTCCCGCAGTTTGGCCGCACGTTTTATTTTGCCTACCATTTTTCACTATTTAGCCATCAACGCGGCGACGAAAGTCGACTTTTTCATTGCGAAATTGTAAGCATTTGACACTGTATTGTCTGATGCCCTTACCAGTTTCAGCGATACGAAAACAGATGGGCCTGCGTCCACGTATGTTCCCACCAATACCAAATCTGCTTTCTGACTACCACTGATTTCCTTGAGTTCTCTGGACAAGACCAACTCTCCTTGAGACTGACTGACGTACAACTTTCCTGTCAGTTTCAGTTCTCCGACGGGAATCCCGGTTTGAGCAAGTCGCGAGGACATCTGTTCGGCCAACAGGCGTCCAAAAGCCGTCGATTGATTCAATTTATTCAGGTCGGCAACTGTCGCGACCAGCACACGAACACCGCCATTGGGAGAGGCCATGGGTGACATGTTCTGTCCCGCAATCAGTGCATCCACCGCTGAGTAAGCGGCATCGATCATTGTGGATTGCCGCTCGGGAGCAATCGTAGGCGTTGCACAACCCGACAATGTGAAAATGACCAATATCCAAAGATACCGGGTAAAAGTATTCATCATCGCTCCCCCGCCTTGACTACCGGAAATTGACGACCGGTATCAGTAAAAAGCGACGAATCCACGCTATCAATGTAGTACGCATCGGTTTTGTGAATTGCATATTGAGCATTCTTTTCCGCAGTCGTTGTGATGACGATTTCCGTGGATGGTCGTTTGTCCAATTCACTGAATGTCCTGTACGCATCTTCAGCTACCAGTAGCGCCGCTCCCGCGCCGATGGTACTTCTGAGAGTATTAGTGGCTTCGCGGAGCACAAGCACTCCCGCCGCCAGTGCGGTCAGCGAACCGGGCTTATACCTGTCCAAAGTTACATGCCTGACTTCATCAACATTCACATTGATCACAAGTGCTCCCGATTCTGTCGAATTGACCCTGACACCCTTCCTGACAAGGCTGCTGCGTAGCTGGGAAGTAAATACTTTGCTGAATGAGGTCGTCGGTGCTGTCGGGACGAAAACGGGCTGCCCCTCGGCCTTCGCAACGGGCTCGATTTGACTTGCAATATCGTCGGCCACGATCTGCCAATGTGAAACGGACTTCAGCTTGTGTTGTGCTTCAGGATGATAGTTAGCCACCGGCGGTCGACCATCATGAATTGCGCAACCAGTTGTTACTGCCAACACCCCCAATAAAACCATTACATTGGTATTCACAAGCGCTCCCTTCACCAGCAACTATTTATAGTCTTCACTTCGCTAAATAATACAACAGTTACTTGTATTGTGACTTAAACACGGCTGACTTAAAAGCATCAAGATAAGACCATCCGTTGAGTGAATCCATCGGGTGAAAATATAAGCGCCAGATCCATTCTTGCCGGAAACCTTCGTCTGCTACGGGCAGCAAGAGGTTGGTCGCAGGAAGACCTTGCATTGGAAGCCGAGTTGCACAGGACATTTGTTGCGCACGTCGAGCGCGGCAAAAGGAATATTTCCATAGACAATCTTGAAAAACTGGCAAAAGCGTTAGGTGTCCCCTTACAGGAGTTGCTAACTCCTTGAGTAACGTAATGCCTCGCCTTCAAATGACAACGGGAGCCGAAGCTCCCGTTGTCATTTCCGGCACTTTAGTTCACCGGCACCCAGACCAGTTCCCCCGCCTTCATATCCGGCACCAGAATAAACTTGCCATCCCGGGTCAGCGCGATATCCGCCGCAGCCTGGAAGCCGCCACGCACCAGGGTCGGCTCATCGTGACGCACGCTATACACTTTTCCGCCCTTCCAGTCGCTGACGTACATCAAGCCGTTGGCGTGATGCACCAGGCCGTCACCGCCGCCGAGACCTTCAGCCAGATCGGTGAGCGTGCGGGTCTTGAGGTTGTAGCTGTACAGCACGCCTGATGCAAAATCCACTTCCAGCAGCACATCGCCGGAGTCGTCCATCAGCAGGCCGTTGGGCGCCTTGATGCGCGGATCCTGCTGGCCGTCGATCAGTTTCTCGACCTTGCCCTTGAGGTCGATGCGGTAGATGGCGCCGCCTTTTTCCAGATCGCCGCTGTCGCTGACATAGAGATAATTGCCTTGCAGGTCACGTTCCATGTCGTTGAGGAATTGCGGTTTGGCGGGGAATGCCGATTCCGGCACGAATACGCTCCACTGGCCATCCGGCGTCACCTTGAGGATGCGTGTCTTGTCGGCGACATAGAGATCCTTATCCAGCCAGGTGAGACCCTTGGGGTCATCCATGCTCGTGGCATAGACACGCGCCTTGCCGTCTGGCTCGACCACGGTGATCTGGCCGTCGCCATCCTTGCCGAAACCGTTGATCTCGGAAACGAAAATCCGGCCATCCGGGGTCTGCAAGACAGATTCCGGGGTTTTCAGGCCCGTGACTTTGCGGTCCTGCTGCACGCAGCGCTCGGTGCCGTGATTGCCGCCCTTGAATTCGGCCTCGTAGTAATACTTTGTGAAGCCCAGGCGGCCGCTGGCGTCACGCGTCATGGTAGCAATGCCGGTGCCGTAGTCCCTGGTGGTCTGGTCCTGCAAGGCGAAATAGACACCCAGCTTGTCGCCGTCGGCGGCGGCTTGGCCGAGGTAAGCGCCGTAGCCAGGCACGTCGAGGCGGAAACTGTAGGCCCCGTACTGGCCGGTGCTCTGTGCCGGCATCAGCTGCATGGTCACGGTGCCGGTATAGGGGCCTTCGTGGGCATCCTGCCCGGTGCAGTCGTAAACGCCGCTGTAATCGGTGCCGGTAAATGCAGGGGCAGCCATGGCAACGTGAGAGGCGAACAGCATGGCGAGCAACAAAGGAATACGCATGGTTTTCTCCTGAATTCGATGGGCAAATTGTACCGGCGGGCCGGCCTTGTCGTCATGGTAAAATAACGGATTGATTTGTATCGAGTAATGGCAATGGCGATTCAGTGGTTCCCCGGACACATGACCTCGGCGCGCAAGAAGGCGACCGAGACCATGGAAATCATCGACGTGGTGATCGAGGTGCTCGACGCCCGCGTGCCCGAGGCCAGTTGCAACCCGATGCTCAACGAGATGCGCCTGCATCGCCAGCGCCCCTGCCTGAAAATCCTCAACAAGAACGATCTGGCCGACCCCAACGTCACGCAGGCCTGGCTCAACCATTACAACAAGCAGCCGGGCGTGAAGGCCGTGGCACTGTCGTGCAAGAAGCCGGGCGACGTCGCCAAGGTCGTCGGCCTGTGCCGCGCGCTGGCGCCGCATCGCGGCACCAATCTCAAGCCGCTGCGCATCATGATCATGGGCATCCCCAACGTTGGCAAGTCGACGCTGATGAACGCCCTGCTCAACCGCCGCGTGGCCAAGGTGGGCGACGAACCGGCCGTGACCAAGAGCCAGATGCGCATCGATCTCAACGATCAGGTCAGCATCATCGACACGCCAGGCATGATGTGGCCCAAGATCCAATACGATGCCGATGGCTACATGCTCGCCGCCAGCCACGCCATCGGCCGCAATGCGGTCATCGACGAAGATGTCGCGACATTTCTTGGCGACATCCTGCTCGCGCGCTACCCCAAGCTGCTCACCGAACGCTACAAATTCGACACTGCCGGCATGGATGGCGTGGATGTGGTCGAGGCTGTTGCCAAGCGCCGCGGCTATCGCCTCAAGGGCAGTGAACTGGATATCGAGAAGGCCGCGATGGCGCTCCTTACCGACTATCGCTCCGGGGCACTCGGTCGCGTCAGCCTGGAAACACCAGACACCCGACGCGAGATGATCGCGAACGCGACCCCGGTCGAAACATCAGCCGATGAAGAAGACGAACCCAACGACTGAGCCATGCCCCTGCGGCGGCCGATCCTACGCCGCCTGCTGTGCCCCGTTTCATCAGGGCGCAGCGGCTCCCACGGCAGAAGCCCTGATGCGGTCGCGTTACAGCGCCTTCGTGTTCAAACTGGATCCCTACCTGCTTGCCACCTGGCATCCGGACACCCGCCCGGAAACGCTGGATTTCGATGGGGACAAGACCCAATGGCTGGGGCTGGAGGTCAAGCAGCACACCCTCGATACGCCGGACACCGCGACCGTCGAATTCGTCGCCCGCTACAAACTCAACGGTCGCGCTTATCGGCTGCATGAAATCAGTCGGTTCGTGCGTGAGCATGGCCGGTGGTTTTATGTGGATGGCAGTTTCCCCGGCGCGGATTCCGTATAATTCTTCCCATGTATTTCTATTAGGAGCAACCCCGTGGCCAGCAGCCTGTTAGCCCTGATCGACGATATCGCCACCATCCTCGACGACGTGTCCGTCATGACCAAGGTGGCCGCCAAGAAAACTGCCGGAGTACTGGGCGACGACCTCGCGCTCAACGCGCAGCAGGTGTCGGGGGTGAATGCCGACCGCGAACTGCCCGTGGTCTGGGCCGTAGCCAAAGGCTCGCTCAAGAACAAGGCCATTCTGGTGCCTGCCGCGCTGGCGATCAGCGCCGTGGCGCCGTGGGCGATCACGCCGTTACTGATGATCGGCGGGGCGTTTCTCTGCTTTGAGGGATTCGAGAAACTGGCGCACAAGTTCACGCATTCCGCTGCGGAATCACAGGCTCATCACGAAGAAACCCTCAAGGCCTTGAGCGATCCGAGCGTCGATCTAGTCGCGCTGGAACAAGAGAAGATTCAAGGCGCCATTCGCACCGACTTCGTGCTCTCTGCGGAAATCATCGTGATCGCGCTGGGCAGCGCGCAGGCCTCCCCATTCATGACGCAGGTCGCCGTGCTTATCGGCATCGCCGCCATCATGACCGTGGGGGTTTACGGCATCGTCGCCGGCATCGTCAAGCTGGATGATCTGGGTCTGTATCTGGTGCGCACCGGCAAAGGCGTGCTGAAAAGCGTGGGCAACGGCATCCTTGCCTTTGCACCCAAGCTGATGAAAACCCTGTCCGTGGTCGGCACGGCCGCCATGTTCATGGTCGGCGGTGGCATCCTGCTGCATGGCATCCCGCAGGCACACGACCTGGTGCACCACGCCGCAGAAGCCATGCACGCCGTGCCTGCAATGGGCTCGACACTGGCGGCCATTGCGCCGTCATTCATCGGCCTGTTTGCAGGGGTTGTTGCCGGAGCACTGGTGCTGACAGTGGTCACGGTTGGCGCTGGCATCCTGGGTAAATTCAGAGAGGTGGCCTGAACATGGAATACCGCCGCCTGGGTAATAGCGATCTTGAGGTGTCAGCCGTTTGTCTTGGCACCATGACTTTCGGCCAGCAGAACACCGAGGCCGAAGCGCACGCGCAGCTGGACTATGCCTTCCAGCATGGCGTCAACTTCATCGACACGGCCGAGATGTATCCGGTACCGCCGCGTGCCGACACGGTCACGCGGACCGAATCCATCGTCGGCACCTGGCTGAAGCATCAAGCGCGCGACAAGGTGATCCTGGCGACCAAGGTGGCCGGCCCGCGCCGCAACATGCAATGGATCCGCAGCGGCCCCAAGGCGCTGGATCGGGCCAACATCCGCGCAGCGGTCGAAGGATCCCTACAGCGGCTGCAGACGGACTACATTGACCTCTACCAGTTGCACTGGCCGGAACGCAACGTGCCCATGTTCGGCCAATACCAGTTTGACCCGCAGCAGGAATTCGACAACGGGGTGCAAAAGTCATGGGTGCCGATTCTGGAGCAGCTGGAAGTGCTGGGCGAACTGGTGCAGGAAGGCAAGATTCGTGCGATCGGCGTGTCCAACGAGCAACCGTGGGGCGTGATGGAATTCCTGCGGCTGTCACGGGAGCATGCCCTGCCGCGCATCGCCGCTATCCAGAACTGCTACAACCTGATCAATCGCGGCTTCGAGTTCGGGCTGGCAGAAATCAGTTATCGCGAGAATGTCAGCCTGCTCGCCTACTCGCCACTAGCGTTCGGGCATCTTTCCGGAAAATACCAGGCCGACCCGCAGGCGCAGGGCCGCGTCACGTTGTTCCAGGGGTTTGCCCAACGCTATGAGAAGCCGAATGTCGGCCCCGCCTCCGCCGCCTATGCCGCACTGGCCCGGAAGCACGGCATGTCGCCGGCCCAACTGGCGCTTTCGTTCGTGATGCATCGCTGGTTTGTGCGCAGCACCATTATCGGTGCCACCAGCATGGCCCAACTGACCGAGAATCTGGATGCCTGGGAGAAATCGCTTTCACCGGAAATCCTGCACGAGATCGAGGCCTTGCACCTGCGTTACATGAACCCTGCGCCTTGAACCAAAAGTGCCCACGGCACTCAAAAAGGTGTACAGTTTCAGTCAGGTATTTGCACGTAGCATTGTCAGAGAATGGAGGGGTTCCATGGACAACAAATACGGCCTCGGCAGTTCCAAGGTAGCGACCGCGCACCACGAGCTTCATCACAAACCGAAAACGATCAGCAGCAGCGTTTGCCGCTTTTGCAACAGCGAAAACCTGATTCCCTGCCCCACGCTGAACGACCACTATTGCAAAGAATGTGGCGAATATCAGGGCGATATGCCGGTGGGGTATTCCTCAGGTCACAGCGCCGATTACTGAAGCCCCCTGCTTGCGCGTTATCCAGGCCGCTTAGCGTGAAACTGTAGCGGCTGCGGCTGGGGCATCTGCAGCACGTTTTTGCGGATCTTGCCCATCACGTGCATTTCGCACTTCTTGCAATCGAATTTCAGGGTAAAGCGATCCTTGCCGTTGATCAACGTCATCGGCTCGGCGGTGATGGTGCCCTGCACGCCGATCACGCCCTTGGCTTCCTTCGGACACATGGCATAACTGAAACGCAGGCAGTGCTTGGTGATCATCAGCGAGACCTCGCCCAACTCCTCGTTGGCCTCGTAGGCCGCGGCAATGGCCTTGACCCCGTGCTTTTCGTAAAAGGCACGCGCCTTGTGGTTGTAAACGTTGGCCAGATAGCTCAGGGTGTCTTCCGGATAAATCGCCGGCGGCTCGACCGGGGCCCGGCGTGGCGGGCGCTGGTACCCAACCGCTCGCGTGGCCTGCAACTGCTCGACGGCTTCCCGGCGCAAGGCGTTGATGGCTGAGGCCGGGATGAACCACGGCTGCGACCACTCTACCTTCACATCGCCTGCGACGAAGTCGGTGTTCCCCAGCTTGGCGAGGTTCTCCCGTAACTGCGCCTCAGCGCGCTCGACGTTCTGGGCGGGTTGTTTTTCTTGAGGGAGCTCTACCCATGCGGTCGTGCCGTCCTCGTCTTGTAGAGTCAATGCGAAGCCCGCTGCCGTTTCGGCGAAATGCAAATCCACTCGAATGCGGCGCTCGGCTGAGGGTTTTTCCAGCAGGCGCAGGTAGGCGTGGTCGCGGTTGCGGTACACCGTCATACCGCGACGCACGTCGGCCGGCATTTCATCCGGGCGGATACGGCCGTTTTCCACGGTGTTGATGCGCAGGCCGACCAGTTCCTTGTGGCTGTCGAAGAAACTGATGCCATCACCATTGTGCAGTTCGACGTCGGTTTCGACATCGATAAAATCGGGGCCGACCTTGGTCACGCGGCCGATTTCCTCACCGGCAAACTTGGGGGTATCGAACGCCCCGATGTCGGACTTGCGCCCGTTCACGAAGTAATCCGTGGCGCTACGGTTGAAGGTCTTTTCCGGCTGCGGCGTAAAGGTAAAGGAGCAGCGACCTGAGGATTCGCGCGACAACTCCGGGCGCTCGTCGATGATGGCATCGAGCAGGGTTCGATAATGGGCCGTGGCGTTCTTCACGTAGGCCATGTCCTTGTAGCGTCCCTCGATCTTGAAGGACCGGATGCCCGCATCGATCAGCGCACGCAGGTTGGCGCTCTGGTCATTGTCCTTAACGGACAACAGATGCTTGTCGTTGGCCAGTACGCGCCCCTGCGCATCTTCCAGCGCATAGGGCAAACGGCAGGCCTGGGAACATTCACCACGGTTGGCGCTGCGACCGGTGTGGGCATGGCTGATGAAACACTGGCCGCTGAAGGCCACGCACAGCGCTCCGTGGACGAAGAATTCCAGGTTGCAGGTAGTCGCGTCGGCGATGGCTTTGATGGACTTCAGGTCCAATTCGCGTGCCAGTACAATCTGCGAGAACCCGACACTGTCCAGGAACACGGCCTTCTCTACCGTGCGGATATCGGTCTGGGTACTGGCATGCAGCTGGATCGGCGGCAGGTCCATTTCCAGCAGCCCCATGTCCTGCACGATCAGGGCATCGGCACCAGCGTCATACAGTTGCCACACCAGATCGCGCGCCGGCTCCAGCTCGTTGTCATGCAGGATGGTGTTGAGCGCAACAAATATCCTGGCGTTGAACTTGTGCGCATGGCTGACCAGACGCGCAATGTCGGCCACCGTATTCTCGGCACTCGCCCGCGCGCCGAACGAAGGCCCGCCGATGTAGACGGCATCTGCCCCATGGTTCACCGCCTCGATACCGATATCGGCATTCCGGGCGGGAGCTAGCAGTTCGAGATGGCCTGTTCTGATCATGGATTAAAGCTGAAAAATCAAGGAGGTGCGCACTATATCACAGCGTATGGCGCGTGCTCATTTTTTCATCGCCCAAACCATTTGCGCACGCCTGTCACCAGCAGATTCAGTAGCACCGCCAGCAGCAAGGCATCGAACAACCAGCCATGCACATGGAAGGAAATGCGGTCGTACCACAATTGCTGCCACCACCCTGCCTGCGCGAGATCCAAGCCTTTTGGGGCGGTCGGGTCGAAAAACACCAGCAGCCCGGTCAAGGGCAAGGCGACCAGCAGCGCATCGTAAAGCCAGTGCATCGCGGCATTGAAGCGGTCCGGACTATCACTGGCAGGCGTTGCGTGTTTGGCCTGACTGGACACCTGCCACTGGAACAGAATCAGCACGAATATGACGCTCGCCGGAAAAATATGCAGTACATAAAACAACGCCACCAGCGGCGTACCGGCATGGCCGGCAATGGCCTCACCAGCCAGCCAAGTGACGAGGATGAGTACGAAAGCCAATCCGTGGATCAACCAAAATCTGCGTTGGTGCGGGGTCATGCATCAGCTCCTATCGTTTGACATCCCACCGATCGCGCAAGCGATCACCGAGTACATTTACAGCGAGTACCAGCGACATCAGGCTCAATCCTACGGCCAGCACATAGTGCGGCGCTATCAGCAGGTAGCGCACGCCGTCACGCAGCATCGCCCCCCAGGAGGCGTGCGGTGCCTGGATACCCAGCCCGAGGAAAGACAGGCTGGCTTCGGCGATGACGAGGCTGGCAATGCTGAAAGTTAACTCGACCAGCAAAGGTGCGGCCAGTAGCGGCAGCATGTGGCGCAACAGGATGCGGGGCGTGGAGGCGCCGAGCGAACGGGCGGCCAACACGTGCTGTCGCTCGCGCAACGACAGCGCCTGGGCGCGTGACAGTCGGGCATAGCCAACCCACGAAGTAAGGCACAGGGCGAGGATGAGGTTGTCGAGGCCAGGTCCGAGCACGGCAGCGAAGGCGATAGCGAGCAGGATGCCGGGAAAGGCAAGGAACACGTCGGTGACCTGCATCAGCAAGCGATCCAGCCACCCGCCATAGTAGCCGCTCAGGAGACCGATGGTGGCGCCCATGGTAAAGGTGACCAAGGTTACGACGGCGGCCACGGCGAGGGAAACCCCTGCGCCAGCCAGAAGGCGGGCGAAAATGTCGCGTCCAAGATCATCGTGCCCCAGCCATGCACCGACGTGGGGTGCCGTCAGGATATGGTCGAGTTGGATATCGTCGGGGTGGAGACCGGCCCAGGGAGCCAGTAGCGCGGCAACGACCCAGAGCATGAGGATGCCATGTGGTAAATAACGGTTCATGCGGCAGCCCGAACGCGTGGGTCAACATGACGATAGAGCCAATCAGTCAAGAGGTTGACCAGCACGTAGGTCAAGGCGACCACCAGCACGCAGGCTTGCGTGACCGGGTAATCGCGCTTCTCGATGGATTCGACCAGCAACCGCCCGATGCCCTCCCAGCCGAACACCGTTTCGGTGATGACAGCCCCGGCCAGCAACGACCCGAGTTGCAGGCCGACGATGGTGATGATCGGCAGTAATGCGGCGCGGAGCGCATGGCGCAGCACCACGATATTTTCGGGCAAGCCCTTTGCGCGAGCTGTGCGGACGAAGTCTTCATGCAGGACTTCGAGCAAGCTGGCACGCGTCATCCGGGTAAGAATCGCAGTCAGGCCGCAGGCCAGGGTCACGGCCGGCAGGACGATCGCGCCCCGGGATGCCATGCCGCTGACCGGCAGCCAGCCAAGCCAAAGTACGAACAACAGCATGAACAAAGGCCCGAGCCAGAAATGCGGCATCGCCGACAGCGTCAACGCGGTCAGGCTGGCCAGACGATCCGGCCATTGCCGGACACGCAACGCGGCGATGATCCCCAACGGCATGCCAACGGCAATCGCCATGGCCAGCGCCAGCAAAGCCAGTCGCACCGTCGCGGGAAAGCGTTCCTTCAGCAGTTCGGTAATGGGGGTACGGCCATGGATGGATACACCAAAATCGCCATGAGCGAGGCGCTTCAGATAATGGCCGAATTGTACTGGCAAGGGCTGATCCAGCCCCAGTTCAGTCCGGAGGGCTTGCCGGTCGGCACCGCTGGCAGACTCGCCCAGCATCACCTCGATCGGGTCGCCCGGCACCAGATGCACCAGCATGAAGGTCAGCAGCAAGACGCCGAACACCGTCGGTACAGCCGAGAGCAGGCGC
Organism: uncultured Methylobacillus sp.; assembly: GCA_964445115.1. Lineage (GTDB taxonomy): Bacteria > Pseudomonadota > Gammaproteobacteria > Burkholderiales > Methylophilaceae > CAIJXJ01. The sequence goes on along the minus strand of CAYUJU010000005.1, from coordinate 48,527 downwards.
TTCAGGAGAGTTATCACGCGCCCTCCCGTCGGGATCCGCGTAACCAGCGCCACAGCTTCATCAGCCATGGGGAAAGCAGCAGCAAATCCAAAATCACCGCAAACAGGCCAAACATGATGCGCCCGGTCAACTCATCCCCAGGCGATGAGGTCGTGGCGTGCGCGGCACCGCTTCCGATGCTGGTTTTGACAGTGAAATGCCGCTCTCCGGGACCGAACGCCACCCAGTTGAAGATGGAGGCAAACGACAGAAAGAACATCAAGCCCAGCCAGCCACGGATCTTCTCCAGCATCTTGATGCCGTCCAGCATCACGACCAGCCCCAGCGACAGAAAAGCGACACCAATAGCGCCCACCAGCCACATCGGAACATGGACGCGCTTGGGCACCACAGGAACCCATCCCAGCGCAACTGCAGCGACCAGCGAGCCAAACAGCAGCATCAGCGGACCGAAGAACCATTTGATGAGTCCCGGAATCGGCGCGGAGGGCTTGGGGATGCTCATTCGGTAATCAACACCGTCGCACCCACCGGTACGCGGTCGAACAAGTCCAGCACATCGGCATTGCGCATGCGAATACAGCCATGCGACAACGGCACGCCCATGGGCTCGGTCTCCGGCGTGCCATGGATGTAAATGTAGCGCTGCATGGTGTCACAATCGCCCAGCCGGTTATGGCCGGGTTCGCAGCCAGACAACCACAGGATACGCGTCAGAATCCAGTCACGCTCGGGGAATTGCGCCGCCAGTTCAGGCGACCAGACTTCTCCTGTCGGGCGACGGCCCACAAACACCGTCCCCATGGGCTGTCCCTCGCCGATCTTGGCCCGGATCACGTGACGGCCGCGTGGCGTGCAGCCACTGCCCTTCTGTTCACCCGCCCCGTTCAGTGCGGTCGAGACGGCGTACTCGCGCAGGATATTGCCCTCCGCATCCAGCAGGGCCAAACGTTGCGAAGCGATGGAGACGGTCAGGTACAAGGTTTACTTGACCGCTGAGAACTCAAGCGCATTGCCGTCCGGATCGCGGCAGAAAATCGCTGCACGACCCGACATGCTCATGGTGTATGGCACACCGGCCTTTTCCAGTTCAACCCGCACCGCTTCGACGTCGTCGACGGAAAAGGCGATGTGAATGTCGCGCCCGCCGTGCTCGGGATGCACGATATCGTTGTAGGGGTTAGGCACAACCATCAGGTGCACCTGATTGTCGCCGATGTCGTACCAAACGCCTTCGAAGCTGAAATTGGGTCGCCCGGGGTTGGGCTTGAAGCCGAGCAGGCCTTCGTAGAAGGCGCGGGAGCGTTCGAGATTGTTGATGATCAGCCCGGTATGCATCAGGCGGTTGATCTTGATCATGGTGTCGATTCCTTTGCTTTGTGTATCGTGGCCAGCGCATCCCAGTTGCCGTCTGGCGCTGGCTGGTAATTACGGATTCCCTCGTGCACGGCGGCAAACTGCCCCTCGTACCACAGCGGCACGTAAGGCATCAGCGCGTGGATGCGCTGCGTCGCCGCCGGCCAATCCTCTGCATCGATCAGGCCATCCAACGTGGCATCCTGCAGCCTTCCGCGGTTGGCACCAGCAGGGGGTATCGACTGGCTGTGAAATGCCAGCCGGTAAATCTCTGGGGTGCGGATGCCGACCCAAGTCAGCCCGTAAAGCTGGAATTTACCATGCTTGACGTCATCGAAATACGTACCCCAATCGAGGCTATGGATCTGCAGGTCAATGCCCGCCGCGCGCATCTGGGCTTGCAGGATGGTCGCCAAGCGCACGCGCTGGGCGTCGGTCGAGGTTTTGAGTTCGATTTTAAGAGGCAGGCGCACGCCCGCTTGCTCCAGCATTTGGCGTGCCAGCGCGGGGTTATAAGACGGTGCTTTCAATGTCGGATTTCCGGCCCAATGTTCAGGCGGAAGAATGGCTGCGGCCGGACGTGAGCCCGCCACCAATGCATGGCGCATGATGGCAGCACGGTCGACGGCCATGGCGATCGCCTGCCGGACGTTGGGGTCGCATAGTTGCGGATCCTGCAGATTGAAACCGAGGTAGCTGAAATTGCTGCCGGAGGAGGCCATCACCAGAATGTCGGGCTTGCCCTGCAGATGCCGGACCAGCTCTGGTGGCAAATCCCCCTGCAATAAATCAGCCTCGCCGCGCAGCAGCTTGAGCACCCGCACGGTAGGATCCCGGACCTCCTCCAGCACGATGTGTTGCCGGTCGGCCAGGCGTTCCAGCGTCAGCGTCTTGTTCCAGGCAAGCAGTTTGAGTGGCCCACTACCGATGGGCGCCCGGGAAAAATCGTGCCCGGCGGCAACCTGCGCGGCAGGCAAGATGCCGATGATCAATCTCGTAGGGAATTGCGCATCCGGCCGGCGCAGGGTGAAATCGACCACATTCTCGTCCACGGCATTGACATGGACGATGTTGGCGAACTCCGCAACATGCGGGCTATCTTTCAGGGTGCCGAACGAGCGGTATGTCGCCACCACATCGGCGGCCGTGAGCCGACTGCCGTCATGGAACACCCGGCCTTGCGCGCCTAAGGTGAATCGATAATGCAGCGGATCAGTATTGTCCCAGCGGGCCAGCGCCGGCACCGGGCGGGAGTGCGCGTCGAAGTCGACCAGCGGGCGATAAATCAGACGGTTAAGGCGTTCCGAGGCGGCGTCCGTGGCATAACGGGGATCCAGCGTGAGAGGCGCCTGTGCGATGGCAAAGCGGATTTCCGGGGTTTCCCCACTGCGACCACACCCCGACAGCAGCAGGCTGCAGGCCAGCAGGAGGCAAACCGTGCGCAACACTACCAATGGACGTAGCGCGCCAGCACTGCGGCAACGATGGCGATCGCCAGGTAGCGCAGCCGGGTTCTGAGGGTATCGGACTTGCGCCTGGTCATCTGCCGGCGGTCGTGCCCGCGCCGGTCTTTTTCTTCCCAGGTCGGTCTTGCAGCGCGTCTGCCCATGACAACCTCCTATCGTTCGAACAATGCAATCGACTCCACGTGTGCGGTGTGCGGGAACATGTTGATGACGCCGCCAGCCAGCATCCTGTAACCCTTGACTTGCACCAGCACGCCGGCATCGCGCGCCAGTGTGGAAGGGTTGCAGGAAACATACACGATGCGCTTTGGCGCCGTGTCGTCCTCGATGGCCTTGATCAGCTCCAGCGCACCATCGCGCGGCGGGTCGATCAACCATTTGTCGAAATGCCCCAGCGCACGCAGGCTTTCCGTGGTTTTTTCAAACAGGTCCGCTTCGCGGAACTCCACGGCATGCGCCAATCCGTTCAGCTCGGCGCCCTCACGCGCGCGCCGCAGCAATGCTGCCGAGCCCTCCATCCCCAACACATTGGCTCCCAGACGGGCGATCGGCAACGTAAAATTGCCCAGGCCACAGAAAAAGTCGGCAATGCGCTCGCCCGGTTGCGGCCCCAGCAACGCCATGGCGCGTCGGATCATCACGCGGTTGATGTATGGGTTGACCTGGGTAAACTCGGTCGGCCAGAACGGGTACACCAGATCATATTCCGGCAGCGAGTAGGACAGTTGCGGCGCATCCAGCGGGTGGAACGGCGTCGCGGTATCCGGCCCCTTGGGCTGCAGCCAGAGTTGCACGCCGTGACGGTCGGCGAATTCGCGCAGCAGCGGCTCGTCTGGTGGCTGGATGGGTTCCAGAATGCGTAGTACCAGGACTGTCGTGTTTTCCCCCACGGCCACTTCGACCTGAGGCATGCAATCACGAATGGTGAGCTTGGCGAGCAATTCCTGCATCGGCACGATCAGCGCCGAGACGTGTGGCGGCAGCACGTGACATTCCTGCATATCAGCCACATAGCTGCTGTGCTTTTCGTTGAAGCCGACCAGCACGCGCCCCTTCATCGGGACGTAACGGGCACGCAGACGGGCCTTGTGGCGGTAGCCCCAGGCCGGACCGATGATGGGCGGCAGCATGGATTCCGGCTTGATCTTGCCGATGTGCCAGAGATTATCTTCCAGCAAGCGCTGTTTGGACGCGACTTGCGCCGCGACATCCGTATGCTGCAACGCACAGCCGCCACACATGTTGAAATTAGGGCACTGCGGCTTGGTCCGGTTGGGGGATTCGCGCAGGATATTCTCAACGCGCGCGAACTCGTAACTCGGCTTCTTGCGATAGCTGGAATACGTCACCTTCTCGCCGGGCAACGCCCCTTCGATAAAAATGACCTTGCCATCAACATGCGTAACGCCACGACCTTCCTGGTCCAGGGATTCGATAATCGTAGGGGGGGTGAATGCCATGCTTAATTAACTAACTCAATGATTTTAAAACTATAGATTTGATTCAGATCGAAGGACGTCAGTGCCACGCCGCCAAGAACTCCTGCCAGTGCGGCGCAGGGTAACCGGACAGCGTATCGCGCACCAACGCGATTTCGCGCTGGTAGGCCTCGGGGCCGAGCGTGCCACGCATCTGCTGGAAGCGCAGATACACCAGCCAGGTATTCACGACATCGGTCTCGCAATAGTTGCGAATCGCCTCGATCTCGCCGGCCTGGTAAGCGTCCCATACCTTGGAGCCATCCATGCCCAGCTTGCCGGGGAAACCGCACAACTGCGCCAACTGGTCCAGCGGTGCATTACCGCGCCCCTGGTACAGGGCCAGCAAGTCCATCAGATCGGTGTGACGGGTGTGATAGCGGCTGATGTAGTTGTTCCACTTGAACTCGCGGTCATCGTCGCCCATGTCCCAGTAACGTGGCGCAACCACGTTGTGGATCATGCCGCGGTAATGCAGCACCGGCAGGTCGAACCCGCCACCGTTCCAGGAAATCAGGTTGGGCGTGTATTTCTCGATGCCGTCGAAGAAACGCTGGATCAGCGTACCCTCCGGTTCGTCCGGGGAACCAAGGGACCACACCCGGAAGTTGTCGCCTTCGCGCAGCACACAGGAGATCGCGACCACGCGCTGCACGTGCAACGGCAGGAACTCCGATTGTCCCGCCATGCGCCGCTGGTGAAACGCGACTTTTGCCACGTCAGCCGCCGACGTCTCTGCAGGCAGATCCAGCAGTTTCTTCAGGCCATCCGTGTCGGGGATGGTCTCAATATCGAACACCAGAGAAGGAATCACTTCTTGGCCCAGCCGCCACCATCCTGATACCACCAGCCCGACTGCGCCTTTTGCACCCAGCGTTGCGCAAAGGTGCCACGCACCTCGGACTCCCACTCGGGGTGCCCGTTGGCCGTGGCGATTTCACGGTACAGCGCGTTGCGATCGTTGTTCTCGGCAGCCACCAGCGAATTCACGGCTTGGCGATCCTTGAGCGGCACTGCATTGGCATCCTTCACCGCCACCAAGCCATCGCGCGTCAGGCCGACCGCGCCGCTGGCATAGTGGCCCGCCAACTGTGCATGGCGTGCCTGCATGCTGGATTTCAGCGAGGAAATGGCCGGTGTATTGATTTCGAGGTCTGCGGCGGCAATCGCCAGCAGCGGCAGCATGAGGAATGCAATCAGCAATTTTTTCATCATTTGGACTCCTTGACCTGAGGTTGTTCGCCCTCTTTTTTCAACTGCCACACTTCGTCGATGATCTTGTCGGCGGCCTTTTCTGCAGCGGCTGCCGGGAAGTAGATGTTGATGGTGACGCAGGCTGGCAAAGCCAGCAGGCCTGCAACCAGAAAAACCCATGAGAGACGGTTCATTACACATTTCCTCTATTTGATGACAGGGCTGGCGTTGCCTTGGGTGACGCGCTTGATGCGCCCTAGCAACTCGCCCCAACTGACGCTGCGATTGTAACCCAACACCGTAATCGCCGGGATGCCGCTGCCCTTGACGATGACGTAGCCGGAGTTGGTGGATTCGACGCCGTCCATGGCGCAAACACCGTTGCGCAACTTGCAGGACAACCCGATCTTCGCATAATTGAACTCCTTGAAAAACCGCAAGAAACTGCGCTGTATCGCTGCCGCCGCACCGGCCCCGCCCAAGGCCGAAATATTCTCCACGGCGCGTTGCGAAATCTTCTTCGGATAGCTGCCCGGGCTACTGTGGAAATCCGCGTCGAATTTCACCGGCTGCCAGCGCGAAAGCTCCATCTGCTTGACGTCGCCATCCAGCCGCCCGGTCATGGCACCGAAGGAATAGGTGCGCGTCAGCAGTTCCAGATCGAGGTTGCGCATCTGCAGTTCGCCCTGCAAACGTGGGGCCAGCCCCAAGGGATTCTCCAGCACCAGATTGCGGACGATCACCGAGCCGTCGAACACATCGAACCCCATCGCGCCATCCGCCATCATCCGGCCATTGCTGTAAGTCACCATCGGGATACTCGCCGCGACCTTGCCCTGCATCACCGGCCAGCCGACTGCGTGGCTGAAATCGGCCATCGACACCGGCGACAAGCTGGCACCCAGGTGCCAATGCCACTGTTTCTGCAGGAAGGCGGCCGAGACGTCCTTCAACGTCAATTCGCCATCCAGGATAGGCAAGCGCATCAGCGGCGAGGTCAGCGAATATCCGTTCAGCGTTGCTGCCAGGTCAGTCACGCCCAGCGGCAGGTTCAGCACATGCCCGCCGTCGTAATGCAAACCGGCCTGGGTTGGATGATTCAACGCCCAGGGCACGCTGGCGTTGACCTTGTAGAGCGCAAAGCGCCCTTCGCGATCGGCCACATCGAACGCGTGCAGCTTCACGTCAAAGTTGGCTAGCGCGCCCTCCTTCCACTCCGCTTGCAAGTCCGCCTGGCCTGCCATTTCCAGATTACCCAGCAAGGTTTTTTCCATCAGTGGCTTGATCAGCAGCGGATACGCCCCGGCCATGTCCACGCCACGCGCAGCCACCGTCATCGACTGCAAGGCGTTACCCGGGCGACGCCACTCGGCAGACAATTCCGCCTGCCCGACCTCGCGCAACGCGATCCGGCCTTTCGTAATCGTCAGTCCGGTATCGCTCCACACACCACCACCCTGAAAGGACAACCCGCCCTGCGCCAGGTAAAACGGTTGCCAGAACACTTCCCCCGCCGTCCAGCGCAGGTCGCTGTTCCACGCCCAGCCATCCCCGTCGCGCGTCGCGTGCAGCGCCAGCGTGCCACCCACTTTTTCGCCGGCATGCAGCCCCTCTGCGTCACTGAATGTGGCATCGCGCAGGTCGAGATTTGCACGTAATCTGAGCAGTGACTCCCCTTCCCCTGCGAAGGCCGCCTGACCTTTCAGCACGCCTTGGGTAAAGGTCACAGGTAAAGGCTGCCCCTTGGCCAGAACAGATAGTTCACTGGGCGCAATCGTCGCGGTTCCTTGCCACCGCCCCGACATGTCGAGGGTGGCGGAAAGTTTTTCCACCTTGGCGCCGGCTACGTCGAGTTGCCCCGCGGAAATATGCACCTGGCTGACGGCATGGGCAGGCAAGGACAGGGCCAGCATGATCGAGGCTGCCATGGTCGAAGCCACCGGGCACAACATCATGTCGCGGACTCCGACAATTCCTGCAGCACGTCAGCCAACACGGCGCTCGTATCACCCAGGACGTCATTGTTCCAGAAACGCAGCACGCGAAATCCTTGTTGGTCGAGAAAGGCCGTTCTAGCTGCATCGTAAGCCTCGGCATCGGCATGCTGGCCTCCATCGAGTTCGATGATCAGGCGCTGCTCCAGACAGATGAAATCGACGATATAGGGTGGGATAGGAAACTGGCGGCGGAATTTGTATCCGGCGAGTTGGCGGTTACGCAAAAAATACCAAAGTCGCTTTTCGGCTTCTGTAGCATTGGTGCGGAGCTGTGAGGCGAATGATGGCATTTAGCCCCCTCACCCTAGCCCTCTCCCACGAGGGGAGAGGGAATTTGTGCGGTGGCAAGTTCCCACCACACCTGACAAGCAACCTCCCTCTCCCCTCCGTGGGAGAGGGTTGGGGTGAGGGGCCAACCCGCCCCTCACTCCGGAAACACCCCCGTGGAAAGGTAGCGATCGCCACGATCGCAGACGATGGAGACGATCACCGCATTCTCGACCTGTTTCGACAGCTCAAGTGCGGCAAACAGGGCGCCGCCGGAAGAAATGCCGGCAAAAATGCCCTCTTTCCGTGCCAGACGGCGCGTGGTTTCTTCGGCATCGGCCTGGCTGACGTAGATCATCTGGTCGATACGCGAGAAATCGCAGATTGTCGGCAGGTAGTCCATTGGCCATTTGCGGATGCCGGGGATCTGCGCTCCCTCCTGCGGCTGCACGCCAACGATCTGGATCGCCGGATTCTGCTCCTTGAGATAGCGCGAGGTGCCCATGATGGTGCCGGTCGTGCCCATGCTGGAAACAAAATGCGTCACTTTGCCGGCCGTATCGCGCCAGATTTCCGGCCCGGTGCCCTCATAGTGTGCCTGCGGATTATCGAGATTGGAAAACTGGTCAAGGATGATGCCGCGGCCCTCGGCCTGCAGCTTGTCCGCCATGTCGCGTGCAGCTTCCATGCTGCCAGCCTTTGGGGTCAGCACCAGTTCAGCCCCATAGGCCTTCATGGTCTGACGACGTTCGATGCTCTGGTTTTCCGGCATCACCAGGATCATCTTGTAACCCTTGATGGCAGCGGCCATCGCCAGGGCGATGCCGGTGTTGCCGCTGGTCGCCTCGATCAGCGTATCGCCTGGTTTGATCTCGCCACGCGCCTCGGCCCGCCTAATCATTGACAGTGCCGGCCTGTCCTTGACGCTGCCGGCAGGGTTATTACCTTCCAGCTTAACCAGAATCGTGTTGCTGGTGTTGCCCGGCAGGCGCTGCAATTTGACCAGCGGCGTCCCACCCACAAACTCTTCGATCGTCTTAAACAAGTCTTTCTCCATCGGGTTTCACTCCCCGGCGTGCCGCCATGCGGTCGCCAAGCAGTGTCAGTTGTTCTGCGCCGAGCGCGGTACGGGCATAAGGCAGCAGCTCGGATTCTTCCTGCACGATGTGCGCTCGGTATAGCGCCACGAAGCCCTCGATATCGGGACTGGCGGAAGGTGTTGCATTCGGATGCGCCAGAGATTCCAGCCAAAGCTGCATGCGTCCCCATGCGGCTTCCATGTCACGGTGCTGCAGCGCCAGATTGTCCAGCAATGCCATCATGCGGGCATTCGCGTTCGCCTCGGCATGGGTGCGCACCATGGGAAACAGGTCCTGCTCTTCGTCTTCGTGGTGATGCCTGGCCGCCGTCGTGAAATATTTGAGGATGGCGGCCGCAGCTTGGCTGGCCTGGTCGTCCACCCCGTGGGCAGCAAGATGGCCCGGCAATTTAAGCAGGGTCGCACACTGCTTTTCAATGCGACCATGACAGGCGTGCAACAGTTCCAGCGGCGTGCTGAAATCGGGCGCAGGCGTCAGCAGGGCATCAGAAATGGTCATGCCTTGCGGACGCACACCAGCACGACCGCATAAATCGCCAGGCCAACAAAAGCGACCAGCGACAGTTGCGGAATGGTCAGCCCGAACAGCGTCCAATCCACGCTGGAGCACTCCCCCGTGCCCTTGAACACCAGTTGCAGGAATTTGCGCAGCGGGAAATTCTCGAACAGGTAGGCGACCCCAGCGCCGCACTCGGCCATGACCTCATCGGCATGGTTCTGAATCCAGATGTGACGCAACGCGATGCCCACACCAGTCGCCGCTGCCACAAACTGCAGCACCCCATACACGCGGGCCCAGAGCCCCTTAGCATTGTGCAGTGCCGCCAGCAGGAACAGCGCACCCGTCACCATGAAGGCAATGCGCTGGAAGATGCACAATGGGCACGGCTCGAGGTTGTCCTTGACCTGAATATACAGCCCAATGCCGACCAACGCGAAACTGGCGACGAACCCCAGAAGATAGGCGGCGCGGCCTTGAGACAGTTTAGCGAGCATGCTGCAACCTCACAGATTGAAAATTGCATTATACAAGCTGGCCTGATGCATCAGGCGTCTTGATAACTGGTAACCGCAAGACAAAAAAATGGCGGCCGAAGCCGCCAGAGTCGCTCTGCCCATCCGCGACATTCACGCGTCATGGATCAACTTTTCAAGCGCAGTTTCTCCAGAGCCTGCTGTACCTCCTGGTGACGCCCCTGGTCGGCATCCTCGCGCCCCGGGCGCGCAGGCGCGGCCATGGCCTTCTCCAGGTATTCGCGGGCCTTAGCGTACTCGCCCTGCTCCATCAGATAATCACCGTAGAAATAATTGGCATCGATCCCTGACGGGTTGAGCTTGACGGCTTTTTCCAGATATTCACGCGACTTTTTCTTGTCCCCGAAACCGATCGGCCAGCCCGGCACCTTGTAATACAGACTGCCCAGAGAGGTATAAACCGAACCTTCCAGCACATCGGGCTGGACCTTTTCTGCTTTCAGCAACAGTTCCTTGGCCATCTTGGCTTTATCAAGCGCCCCCAATCCGCCGGCAAACTTGGCGTAGCTGCTCAGCACGATGGCTTCCCACACCATGGGCTCGGCACGGGATGGGTTGGCGGCGGTGAACTGATGGGCCCTGGCCGCGAGTTCCTTGAATGCGGACTCCTTTTGCTTGTCCGGCACCTGGTAATAGGCTTTCGCCCAGCCATGCTGGATGTCGGCAAGCCCGTCATCGATACCGTCAGCGTGCGCCTCGCCGTGGGCGAGAATCAGGGTGGCGTAAAACACCATCGCAGCGACCACGATGGGCGTAATAGGATTAAGCAATCGTTTCATGGGGACTCCTCCTGAATCAGTCAGCCTGCTGCAGCGCAAAACGGCGTGCAGTCTGGTTCTGCTTGTGTAACGCCCCATCGACGAGGCGCGGAAAAATAGCGTTGATGCGGACGAACAGACATTCCGGCCAGCCGATGTAGTAATCCTCACGGTTCTTCTCGATGGCGCGGACCACGTGACGAGCAACGACTTCAGGGGCATCGCTGTTCATAGCGACGGCTTCGGCCATGCGGCTGACAGGGCCATGGTTCAACGGCGTTCGCGTGTAGCGTGGGGCAACGTAAGTCACCCTGACACCGCTGCCGGCGAGTTCCCGTCGCAGCGCCTCGGAAAATCCCCGCATCGCGAACTTGCTGGCGGAATAGCTGGTGAAAAACGCAAACCCGATGCTGCCGAAAATGGATCCCACGTTGACGATGCGGCCGTATTTTCTGGATTTCATGTGCGGCAACACGGCACGAACCAGTTCCATCGGCGCCAGCACGTTGATGCGCCAGAGCTTTTCCAGACTTTCCGGCGACTGCGCTTCGAATTCGCCGAAATTCGCGAGGCCGGCACAGTTCACCAGCAACTGCAGGCTACCCACGGTACCGAGCACGCGGTCAACCAGTTGGCTGGGCGCACTCGGCAGGGAAAGGTCACACTGGAAAGCACTCGCCCTGCCGCCGGACGCCAGGATTTCCTGGCGCACACTTTCCAGCCGCGCCGCATCGATATCCACCAGCACCAGCTCAGCACCGCGTTCAGCCAGTGCCTTGGCCAGCACGCAGCCGATGCCACCGGCTGCCCCCGTCAGCAGAATGCGTTGTCCGGAGATATTCATTGCACGGACTCCAGCGAACGGAAAATGTCGCCGTACAGGCGGAACACCGCGTTGGCGCAATGCACCAGCGCGGCCTTGCCTGCATCGTCATCCAGCCGGTTGACCAGGTCGCGGAAAAAGTCGACGTGCTCCAGATCCAGCGAGCCGTGGCTGTTCAGATAGGTAAAGGCTTGCTTGGGCAGTCCGAGGGACTGCTGAATGGCCGCGGCGGCATACGTGGCAAGCTGCACGCTGGTGCCTTCCAGCACGTGCACCATGCCAAAAAATCCGACCGGATTGCAGCGTGCAATGGTGTCGTAAGCGTAGGAGACCATCAGTTCGGTTTCGAAGGCTGGCTGGCCATGGCGCACCGCTTCCGCATCGCCGCCGCAGGCCCGGATGTCGTTGAGGATCCATTCCTGATGCCCGATCTCTTCTTCGACGTAATGGGCGATCGCCTCACGCAGCCATTCCTTGTCGCTGTCGAGGCGTGCGCCACAGGCCATCAGCAACGGTACCGTGTGTTTGACGTGGTGGTAGGCCTGCGTCAGGAAGGCGATATATTGTTCCCGGGTCACTTGCCCGGTGAGCGCACGCTGGATGATGGGAATCGATTGCAGCCCAGCCTGGGCAGCCTGGGTTTCATGCTGCAACTGTTCGAAAAAGGTCATGTGCTTGCTCCTGATAAAGGGAATTGATGGCATCGGCATAAGCCGAGGCGATCACCTCGCGCCGCAGGCGACCATTGGTCGTCGTTTGTTGATTGAGGGGAGAAAACGGTTGTCCGGCAGTGACCCAGGCCGTCACCCTGGCGTAATCGGGCAGGTTCCGGTTGGATTCGCGCAGTGCCTGTTGAATGGCGGCTTCGGTTGCTCCTTGACGGGGCACGACCACGGCCACGTTGTAGGGCCGGCCCTCCCCAAACACCGCCGCCTGCAGGATGGCGGGATGCATCGTCAGTTCACGCTCCACCCATTCTGGCGCCACGTTGCGACCGAACGAGGTGATGAACAGGCTTTTGATACGGCCTGTCACGTGGAGATACCCATCCGCATCCAGATGGCCGAGATCTCCAGTCGGCCACGGTTCGGCTGGCGTATCCCCGCCGAGGTACCCGAGAAACCCGGATCCGGAGATCAGAATCTCACCAGAGGACGAAAACGAGATGCCTACGTGAGGCAAGGGATGCCCCACTGATCCGGGCTGGCAAGCTATCGGCGTATTCAGCGCGACGACCGAAGCACACTCGGACAGGCCGTATCCTTCGAACACCGGAAGCCCCAAAGACGCCGCCCGCTGCAGCAGCTGCGGCGACACGGGCGCGCCCCCCACTGCGACAAAACGCAGCGTCGTCGGCATTCCCCACCCCTGCTCTCCGGCGGCAACCAGCGCCTGCAGCATTTGCGGCGCAAGAATTGCGCTGCTGGCCTCGCAGTGGTTCAGGGCGTCCAGCATGGTGTCGATGTTCAATCCGGACGCCCCCTGCAAACCCACTGCCTCCAGCGGCCACAGGTTCGCGACGGCACCCGCTATCAGCGGCGTATAAATACCGCCGATGTTTTCGAGCAAGGTCGAAAGCGGCGTCAGACACAGGTGACGGTCTGCCGCCGTCGCCTGGCTCGCATCACGCAGGGCCAGCGCCACTGTTTCCATCTGATCGATAGACAGGCACACCCCTTTGGGGGACCCGGTGGTGCCGGAGGTATAGGTGATTTTGGCCGTCCCCGCAGGGAGGGCTTGCCCGACCACGCCCGTCAGACGCAGCAGATGCAGGCCGCAGCACATGCCGGCGCGGTAACAACGCAGATCTGAGGTCGCAAGCCACGCCTCCAGCCGGTCAGGCCGGTCCGTCAGAATGGCGTCCAGGCCGGCATTGGTAATCACGTGCAAGACCTGCTGCGGCGTGAAGAACAACGGTAGCGGCACCAAAGGCACGCTGGCCGCCATGGTGGACAGATCGGCGAGCGCCCAGGAAATGTCGTTGTCGGCCAGCAACCCAAGACGGCCGATTTCCTGATCGTTCAGGGCGTGCGCAGACTCGGCCACCGAGAGGTCAAGTTCGGCATAGGTGACGAAGGTCTCGTGGCCTGCCAGCGCAATCTGTTCCGGGCTGGCACCCGCCATGCGGCGAATGTGTTTAAGCAACCGGCTCATGCTGCCTCCACCGTGTCCATGCCGGCACGCAACATCCGGGCAAGATCACCCTGCATCAAAAGTTCGCGGTAACCTTGGGCGATATCGCCAGCCATGACCAGTGGCGCATGGTCGTAATAACGCCCCCATCCATCACGATCCCCCGCTGGCAAGCGCGCTAGCGCGGCTTCTCCGATCTCTACCGGTCGCAACCCCAGTCGCGCAAATCCGTTGCGCAAAGCGGCCGTACCCGTGAATACCACCCAACGGTAACCTTCACGATGCAGCACAGCGGTCAGGGCCACGATCAGCCAGCGCGCCGCACCCGGGTACAAGGCTGACAGATTGCCGACTTCGATGATCTCGTCGCGCCGCACCGCACGCCCCAGTCGGGACTGCAACACCGACTCAATCGGCATGTCCAGGTACTGCTCAAGAAACAGGGAGTGGCGACCCGCATCCCGCAAGCCAAAGGCCGCAATCCGCTCGCCACTCCTGGATTCCAGGCTCAACAGGCGGGGCATGAAATGGTTGACGCTGGCGCCGTGCGCACTCGCAAAACAGTCACGAATAAACGCCTCGATGGCACCCCGGTCATGCGGCGCATGTTCGCGCAAGGCAATCAGTCGCGCCAAGCGCTCGGCAAGTTCGGAAGAAGCCGATGCATGATGATCGCTTTCACAGGCGACGGCTGGCTTAAATGCCGGAGACAGGTTCATGAACATCCCTTTCGGAAAATGAGTTTCGAAAGGGATAGCGCAAAGCGCGTGCCAGATCATGGAAATCCGGCGGAATTATTTCTTATCCTTATGTTATATAAGGATATTTATTTGGAATACCTTGAAGGGGAGACATCAAAAGCACCCTGCAACATCCTGCAGGCCACGCAAGATCATGCAAGAAATTTCATACGATTTTTGCAGGGTTATCGCGGGCAGCCAGCCTCTTGCGCTTCCTCGGTCACGCGCCCATCCGGGGTAAGGTACAGCACAGCCGCAACTCGGCTGTCGACACTGCAAGCACCGACGTAGCCGACAGCCCCCGGCGTTTCAGCGACAAATCGCAGCACCGCTTCTTCCGAAGTCAGCACGAAGGGCGGAGAAACGCCATGGAAGTACATGTCATTCCAGTATTTTTCAAGTTCTTCCGGCGTCGAACCAAGGATGGAATGGGTGAAGAGCCGTCGCAGCGGGCTGGAAGCTGGGAGATTGACTGGCTGTATCTTGCGCCCGTCGCTCCAGAATAATTTCTTGCGTTTGAATATCTGTGCAGCCTCGTCCTTGCGGAGGCTATGATGACCGGGCGCCATGATGAGGGCCAGCGCCTCGTCCGACCAGGCGGACAATGGGCATGACAATAGCATCAACCAGCAGATGAATGTAACGGGGCGCATCAGAACAGCACCGCAAAAGAGGCAAAAAAGCCCTCTGGTGCCTGAATCCGGTTATTTTCCGCGTGACTGTATTCCGCTTTCAGCACCATCGCGGGAGAAAGCCGCATAGCAACACCGGCCAGCCAGAGGTTCATGGCCGGTGCTGGACCCGCCTGATCGTAGAACTCGTACCGACCGATGCCATACCAGTTACCCGCAATCGGGAACACCCCCTGAACATAGGCCCCCTTCTCGTCGGCGTGATGTCCCTCTTCAGAAAAACGATAGGCGAGCTCAGCGCTGACCTCGTAGCGGTCACGCGACCACATGTAATCGAGGCCCAGTAAATTTCGACGCTCCCCAACCGCACTTTGCTGCTCGAAATTAGCATACGACAGCCCGATCTCCGCATGATGTCCAAGCGGTGCCGACAGGTGGCCACCGTAGGCTTCCTCGAACGGGTCCAGCTTGGGGTCGGGGCGCCACTCTTCGCCAATCGAGGTATACAAGGCATAGTCGAAGTCATGCCCCATGACAGGCAAGGCGCCATAGATCATGGCGCCGGTAGCGTTGGTCGGGAACGTATGTTCGGTCACCAGCGGGCGCGTTGTCGTCCAGACCAGCGGCGCAGCATGAATCACATTCCAGCGCCCCACCGGCGTCAGGAACTTGCCGGCGCGAAGATTCAAACGGTCGGAATACAGGTAATCGGCATACAGCCGTTCAAGGGCCAGGTAGGCATGCTGTGTAGTGACACCGCTACCCTGCTCCCAGGCAACGGGCCGCTCCAGATCCAACTCCGAAAACAGACGCAACTTGCCTTCACCTTCCCAGGTCACGAACAGGCTGAAATCATCCACTCCCACCGATCGCCGCTGGTGATGATCATCCTCGATCCCGGCACTGGCATAGCCACCGAGACGAAATCCGGTGCCCGGCACCTGCCAGCCCCGGCCGGGCGTGTAGTCCTCCGCCTGCGCGGCCCAGGCTGACATCAGCACGACGGACACCAAAACACGTAGCAAAGTCGGCATGTGGATTAGCCCTGCATGGAAAAAGGGCGATTGTGCCATATACTGGCCACCTCCCGTCGGACTGAATTCCCGATTTTGACCATCCGAAAAACACTGCTGCTTGCCTTCCTGTTCGTCAGTCTGCTCCCCGCTATGCTGCTGACCTACCTGGCTTTTCACGTGGCCGGCGACGCCATGCGGGAGGACATCCGCCAAAGCCTGCAGATCGAGGCAGAATCGGTCTCACAGGACGTCGACAAGATGCTGTTCGAGCGTCTGCAGAACGCACAGACCTGGAGCCGGCTCGAAGTGATGCAGGACATTCAGATTCGTGATGTGGACAAGCGCCTGTCCAACTTTTTGGCTGAATTGAAATCCGGCTACCGCAACGTCTATCAGCAATTGCTGTGTACCGACACGGAAGGCAGGATCGTCGCCAGCAGTTCGCCAGACAACATCGGACTCACACGCCCACACGCAGAGGAAAATGCGTTTCCCGGGACAGCCAACGCCGCCATCCGTCTGGAAACCCTGCAACTCGACAACCGCGGCGACAACCTGCCCATCAAGGCTCCCATCACATCCATGTTCAACGACGCCAAGATTGGCGAACTGATCCTGGTCTTCGACTGGGGGCAGATCTACCGCATGCTGGACCATGCCGCGCAGGAACGTCGACAGATCGCCTTGCTGGATGCGAATGGCCGGGTCATCGCCGCATCGTCCGAACTGCGCAAACGTGGCGCCCTGCTCCAGCAGATTCCCGCCGGCTGGACTTTTCCTGAACGCCACGGTGTCCGAACCCTCGCTGGTGAACCGTGGTTCCATGGAGAAGTCACGGTCGGTTTTGAGCACTCCCCCGGATTCCAGCAGTTCCCCGGATTCGGCTGGACCACCCTGGTCATCGAAAGTAGCCGCCAGGCTTATATTCCCGTGCGCCAGATGGCCTGGGTGTTCGCCCTGCTGCTCGCAATCACCAGCCTGCTGGCGGTTGGTTTCTCCATGCTGATCGCCGGCCGCATTGCACGCCCCATCGCCGCACTAACCGACTTTACCCGCCGCTTCAAGCGCGACCGCCAATTACCCCCAGCACCGCAAGCCACGGGGGGTGAAGTCGGGGAATTGACCGACACCTTCATCCAGACAGTACGCGACCTCGACCAGTCGCGTGCCGACCTGATCCGCGCCTCAAAACTCGCTGTGCTGGGCGAGGTGGCGGCCGTCATGGCGCATGAAATCCGCACCCCTGTCGGGATCCTGCGCTCCTCCGCACAAATGCTGGCGCGCGACCCCGGGCTCAACGAGGAGGCCCGCGAGCTCACGGGCTTTATCGAAAGCGAGGCCGACCGGCTCAACCGGCTGGTCACGACATTGCTGGACAGCGCCCGCCAGCGCCTGCCACATTGCCAACCGACGGACCTGCACGACGTCATCCGGCATGTCGCAGCGCTGCTGGAGGCTCAGGCCGGCAAGAACAACATTGCCATCACGCTGGACCTGGCCTGCACGCCCTCCATCGTTCCTCTGGATGCGGAACAAATGACGCAAGTGCTGCTCAATCTGGTACTGAACGCCCTGCAGATCCTGCCACCGGGAGGTCGTATCACCATCACGACCCGTAGTGAGGATGCGCACGCCATCATCGAAGTCGCGGATAATGGTCCCGGGATTCCCGACGAGGCCATCCCGCGGGTGTTCGACCCCTTCTTCACCAAACGTGAGGGCGGCGTCGGGCTCGGGCTGGCCGTCGTACAGCAGATCGTGCACGGCCATGAAGGCGACATCCGCGCCGGCCGCAGCACGATGGGCGGCGCCCTGTTTACCATCACTTTACCCATGAGGAACCCTGCATGAGCCAACGCGTGCTGGTCGTCGACGATGAACCCAAAATGCAGCGGGTGCTGGAAATCATGCTGCAACGCATGGGGTACGAGGTCGCCTGCGCAGGCAACGGGCAGGAAGCGTTACAAATACTGAAATCCGGTTCGGCAGACCTTATCATCAGCGATCTGCGCATGCCCGGCATGAGCGGCATCGAACTGCTGCAGACACTGCGGGCACAGGGCAACGACGTCCCTGTCATCATCATGACCGCCTACGGCACCATCGAAAGCGCCGTGGAGGCGATGAAACTGGGGGCATGTGACTACATCGTGCGGCCTTTTGATGTCGACGCCCTTGAGATCGCCATCGACCGCATCCTCTCTGCCGGCCGCATGCGCCGCCAGAACGATTTCCTGCGCGACGAAGTCGACAAGGGCTGGGGGGAGTTCGTCGGCAGCAGCGCCCCGATGCAAAAGGTTTACGACCTGATACGACAGGTCGCCCCCGGCAAGACTACCGTGCTCATCACCGGCGAAACCGGCACGGGCAAGGAGCTGGTCGCGCGCGCCATCCATCGCGCATCCCCGCGCCACGATGCGCTGTTCGTACCGATCAACTGCGCCGCCATTCCTGCCGACATTCTGGAAAGCGAGTTGTTCGGCTACGAAAAGGGCGCCTTTACCGGCGCACTCAAGACACGCATCGGCAAGTTTGAAATGGCGGAAGGCGGCACGCTGTTCCTCGACGAACTGACCGAAATGCCGCTGGCCCTGCAAGCCAAACTGCTGCGCGTCTTGCAGGAAAATGTCTTGGAACGGCTGGGCGGCAACCGCAGCATTCCGATTGATGTGCGTATCGTAGCGGCCACCAATCGCGACCCACGGCAAGCGATTGCTGACGGCGGGCTGCGCGAAGACCTTTACTACCGCGTCAATGTCTTCAATATCGACCTGCCGGCGTTACGAGAGCGCAAGCAGGACATTCCCGCGCTGGCCGCCGGCTTCCTGCAGCGGCACGGCAGCCATGGAGGCCTCTCGCAAGCCGCGCTCGATTGTCTGTGCACCTACGACTGGCCGGGCAACGTGCGCGAACTGCAGAATGTGATCGAGCGGGCGGTCGTGCTCAGCCGGGGCAGCAGTATCGAGATCGGGCATCTGCCGCGCGAGATGACCACCCCCGCCACTGCGAGTGCCCTCCCCGCGCCGACCACGCCGCAAGACCTGAAACTCGGTCCTGCCGTCGAGGCGCTGGAACGCGGCATCATCAGCGCGGCATTGCAGGAAACGGGGGGCAACAAGAGCAAGGCGGCGCGCCTGCTGGACATCAGCGAGCGCTCGTTGTGGTACAAGCTGAAAAACTTCGGACTGGAATAATTCTGCGCATGACATCCCAAGGCCCGCACGGGCAACCACCCATTCTGTCGGTCAGCGACCTTAACCGGCTGGCACGCGAAACCCTGGAACAGAGCTTTCCGTTACTCTGGGTCAGCGGCGAAATTTCCAACCTGACCCGCGCGGCTTCCGGGCACTGGTATTTCTCCCTCAAGGATGCCAAGGCCCAAGTGCGATGCGCCATGTTCCGCAACAAGAACCAGTACCTCGACTGGGTGCCCCGCGAAGGCGACCATGTCGAAGCCCGGGCACTAGTCACGCTGTACGAGGCGCGCGGCGATTTCCAACTGACGATCGAAGGCCTGCGCAAGGCAGGCCTCGGCGCCCTGTACGAGGCGTTTGAGCGCCTCAAGGCCAAGCTGGAGCAGGAAGGTCTGTTCGATCCGTCGCGCAAGCGCGCCCTACCGACATTGCCGCGCCAGATCGGCATCGTCACCTCGCCCGATGCTGCCGCGCTGCGCGACGTGCTGACCACCCTGCGGCGACGCATGCCCAACATCCCGGTAGTGATCTACCCCACCCCCGTGCAGGGCAAGGGCGCAGCAGAAAAAATCGCGCACGCCATCGACACCGCGAGCGCCCGTGACGAGTGTGACGTCCTGATCGTCTGCCGTGGCGGCGGGAGCATGGAAGACCTGTGGCAGTTCAACGAGGAAATCGTTGCCCGCGCCATCGTGGCCGCCTCCATGCCGGTCGTCAGTGGCGTCGGCCACGAGACCGATTTCACCATCTCGGACTTCGCCGCCGACCGACGTGCTCCGACGCCCACAGCGGCCGCCGAAATGGTCTCGCCGGAACGTGCCGCGCTGCTGCAACGCGTTGCGCTTGCCCATCAACGTCTGCAGCGGCAGATGCGCAACCAGCTCAGCCAGCGCCAGCAGCAACTCGATTACCTCGCACGGCGCCTGCTGTCTCCTCTGCAGCAGGTTCAGCAGCGCCGACTGCACCTGGACCAACTGGCCATGCGCCTGAAACACGCCATGTCACAAGGCATGGCAAGACGCCAGCAACAACTCCTGCGGTTGCAGCAAAACCTCACGCACCTCAACCCCCACGCGGTGCTGGAGCGGGGCTACAGCCTGGTACAGACCACCACGGGCAAGGTGGTCACCGATAGCCGGCAACTGGCCCCCGACGATCAGGTCATGCTGACCTTCGCCAGCGGATTGGCCGATGCCCGCATACTGACGACCCAGCCAGAAAAGGAATCGCGATGATAACGACCTTGAGTTTGATGCCGCTCAGGTAGAGAATCAGGCAATGCTCCTCAAGGACTTATTCTCGCGTCACCATGCCCTGCGTATCACGCTGATCTACCTCGCCTTCGCGGCGCTCTGGATCCTCGTCTCGGATCGCGCGCTAGAGGCCTTTTTTGGCGATGTAGCCCTGCTGACGCACATGCAGACCCTGAAAGGCATCGTGTTCGTGGTGATCACGGCGCTCATGCTGTACCTGCTCATCGCCCGAACCAAACTTACCCCGCGTGAATCATCCCCCAACCACTTGACGCCCTGGGCGCCGCTGCTGTTCTTCTTAATGCTGGCGGTTGCCATCAGCCTGACCGGTTGGTACGCCTACACCGCATTCAAACGGTCCTTGGAAGAGGACGTGATCATCGACCTGACCAAGACAGGCAACCTCAAGAAAACACAGGCAGAAGCGTGGCTGCATGAACGTCAGGCCGATGTCACGTTCGCCACGCAGGGATCTTTCCTGGCCCGGGAAGCACTTGCACTCCTGGCCCCTCCAGACGACAAGCTGCCCACACGACTCAAGAACATCGAAGGCCGGCTGAAGATATACCAGGAACAATACCGCTACTCCTCCGTCAGCCTGATAGACCCTCAGGGACAGGTCAGGCTGCATGCCGGGGAAAAGCAGACACCACTGGATAGCCATCGCCCCGAGATTTCCCGTGCCATCCGCGAGAAAAAACCGGTCTTCCTGGATTTCCACACACATCTGGTCAGCGGCACCCCCAAGCCATACATAGGATTTATCGCCCCAGTGATCTACGAGGGTCAGACGGCAGGCGCCTTGCTCTTGCACACGGATCCCGAGACCACGCTCAACCCCACCCTGGGCCAACACATCGCAAAACTGCAATCCGAGGAGAGCTTTTTCGTCCGGCAGGAAGGCCAGCAGGTACGGATCCTGAACAGGCAGCGACTCAGCATGTCACCAGCCATGTCCCAGATACATGGGGGTGAAATCGCCACACTCACCCAATCCGCCGTATCACATGGATCAGACGGGATTATCGCCCGCTATGTGGATGATAGTGGCCGCAGGCGCCTCGCCTACGCCATTCCCGTCCACAACACCCCCTGGGTCCTGTTTACTCAGGTAGATGAACAGGAAATCTTCGCCCCGATTCGCCGTTTGGCATTGATTGCCGCGCTGATGACCGCCACAGTCCTGATTCTGGGCGGCAGCCTCACCTGGTTGTGGTGGCAGCGCGAGCGCAACCGTGAAGCTGCCGAACGGGCTCAAGCTGCGCTGGAGCGCCAGTTGCTGACCCAGCATTACGACTATCTCTCCCGTTATGCCAATGACGTCATCATTCTGACCGACGACAAAGGGCGATTCATCGAAATTAATGATCGCGCGCTGGAGCTTTATGGCTACAGCCGTGAAGAAATGCTCGGCATGAGGATGGCGGACCTACGCACCGACACACCGGCTAGCTTTAGCAACACCCAGCTGGAAAACGGGGCGGCCGGACTGATCTACGAAACCGAGCACCATCGCAAGGATGGAACGACCTTTATCGCCGAAATCAGCGCACGGATAATCGAAGAATCCGGCCATGAGTTCCTGCACATGGTCGTCCGTGAAATCACGGATCGCAAACGCGCTGAAAACGCCCTGCGCGGGAGCGAGCAGCGCTTCCGGCACCTGATTGAAAAAGTCCCAGTCCCCCTCGGCTACACGGACGCGAAGGGCAACATCACTTTCATCAACGAGCGATTCCGGCGGATTTTTGGCTACCAGCCTGAGGATATTCCGGACATGCGTCACTGGTCGCAACTGGCCTACCCCGACGCAAGCTACCGCGACAAGGTGTTTTCCACGTGGGTGAAAGCCGTGGACAACGCCCGCCGCCACCAAACCGATATCGAACCGCAGGAAGTCCAACTTATTCGCAAGGATGGCCAGCACCGTACCGTCGTCATTTCGGGCATCACGTTTGACCGGGATGTTCTGGTGACCATGCTCGACATCACCGAGCGCCGTGCCAGTGAACAGCGCATCCGCCAGTTGACCCAGTTGTATGCCACGCTGTCACGAGTCAACGAAACCATCGTGCAGGTCTCAAGCAGTGAAGAGTTTGAAAACCTCAGCCTCAGCGAGCACGGCCTTTACCAGTCGGTCTGTGAAATCGCCACCCAACAGGGAGGCATGGTCATGGCTTGGATTGGCACGCTGGACCCAGATACCGGTCTTATCCAGCCCGTCGCCAGCGCAGGGCGAGGCACGGAATATCTGGACGGCATTACCATTTCCTCGCGCGCAGACATGCCTGAGGGTCAGGGACCTACCGGCACCGCCATGCGCGAAAACCACCCGGTATTCTTACAGGATTTCATGCAAAGCCCGCTCACGGCCCAATGGCACGAGCGTGCCGCCCGCTACGGCTGGCAGGCCAGCGCCGCAATTCCTGTATGCCGAAACGGCCGGCCCTGCGCTGTCCTGACGCTGTATCAAGATACACCAGGCGCCTTTGACGATGATGCAGCACAACTGCTCATGGAGGTTGCCAGCGACGTCGGCCTGGCACTGGAGAATCTGGATATCCGGGCCGAGCGGAAGGCTTCGCACGAAAAGCTTGAGATCGCCAACCTGGTGGTCGAGAATAGCCCGTCCGTGCTTTGGCGGTGGTCACCAAGTGAAGGCTGGCGCACGGAGTATGTTTCCAGCAATGTCAGTCAATATGGCTATGCAGCAGAGGATTTCCTTTCCGGCAAACTCAAGTTTTCCGACATCATTCACCCTGAGGATGTCGATCGCGTCGCAGCCGAGGTACGAACCAACACCCAGCGCGGGCATGAGCGTTACCACCAGGAATACCGCATCCTGTCGCAAGATGGTCAAACACGCTGGATCAGCGACAACACCACGGTTGTTCGCGACGCAGATGGTGTAGTTACCCATTACCAGGGCGTCACGAACGACATCACCGAGTTACGCGCCGCGCAGACCAATCTGGAACGCCTGGGCGCGACACTCGAAAAATCCCTCAACGAAATCTACATTTTTGATGCAGCCACCCTGCATTTCGAGCTGGTGAACGAAGGCGCCCGCCAGAACCTCGGTTACTCAATCGAAGAATTGCGCGGCATGACCCCGATGGATATCAGTCCAGAATTCACTCTGGATCAATATGCCCGGACAATCGCCCTTTTGCAAAGTGGCAAGCAATCCACCCTCATGTTGGAAACCGTTCTCCAACGCAAGGACGGCACAAGCTACCCGGTAGAGATTCATCTACAGTTGATGCATGGCGAACACCCGGTGTTTGTGGCCTTGGCCTTGGACATCTCGGAGCGCAAGGCAGCGGAAAATGCGCTCAAACAGAGCAAGCAGCATTTCCAGGTCTACTTCGAAACCTCACCGATCGGCATGGCAGCGGTCGACATCGAAAAGGGCTGGCTGGAGGTCAACAAGGCCTTGTGCGACATCCTGGGCTACCCCGAAGAAGAGCTCAAGCGTAAGCCCTGGCCAGAACTCACGCACCCGGACGACATCGAGAAAGATGCCATCCAGTTCAACCGTGTACTTGCGGGGGAAGTGGATGGCTATGATCTGGACAAGCGATTTATACATAAAAACGGCGGCATTGTGTCGGCACACATCTCCGTCCGCTGCCTGCGCAAGCCTGACGGACAGGTTGACTATTTTGTCTCCATGGTCGAGGACCTCACCGAGCGTATGCAGGCGCAGCAAAAGATCGAGTACCTCGCACACTTCGACCCGCTCACCAGCCTGCCCAATCGCACGCTACTGACAGATCGGGTCAACAACCTGCTACAGCTGGCTGCGCGCACCCGCTCCAGCTTGGCCACGCTCTACCTGGACCTGGACCGCTTCAAGAACGTCAACGACTCCCTTGGCCACGCCGTAGGTGACCAGTTGCTGCAGGAAGTCGCCAAACGTATGCAACTGACGGTGCGCCACGAGGACACCGTGTCCCGCATGGGTGGGGACGAGTTTGTGATCCTGCTCCCTGACACCAACGCCGAGGGAGCAGCGCGGGTCGCACAAAAGCTCCTGGATGCGCTCGCCCAGCCTTATCACCTGGACCCCTACCAACTCAACCTGACAGCGAGCATCGGCATCGCGATGCATCCCGAAAATGGTCACGATTTTGGCACCTTGTCACGGGCAGCCGACACAGCCCTGTACCGTGCCAAACAGGCCGGCCGAAACAACTATCAGTTCTTCACCGAAGAGCAGCTCCATCAGGCACTACACACGCTGGAAATCGAGATCGCCCTGCGCCAGGCGTTGGAACAACACCAACTGGTCCTGCACTACCAACCGCAAGTCGACGCCATTTCGGGCCAAATCGTAGGCGCCGAGGCCCTGGTGCGCTGGCAACACCCCGAATGGGGCCTGACCCCACCAGGGGAGTTCATTCCGATTGCAGAAGAAGTCGGTCTCATCACCGCCATCGGCGAGTGGGTCATGTCGGAGGCGGTCCGCCAGAACGCCGCATGGCAGCGGGCAGGACTGGGCATCGTGCCTGTCGCCGTCAATCTTTCCATCGCGCAGTTCCGCCAGAACAACCTGGTCGACATGGTGAGCACATTGCTGCGGCAGCACCAGCTGGACCCGGCCTATCTCGAACTCGAACTGACGGAAAGTATTGCGATGGAGAACATCGAATTCACCATCGAAACAGTCGAGCGACTGCATGCCCTCGGCCCAAAACTCTCGATTGACGATTTCGGCACCGGCTATTCCTCGCTCTCCTACCTGAAACGCTTTCAGGTCGACAAGCTCAAGATTGACCAGTCCTTCGTGCAGCACCTGGCCCATGACGTCAACGACGAGGCCATCGTCATCGCCATCATCAACATGGCCAAGAGCCTCGGCTTCAAGGTCATCGCCGAGGGGGTGGAAACGGTGGAGCAACTGGCATTCCTGCGCGCGCGCCAGTGCGACGAGGTACAGGGCTACCTGTTCAGCAGGCCCATCCCTGCCGATGAGTTCGCAAAGTTGCTTGCCAGCGGAGTGCTTCATCCGACGTGATTTGACCCGCGGGTTCAGACGGGCTCCATGAATCCGCTGTAG
Source organism: uncultured Methylobacillus sp. (assembly GCA_964445115.1). GTDB lineage: Bacteria > Pseudomonadota > Gammaproteobacteria > Burkholderiales > Methylophilaceae > CAIJXJ01. Next base: position 23,024 of record CAYUJU010000005.1, on the reverse strand, counting down.
AATTCACGTTTCGACCATTTCCAGAACCTTCAATGGACACTTCCGGACCCGAACATAAATCCCGGCTGGCTGCACTTTCTCTAGCCGCACTGGGGGTGGTGTTCGGTGACATCGGCACCAGCCCGCTGTATACGATGAAGGAAGTATTCGCGAGCCACCATCCCATTCCAGTGACCCCTGACAACGTCATGGGCATCCTGTCGCTGATCCTGTGGGCCCTGATCCTGGTCGTCACCATCAAGTACGTGGCCTTCGTCATGCGTGCCGACAACCGCGGCGAAGGCGGCATCATGGCACTGATCGCGCTGGCCGGGCAGCAGGCGATCAACAACCCGGGCAGGCAACGCTTCATCATGTACGCCGGCATCATCGGCGCCTGCATGTTCTTCGCCGACGGGATGGTGACACCGGCCATTTCTGTACTCTCCGCAGTCGAAGGGCTGGAGATCGCCTCGCCGCAACTGCACCCCTACATCATTCCGATCACGCTGGTCGTGCTGTTCGGCCTGTTCTGGATGCAACGCCACGGCACGGCCACGGTGGGCAAGCTGTTCGGCCCCGTCATGCTGTTATGGTTCGGATCGCTCGGCGTGATGGGCATTACCAACATCCTGCACGATCCGCAGGTGCTGCAAGCCGTCAACCCGATTTATGCGCTGCATTTTTTCACGGGTAACCACTGGCTGGCCTTCGTCGCGCTGGGTGCCGTCGTTCTGGCCGTGACCGGTGGGGAAGCGTTGTACGCCGACATGGGCCATTTCGGCCGCAAACCCATCAAGCTGGCATGGTTCGGTTTCGTCCTGCCGGCGCTGATCCTGAATTACTTCGGTCAGGGCGCGCTCATCCTGCACGACCCCACCGCAGTCAAGAACCCCTTCTACCTGCTGGCGCCGGACTGGGCCGTGTATCCGCTGATCGCCCTCGCCACCCTTTCCACCGTGATCGCTTCACAGGCCGTCATTTCCGGCGCGTTTTCCGTGTCCCGTCAGGCGCTGCAACTGGGGTATCTGCCGCGCATGCTGGTGATGCACACCTCGGAGAGTGAAAAAGGCCAGATCTATCTCCCTGCCGTCAACTGGGGCCTGATGATCATGGTCATGGCGCTGGTCGTCGGCTTCGGCTCCTCTTCCAACCTGGCAGCCGCTTACGGCATCGCCGTGACCGGCGACATGGTGATCACCACCCTGCTCGCTGCGCTGGTATTCCGCGGCGTGTGGGGCTGGAGCTGGGCACAGACCCTCTTGCTGGCCGGGATGTTCCTCACCATTGACCTGGCCTTCTTCGGCGCCAACATCCTGAAAATCCCGGCCGGCGGCTGGTTCCCCATCCTGATCGGCATCGTCATCTTCACCCTCATGACCACCTGGAAAAGCGGGCGCGCGCTGTTGTACAAACGCCAGGCCGAAGATGCCATGGCGCTGGAGCCCTTCGTCGACGCCATGGCTGGCGACAGCGTCACCCGCGTGCAAGGCACGGCCGTATTCATGACACCCAACACCGCAGGCGTCCCCAGTGCCCTGCTGCACAACCTCAAGCACAACAAGGTGCTGCACGACCAGGTGGTACTGGCCAAGGTCAAGATCGAGGACATCCCGCACGTGCCGGAACACGAACGGCTGCTGGTGCAGCGCCTCGGCCACGGCTTTTTCCGCGTCGAGATCAGTTATGGCTTCAAGGACGAGCCCGACCTGCCACGCGAACTGGAAGAATGCCGCGTCTACGGCCTGGAAATGGACATGATGGATACCTCGTTCTTCATCGGCAAGGAATCCGTGATCCCCAAACCCAATTCGGAAATGGCACTGTGGCGCGAGAAGCTCTTCGTCGCGATGTTCCGCAACGCCGGCAGCATCACCACCTATTTCAAACTTCCACCCAACCGCGTGGTCGAACTTGGCGCGCAAGTGACACTCTGATCAACCGATTCGATTATCATGCGTTTGTTGAATATCCATTTACCTCAGGAGGCTCCCATGAAAACGCTGTTCACTCTCATCGCCGCATCACTTTTCACGATCTCAATGCCCGTGCTGGCAGACCATCACGACGAAGGCGCTCACTGCAAGATGCACAAGAAGGACCACTTCACCTCGGCCGACACCAACAAGGACGGGGCGCTCGACAAGGCAGAAGCCCAGGCTATGCACGAGAAAAATTTTGATGCGATGGACACGAACCATGATGGCAAGCTCTCCGAAGAAGAAGCTGCAGCCTGCAAACGTGACCAGAAACATTGAGGATTAACATGAATCGCACTCTCTCCCTGCTGCTGATCACGCTGTCGCTCGCGCTGGGCGGTTGCGCCTCCACCCAGACGACCAAGTCAGGGGCGGTCGGCGTCGAGCGCAAGCAGTTCATGATGCTGTCCACCAAGCAGGTGGACAATATGGCGGCGCAAAGCTACCTGCAAACGCTGAAGGAGGCTGACTCCAAGCACCAGTTGAACCAGAATCCGCAGCAGACGGAGCGGGTGCGCGCCATTTCCAAACGGCTGATTGCGCAGACCGGCGTCTTCCGCCCGGATGCGCTGCAATGGAAATGGGAAGTCAACGTGCAGGAGGACAAGCAAGTCAACGCCTACTGCATGCCCGGCGGCAAGATCATGGTCTACTCCGGCCTGATCGAAAAACTGAATGCAACGGATGACGAACTCGCTGCCGTGATCGGCCACGAAATCGCTCACGCGTTGCGCGAACACGGGCGTGAACGCATGTCGCAGGCCTATGCCCAGCAAGCGGGCGTGGTCGGCATTGGCATCCTCGCTGCCATCCTCTCTGACGATGCCAACACCGCCAAGGCCTCCATGGGCATCGCAGCCACGGTAGGTACATTGGCACTCACCCTGCCCAACAGCCGCGAGGGCGAGCGCGAGGCAGACCGTATCGGGCTGGAACTCTCCGCACGGGCTGGCTACGACCCCAACGCGGCCGTGAGCCTGTGGCAGAAAATGGGCGCCCAGGGCGGCAGCAAGCCGCCGGAATGGATGAGCACCCACCCGTCCGAGCAGTCGCGCATTCAGGACCTGAAAGGCCTGATCCCTACCGTCATGCCGCTGTATCAGGAAGCCAAGGCAAAGCGGGGCTAACCCCATGCCATGGTAGTATGCCGAGGGTGCCCCGTGCGCCCTCTTCTTTTTTCAAGGCTTCTGCATGAACGACCACATCAGCGAACTCGTTGCGCGCATCAAAGCGCTGGAGCAGGAACTCGAGACCGAACTGGACCAGGCCCGTAGCCGGATCCAGTATCGTCTGGTCGGCCACAAGGTACGGTTCGAGCGTGAGGCCCTGCGCATGCAGCGCCGCTTCAAGGTCAACCTGTTCCGTTATGCGCTCATGCCGGAACCGCGCCATGTGCTGGTCGCCCCGTTCATTTACGCCGTATTCCCTGCCCTGTTGCTGCTTGACCTGCTGGCCAGCCTGTATCACGCGGTCTGTTTCCCGCTGCTTGGCATCCCCAAGGTCAGACGCAGCGACTATCTGGTATTCGACCGCCACCAGCTGGCCTATCTCAACCTGCTGGAAAAACTCAACTGCGCCTACTGCTCCTACGGCAACGGGCTGCTGGGTTACCTGACGGAAATCGTCGCCCGCACCGAGCAATACTGGTGTCCGATCAAACACGCGCGCCGATCGCTCGGATCGCACCTGCGTTACCAGCAATTCCTCGAATATGGGGACGCCGAGGCCTACCGCCGTGACCTCGACAAGCTGCGACAGATCAAAGACTGACGAACCGCCCAGAACCAAGTAAAATTACGCTTTTTTCAAAGCCTTAAGGATTCACCATGCAAGACCTTCAACAGTTCATCGAAGACGCCTTCGATCGCCGCGCCGACATCAACCCCGCCAATGCCGACAGCAAGACCAAGGACGCCGTGTTCGGCGTGCTGGAAGAGCTGAACGCCGGCCGCCTGCGCGTCGCCGAGAAGATCGACGGCAACTGGGTGACCCACCAGTGGATCAAGAAGGCCGTGCTACTGTCCTTCCGCCTGGAAGACAACGTGCTGATGGACGACGGCGTGACCAAGTATTTCGACAAGGTGCCGCCCAAGTTTGCCAACTACACCGAGGCTGATTTCAAGGCCGGCGGTTTCCGCGTGGTACCGAACGCGATCGTGCGCCGCGGCTCCTTCATCGGCAAGAACGTCGTGCTGATGCCGTCCTACGTCAACATTGGCGCCTACGTTGACGAAGGCACCATGGTCGACACCTGGGCTACCGTCGGTTCCTGCGCCCAGATCGGCAAGAACGTGCACCTGTCCGGCGGCGTCGGTATCGGCGGTGTGCTGGAACCAGTGCAGGCCGGCCCGACCATCATTGGCGACAACTGCTTCATCGGCGCCCGTTCCGAAGTGGTCGAAGGCGTGATTGTGGAAGACAACTGCGTCATCTCCATGGGCGTGTACATCGGCCAGTCCACCAAGATTTACGATCGCGAAACCGGCGAAGTGTTCTACGGCCGCGTCCCGGCTGGCTCCGTCGTGGTGAGCGGCAACCTGCCCTCCAAGGATGGCTCCTACAGCCTGTACTGCGCGGTCATCGTCAAGAAGGTCGACGCCAAGACGCTGGGTAAGGTCGGCATCAACGAACTGCTGCGCGGGATCTAGTCCACCGCCTCACGGAAAGAACTGATCGATGCAGGAACATTCGCTGAGCACCCCCATGAGCACGGCACAGTCCCCGGACCTGGACTGGAGCCAGATCCGCGAAACCGTGCTGATGCTGGAACTGGCTGCCACGCAGATCGACACCGCGATGAAGGACAGCAATGCCTCCGTCAACACCCTGACGCAGGCATTTACCGGCATGGCCGAGTCGCTGGCCAGGATCAGCGCCAGGCTGGCCGCCCTGCCCGAGGGCGGAGAAGCCGGTATCTCCAAGGCCGAAATGGTCGCGGAAACCAGCCAGGTGTCCGGCATGGTGCATCAGGCGATCATCTCCTTCCAGTTCTACGACAAACTGGTGCAGCGTCTGGACCATGTCTGCGCCAGCCTGTCACAGATGGGCGACCTGATCGGTGACCGCAAGCGCCTGTTCAATCCGGAGGAATGGGCCGGCCTGCAGAACGCCATCCGCGCCAAATATACGACGGACGAGGAACGTTTCATGTTCGAGGCCGTCCTCAAGGGCATCCCGGTCGACCAGGCCATTGAGCAGTTCATGGCCGAGAAACAGTCCCAAGGTAACGATATCGAGTTGTTTTAAATGTCCATCACACTCTACGGCATCCCGAACTGCGGCACAGTCAAGAAAGCGCGCGAATTTCTTGCCGCGCAGGGCGTCACCTACGAATTTCACGACTTCAAGAAACAAGGCGTTTCCGAAGCACTGATCGCCGGCTGGCTGCAACAACTCGGCTGGCAGAAACTGCTCAAGAAAACCGGCCCCACTTGGGGTCAGTTGCCCGACGAAGTGAAAGCCTCGATCCGTGACGACGCTTCCGCGCTGGCCCTGATGCTGGAAAAACCCAATGTGATCAAACGGCCCGTGCTGGAACGCGATGGTCAAATACTGGCCACCGGCTTTGCGGCAGCAGAATATCAAGCCGCTTTTCAGGCTGGCGCTTCTGAGTGAGCGGGCAAGTAAGTTTTCGAAGAATTCTGTGGGGCCTGCTTGCCGCGTCGGTCGTCGCGCTCGTGATTCATCTGTCCTGGAATACCGAGTACGTCTACACCTATCGCATGCACTTCTTCAGGGCGCATGATGTCCTAAAACTGGACCTGCGCGAACTGACGGCAATGACTGAGTCGCAGCTTGAAAAGCGCTATCCCTTGAACTGGTATTGTGGCTCCGATGTTTCAGAATTTGGAGATCGCTTTTGCGCTGATGAATTGAAAGGCTGGAATAACCTGCCTGCGGTTGATACCTTGTTTTGGTTCAAGGACGGCCGTCTGGTGCAGGCGAGAATCAACATCCCACCTTGGGCACATGATGAACTGATACAGCATCTGCACAGCACTTACGGCAAACCATCCGACTATTCCAGTAGAATAAACGGAGAAAATCTTGTTCGAGCTGCATTCGCGATTTATCTAGGGGTACCTGCTGATTCGATTGACAAGGCAGTTGGGGATCTTGGGGTCTGGCACCTGGACAGCGGCGCCTGGATCACAACCAACTTGAGAAAAGACTCCAACCCCATTAGATGGACGACTGTGCTTTGGACCGGTCCCGAAAAAGTCGCAGCACTGACGAAAGCCGTTAACTCAAAATAGATACATCATGTCGAATCCAACACTAGACCTCGCCATTGACCTGCTTGCCCGCCGTTCCGTCACACCGGAAGACGCCGGCTGCCAAGACCTGCTGATCAGCCGTCTCGAACCGCTGGGCTTCACAATCGAGCGCATGCGCTTCGGCAATGTCGATAACCTGTATGCCCGCCGCGGCACCGCCAAGCCACTGGTCGTGTTTGCCGGCCACACCGACGTCGTACCGACCGGACCGCTCGATCAATGGCACAGCGCTCCATTCGAGCCAACCATTCGTGATGGCATGCTGTATGCCCGGGGGGCGGCCGACATGAAAACCTCCATCGCGGCCTTCGTGGTGGCGGTGGAAGAGTTCCTGCAGGCATATCCGGATCATCCGGGCTCCATCGGCCTGCTGATCACGTCCGACGAAGAAGGCGTGGCTGTGGAAGGTACGGTCAAGGTAGTGGAAGCCCTCCAAGCGCGTAACGAACCTATCGACTATTGCATCGTCGGCGAACCCACCTCCAACAAACGCGTAGGTGACATGATCAAGAATGGGCGTCGCGGGTCGCTGTCCGGCAAGTTGATCATCAAGGGTGTGCAAGGCCACATCGCCTATCCGCATCTGGTCAAGAACCCGATTCACCTCGTATCCCCGGCCATCGCCGAGTTGGCGAATATGGTCTGGGATGCCGGCAACGAGTACTTCCCGCCAACCTCGTGGCAGATTTCCAATTTCAACAGTGGCACCGGCGCAACCAATGTCGTCCCGGGACATGCGGAAATCCTGTTTAACTTCCGGTTCTCCACGGCCAGCACAGAGCAGGGTTTGAAAGACCGCGTGCACGCCGTGCTGGACAAGCATGGCCTGGAATACGATCTGGAATGGGAATTCTCCGGCAAGCCCTACCTGACGCCCAAGGGCGATCTCGTGGATGCCATCAGCAACGCAATCGAGCTGGCTTATGGCATCACTCCGGAACTTTCGACCAGCGGCGGCACCTCGGATGGTCGCTTCATCGCCGATATCTGCCCACAAGTGATCGAGTTCGGCCCGCTGAACGCCACCATTCACAAGCTGAATGAATGTGTCGCGGTAGCGGATATCGATCCGCTCAAGGAAACCTATCGCCTCACCCTGGAAACACTGCTGAAATGAGCATGACACGCGTCTCGGAAGAACTGTTCACCCTGCGTGACTGGCTGCGCTACGCTGTCAGCCGATTCGAAGCATCCGACATATTTTTTGGTCACGGCACACTGAACAGCTATGACGAGGCCGTCTGGCTACTCATGTCCTCGCTACATCTGCCGCACGAGACGCTGAATCAATTCCTCGACGCCGTACTGACGGAGGTCGAGCGCAAGCACCTTGCCCACCTGATCGAACGCCGCGTGACAGAACGCACCCCCACGGCTTATCTGCTGCGCGAAGCCTGGCTGGGCGATTTCAAGTTCTATGTGGACGAGCGCGTGATCGTGCCCCGCTCCTTCATCGCGGAACTGCTGCGCGAACAACTGGCCCCGTGGGTGGAAAATCCCGAAGAAATCGTCAGTGTCGCCGACATCTGCACCGGCAGCGGCTGTCTCGCCATCCTCGCGGCGCACGCATTCCCTAATGCCGAGGTGGATGCCGTCGATCTTTCCGAAGAAGCGCTGGCCGTTGCCCACCGTAACATTTCAGATTACCGCCTCGACGGGCAGGTACAGGCGATCCAGTCCGACATGCTGTCCGCGCTGGCTGGCAAGCGTTACGACATCATCCTAAGCAACCCGCCCTACGTCGACGCGCCGTCCATGGAAGCGCTGCCGCAGGAATATCGCCAGGAACCCAACATGGCGCTCGCCAGTGGCGAAGACGGCCTGGACCACACCCACACCTTGATACGCGAAGCGGCCGAGCACCTCAATCCGGGCGGGCTGTTGATCGTTGAGATCGGCCACAACCGCGATGTGCTGGAAGCGGCTTATCCGCACCTGCCCTTCACTTGGCTGGAAGTCAGCGCCGGTGACCAGTTCGTGTTTCTGCTGACACGCGAACAACTCCTGTAAGCGTTCAACCCTGAAAAAATCGACTTCCATCAATTTTTCGTTTGCATTTGATTAGCAGGCTTACTATAATGCCGCTAATCATGTTGCAACTCAAGAATCTTCCCGATGCAAAAATCCTGGAGAAATTTGTCGCCAGGTACCCGGATGCCGAGGTAGAGGCCGTTCTCCCCTTTCTTAACATCTTGCGAGCGGGTTCTGACCTTTCCGATGCGCTGGATGCGCTGTTGGCCAAACACGGGTTGCTGCAGGGACGATGGTGGGTATTGATTCTGCTGATGCGCGAAGACAACCTCACCTCGACCCCTTCGGACCTCGCAGAAAAGGCGGGGGTTTCCCGTGCCACCATGACCGGACTCATTGACGGGCTTGAGCGCGAAGGCCTGGTGCAACGTCTCGCCGATGCGGTCGACAGACGCAAGTTCTCCATCCGCCTTACCGAGGACGGACAGCAAAAACTGGATGCTGTCATGCCCGATTATTACCGCAAGGTCCGCAATCTGATGGAGGTACTGGCGATACCGCAGCGAGATCAACTCGTTTCTCACTTGAAGTGCCTGACAGCCAACATCCAGGCCCTCGGTTAAGTTTTTTTACCTGGCTAGTTAGCCAACTAATTACCACCAAAAGGAGTTACACATGCAATCATTGATCACAACCACCCTCGCCACCATTGGATTTGGTCTCATGATGTCCAACACCACCTGGGCGGCGGAAGTTGACCCCAAGGCGGCCGTCGAAGCCCTGAATGCCAACTGGAACAAGGCGCTCAACAGCGGCGATGCCAAGGGCTTGGCCAAGCTGTATGCCGAGGACGCCCTGCTATCCCCCGGTAACGGGCAGGTGCTGAAGGGTCGCGCCGAAATCGAGAAGCTGTTCCAGGGATTTGTTGACGCTGGTGTGCATAATCACACGCTGGAAATCGTCAGCGCGAGCGGCAACGACAAGGCGCTGTATCAGGTCGCGAAGTGGAATGCCAACGGCGCCGAAAAGGATGGCAAGAAACCGTCTTTCGGCGGCGTCACGACCAGTGTTTACGAAAAGGATGCAAACGGCCAGTGGGTAACCCGTTCCCACGTGTGGAACGCAGCGCAGTAACGCAACCGGTATTTTAAAAAGCAAAAGGGGGCAAATGCCCCCTTTTGCTTTTGTGGCCGTTTAAGCCTTAACCTCGCCCCCGATTACGGTCACTGCGGCGCTGCTGCGCAGGCGGGGTCATGTTATCGCCGCGAATGCGCCGTTTGGCAGCGGGTGCCTTTTTGGCAGGCCCTTTGGCAGCACCTTCCGCACCCGAGCGGGGACCACGCCCCGGTTCGCCGACCGGACGCTTGGAACGCGTGTCGGGACGACGCTCTTTCGGAGTGAAGGTCTTGCCCAGGCTTTCCCGCTCTTTCTGGCTGCGCTGCGGCGCACGAGGCACGGCCAGGCCCGCCCATTCCAGCAGCCCGGCAACGTCCTTGCTTGGCAACTCCAGCATCTGGCCACGCTTGAGGCGTGCCGGCAGATTGACCGGGCCGAAGCGAACCCGCATCAGGCGGCTGACCATCAGCCCCAGAGCCTCGAACAGGCGACGCACCTCGCGGTTCCGCCCTTCACGCAGGGTCACCTGATACCAGTGATTGGCACCCTCCCCACCCTTGTCCTGGATCGTATCGAACTGCGCCACGCCGTCTTCCAGCTCCACCCCTACGGTCAGCTGCGACATCTGCGCATCGGTCAGTTCGCCCATCAGGCGCACGGCATACTCGCGTTCCACCTCGTAGCGCGGATGCATGAAATGGTTGGCCAACTCGCCCGAAGTCGTAAAAATCAGCAGCCCGGAAGTGTTGATATCCAGACGACCGATCGCGACCCAGCGCCCACCGCGCACACGCGGCAGCTTGTCGAACACCGTAGCGCGCTTCTCCGGATCGTCCTGGCTGACGATCTCGCCTTCTGGCTTGTGATACAGCAGCACACGCGGCAACTCGGCTTCGAACGGCAGGTGCAGGGGCCGACTATCCAGCCGCACGATATCGGCAGGCGTCACGCCGACGCCGACTTCGGCCGGCTTGCCATTGACCGTGACGCGGCCGCTGGCGATGAGGGCTTCCATGTCGCGCCGCGAGCCCAGCCCGGCCAATGCCAGCAACTTGTGCAGGCGCTGCGGTGGCGCATCCGGATTGGCGGGCCGAGACGGTCGGGCCACGGGGGTTCTCTTAAAAGGTCTTGCCATTGATAACTCCAAAAACCATGAAACACAGAGTACACGCAGATCACAAGGAAGGACACCAAGGCTTTTCTCTTTGGTCTCCGTGCGCTCCGTGGTGAAAATGTCCTACAAATCCAGCGGTATTTCGTGCTGGGGAAAACGCTCCAACGGCGGCAGTTCCGCCAGGGAGCGCAAATTCAAATCGTCCAGAAACGTCTTAGTAGTGCCAAACAGCGACGGCCGCCCCGGCACTTCGCGATGTCCGACCACGTCGATCCAGCCGCGCTCCTGCAGCGTGCGTATGGTATTCGGATTGACCGACACCCCGCGAATTTCCTCGATATCGCCACGCGTCACCGGCTGGCGATAGGCAATGATCGCCAGCGTTTCCAGCGTGGCACGGGAGTAGCGTTGCTGCCGCTCCGGATTCAAGCGTGCGAGATAGGTCGCATACTCCGGCCGTGCCTGGAAACGCCAACCGCTGGCGACCTGCACCAGTTCCAGCGTGCGTGTCCCCCAGTCGGTGCGCATTTCATCCAGCAGCATGCGCAGGGTGGCACGCTCCATCTTGTCTTCGAACAGTCGGGCCATGTCGTCCAGCGACAAAGGCTCTGGGCTAGTCAAGAGCGCCGCTTCCAGGACGTTCTTGAGGTGCTGGATGTCGGATGCCATTACCGTCCTTCTCCAGCCTGCACGTAAATCGGCGAGAACGCCGACTGCTGGGTCAACCGCACCAGCCCTTCACGTGCCAGCTCCAGAATCGCGAGAAAACACACCACCAGTTTCGGCAAGCCTTCACGCACATCGAACAACGCCATGAATTCGAGGTAAGGCACACCACTCAGTTTGCGCAGGATCAGACTCATGTGCTCGCGCACCGAAAGCTCCTCGCGACTGACCTTGTGATGTACGAAATGGCTGGCGCGCTTCAGCACGTCCTGCCAGGCCGCAAACAGTTCCTCCATGCTCACGCCCGGCAACTGTTGCTGCGGGATGTGCTCGTAGTAGGCCTGCGCCACCATCAACTCGCGCCCCACCTGCGGCAAGGCATCCAGTTGTTGCGCCGCCAGCTTCATGGATTCGTACTCCAGCAGACGACGCACCAACTCCGCTCGTGGATCTTCCTCCTGTTCCACCAGTTCGGGGGCCGGCAGCAGCATGCGCGACTTGATCTCAATCAGCATCGCCGACATGAGCAGGTAATCCGAAGCCAGCTCCAGATTGCGCGAACGCATCTTGTCGACATAGTCCATATACTGCTTGGTCAACTCCGCCATCGGGATATCGAGGATATCCAGATTGTGCTTGCGGATCAGGTACAGCAACAGGTCCAGGGGGCCCTCAAAGGCCTCCAGGTAGACCTCCAGCGCCTCCGGCGGGATGTAGAGATCCTGTGGCAGTTCTGCCAGAGGCTCTCCATGGATCCGGGCGCTGGCGGCGGGGAGCATCAGCTATAACTCAGCCCCATCGCCTCGCGCACGTCGCGCATGGTTTCGCGAGCCAGCTTGCGTGCCTTTTCACAGCCGTCGGCGACGATGTTCTTCACCAGCGTCGGGTCTTCGGCGTACTGCGCGGCACGTTCCTGAATCGGCTTCAACTCTTCCAGCACGGCATCAATCACCGGCTGCTTGCATTCGATACAGCCGATGGAGGCGCTCTTGCAGCCGTTCATCACCCATTCGCGCTTCTGGTCGTCCGAATACACTTCGTGCAGCTGCCATACCGGGCACTTGGCAGGATCGCCTGGATCAGTGCGGCGCACGCGGTTGGTATCGGTCGGCATGGTGCGAATTTTCTTGGAAATCGCATCCGGCGATTCACGCAGCGAAATCGTGTTGTTGTAGGACTTGGACATCTTCTGCCCGTCCAGGCCCGGCATGCGGGAGGCCGGCGTCAGCACGGCTTCCGGCTCGACCAGAATGATCTTGCCGCCGCCTTCGAGGAAGCCCAGCAAGCGCTCGCGGTCACCCAGGCTCAGGCCTTGCTGCTCATGGATTAGCGCGCGCGCGGCTTCCAGCGCCTCGTCATCGCCGCTTTCCTGGTAACGGGTGCGCAACTCTTCGTACAGTGCACCCTTCTTGTTGCCAAGTTTCTTGATCGCCGCCTCGGCCTTTTCCTCAAAGCCCGGTTCACGGCCATAGATGTGGTTGAAACGACGGGCGATTTCACGCGTGAATTCCAGATGCGGTACCTGATCCTCCCCCACCGGCACCTGGGTGGCACGGTAAATCAGCACATCCGCACTCATCAGCAGCGGGTAGCCCAAGAAACCATAGGTGGAGAGGTCCTTGCTGGACAATTTCTCCTGCTGATCCTTGTAGGTCGGCATGCGCTCCAGCCAGCCCAGCGGTGTAATCATAGACAGCAAAGTGTGCAACTCGGCATGTTCCGGCACACGCGACTGGATGAAGATGGTCGCATTGGCCGGATCGACCCCGGCAGCCAGCCAGTCGATCACCATTTCCCACACGCTTTCCTCGATCACCTGCGGCGTATCGTAATGCGTGGTCAGCGCATGCCAGTCCGCCACGAAGAACAAGCACTCATGCTCATGCTGCAACTTGGTCCAGTTCTTGAGGACGCCATGATAGTGGCCCAGATGCAGGTTGCCGGTGGGCCGCATGCCCGATAAAACGCGTTCTACCGCCATGTTTCAAACCTTTAGAAAAAAATCCACGAAATCAGTTGGAAGACCGCCATGATAAACGGCCACAAAATAGCGCCCAGTATATGCGTAAACATCAAAACAATCAGGATGATGAAGCCGTAAGGCTCGATCTTGCTGAACTTGTAGGCCCAGCGATAAGGTAACAGGCTCACCGCGATGCGCCCGCCGTCCAGTGGCGGCAGCGGCAACAGGTTGAGCACCATCAGCACCGCGTTGATCATGATGCCCGCCGCTCCCATCAGCACCAGTGGGGTCGCAACAAAAGGGGGAAACAGTGGCGACAGCTTGATCGCCAGCGCCCACCCCATGGCCATGACAAAATTGGATGCGGGCCCCGCGGCGGCGACCCACAGCATGTCGCGCTTGGGGTGACGCAAGCGACCGAAGTCGACCGGCACCGGCTTGGCCCAGCCAAACAGGATGCCGCCGATCAGCATGGTCAGCCCTGGCACCAGCAGGGTGCCGACGGGGTCAATGTGCTTGAGCGGATTCAGGGTGATACGTCCGGCCGCAGCGGCGGTCATATCGCCGAAATGGCGAGCGGCATAGCCATGGGCAGCCTCGTGCACGGTGATCGCAAAAATCACCGGCAGCGCCCAGATCGTGATGCGGCTGATGGCGTCCATCTGGGACAACTGCTGCAACAGGTCGAAAATCGTCATGCTTCGTCCAATCCAAACGGCGATGGATCGCCCTTGCCGAGGCGCACCAGCACCGGGCTATCGCCGCTGAGGTCGATAACCGTGGTCGGCAACAGGTCACAGGCGCCGGCATCGATCACCAGATCGACCTGATGCTCCAGCCGCTCGCGAATCTCCCAGGCCTGGCTCATTGGCTCATCGTCCCCCGGCAGCATCAGGGTCATGCTGAGCAGCGGCTCATTCAGCTCTTCCAGTAGCGCCAGTGTCACGGCATGGTCCGGGACGCGCAACCCGATCGTGGAACGCTTCGGGTGCTGCAGACGACGAGGCACTTCGCGGCTCGCCTGCAGGATAAAGGTATAGCTACCCGGCGTATTGGCCTTGAGCAAACGGAACTGACTGTTATCCACCTTGGCATAGGTCGCAATCTCGGCCAGATTGCGGCATACCAGCGTGAAGTGGTGGCTTTCATCGACGCCTCGAATCGCGCGAATCTGCTCCTGTGCATCCTTATCGCCCAGATGGCAGCCCAAGGCATAACTGGAATCGGTGGGGTAAGCCACAACGCCGCCATTGCGAATAATCGCAGCCGCCTGCTGGATCAGGCGCTGCTGCGGATTCTCGGGATGTATCGAAAAATACTGTGCCATGTAATGCGTTGCCGCCTTCTATGTTCGTTCGTTCGCCAAGCCCATGAAGCGCGCCGCATCAAGACGCGACGCCGCAACAGCCTGTTGATAGGTTGTGTCATGCGACAGCGCGCCCACCTGGTTCACCACCGCACGCTCCACGGCCAACCCGGCACCCGTCATGCTGCTTGTCCGACCGCCATCGCCTCGCGATAGCGCTGGTACTCCGGCCAATCGTGCCACACCGGCACGCACTGGCTGGGCAAGTCCGGCAGGCGCCCCATGTCCATGTAGGTCTGCCCCGGGCCATGGTAATCAGACCCGGCCGATGACAACAAATCGAACTGATGCGCCAGCTTGGCGAAATGCGGCACCATTTCCGGCGTGTGGCTACCGGTGACCACTTCCACCGCCCTGCCGCCCAGTTCGCGGAATTCGTGCAGCAAGGTCAGCATGTTGACGCGCCCCAGGTCATAACGCCCGGGGTGCGCAATCACGGCGATGCCGCCACTACCGACGATCCAACCCACCGCATCCTCGAGCGAGGCCCACTGATGCTCGTGGTAACCTGGCTTGCCCTTGACCAGAAACTTCTTGAATACCGCGCCCACGTCCTTGGCATGCCCCTTCTCGACCAGAAAGCGGGCGAAATGGGAGCGGCTGATGATGCCGCGCTGCGCGTAGTGATAGGCCCCTTCCAGGCTGCCTGTGATCCCGATCTTGTCCAACCCCGCAGCCATCGCCTCGGCGCGGCTATGGCGACCTGCACGCAACCGCTGCAAGCCTTCGACCAGCGGCGCGTGGGTGGGTGACACCCTGAGCCCCACGATGTGCACAGTACGGCGATGCCAGGTCACAGAAATCTCGACGCCATCGATAAATTCGATACCGAGCCTGCTTGCGGTGGCACGCGCCTCTGCCAGGCCATCCAGATCGTCGTGATCGGTCAGCGCCAGCATGCGCACGCCACGCGCGACCGCGTGAGACACCAGATCGGCAGGAGACAACGTCCCGTCGGAGACCGTGGAGTGGCTATGCAGATCAATGGCTGAGGGCATGGAGAAAAACAGACGCAGAAGGTTTCTTGTGAGGCATGTGAAATCATAGCAAAATAGCGCCCTTATCGGAACTTCGGCAGCATCGCTCGCCTCTTAACACACCACACCATGAAATTTCTTTTCGACCTGTTCCCCGTCATCCTGTTCTTCATCGTCTTCAAGACTGCCGGCATTTTTGCTGCCACCGCCGTCGCCATCGTCGCCACCCTAGCGCAGATCGCCTGGGTCAAGTTCCGCCACGGCAAGATCGACGGCATGCTGATCGCCAGCGGGGTCATTGTCGTGGTCTTCGGCGGCGCCACCCTGCTGCTGCACGATGAAACCTTCATCAAATGGAAGCCCACCGTGCTCTAT
This sequence comes from uncultured Methylobacillus sp., assembly GCA_964445115.1. Classification (GTDB taxonomy): domain Bacteria; phylum Pseudomonadota; class Gammaproteobacteria; order Burkholderiales; family Methylophilaceae; genus CAIJXJ01. Next base: position 7,241 of record CAYUJU010000005.1, on the reverse strand, counting down.
TGGCTCTTCGGCCTTTCCCTGCTGAGTGCGGAATGGTTCTGGAAGAAAAATCTGATTCGCAGCGTCATGGGGCAACAGATCGAGATGCCGGACGCCATCTGGCGCAAACTCAATCTGGCGTGGGCGATCTTCTTCGTGCTGCTGGGCTTTGCCAACCTGTACGTGGCGTTTCACTACTCGACCGAAGCCTGGGTCAACTTCAAGCTGTTCGGCACCACGGGGCTGATGGTCGGCTTCGTCATCCTGCAAAGCCTGGTGCTGTCCAAACACATTCAGGAAAAGGAAACGCATTAATGCTCTACACCATCATCGGGGAGGACGTCCCCAACAGCCAGGACAAACGTGCCGCCGCCCGCCCGCCCCACATCGAGCGCCTGAAAGCCCTCCAGGACGAAGGCCGTTTGCTGCTGGCCGGCCCCTTCCCCGCCATCGACAGCCCGGACCCTGGTCCGGCCGGCATGACCGGTAGCCTGATCGTGGCGGAATTTCCGTCGCTGGAAGACGCGCAACGCTGGGCCGATGCCGATGCCTACGTCACCGAGGGCGTGTTTGCCCGCGTCACGGTCAAGCCATTCCGCAAAACCCTGCCGGCGTAATGTCTCTCACCGACCTGATCCGGGAGCGCCTGGCCGGCTTCAATCCCGCCGAATTGCACATCGCCGATGACAGTCACCGGCATGCCGGACACGCCGGCAACGGCGGGGGCGGCCACATCACCGTCACCATCGTCAGTTCGCATTTTTCCGGCAAATCACGGATAATGCGCCACCAGAGCATTTATCAGGCGCTTCAAGACCTTATCCCGGGCCGCATTCACGCCCTCAGTATCAAGGCGATGACGCCGGACGAACACCCACCCCGTTCATAACGTTCAAGGACTTTCAATGAATATCGCGCAAAAAACCCTGCTTGCGGCTTCCTTCAGCCTGATCCTGCCGGTCGCTCACGCCGCCGACACGGTCGCGACCGTCAACGGCAAGCCGATCAAGCAATCCCTGATGGATTACATCATCAAGGATGCCACCGCACGGGGCCAGAAGGTGGATGACAACATCCGCAACGTCATCGTCAACAAGCTGATCAGCAGCGAACTCGTCATTCAGGAAGCGCAGAAACAAGGCCTGGACAAGTCCGCCGACTATCAGTCCAAGGAAGAACTGATGCGTCGCGAGTTGCTGGTCAACACCTACATCGAGAGCTACATCAAGAAGAATCCGGTGTCGGATGCCGAAACCAAGGCAGAATACGACAAGCTCAAACAGCAAATGGGCGACAAGGAATACAGCGCCCGTCACATCCTGGTGCAGACCGAACAGGAAGCCAAGGACATCATCGCCCAGCTGGGCAAGGGCGGCGATTTCGCCAAGATCGCCAAGGAAAAATCCAAGGATCCGGGTTCCAAGGACAAGGGCGGCGACCTGGGCTGGTTCTCCCCGGCCGGCATGGTGAAGCCGTTCGCTGACGCCGTGACCGCGCTGCAAAAGGGCAAGATCACTACCACCCCGGTGCAGAGCCAGTTCGGTTGGCACGTGATCAAGCTGGAAGACTCCCGTACTGCCCAGCCGCCGGCCTACGACAAGGTCAAGGATGGCCTGCAAAAGCAGTTGCAACAGCAAAAGCTGGAAAAGATGCTGGGTGATCTGCGTAGCAAGGCGAAGATCGTACCGACGAAATAAACTCCGTCACTTGAAGCGTCGCCTCATGGCGATGCTCGGCAAAAACGGCGCCCCAGGGCGCCGTTTTTTATGCATGCCGACTATACGCGTGCAGATCAGCGTGCAATAATAGGAATTATTATCATTTAGACCATACGCCTGATGCACACCATGAGTCTGGATCACCTGAAACCCGGCGAATACGCCACCATTCGCGCCATCAACGCAGAAGACGGCCTGCAGCAGCGTCTGAACGCATTGGGCTTTCGTGTCGGAAAACGGGTCGAACTGGTGCGTCGCGGCCGTTTCCATGGCCCCCTGCATCTCCGCATCGGCGCGACGGAAGTCATGATGCGCAGCACCGAAGCGCATCGTATCCAGGTCTCACAGGACGCAGGAATAGCCCACGCATGAAACGCATCGCCCTGCTGGGCATGCCGAACACCGGCAAGTCCACCCTGTTCAACCGCATCAGCGGCGCCTCAGCCCGGGTAGGTAACTGGCCCGGCATCACGGTCGACCTGATGAGCGCCAAAATCCTCATGGGAGGCCACATCGCCGAACTGGTCGACCTGCCCGGCCTCTACGACCTCCATGGCTTTTCGGATGACGAGCAAGTCGTGCGTCATTTTCTCGAACACAACGACATCGACCTGGTCATCCTGGTGCTCAACACCTCGCAGATCGACCGCCAGCTCTCGCTCGGGCTGCAGGTCCGCGACCTCGGCATCCCCACCGTGCTCATGCTGAACATGGTGGATGAAGCCCAGCGCAACGGTATCACCATCGACCGCGAGATGATGTCGACGCAACTGGGCATGCCCGTGGCTCTGATCAGTGCCAAGTATGGGGATGGCCTGAAACATGCGCTGGATCTGGCAGCCCAAACCCTGAACCGCGAACAGCCGCCAGCGGCAGAAGCGCTGCGCGCGCAACTCAGCTCGGATGACAAGATCGAGCGAGAGATGGAATCCATCGTGCGTAATGCGGTGCAAATGCCCCTGCAAATGACCGATGAACTGACCTCGCGCATTGACCGCCTGGTGCTCCACCCTTGGCTGGGCCTGCCGCTGTTCTTCCTCGCCATGTATGTCCTGTTCCAGTTCATTTTCGTGGCAGGCGCGCCGCTGCAAGACGGTATCGAGTGGTTGATGGGCTATTTCCGCGGCGGCATGCTGGAGCCCATGCTCTCGGGCGCCCCCTCCTGGCTGCACGGCCTGCTGCTGGATGGCATCTACAACGGGGTCGGTACGGTTGCCACCTTCCTGCCCCTGATCATCCTGTTTTTCCTCGTGATGACGCTGGTGGAAGACAGCGGCTACCTTTCGCGTGCCGCCTTCCTCACAGATAGCCTGATGGCGAAAATGGGGCTGGATGGCCGTGGATTCGTCATGCTGCTGATGGGTTTCGGCTGCAACGTCCCGGCGCTCATGGGCACACGCACCATGCGCTCCCGCCCGATGCGGCTGCTCAGCATGCTGGTGATCCCGTTCTCCCTGTGCTCAGCACGCCTGCAGGTGTTCGTCTTCATGACCGCTGCCCTGTTCACACCATCGCAAGCGCCCCTGGTCCTGTTCAGCCTGTACCTGATGAGCTTTGCCGTGACCTTGCTGAGCGCGCTGCTGTTCAAGGGGCAATTCAAGAGTACCGAACCCTTTATTCTGGAGCTTCCGCCCTACCGCTTCCCCACGCCGCGGCAGATCCTGTTGCGTGGCTGGCACGAGGTCGGGCACTTCCTGCGCCGCGCTTCCAAGTTCATCGTGATCGGCGTCGTGCTGGTCTGGGCGTTAACCAACTACCCGAGCGACGTGCCCCCGGCGAGTGCCTACACCTTCGCCGGCATGATCGGCTCGGCACTATCGCCCGTGCTCAATCCCATCGGCATCGACGGCAATCTTGCCATCGCGTTGATTTTTGGGTTTGTTGCCAAGGAAATCGTGGTCGGCTCGCTGGCAGTCATTTACGGCCTCTCCGGCGATCCGCTGATGCAACTCATGGCTACCAAGCTCGACTGGGTGCAGGGCATGAGTTTCATGCTGTTCACCCTGATCTACACCCCCTGCCTCTCGACCATTGCAACACTCAAGAGCGAATCCCGCAGCCACGCGTTCATGTGGTTGTCGATCGTCTGGTCGCTGGTGCTGGCCTGGGTGATCAGCTTCATCTTTTACCAGGGGGCACGCGCCCTCGGGTTCTAGCGGCACAGGCACGCGTGCTATCATGTGCGGTTTTCAAACGCGCACATTCCCATGTTCGATAAACTGGTCATCATCGGCGTCGGCCTGATCGGCGGCTCGGTCGCCCTCGCAGCCCGTCGCGCCGGGCTGGCGCGCCATATCGTTGGCGCTGGCCGCTCCGGCGAAGCGCTGCAGGAAGCCATCGACCTGCAAGTCATCGATGCCGCGGCACCGATCGAAGAAGCGGTCAAGGATGCCGATTTCGTGCTGCTCGCCATGCCCGTCGGCAGCATGCCGGCCGTGATGGCCGCCATCGCCCCCCACCTGCCCGCCCACGCCATCGTCACCGATGCCGGCAGCACCAAAGGCGACGTCGTCGCCGCCGCCCGTGAGCACATGGGCGCACGACTCGCGAATTTCGTACCCGCCCACCCGATTGCCGGCGCTGAAAAAAGCGGCGTCACCGCAGCCAAAGTCGAATTGTTCGACAGGAAAAATGTCGTCATCACGCCGCTGGCTGAAAATTCCCCTGAACATATTGCCAAGACAGAGGCCTTCTGGCGCGGTTGCGGAGCCAACGTCGCCAGCATGACCCCGGAAGTGCACGACCGCATCTTCGCTTCTGTGAGTCATTTGCCACACGTGCTGGCCTACGCGCTAGTCGAGGAAATCGCCTGCCGCCCCAATGCCGACCAGTTATTCGGTTTTGCTGCGGGCGGATTCCGTGATTTCTCGCGCATCGCCGGTAGCTCGCCGGAAATGTGGCGCGATATCTGCCTGGCCAACCGTGATGCCATGCTAGAGGAACTCGACGCCTACATCGAACGCCTGCGCGCGATCCGGCAACTGATCGAAACGCGGGACAGCACGCAACTGGCCGGCGTGTTCAGCCATGCGCGTGAAGCCCGAACCACCTGGGCCGAAAAATTCCAGCCATCCAAGTAACCGAATCCCGTATGGAAACTCTCGTTCTCTCTCCCGCTTCCAGCGCCGCCGGCACCATCAAGCTGCCCGGCTCCAAGAGCATTTCCAACCGCACCCTGCTGCTGGCCGCGCTGGCCGAGGGCACCACGCACATTCGTGACCTGCTGGCCTCGGACGACACGGCCCGCATGCTCGATGCCTTGAAGATCCTCGGCGTCCCGCTGGAACAGACCGCGCAGGACGACTGGAAAGTCACTGGACAGGGAGGCGCTTTCCGCGTCAAGGAGGCCGACCTGTTCCTGGGAAACGCCGGTACGGCGTTCCGTCCCCTGACCGCCGCGCTGGCATTTTCCGGTGGTCATTACACCCTCTCCGGCATCCCGCGCATGCACGAGCGCCCGATCGGCGATCTTGTGGAGGCGCTGCGCCAAGCCGGTGCGGACATAAGATACCTTGGCAACGATGGCTACCCACCGCTGGAAATCTCCCCTGCCGCGATTACCGGCGACAAGGTCAGCGTCAAGGGTAGCGTCTCCAGCCAGTTCCTTACCGCCCTGCTGATGGCAGCCCCCCTGTCCGGGCGCGAACTCCGCATCGAGGTCGTGGGCGAACTGATTTCCAAGCCCTACATTGAAATCACCTTGAACCTGATGGCGCGCTTTGGCGTCACAGTGCGCCGCGAGGGCTGGCAAGCCTTCATCATTCCGGCCAACAGCCATTACACCAGCCCTGGCGAACTATGGGTTGAAGGCGATGCCTCGTCCGCTTCCTATTTCCTGGCTGCCGGTGCGATCGGCAAGGGCCCGGTACGCGTCGAAGGTATTGGCAATCGCTCCATCCAGGGTGACGTGCGTTTCGCCGAGGCACTGGAACTGATGGGCGCCACCATCACCCGCGGCGATCACTGGATCGAAGCCACCGGCAGCGGCAAGCTCAAGGCCATCGATCTTGATTGCAACCATATCCCGGATGCTGCCATGACGCTTGCCATCGCAGCGCTCTACGCCGACGGCACCACCACGCTGCGCAACATCGCCAGCTGGCGCGTCAAGGAAACCGACCGCATCGCCGCCATGGCGACCGAACTACGCAAGGTCGGCGCCACGGTAGAAGAAGGCCAGGACTATATCCGCGTGACACCGCCGGCGGCGCTGACTTCGGGCGCAACCATCGACACCTACGACGACCATCGCATGGCCATGTGCTTCTCGCTGATCAACCTGGGCGGGGTCACGGTGACCATCAACGACCCGAAATGTGTCGCCAAGACCTTTCCCGATTATTTTGAACGCTACGGCACCATCACCCGATGAACACACCCAACCCTATCCCCGTCATCGCCATCGACGGCCCTTCCGCCAGCGGCAAAGGTACAGTCGCGCAGCGCGTTGCCGAACACCTGGGATTTCATTACCTGGACTCCGGGGCGCTTTACCGCATCGTGGCGCTGGCTGCGAAACAACGCGACATCAGCTGGCAGGATGAGGCGGGGCTGGCCGCCATGGCCTCGCAACTGCATATCGTCTTTGAACACGGGGAGATCCTGCTGGACGGGGCCGTCATCACGGAAGCGATCCGCACCGAAGACATCAGCCGCGGCGCGTCCGAAGTCGCCGTGCACCCCGCCCTGCGCCGTGCGCTGGTCGACCTGCAACGCAGTTTCCGCCAGGCGCCTGGACTGGTCGCGGATGGCCGCGACATGGGCTCGGTCATCTTCGTCGATGCACAGACCAAGATATTCCTGACGGCCAGCGCCGAAGTGCGTGCGGAACGTCGCCATAAGCAGTTGATGGAAAAAGGAAACCATGCTAATCTTGCAAGCATATTGCAGGATCTGCAATTGCGTGACGAACGGGACCGCCAACGGGCGGTGGCGCCGTTGCAGCAATGTGAAGGCGCAATGTTACTCGATACGGATCATCTGACCATCGAGCAAGCGGTAAAGGCGGTGCTGGATCAATACCAGACTAGCCTGCAGTAAAGGCAAGACCCAGAAGCAAGACCAAAGTGCCATGAGCCGCCAGGTTCATGGTTTTTTTAATCAACCCCATCGCCAGATGGGAATACGTTAGGTACTCAATTAATGGCTACTGCTGCCCCTCAAGAATCTTTTGCCGCCCTTTTCGAAGAAAGCCTGGCACGCCAGGAAATGCGTTCGGGCGAAGTCATCACCGCTGAAGTCGTTTCCGTCGACAGCGATTTCGTCGTCGTCAACGCCGGCCTCAAGTCCGAAAGCGTGATCCCGACCAGCGAATTCCGCAACGACAAGGGCGAACTGGAAGTCGCCGTCGGCGATTTCGTCAAGGTTGCGATCGAATCCCTGGAAGACGGTTTCGGTTCCACCAAGCTTTCGCGCGAAAAGGCCAAGCGCCTCGCAGCGTGGCTGGACCTGGAAGAAGCGATGAACGAAGGCCGTATCATCAAGGGCCTGATCAACGGTCGCGTCAAGGGCGGCCTGACCGTCATGGTCAACGGCATCCGCGCT